>JBCCLH010000004.1:0-177892 GCA_039026955.1 Bacteroidota bacterium
ATACCAAATCTATCGCTTGTTTGCTCAAAAGTAAGCCCTTGTTCTTGTTTTACTTTGAATACCTGTCGTCTGAAATCTAATGAATATGCCATAGGACAAGATACAAAAAAAATATGACAAATTATAATGATTTAGCTATATCGTATAAAGGAGCAAGTCGGATATAATCAGATTCGTCTAAACTAGCAGATGGCGCTACAGCAGCTTGTGCTTCGCTTTCATCTTTTAACATAGATACTGTACGACCAAAACTTGGCGTATCAGAATTGTCTAAACAATACATCCATGGAGTTACAATTTTTTTACTTTCTTTTTTACCATCATCAGTTTCAAAAGTGGCATAATATTTACCGTGTACTTTTAATGGATTCACACGTTTTCCATCGTCATTTAAATCTAAATTATAAAAAATGTTTGTGGTTAAAGTTCCTACAGAATACGTGCCTGTAGCGCCTTCAATGATAATTTCTTGTAAAGGCTCTGTTGGGTTAAAATACGCATAAATAGTTACGTTTTTAACAGGTACTGGAATAGCTTGCATGGTTTGGTTAATTTAAAAATGAGTTCCTACTTTTATGGGTTTCGGATTTCCCTTCTACAATCCGAAAAGAGGCAAAGCCATTACAAAATAGCTTTTAACTTCATGAGATTGTTTTGTAAATTTCTTACAACCACAGAAGAATTTTAAGCGTATAACTACGCGATTTTAAAAAAGGGGTAAATTTCCTAACTGATTAATTATCAGTTAGTAATACGTAGTATATTACCAATAATTACTTAGGATTCATTAAAAAAAGACATAAAAAAACCTCGATAATATTCAGAGAATTACCGAGGGAAGAAAAACTAGTAAATAGGTTTTGAGATGTATTTTCTTTTTCCCGAATTTCGTATGACAACTATAACTGGCAGTTGTGATTCGTTTCCATAACAGTTCTTTCCCATGATGATTTTTTCTGTTCAGTCAAAAAAAGGGCAACAAAGACTTTAGCCTCGATCTCAATTGCTTTGTTGCCGCTTATTTTCAACTAATAAAAAACCGACTTAATTGAACTTAATTTATTTTTATGAACGTTTAGAAATGTTAAATTTCTAAATATTTGATATCTTTTCAGTGCTTAATTTGTTGATAAAACAGGTAACTTTCAAAATACCCTACCAAAATTTTAAAAAAAATTTAAAAATAAATTTACGTAGTTTTGAAAATCGAAAAAGTATAATTCACAATTAATGACTTCGGAAGACAAATCTGTTTGCGAATCACAACACTACGAAAGCATCTTCAATACACATGCCGAAACGCTTCGGAATTTTGTGTACTACAAATGTGGAAGTGAACAACAAGCGGAAGATATTGTGCAAGAAGCGTTCATTAAATTATGGAAAAACTGTGCGAAAGTTATTTACACCAAAGCCAAATCGTACTTATTTACGGTAGCAAACAATATGTTTTTGAATGAAGTCGCACACGAAAAAGTAGTATTAAAATATAAACAACAAACCAAACACAAAGTTTCACACGAAACACCAGAATTTATTTTAAGACAAAAAGAATTCCAAGAAAAATTACAACGCACCATCGCAAAACTGCCTGAAGGACAGCGAGAAGTATTTTTATTGAATCGAATCGATAAAAAAACGTATGCAGAAATTGCCGAAATGATAGGACTCTCTGTAAAAGCGGTTGAAAAACGAATGCACAAAGCATTGATAACCCTGAGAAAAGAAATAGGAAATATTTAAAAAAAAGTAGGGTATTTGTTAAAGAAACTGTTTAATAAGCGAATCAAACACAAATGATGGAAGAAAAATATGATGATACGTTTCTAGCAAGATGGCTTGCCAATGATCTCACAGCAGCGGAAAAACTTCGTTTTGAAGCTTCTGCTGAGTATCAAGACTATCTGCAAATCATTGAAAGTGTGGACCTTATGGAAGCACCTTCATTTGATAGGAAATCTGTATTGAAATCGATTCAACAAAAACAACAAGCGCCAGCACCAAAAGTGCGCAAACTTCAAACTTCTTGGCTATACACAGCTGCAGCCGTTGTAATTTTATTAGTTACCTTCTCTTATTTTTATCTAACTGTAGACGAAACCTTTACCACAGGATTTGGTGAACAAACAACCGTAAGCTTACCAGACGGTTCGGAAGCGATCTTAAATGCTAAAACAACGCTTTCATTTAACGAAAATGACTGGGAAAATGATCGCACAGTTACACTTGACGGAGAAGCGTATTTCAAAGTACAAAAAGGTGAAAAATTTACCGTTTCAACAGCTTCGGGAACTGTTGAGGTATTGGGAACAGAATTCAATGTGCATGTGCATGATGCTTCTATTTTTGAAGTAAAATGTCATGAAGGAAAGGTACAAGTAACCACCAAAACACAGCAAAAAGAAATTTTAACACAAGGAAAGGCATTCTCTTCTATTGATGGCAAGCTAGCTTCTTGGACGTTCAATATACACAATGCGACTTGGAGAGATGGTGAAAGTAATTTCAGAGAAATGCCACTACAACATGTGATTGAAGCACTTCAAAATCAATACGATATAAAATTCGAGATCGAAAACATAGATACAACACAACGTTTTACGGGAACTTTTTCTCATAAAAATTTAAAACTTGCATTGCGAACTGTTTTTGATCCTATGGAAATTTCATATACTTTTAAGGGCGAAAAAGCAGTTATACTTACAGAAGCGAACTAAGATCCTTTTTTCATAACCCCGAAAAAGAAAAGGATTCGCACAATGAAGTTTTACCGTCACGTTTATGAGAAGTATTCTAAGTGTTGTCTTCCTGTTCATCACCTGTTCATTGTTAGCCCAGAACAATGGATCGTTTTCTTTTGAACAAGAGCCACTTACCAACGTGCTTACAGCGATAGAAAAAGTATATGATGTAAAATTCTCATACAAAGCTACGCTTGCCGAAAAAAAAACCATCACACTTCAAGTACAGGAAGTTTCGCTAAACACCGTCATTCAACGGATACAAAAGCAAGTTCCGATTGTTTTTGAAAAAGTCAATGATCGCTATTACATCATTCGAAGTCAAACTCAAGAAGGAAAAATACGGATCTGTGGCGTTTTGATTGATGTGAAAAGCGAACTGCCAATTCAAGAAGCGTCTGTCGTCAACATTTCACAAAAAAAAGGAACAGTAACGAATGCCGATGGAAAGTTTGAACTGTTCTTAGCGATTCCCTCAGACACGATCGAAATTCGTTTTCTAGGCTACAAAACACAGCGAATCATTGCGCAAGAATTACAAAAAACACCTTGTGAGACCATTTTGCTCGAAGCAGATCAATACGATTTGGAAACAGTCTTGTTGAAAAACTACTTGACTTCGGGAATTGATAAAAACTCTAACGGTAATATTTCACTCTCGCCTTCACAATTGGGCATACTTCCAGGACTTACTGAGCCTGATGTATTACAAAGTATTCAATTATTGCCAGGTATTCAAAGTCCGAACGAAACTGCTTCAGGATTGTTCATTCGCGGTGGAACGCCCGATCAGAATTTAATTCTGTGGGACGGAATTAAAATGTATCATTCTGGACACTTTTTTGGACTCATTTCAGCGTTCAATCCGTATGTGATCGAAGAAGTTTCGGTATACAAAAGTGGAACAGAAACACGCTATGGCGATCGTATTTCAGGCGTAATCGACATTCAAACCGATACCAAAGTTCCTGAAAAACTATCGGGCGGTTTTGGGTTTAATATGACGCATGGAGACGCCTATTTAAAAATACCTATCGGAAAAAACTTCGGCGTCACAGTTTCGGCGCGGAGAGCATTTACAGACCTTGTAGAAACCTTTACGTACAACAATTTCTCCGATCGTGTATTTCAGAATACGAATATTACTGAAAGCACCGAAATCACGGAAAATGTATTCTCAGAGACAGAAAATAACTTTTTCTTTACCGATTACACGATAAAACTCATTGGGAAACTTTCGGATAAGGACGAAATCATGATCAGCAATTTGCGGACGAAAAATGAACTGGATTTTATGTCTGAAATTGCTGCTTTTGAAGAAACCTCACGCGATCAATTAAGCATACAAAACACAGGCTTCAGCGGATTTTGGAAGCGCCAATGGAATGCCAATTTTTCACATACGTTTGATGCCTATTATTCGCGATTCGATTTTGATTATTTAGGAGATTTTAGAGGAAATATTGTTGACATTACCGAACAAGATCAAAAGCGCAACAGAATCAAAGATATTGGTTTTTCGTTCAATACCGATTGGAAATTAAATGATAAAAATAGCATTCAATCTGGATATCAATTTTCTTCTAATGACGCGGCCTTTGGTTTTTCTGGCTTTACGGATGCGCCAAATAGTATTTCTCGGTATGATGTAGGTGAAGAAAGCATCAACAATTCGCATGCGTTTTTTACGTCTTACAAGTTTAATACTAAAAACGAATTCATTGTGAATGCAGGATTGCGCGTGAACTATTTCAGCACGACAGAAACGGCATTCTTTGAACCGCGATTGTATGTGGAGAAAAAACTAAACAAGTCATTCAGCGTGAATTTTTCGGGTGAAATAAAGCATCAAGCCGTAAGTCAAATATTGGAATTCAATACCTTAAACTTCGGATTGGAAAATCAAGTGTGGGCGATTGCCAATGGAGAAGACTTTCCCGTGTTGAAAAGCAGACAACTTTCCACAGGAGTTGTGTTTAGCAACAGCGGTTGGCGCGTCGATTTAGACACTTATTACAAAAATATTACGGGACTTACTTCGTTTAACAGAAGCTTTGGTAATACCAGTGTTTTAGAAACTTTTACAGAAGGTAATAGCACGATTTACGGAGTGGATGTACTCATTGAAAAGCAATTCGACAATTACAAAACTTGGATGGGATATTCGTACACCGACAATGATTTTGAATTCTCCCGTATCAATAATGGATTGACATTTCCAGGGAACTATGACATTCGCCATTACTTCCGTTGGGCGCATACGTATACGCTCAATAATTTTGAATTTTCTTTAGGTTGGAATTACCGCACAGGAACTCCATACACGCCTGTAACGTCAGAAACACAAGCCAACGGAGACTTATTTGTGTTTATTGGCGATACGAACAGCACACGCATTCCAGACTACCATCGTTTGGATTTTTCAGGAACGTACACGTTTGATTTTGACAAAAAGAACGGTTGGAAAGGAAAAATAGGTTTTTCGTTGCTCAACATCTACGATCGTCAAAACTTGTTGGAACGGTATTACGAAATCAGACCGTTTCTAAACCAAGATAATAATATCCAATTTCGTCTAGAAACGGTTGATAAATTCTCATTAGGTTTGACGCCTAATTTGTTGTTTCGCGTGGATTTTTAATTCTTTCCATCTGCCTTCTTAGGTTCATCCAAACAAACCATATTTGGGTCTGTTGGATCATTCGAAACAAAATCACACGAAACGCAAGTAATACTAATTGCGATACCGCCGCCAATCTTGTCAGCTTCAAATGATGAAATGGTTCCTTTGTTCAATTGCATCTTTTTAAATTCTCTTTTTTTCATAAATTTTCTGTTTTAAAGTGTACAATATTCGAAAAAGGTATAGATGAGAAAGCGAGCCGTAGCTCGCCTCATAAAATAGTATCTACTTAACGTGAGTTCGATATAAATATTCAGTTAAATAATTAATAGTCAATGACTTAAATAAAATGTCAAATCGAGCATTGCTGAAAGCACCGAGCGAAGCTCACGAGATTCAATCGAAATTTTAACTTTTACAGTGTTCTCGACTGCGCTCGAACTGACAAATGTTTATTTTTCAGTCAATTACTAGTAATTTGATGACTTCTTATGTCGAACTCACGTTACTTACAAAATACAATCGCAGATATTAAATATCCAACTAATAGATTCTGGATCAAACGTACATTCTGGTCCAATACTATCGTTACAGCAACCTGTTCCGCCCTTACAAGGACTTTCACATGTTCCTGCTGCTGCATGATCTCCTCCATGAGCATCCGCACCACCTACTAAAAAGTTAAGGTGAGAGATTGATTTTTTGTTGAGCTTTAAGCTCTTTAAATGTTGTTTTTTCATAATGAATTGTTTTAAGTTTCAACTTAAAGTTCATCATCAGGAAAAACGTAACCCAATATAAAAGTTAAAAAATCAGAAAGCTTTTGAAAGCACATGTGTATGCTATGTTTTTCAGTAGGTTTGACGCCTAATTTGTTGTTTCGCGTGGATTTTTAATTCTTGCCATCAGCTTTTTTAGGCTCGTCCAAGCAAACATTATTTGGATCTGTAGGATCACCTGTACCTATAAAATGACAAGAAACACAGGTAATGCTAATGGCAATACCACCGCCAATCTTGTCAGCATCAAATGATGAAATGGTTTTTTTGTTCAATTGCATCTTTTTAAATTCTCTTTTTTTCATAATATTTCGGTTTAAATGTTACACGTTACAGTAGAATTGGTATCAATTTATAGACAAATACACTCTTCATACTTCCAACTTAAAGACTTAGGATCATAGGTACACACTTCAAGTGTTTGCGTTCCATTGCAGCAGCCAGTTCCTCCTTTGCAAGGACTTTCACAAGTTCCAGCAGCGGCAGCTACGTTTCCATGGTCAGCATCAGCACCACCAGTCAAAATAGTGAGATTAGAGATGGACTTTTTACGAAGCTTTAAGCTTTTTAAATGTTGTTTTTTCATAATAAAATGGTTTAATGTTTCCATTAAAAGTTCATTATGAGAAAAAATGTAACCCAGAAAAAACGTTAAAAAATATAGAAAACTTATTACGGAGGACATGTATGCTATGTTTTGAGCATGTATGTTGTTATAATTTCTATTATTTTAATAAAAATTATATCGTTTATTGAATTAAGATAATTTTACAACATCCTAACGCAATTCTTTTCAAAAAAGATGGATAAATTCTATTTAAGCATGACGCCTAATTTGTTGTTTCGAGTGGATTTTTAATTTCCCCTATCAGTTTTTAATTCATCATCATTAAAGTTTCCAGAACTCATGCCAAGTTCTGAGTCATGCGAATTATTATCAAAGCCAAGTGAATATTGAGGTGATTTGTGACTTAATGGTTCTGGTTCTTGAAGATTTTTATTTTGTTTTAATTCAACTACATATTTAACACAAAAAACTAAAATCTTACTCCTAATTTCGTCTGAGTTTGCTGGGCAAGGGAGGTTATTAAGCCTAAGCAAAATATCCTTGTATTTCTGTTGATTCCACTTTGAAATATTAGCAAACTCTATATCTAAATTACCATTTACGACGCCATTAAATTTGTAAATTATATTCTTATCAGATTTAGTTAAATTTATGTTTAGTGGAAATATTTTTTTTAAGTAGTTAAAGAATTCAGATAGTTTTTCTAATATATTATTTATGTCCCAATCACAGCCCCTTATTGAAATAGAAAATCTGTCAATAAATGCCCATATACATAGTAACGCAGGTATATAAACACTGTTTGTTTTAAGAGAACTCAAATATTTAATGATATTATATTTATTTTGTTCTTTGGATAGTTCATAAACTAAAATTATATCACTTGCGAAAGTCTGGCTTCTTCTATCAACATTTATTGAATTTATAGGAGTATTTTTTTTATCAAATAATTCTAGTTGTTTTAGTGTTAAGTATAGAGCTTTTTCTCCTTCAATTCTTTTTAAGTTGTCATACTTTATTGCTTGAATCCCAAGCCTTCTTGTACAAATTTGTCGAATAATTAGATTGGGAATCAGAGGTATCTTTAATCTCCATTTGTGTATTGCATAGCCAAGATTTGTTGGAGAATTCAAAATTTTAATAGCTTCATTTTTAAGCCATGTTCTTTGCATTTGCGGATCTACACTATATGAAATTACAGCATGAAGTTTTTCGTAAAGACTATTGAATTTTATTAATTCATTGATAAAGTTTTCAGAATTTTGGTTAATTGACACTATATCACTTAAAAGAAATGAGAATCCTAAGTGAAAACCATCCCAAGCACATTCACTTAAATTATTAGATACCTCATCAATTGAGGAAATATCCCATTTCCAGGATGCAATACATGTTTCATGTAAAAAATCCTCTAAAAATATATCTGCTTTTGGCCACTTGCTTACCGGAAATCCCATTCTTAAATAATGAGGAGTAATCTTTCTCAAATCGATAGCTGTAATTTTCATGATTCAATTTTCAAATTATCACTGGTAGTTAAATATATGAAAATTCTTTCATTTTGAATTTTATTAGTGGATTTATCCAAAAATATATTAGATAACTTCAATTAAAAAAGAAAGTTCTACAAAGGCAAATCCTTCCGATGCAATAAACGCGTCAATTTAATAGATAAATCCGTCAACACGATCTTTGCATTCCCGTTGCGCTCTATGTGGTAAATGGCGTCTTGTAATTCTTTAGAAATATCTAAAATATTATTTCCGTGGACAAAAGGCGCAAATTTTTCTAAGAAAAAACCTTTGGTGTGTGGCTCAAAAAAGACCAAATCGGTGGCAGTATAATTTTGTAATAACGCTTGTCGAAATAAATTCAAACAAAAGCCTAAAAACTTCTTTTGCGTTTCACGACCAGTTTTGGCAACTTCTTCACTCCATGCAATCAAATCGCGGATGGCCGTTTTGTTTCCTTTGGCTTTAAACGCAGAGCGAACCCACGAAACAAACCAAGTTTCAAACAGCAAATCCTCAGAATCTTGATAGACCAAATCAACAGCTTTGTTATAATTTCCATTCGCCTGATGCGCAATTTTAGTCGCTTCTGCTTCGGAAACATCTAAGTTTTTAATCAGTGATTCTTTGATGGCTTGTTCGCCCAAAGGTGGAAAATGCAACACTTGACAACGCGAACGAATGGTATTGATAATCTGTTCTTCGTCTTCAGCAATCAAAATAAAAAGTGTCTGATTGGGTGGCTCTTCAATCAATTTCAGCAACTTATTGGCAGCCGCTGTATTCATACGTTCCGCCATCCAAATAATCATCACTTTATAACCGCCTTCATAGGACTTTAAGGTAAGCGACTTTACGATATCTAGCGCTTCGTCAACACCAATCTGTCCTTGCTTGTTATCAATTCCAAGCATTTTGTACCAATCGAATAAGTTTCCGTAGGCTTGTTCTTTGATAAACTGTCGCCATTCTTCCAAAAAATGCTTTGAAACCGGATGACTTTTCACTTTGTGATTTCCCGCCACAGGAAACGCAAAATGCAAATCGGGATGTGATAAATTGCCAACTTTCAAATTACAAATATCATTTCCACCGGCATTTTCACCATCCACATTCTTGCACAACAGATATTGCGCGTATGCAATTGCCATCGGTAAAGTTCCGCAACCTTCAGGACCTACAAAAAGTTGTGCGTGCGGAATACGTCCGCGATCAGCACTCAAAGTGAGATGTTTCTTGATATGTGTAAGTCCTAAAATATCTTGGAAAAGCATGTCGCAAATATAGTGGTAAGCTTTGGATTTTACTCGATAATCGAGATTTAAAATACGCTGACACTTGTGTCGAAATATTTTAATGACCTCAATTGAATGCTTCGTGTACTTTCCCCGAAGTAATTGACATTTTAATCAAAAAAAGAAACTATCTTCAAGGACATTCCACAAGTGCCATATAAAATTTTAAGCATGCTATTTGCGTTATATTACTAATTTACCAACAATATGAAACGTTTTAAAATCCTTCTCGCAATCTTATGCACACTTTTGCTGCTATTCATTGTATTCATCAGCCTGCGTCCTAGTTTGGAAGACATAAAAAAAGAAATTAGTAAAAACACAGCTTATTTTGCTGATACACCTTTGCCACCGCAATACGATTCTTTGTGTAAAGTAGAAGATGAAAAAGGAATCTCTTTTCCAACAAAAAAAGTGCAATATGCAACACTCACAAAAAACAACTTATGGAAAACAGCGAAAAGGCTGGAAACGGACGAATTAAAAACCTTACTAACACTTTTAAACGATAGTGCTAGCTATGATTGGGGAGAATTAGGAACACCAGAAATAAACTACTATTTCACTTTTTATGATGAAAATGGCAACCGTGTCGGATTAACAACCATTGACTTAGAAGGAATGGCATATAGCTATCCGATGATTGCCAAAATGAAATGGGGACAACTTAAAGATATGGAGCCGATAAACGAAATCGTATTTGAATAAAGAATGTACTCGATGCTTGTCTTGAAGTAGTTGAATATAAAAGGAATCCACAATAATTACGACAAACACTGTATCTTTATAGCAACTCGATCAAAAAAACCAACATGGCGGACAAAGCGCTTCTTTTTATTCCTGATATTTCTGGATTTACTGAATTTGTGCAGCACACGGCAATTCAACACAGTCGGCATATCATTGCAGAAATCATGGAATTGCTGATCGATAACAATACCACAGGATTGCAACTCGCAGAAATTGAAGGCGATGCGTTGTTCTTCTATAAAATGGAACAACAACCGAATATTTCCCAAATTAGAGCGCAAATAAAACGTATGTACATCGCATTTCACACGTACTTAAAGCGCTTTGAATATGAAAAAATTTGTCAATGCGGCGCTTGTTCATCTGTGTATAACTTGTCGTTAAAATTTATAGTGCATTATGGGGAAATAGAATTCATTTCGATCAAAAATTCCAACAAACCGTACGGAAGCAATGTGATCAAAGTGCATCGCTTGCTAAAAAATGAAGTGCCCATTTTAGAATATGCTTTATTTACCCAAGAAGTAGATTCGGAAACCATTATAAATGCAGAACATATCTTGGAAGCTCAGTATGATTTTGGAGATATTAAATTTGCGTACGAATCGCTTTCAAACTACAAAAAGGAACTTCCAGAAATTCCGCTGATTCCAGAAAATGTCCCAAAACACAATCTGTACAGTGAAGAAGCGAGTATCAACATGCCGATTTTAGAACTCTATGAAATCATTAGCAATTTTGACTATCGTTTGTTGTGGTCCAAAGGAATTGACAAAGTGGAATATGAAAAAAATCGCGTCAATCGTGTGGGAGACAAGCACAAATGTTTAATTGACAAAAAAGAGATACATCCGACAACTGTCACCAAAAAAGTGGCAAAAAATCAATTGGTTTATGGGGAATCTACGACTGAAATTCCGTTTACCAAAAAATTGAATATCTACTACGTCTTAACACCCGAAAATGATCAAAAAACTAGGCTTCGTATCGAAGTATTTGTCGATTTTAAGCCGTTCGGTATCGTACTAAAACGTTTGATGAAAAAAAACTTCAAAAAAGTCATTCCAAAAAATATAAAAGAACTTATCTTGCTAGCTGATTCAGGATTCAAAACACAAGAATTTAACTCTGAATTTGTGTAAAATTTAAAGGAGTTACACTAATTCACCTAAAAAACCAAAACCGTGAAAACGCTAAACGATTTTAATTTTAAAGATAAAAAGGCATTAATTCGAGTAGATTTTAATGTGCCGCTCAACGATCAATTTGAAGTCACAGACGATACACGTATTCGCGCTGCCAAACCAACGATTATTGATATCTTGGAAGATGGTGGAAGTTGCGTATTAATGTCGCACTTAGGAAGACCAAAAGGATTTCAAGAAGAATTTTCACTGCGTCATATTGTAGAAACAGTTTCGCAAATCATCGGTGTACAAGTAAAATTTGCTGGAAATTGTATTGGCGAAGAAGCGGATAAAGCGGTTGCTGAATTGGAAAGTGGCGAAGTATTATTGCTTGAAAATTTACGCTTTCACGAAGAAGAAAAATTAGGAGACGAAGCTTTTGCAGCACAATTGGCAAAACACGGAGACATCTACGTAAATGACGCTTTTGGAACGGCACACAGAGCACATGCGTCTACAGCAGTCATCGCGAAAAATTTCCCAGATAACAAGTGTTTCGGATTATTACTAGCGCAAGAAATTGACAGTATTGCCAAAGTGATGGAGACTGGTGAAAAGCCAGTAACGGCGGTGTTAGGTGGCGCCAAAGTATCTTCGAAAATTACAATTATTGACAATATTTTAGATAAAATTGATCACTTAATCATCGGTGGTGGAATGACCTTTACGTTCATCAAAGCGCAAGGCGGAAGCATTGGAAATTCGTTGGTAGAAGATGATAAATTAGAATTAGCCAAAGAAATCATGGCAGAAGCCGAAGCGAAAAACGTCACAATTCATTTACCTGTCGATTCTGTCATTGCCGATGCTTTTGACAATAATGCAAACACCAAAGTAGTAGACGTAACTCAAATTCCAGACGATTGGATGGGCTTAGATGCAGGACCTGCAACACAAGCAAAATTTGCTGAGGTCATTGCACAATCCAAAACTATTTTATGGAACGGACCGTTAGGTGTTTTCGAAATGCCAACCTTTGCGAAAGGAACTATTGCTTTAGGTGACGCCATTGCAGAAGCAACCAAAAACGGAGCGTTCTCTTTAGTCGGTGGAGGCGATTCAGTAGCTGCGGTAAAACAGTTCGGATTTGCACCAAAAGTAAGTTACGTAAGTACTGGCGGCGGCGCGATGTTAGAAAGCTTGGAAGGAAAAACATTGCCAGGTATTGCAGCGATTTTAGAATAGAAGATCGTAAAATAACATATATTGAAAATGAGGCTGTCTGAAAAGTTTTTGCAGGCGTCATTCTGAGCTTGATACTGAATCAAGTTCAGCACAGGCTTCAGAATCTCATAATACTGATTATCAACTGTTATGAGAAACCGAACTTGATTCGGTTTGACAAAATCTGTACTTTTAGACAGCCTCTTTTTGTTTTTAAGGGGGAAAACTGTCGCTATATATCTGAGGCGGCTTTACTATTGACCTTTCTAATAACTAAAAAATTTTATTGTTATAATTCTTTCGCTGACCATGTTATACCAACAAACACATTAGGAGCTATAGTATTTGTTCCCAGGGCATTGTATTGATTACCGTCTATCGCTCCACTGTAAAGTGTAGCAGAATGCGGCGGTCCATTTGATACACCTGATTCAGGATTTAAAATTGTCATTACAATATTTTTCCCGTCATCACTAAACGTGTAATTTCCTTTAAACGGCGTATTGTCACCAACGGTTAGTATATTGTCATCCCCTAAATTGACGATGAATGAATATGGTTTTGAGGAACCAATACTTTGAGTTATTTGAATTTTTCTCATAATACTTAATTTAAATGGTTAATTAATTATTTATAATTCAAACGTAAGTAAATAAAACAGACTCGATCTTTTTTCCCTCAAAAACTACCTAAAAAACAGGTAGATCAGCCTGTTTTTCCAAGTTAAACAACTGCAAAGACAAAACGGCTTTTCGGAATTATCATTTTTAATGAAGATGAATTTCTAAATTCGTTCAAAAAACACGAATTTAGCAGCAATTACGTTTGTTTATCTAGAAAACACTCGTAAAACGATAAAACTACCGATACATTGATGAAATATTTAGTCAGCATTCTATTCTTATTGTTTGCTTTTGGGGGAACGGCACAAGAAGATGAAAAAAAGC
Organism: Bacteroidota bacterium; assembly: GCA_039026955.1. Lineage (GTDB taxonomy): Bacteria > Bacteroidota > Bacteroidia > Flavobacteriales > Flavobacteriaceae > Kordia. Next base: position 13,566 of record JBCCLH010000004.1, read on the forward strand.
CAGCAATAGAAAAACCTACTTTTAAAATCGTAAAAGACACGATCATTCTTGATGGGAAAAAAACCATCATGACCGATACTATTTATTTAGATACAAAAAACGAAATCAAACGTTCTGCTGATGAGGTATTGCCACAATTAGATAGTATTCAAACTACGTTTGCGAAAGTAGATACACTTCAAAAAATCAATGAAACCTATAAGTTACTAGACAATGAAATGGCAGCGAAGATCGACAGTTTATGGCTGCGCGAATTGGGCGGATCAGAATTGTTTGATACCATTCACAAAGAAATTTCAGAGTTAAAATACGATCCTGTGGTGTACCAAGAATTGCCTACAGATACGTTGAAAGCGCGTTTGGAACGCTTAAATGCGAAAACGCCATTCAACATTGAGTACAATCCGTCGTTGGAAAGTGTGATACGAAGATTTTTAAAACGTCGCAAAAAATCCATGGAACGCTTGATGAAAATCAGTCAGTACTATTTCCCGATGTTTGAACAGGAATTGGACAACTACAACATTCCGTTAGAAGTAAAATACTTAGCCATTGTGGAATCAGCGTTGAATCCAAGAGCGCGCTCACGCGTTGGTGCTACAGGCTTATGGCAATTTATGTATCAAACCGGAAAACTGTACGATTTGAATGTGAATTCCTATGTAGACGATCGGCAAGATCCTGAAAAATCGACGACTGCAGCTTGTAAATACTTAGCAAAACTCTATAAAATATTTGGTGATTGGGATTTGGCATTGGCAGCTTACAATTCAGGTCCTGGAAATGTTTCCAAAGCAATCCGACGTTCTGGCGGATATGTAAACTACTGGAACATTCGTCCCAACTTACCACGCGAAACCGCAGGTTATTTACCAGCTTTCTTAGCAACAATGTATATTTTTGAATATGCGGAAGCACACGGCTTTCAAGTAGACAAAGTAGAAGTACCGCACTTCGCAACCGATACCATTCGCGTGAAGCAATTGTTGACGTTTGATCAGATTTCGGAAGTATTAAACATGAAAGTTGAAGACTTACAATTTTTCAATCCAGCGTACAAACTAGACATCATTCCACACATAAAAGGAAGAAACTACACGTTGCGATTGCCAGTACAAGAAGTCGGAAAGTTTGTAAATAACGAAGAGGCAATTTACGCCTTAGCGAAAGAAGAATTAGCAAAACGTGAAAAACCATTGCCACAACTTTTTGAAATGGACAAACGCACGCGTTATAAAGTTCGAAAAGGAGATTACTTAGGAAAAATTGCCAGACGTTTTGGCGTCCGCGTAAGCGACATAAAACGATGGAACGGACTGCGATCTAACCGATTGCGAATTGGACAACGGTTGACAATTTACCCTCGAAAACCTGGTTTTGCGGTGAAAAAACCAACCAAAAACAAAAAAAATACAGGAAACGCAAAAACCTACACTGTCAAGTCTGGCGACTCTTTGTGGAGCATTGCACAAAAATTTCCTGGAGTTTCTGTGAAAAATATTCAAAAATGGAACGATATTAGTGGGAATAAATTAAAACCTGGTATGAAACTAAAGGTTTCTAAATAACAAATAAACAATCATAAAACTGATTTATCGTGAAAAAACTATACGTATTTCTATTCGTTTTAGCATTATTTTCTGCCTGTGAAGACCCAAATGATAAAGCTGTCGCAGAACAATATTTGCCATTATCTGCAGGAAGAGTAAACATGGTTGCTGTAATTATGGATAGTGATCAATGGAAAGGAAAAGTGGGCGATAGCATTCGAAGCATTTACGGAGCGCCTACCGATGGTTTGCCAATGGAAGAACCACTGTTTTCATTAAAACAAATAAATCCTGAACTGTTTCAAGGACCGATCAAGCATTACCGAAGTGTATTAATGATCAATTCTTCAGAAGAGAAAAAATACAAAGTCGGAAAAAATCTATACGCAAAACCACAAAAAATCATCTATGTTTCGGGAACGGATGATGAAATTGTGGAGCAATTAAGCGCAAACGCAAACGCTAGCATTAAAACATTTAAAGACAACGAATTGGTTTCCAAACAGCGTTTCATCAATAATGCATTGAGTGATGACAAAACTTTAGAAGAAACTTTCGGAATTTCAATGAACATTCCGTCGGTGTACAAAATGGTCAAAAAGGAAGATAATTTTGTGTGGTACGAGCGAAAAGTAAAAAATGGTACGATGAATATCATCGCATATGCAATGCCATACGGAAGCATTCCAAAAAATGACACGACTGTGGATGCTATTATCAAAATGCGCGATTCTATCGGAGAAGCGTATGTGCCAGGACATGATCCGGAAACGATGTATATGATTACCGAAAAAGCCTATGCACCGTATTTGTACTACGCCAAGGTTGATAATAAATTTGCTTTTGAAACCAAAGGAATGTGGGAAATATTCGGCTATCAAATGGCGGGACCGTTTATCAATTATGCAGTAGAAGATGAAGCCAACAATCGTCTCATGGTCGTAGAAGGATTTACCTTTGCACCATCGGAAGATAAAAGAGATTTTATGTTTGAAATCGAAGCAATTCTAAAATCATTAAAGATTCAGAATCCGAAATAAAAAATACAATCAATAGACAAAGAAGAGGCTGTCTAAAAAGTACAGATTTCGTCAAACCGAACTTGATTCGGTTTCTCATAACAGTTGATAATCACCATGATGAGATTCTGAGTCAAGCTCAGAATGACGCTTGCAAAGACTTTTTAGACAGCCTCTTTTTATTTCAAAGCGCTTTTGCAAGTTCCAAACGCGCTATTGTGAGTTTCCAAACTCACAATAACATTTGCAACGTGTAGACACAATACTAATTTACAATCAAAAAAATGACCCAACTCCAATACATACAATCACAACTTTCCTTACCCCAAAAAAGCATTCTAAAAACAGTTGAATTACTCAACGAAGATTGTACCATTCCTTTCATCGCGCGCTATCGAAAAGAAATGACAGGAAATTTAGATGAAGTGCAAATTGGACACATTGTAAAACTCAAAATGGCTTTCGAAGAACTCGAAAAACGAAGAGAAGCCATTCGAAAAGCCATTACCGAGCAAGAAGCACTGACGCCAAAACTCGAAGAAAAAATATCGCAAGCAAAAACCTTGACAGCCTTAGAAGATTTATACTTACCCTTTAAGAAAAAGCGCAAAACCAAAGCGTCGGTTGCCAAAGAAAACGGATTGGAACCCTTGGCAAAAATCATCATGAAGCAACAACATTCAGCTATACAATACGCAGCACAACGATTTGTAAAAGGAGCCGTGGAATCGGTTGAAAAAGCGATTGAAGGTGCGCGACATATTATGGCAGAATGGATTAACGAAAATGAATACGTTAGAAACAAAATAAGACGCCTCTATCAACGAAAAGCAACGATCACAACCAAAGTAGTCAAAACGAAAAAAGATGACGAAACCGCGCAGAAATACAAGCAATATTTTGATTGGAGTGAATCGCTTCATAGAACACCTTCGCACCGTTTGTTGGCGATGTTGCGTGCCGAAAAAGAAGGATTTATCAAACTAAAAGTTGAGGTTGACAGAGACGAAGCCTTAGATATCATTGACGGACTCATCATCCGAACCGATGTCGCTTCTTGCACCGATCAAGTGTTCATTGCTATTGAAGATGCGTACAAGCGTTTGTTATCACCAGCGATTGTCAACGAAGTGATGAACGATGTAAAAGCCAAAGCAGATGCTACCGCAATTTCGGTATTTGCGGATAATTTAAAACAACTTTTATTGGGCGCGCCGTTAGGACAAAAACGTGTCTTAGCGATTGATCCAGGATTTAAATCAGGTTGTAAAGTGGTGTGTTTGGATGAAAAAGGCGATTTAGTACACAACGAAAACATTTATCCGCATCCGCCACAGCGAGAAACGTCGCAGGCAAGGAAAAAAATACGTTCGTTGGTCAATGCGTATAAAATTGAAGCGATTGCCATCGGAAATGGAACCGCTTCACGCGAGACGGAGTTTTTTGTCAAAAAAATTCAATTTGATCGCGATTTGCAAGTGTTTGTCGTAAATGAAGCAGGCGCGTCTGTCTATTCTGCGTCTAAAATTGCACGTGCCGAATTTCCGAATTATGACGTCACAGTTCGCGGTGCAGTTTCTATTGGAAGAAGATTGAAAGATCCGTTAGCCGAACTCGTAAAAATTGATCCGAAAGCGATTGGCGTAGGACAATATCAGCACGATGTGGATCAAACAAAATTAAAAGAAGAACTCGATACAGTGGTGATGAGTTGTGTAAATGCGGTCGGAGTGAATGTTAATACAGCAAGCAGCGCATTGTTGAGTTATGTATCTGGCATTGGTGTGAATTTGGCAGAAAATATTGTCAACTATCGTTCGGAACATGGAAAAATTGCTTCGCGTAGCAATCTCAAAAAAGTACCGCGCTTGGGTCCAAAAGCGTTTCAACAAGCCGCGGCATTCTTGCGAATTACAGATGCGAAACATCCGTTAGACAATTCTACGGTGCATCCTGAAAGTTATCACATCGTAGAAAAAATGGCAAAAGACGTGAAACTTTCTGTAGATGAATTGATTGGCAACAAAGCGGTGTTAAGCAACATAAAATTAGAAAATTACTGTACAGAAACCATCGGATTGCCAACGTTGAATGACATTCTCAAAGAATTGGAAAAACCAGGAGTCGATCCGCGAAAAGCCGCCAAACTCTTCGAATTTGATCCGAATGTAAAAACCATTGCTGACATAAAAGTCGGAATGTCCTTGCCTGGAATTGTGAATAATATTACCAATTTCGGTTGTTTTGTGGATATCGGAATCAAAGAAAGTGGTTTGGTACACATTTCAAAACTGGCAAACGAATTTATCAGCGATGTTAATTCAGTAGTAAAATTGCATCAGCATGTAGTTGTCAAAGTCATCGAAGTAGACGAAGCGCGCAAACGTATTCAGTTGTCGATGATTGATTAAATAAATAATTTTGACATTCCTGTGACACGTGCTGAACTTGATTCAGTAAGGCAGGAATTTGCTGTTTAATACTACTAATGATGTAGTAACTGAAGTGATTTAAAATTTAGCACTTCTAAGTACTTCTCGATATGATCCTGAATCAATACTGAATCAAGTTCAGCACATGGTTTAGGACACTCGAAGTGACGATTTTGTATAATACGCCATTGCGAAAGTTTTGGAAAAACTTGTGGCAATCTGTTTCTTTCAAATATCAATTCTGCTCTGATTTAGGCAGATTACCGCGCTGTCGCTTGTAATGACGTTTCATAATTTTATCAAAAATCACTTGTTTTTGTCACAGAAATCGAAGTCGAAATTGAATTCGAAACTCCAAACGTCAGTTCGAGTGTCCTGAACGTGATTCAGGATGTATCGAGAACAACTATAAAGTTATTAGTTTATGAGTTGATAAGTTTATGAGTTTAGTTTTGAAGCAAATCCAAAAAAAGAAACTTTCGAAATCTCTCATCAATAAAAGAATCACAATAATTTTTTAGAATTAGTACATCAATACTAATTTAATATTTAAAGCTCAAGATTTTTAATTCTTTATTTTTTCAAAAATATCTTTATAAATCTCCATCATATAAAAACCACCAGAACGCATAAAATACATGCGATTTTCTTCTAGGAACAACTCGTGTGGCGATTTGGTCACATACGTCCACAAACGATGATTGGATAATGATGCTTTCACTGAATTATATATTGCTTTTGCCGTTTCAGAAGTTTTAAAAATATACTCTTCCACCGTCACTCTAGGATAGGTATTTCCATTAGGACGCATGGGTTTTGTACCTTTTAAAAATGCTTTTTGAATTTGGTGTAATTCTCGTTCAAACTGTGCAATATTGATATGTTTTGTCAACGAATCTTCTCGTTTTTGAATGCGTTTTATATTTCCTAAAAGCAGACTTTTTTGTGGAGTTACACTATCTAAACTTTTAAGTTGGTAGTTGTGTTCTAATGAATGTAAGCGCGTTACTTTCTCTTTTAATTTTGAATTGAGCGGTATACTTTTTATAGTGTCACTTACGTGAGAAGTTTTTATGTGCGCACTGCTGTCTTTAACAGATTCGGAAGCTTCTTTTACCTCAGAAGGTGTCTTTTTCTTCATGTTGGAATCACAAGAAAATACAAGTACAAAAACCAATAGAACGATAGAAAGCGCGCTTTTTTTCATCTGCTATTTACAAGTGGTTGTTTCTATTTCAAACGAAAACTTTTAAAAATGGTGCTTCCAATTTTCACATAGTTATAAAACTCACTTTCCATACTCGTCAATGTCAGCACATACGCTTTTTCATTTTTCACATAAAAATGCTGTAAAAACTTTAGCGTCACACCGCTTTGTTCGCCAGTATATACCATTCTGTGATACGGTATAGCTCCTTTTGTTACACGTTCGCTACTAATAATTTTTACGCCTTCAACCATGGTTTTAATTTGACCTTCCGAAAGCTCTGTAAATCCATCAAGGTCCAAATCATAGCCTGCCAAATCTTGAACGACTACATTGATATTTTCCGCGAATCCATCTGCGGCGTCTTCTTCGTTGTACAATAATAAATCTGCTCCTATATTAGAAGCGGTATCAGCTACCCAATCACTCGGATATTTTATAGAATACGAATTTTGTGAGATGGTTTTCCAAGTTTGTTGTGCGCTGACTTGAACCGTGGCAAGTACAATAAACAGAAATGCTATTTTTTTCATGATTTTGATAATTCTATGATGAAATGAAGTTTAAAGCTAGTGCTTTTGTCTTAAAACAAAAAATCCACACTTGCTATTAGTGTGGATTCTGTATTTTATAATTAAAAATAGAAAAACTATTCTTTCTCTACTTTCTTAGTCTCGTCTTCTCCTTTAGTGGCATCCTTAAATTCCTTAATTCCGCTACCTAAACCGCGCATTAATTCTGGAATTTTTCTTCCTCCGAATAAAAGTAATACAACAACTACAATTAAAATAATTGAAGTTCCTCCAGGAATGGCTAAAAACATATGTAATGACATCATAATGATTCGTATTTAAGTTACAAAGGTAAAAATAAATAGATACGTAACGTTACGGAATCATAAAAAAAACACAATCATACCGCATAATCCTACTATTTTTCTTTTTAAGTTTGTATCCATGGCAAAAGAAAAGCAAAAAAGACAACAACTCAAAAAGAAACTTTTGCACAAGTATCGTTTGGTCATTTTGAATGAAGATACTTTTGAAGAACGTATTTCTTTTAAACTCACGCGGTTAAATGTTTTTGTATTGGTTGCTTTTTCTGCAATTTTGCTAATTGTAATGACTACTTTTTTAATTGCTTTTACCTCATTGCGAGAATATATTCCAGGCTATTCGTCTACGGCGTTGAAACAACAAGCGATCGATTTGTATGAAAAGATCGATTCGCTCGAACAAATTGCACGACGTGATTCTATTTATTTAAAATCGATTCGGAATGTCCTTACGGGAGAAATAAAAAGTGAAAGTATCAACAAAGATTCGTTGTACCGATCGTTTGAGCTTGATCCCGATGAGGTTGATTTGTCGCCTAGCAAACAAGATTCGCTCTTACGAGAAGAAGTCGCGCAGGAAGACAAATACAACTTGTTTGAAACTGCGACCGCGAAAGTGAACTTTAAACTGTTTCCACCTGTAAAAGGAGAAATTACCCAACGATACAACCCAAAAGAAAAGCATTTTGCTGTTGATGTCGCTGTGCCCAAAGACACACCTGTAAAAGCAACCGCGGATGGAATGGTCATTTTCTCCGAATGGACAGCCGAAACAGGTTATGTCATCATCATTGAACACTCAAACAATCTAATATCAGTATACAAACACAATGCTTCGCTCACCAAACGACAAGGCGATTTGGTACGCGTCGGAGAAGTCATTGCCAAAGCCGGAAATACAGGCGAATTCACCACAGGAACACATTTGCATTTTGAACTGTGGAGCGAAGGTTACTCCATTGATCCTGAATCGTTTGTTGATTTTACATTGTAAAAAATAAACCATCTGATTATCCTAAAGAAAGCAACACACAGATGAAATCACTCAAAGCCCTTTTAGCAAAACCTTTTGCACGTTACATCCAAAAAAAAGTATCCAAATGGGCAAACAATCCGATACAAACACAAGAAAAGGTGTTTCAAAAACTGATCAAAGAAGCTGCACAAACGGAATTCGGGAAAGATCATGATTTTAAAAACATTCACTCGCATGCAGATTTTGTAAAACGCGTTCCTATTCGCGATTATGAAGCCTTGCGTCCATATGTAGATCGAGTGGTGGCGGGCGAAAGTGATATTCTTTGGAAAGGAAAACCGGTGTACTTTGCCAAAACTTCAGGAACGACTTCAGGTGCAAAATACATTCCTATTACAAAAGAATCCATGCCGACACATGTAGAAGCGGCTCGAAACGCGATTCTGCTCTACATTGCGGAAACAGGCAATACGGATTTTGTAGACGGAAAAATGATCTTTCTGCAAGGAAGTCCAGTATTACAAGAAAAAAACGGTGTAAAACTTGGAAGACTTTCAGGAATTGTAGCGCATTACGTGCCAGGTTATTTACAAAAAAACAGAATGCCAAGTTGGGAAACCAATTGCATCGAAGATTGGGAAACCAAAGTAGAAGCGATTGTCGATGAAACGCTGAACGAAAAAATGGCGATTATCAGTGGAATTCCATCGTGGGTGCAAATGTATTTTGAACGCATTGAAGCGCGAACTGGCAAAAAAGTAGGGGAGGTTTTTCAGGATTTTAACCTATTTATCTATGGCGGAGTGAATTTTGAACCGTATCGCAATAAATTTGAAAATTTAATTGGACGAAAAGTAGATAGCATCGAATTGTATCCTGCAAGTGAAGGATTTTTTGCGTTTCAAGATAAGCAAGACGACAAAGGCATGTTGCTGCAATTAAACTCAGGTATTTTTTATGAATTTATTAAAGCAGATGAATTTTTTGAGGAAAACCCAACTCGAATTACGATTAAAGATGTAGAAATTGGTGTGAATTATGTCATCATCATTTCGTCAAACGCGGGACTTTGGAGCTATAATATTGGTGATACGGTGGAATTCACGTCTGTAAAACCGTATAAAGTCATCGTTTCGGGTCGCATCAAACATTTTATTTCGGCGTTTGGGGAACATGTCATTGGCAAAGAAGTAGAACAAGCTTTGAACGACGCATTGCAACAATCTGGCGCAAGCATTAATGAATTTACCGTCGCACCACAAATAAATCCCGCTGACGGTTTGCCGTATCACGAATGGTTTATTGAATTTGAAAAAGAACCTGAACACATGGATGCGTTTGCCGAAACCATTGATGCTTCATTACAAAAACAAAACAGTTATTATTTTGACTTGATTGACGGGAAAGTATTACAGCGTTTACACGTCACCAAAATTCAAAAAGATGGCTTTCAAAACTACATGAAATCCATCGGAAAATTGGGTGGACAAAATAAAATTCCGAGATTGTCAAACGATAGAAAAATTGCGGAAATACTAACGAAGCACAAAAAAACTTAGAAATCCCAAATTTACTTGTATTTTTGTGCGGAAAAACCATTTATGAGCAACATCAGAATACACGAAAGAACAAGAGCCCAAGAATCGTCAGGAGCAATTGAACGTTTGTATATTACCATGCGACACCTATTCAATCGTGGTTTTTACAAACCTATGGGCGTTTCGGGAGAAACCTTGCGAGAAGCACTGCTGTTATTACGTCCAGAAATTTATGGTTCTGTAGCAGATAAAAAGGCGGAAATCAACGGTTTATTCTATGTGATTGATCGTTTGCCAGTTGGCATTGAAGAATGTCGTTTTATCAATTTAACTTCTGATGAAGGTTTTCAAAACTCGCACTTTAAAGTTATTATTCCTCCGAAAAGACGCAGAAATTGCTACCGAATTGATGAAGAACAAATGAATATTGAGATCACTCGAGGTCGCTCGGAAATCTATGATATTTTGACGCATTTGACGTTTTTATTCATCGAATCGCACAAAATCTGCGACCGTGTATTGATCAATGAAGAAGGAAAAACAATCCGCGATTGGGAAAAACTCGCACAAGCCGTAAGCAAAAAGAAAAAGCTCAGTTTGGCCGAACGTGAAGTCGCTATTACACATACTGCCAATATTTTAGGAAGAACTTTTGAGGAAATATTAGACGCGCATCAAACCTTTTCAACCAAAGAAAATCCAGAGCGTTTTCTCAACATTATTTACTGGTTAGGGAAACTAGCCATTGAGGAAATTACTTCGGGTAAAAAGAGAGAAATCTCCTTTAGTCGCGTGCTGCGTGAGCGTTTGGGGCATCACATTCACGGCGAAATTTGGGCAAACAATATCAAAAAAGTTCTCAAAGACCATCAGCTATTACAAAGACCAATTCACATCATCAGTGCCAACATGCACAGTGTGATGAACTCCATATTTGCACCGCAATTATTAAAAAAACAGCTCAATACAACGGATGAATTTGATATATTTGAAGCATTGAGCGCTTCTGAGAACAATTCGCTTCGAAATAAAGTGGAAAAAGAAGCGTTGAAAAAAGGAATGATTTACATCAAAGACCAATCAGGAACCAATATCAACGTGCAAATTTTTGATACCGCCAAAATAGATTTCAGCAAAACATCCTATAATTGTTGTGCCACCAATGATGCAGAAAAACCTGTATTATTTGTGATGGACTATGCTTTTGGCGAACAAGCTTATGAAACCATTGATGAGTTTTTGAAACCATACACAAGTGCCGATAAAACAGAAAAGGAATACTTAAATGTCGCGTCGGTTTCTATTATGGGAAAAGCGGGAATTTTGGAAGGTGGAAAAGGAGATATTATGATTCCTTCGGCACATATCTTTGAAGGCACGGCGGACAATTATCCTTTTAAAAACGAATTGGCGAAAGAAGACTTAGAAGGTCACGGATTGGAAGTATTTGAAGGCTCTATGATTACTGTTTTAGGAACGTCGTTGCAAAACAAAGACATTCTAAAATTCTTCCATGATTCTACATGGAATGTCATCGGTCTTGAAATGGAAGGCGCACATTATCAAAAAGCCATCCAATCGGCTTCAAGAATCCGAAGAAGTATTTCAGAAAATGTAAAAGTGCGTTATGCGTACTATGCATCTGATAATCCACTAGAAACAGGAAGCACACTGGCTTCTGGCGGATTGGGAACCACTGGCGTAAAACCTACCTACTTAATAACAAGAAAAATATTAGAACAACTATTTAACAACTAATAACAAGAATATGAGCGAGAATATTCAGAACACAGAAAATAACAAGCCTGAAAAGCCTACGGAAATAGATTTAGGGGAGTTATTTAGAATGATTGGACGTGCGTTCAATCGTTTCTTCGTGTTTTTAACAAACACTTTTTTATTATTACTTGATTTAATCATCAGGACATTAATAATTTTCAGAGAGCACATCTTGAAGTTTATAATTGTTGGAATATTAAGTATTATCATAGGGTTTTTTATTGATTCAAGACAGCCTACAGTGTATGGCTCTAGTATGATTGTAAAACTAAACTACGAAAGTGAGCAGCAAATATACTCAAACCTAAAATACTATAATGGTTTAGTAGAACAAGCTGACAGTACCAAACTATCAGAAATCTTTAACATTACAAAAGACGAAGCAGGCACGTTAATGGGCATCTACATTGAGCCGATTACCACAGAATTACAGCTCTTAAAGCAATACGACCAATTCATGAAAGATACAGATAGTATCAATGTGGTAGGTCAAATAAACTTTGATAAATTCAAAAGAAATTACGATCCATTGAATGCTCAAACACACCGTGTAGGAGTAGCTGCATTGCAACAAGATATTTTCAAAAAGCTTGAGGAGAATATCATCCAATTAGATGTAGAAAACGAATACATCAAAACGCTCAAAAAGGTATTATACAAAACGCTCACCAACGAAGAAGAAGCACTTCAAAAACGTTTAAAAACAATTGATACCTTACGTGATGTATATAACGAAGCCATTCGAAATGAAGCTAAAAAAACAAGTCAAGCTCAAACACAAATTCAAATGTCTTCTTCTACTATCAAAACAAACGAATTGGAATTATTTGAATTAGATCAAAATATTATTGCTCGATTGGCTAAAATTGAAGAGCAAAAAGAGTTAAATCAAAATACTGTAAACATCTTAAGTACGTTCTCTGATGGTATTGAACTGAGAGATTTTCACAGTAAATTCTTGTATAGAATTCCATTAATAACCATTTCATTATTATTAATTTTTATTCTATTAAGAGAATTAAACAAATACTTAAATACATACGCAGAAAACAAACGATTGAATGCCTAAAAACGCCGTACTTATTACTGGAGGAGCAGGATTTATAGGGTCCAACTATATTCCGTATTTCTTGGAGCAACACCAAGAAACTACAGTTGTAAATATTGATAAACTTACCTATGCGGGTAATTTGGGGAATTTGCAAGAAGTAAGCAAGCATCCAAACTACACATTCGTAGAAGGTGATATTTGTGATAGAATCGTGATTGAATCGCTCTTTGAAACCTACGATTTTAAAGCAGTTATTCACTTTGCCGCAGAATCGCATGTAGACAACTCTATAGCCAATCCAGATGCGTTTATACAAACAAATATTTTTGGAACGTTTAACTTGTTAGATATTGCTAAAAAATCATGGATGGATGGACCAAATCAGGTGAAAGAAGGATACGAACATTGTCGTTTTCATCATATCTCCACTGATGAGGTTTATGGAACTTTAGGCGAAACAGGATTGTTTAAAGAAGATACATCGTACGCACCAAACAGTCCGTACAGTGCGTCTAAAGCTTCATCTGACTTTATTGTACGCAGTTACTTTCATACCTACGGAATGAATGTGGTGACGACCAATTGCTCTAACAATTATGGACCAAAACAGCATGATGAAAAGCTAATTCCGACCATCATTCGCAAAGCCATCACAGGAGCGGATATTCCAATTTATGGTGATGGAACGAACATTCGCGATTGGTTATACGTGTTAGATCACTGCAAAGGAATTCACTTAGTATATCAAACAGGAACCGCAGGCGAGACCTATAATGTTGGAGGAAGAAACGAACGTACCAATGTATACATTGCTAACACCATTTGCGAACTGTTAGATAAATTACGCCCAAAAGAAGCGTCTTACAAAGAGCAAATAACCTTTGTAAAAGATCGACCAGGACACGATTTTCGCTATGCAATTGATGCAAGCAAACTAGAAAATGAATTGGGTTGGAAAGCAGAAGAAACATTTGAATCGGGCATTTTAAAAACAATTGAGTGGTATTTAAATAAATACGAAAAATAAACAAATGAAGGGAATAGTATTAGCTGGCGGATCAGGCACACGATTGCATCCACTTACACTCGCAGTAAGCAAGCAACTCATGCCTGTATATGACAAACCGATGATATACTATCCTATTTCTACGTTGATCAGCGCAGGAATTCGAGAAATCCTCATCATTTCCACACCGCAAGATTTGCCTTTATTTCAAAAACTCTTAGGTGACGGCGCTAAATTTGGTTGCGAATTTCACTATGAAGTACAAGCTGCACCTAATGGTTTGGCAGAAGCATTTATCATTGGTTCAACATTTATTGGTGATGATAAAGTGGCGCTCATTTTAGGAGATAACATATTTTACGGATCTGGTTTGGCAACACTATTACAAGCCAATAACAATCCCGACGGCGGAATCATTTACGCTTATCACGTACACGATCCCGAACGTTATGGTGTCGTAGAATTTGATGCAGATGGGAACGCTATTTCTATTGAAGAAAAACCTGAAGCACCGAAATCGAACTATGCAGTGCCAGGGATTTATTTTTATGACAATGAAGTGGTTGAAATTGCTAAAAATATTCAGCCTAGTGGAAGAGGAGAATTAGAAATTACCGATGTAAATCGTGCGTATTTAGAAAAAGGAAAACTGAGTGTTAGTATTCTCGATAGAGGAACCGCTTGGCTAGACACAGGAACATTCAATTCCTTAATGCAAGCTTCCCAATTTGTACAAGTCATTGAAGAACGTCAAGGACTTAAAATTGGAGCTATCGAAGAAGCGGCATATCGAATGGGATTTATAAGCAAAAAACAATTAGATGCATTGGCTGAACCCTTATTAAAAAGCGGTTACGGAAAGCATCTATTAGAAATACAATAGAATGTCTTGAACATTACAAACACACCATTAGCAGGCTGTTTTGTCCTAGAACCTCAAGTATTTGGAGATTCTAGAGGAAGTTTTATGGAAAGTTATAACGAACAAAAATTTCCAGCAAATGTTCATTTTGTACAAGACAATCAATCCATTTCACAAAAAGGAGTATTGCGTGGATTACACTTCCAAAAAGGCGAACATGCACAAGCAAAACTCGTTCGTGTGATTCGTGGGGAAGTACTAGATGTGGCGGTAGATATTCGTCCCGATTCAGAAACGTTCGGACAACATTTTTCGATCATTTTAAATGCAGAAAACAACAAACAACTTTTTGTGCCAAGAGGGTTTGCTCACGGTTTTGCAGTATTGCAAGATGATACTATTTTTGCTTATAAATGCGATAACTTTTATAACAAAGAAGCTGAATCGGGCATTATATATAACGATCCTGATATTGCTATCGATTGGATGTTAAATGAAGACGAAATGATTCTTTCAGACAAAGACAAATTGCTTCCAACGCTGAAAACACTCTCGCTATGAAAACGGTTTTAGTAACAGGTGCTAACGGGCAATTGGGACAATGTATTCGAAAAATAGAAAACCAACACGCGGATATTGCCTTTCACTTTGTATCCATCAACGAATTGGACATTACGGATACCGAAAAGGTACAAGCACTTTTTGCAAATCATGCTTTTGATTACTGTGTGAATTGCGCCGCATACACCAATGTAGAATTAGCAGAAGATGAGGAAGAGTTGGCATTTTTGGTGAATGCGGAAGCAGCAAAACATTTGGCAGAAGCCTGCGCAAAACACAATGTTACGCTACTTCATATTTCTACAGATTATGTATTTGATGGAGAAAAAATAGCGCCGTACGTAGAAACAGATGCAACCAATCCGATAAGTGTGTATGGAGCTTCCAAACTCAAAGGTGAACAAAATGTTCAGGAAGTACTAGACAATTACTTTATCATTCGAACTTCTTGGTTGTATGCTGAATTTGGAAAGAATTTCTACAGAACGATGGTGCAAAAAGCCAAAGAAAAGGCAAATTTGACCATTACCACCGAACAAACAGGAACGCCAACCAACGCAAATGATTTGGCAGCACTGATTGTAAAAATCATTACTACAGACAATACCAACTACGGAATCTATCATTTTAGCAATGAAGGAGAAGCAACTTGGTACGATTTCACGAAAGAAATCATCCAAAATATGAATCTGGCGGAAGCCGATCAACCTTCTTTAAAACCTGTAGACAGTTACAAAACCAAAGCAGCACGTCCTAAACACAGTGTGCTGGATAAAACTAAAGTCCGCAGTATTATAAAAACGATTTCTTGGCAAGAAAGTCTGCGCAATCTCATGAAAAACGACCACTAATTTGATCAAAGAATATCTATACAACGCCATTGAAGCTGCTGTACATGCAGGAGAAATCATTATGGATATTTATGAAAATCAAATCGTGGATGTAGAACGAAAAGCAGACGATTCTCCCGTAACTATTGCTGATAAAACGGCAAATGCATACATTGAAAAACAATTGGAAAGCACGCAAATTCCTGTCCTAAGTGAAGAAGGCGAACACGCAGCCTACCATATTCGCAAGCACTGGACAAAATGCTGGATTGTTGATCCGCTAGACGGCACCAAAGAATTCATCAAACGGAATGGTGAATTTACGGTGAATATAGCGCTCGTAGAAGAAGGAAAAGCATTGTTGGGCGTTATTTATATTCCCGCTATAAAATCGCTCTACTTCGCCATTACAGCCGAAAAAAAAGCATTCAAACTAGAACTCGACTCACATTTTGTAACGCGCAATATGCTAAAAGACGCAGTACAAATTTTTGCTGCGACGGAAAGCGATGAAATTACACTTACCTCGAGTCACTCGTATACCAATCAAAAAGTATTAAATTTAATTGCTACGCTAGAAACGGAAGGCAAAGAAGTCAATTTGATCATGGCAGGTAGTTCGTTAAAATTCTGCTTAATGGCAGAAGGAAAAGCATCGTATTATCCACGATACGCACCTACCATGGAATGGGACACAGCCGCAGGACATGCTATTTGCAATGCTGTCGGATTGGAAGTGTATTCCTTAGAAACGCACAAACCTTTAGAATACAACAAAGAAAACCTACTAAATCCTTGGTTTCTTGTTAGAAAAATAGGATAAGTGGTTGTAATAAAACCCCAAATTCTTAAACCAAAACCCCATTTTTTATAATTTATTCGACTTCTTCATCTTTTACGCACAGTATATATCTTTTTTAGTATATTCGCGAAGCCTTAAATAACAATAAAAACAGGCATTTAGCTATCATAAATCAATTCAATTTTGATTGTTTTTTGAGTTACAATGTTTTAAATCTGAATGTAAATAGACCCATATGTTTTTTAATTCATTAGATTTTGCAATCTTTTTTCCAATCGTATTTGTTCTGTATTGGTTTTTTTCAAAAAACTTACGCCAAAGGAACCTTTTCATTTTAGCTGCGAGTTATTTTTTCTACGGATTTTGGAATTGGAAATTCTTATCCTTGATTATTATAAGCTCATTTGTAGATTATTTTATAGGGAAACAACTGTATAAAACTGAAGCTAAAAAGAAGCGGAAACTCCTGTTATATGGGAGTTTGTTTGTCAATTTAGGTTTCCTGATGTACTTTAAATATTTCAACTTCTTTATAGAAAGCTTTGTAGATGCTTTTAATCTTTTTGGAAAGGAGTTACAAATAGAAACATTAAACATCATATTACCTGTTGGAATTAGCTTTTACACTTTTCAAACATTGAGCTATACGATAGATATTTACAAAGGAAAACTAAAACCAACCAATGATATCATTGCATTTTTTACATTTGTTGCTTTCTTTCCGCAATTGGTGGCAGGTCCTATTGAAAGAGCGTCACATCTGTTGCCTCAGTTTTTTCAAAAATATACCTTTAACTACGCGCAAGTAAAAAGTGGTATCACTCTAATGTTGTGGGGACTTTTCAAGAAGATGGTGATTGCTGACAGATTAGCACTTGTGGTGAATGAAACCTATAATAATGTTGGAAGCTACTCAGGAATAGAATTTATTATCGGTACGATTTTCTTTGCATTTCAGATTTACTGTGATTTCTCTGGATATTCAGATATTGCTATTGGAATATCGAGAACCATGGGATTTGATTTGATGAAAAACTTTGAACGACCGTATTTCTCCAAATCGATTACAGAATTTTGGAGACGATGGCATATTTCCTTATCCACGTGGTTTAGAGATTATGTCTACATTCCGTTAGGAGGAAGCCGAAACGGGAAATACAGAACGTATTTTAACTTATTCATGGTATTTTTCATCAGTGGAATATGGCATGGAGCTGCTATGACTTTTGTGATATGGGGTGCCATACACGGAATCATCATCGTGTTAGAAAAAGCGACTGGCAAATTTAGAAAAAAGGCTTTTGCATCTATGAATCTTACAAAAGACAACGTATTTGGAAAAGTGTTTTTTATTACCATCACGTTTATCATTGTTTGCTTTGCGTGGATCTTTTTTAGAGCCAACTCATTGAGTGACTCCATGGTGATTATAGATCAAATATTCTCTTTTGGATCTAGTGGAAAAAGTATTGTTTCTGAAATAGGATTAAATCAAGTAGAATTTTATGCTTCTTTAGGACTTATTATTTTTATGCTGAGCTTCGAATGGAGTCATAAAAAATGGAATTTAAGCACATTATTGCAACAACAAAACACTTTAGTCAGATGGAGTGTGTACACAATTTCAGCGATCGCAATAATTATATTAGGAGTGTATGGCTCTTTTAACGAATCTGAATTTATATACTTCCAATTCTAACGTTATGAAAAAACTATTTTTAAAATTATTCCTACTAACAATCATAGTTTTTGCGGTCCTTCAACTTGGAAATAAACTTTTCAAATCACATGACGGTTCTGTTAAAACTTGGCAACAGTTTTATGAGAATGATACTCCCAAATACGATGTTATTATATCGGGAAATTCCATAGCGTATTCTTCGTATAATCCTAAAATAATTAACTCTAAATCGAGCTTAAATACCTTTAATTTATCCAGTTCGTCTATAGGAATTGAACAAGTATATTATAACTTTAAAGAGGTTATAAAATACAATAAACCACAGTTATTTATTGTGGAAGCTCATGCGTTAGATGTTACGACTACAAATGTTGGTAAACGGCTAAAATTCAACTATCAAAATATTGATGGGCAAAAATTATCACTCAATAAATTGAGTAGTATCTATCATGTTTTTGAGTCCAAAAGTACCATGATGGAAGCCATATTTCCTGTGGTCAGAAATCATAACAAATGGTCAGATTTTGAGTTTATAAAAAAGAATACAGATTATACCTATACATTTGATCAAAAATTAGGCTACAGAACGCTATCTATTAAAGGTTATAAAGAGCGTATTTCTAAAACTATAGGAAAAATGCCTAAGTCTTATGAAATTCCAGAAGAGAATATCGGTTTCCTTAAAAAAATAGTTGATCTCTGTAATGAAAATGATATAAAGTTTTTATTAGTAAGAGCGCCACAAATAAAATATCAATCCGATCCTAAACTGGTTAGTCAAATTTATGAGAAAACAACACAATTGTGTGAGGAACTTGCTATTGTATATCTTGATCAGAACAACGATTACAACAAACTTGGCTTCAAAGAATCAGAATTCTATGATGCCTTGCATTTAAATACAGTTGGAGCCACCAAAGCCACTGAATTACTCAGTGAAGCGATTAATCAGAACTTTACACTTACCAAAAACGAAAACATCGTACATAAAGATCCAAATCAGTATGCGGACGATGATAATTACAAAAAATTCAAAGGACTAATCGATCAACCATTCACACCTGTTGAAGGGATTATTATTGACCAAGTATACGTAAAGTATTTTGAAGACGGCACGTATAGCTTTTATGTATGTTTTGATACAAAATCGAATACCGAAACTATTTCTAAATACAAGCTTGCCTTGCAATTCTTCCCTGAAAAAGAAGATATCGCATCTTTAAAAAATGCAACAGAACGAAAAAAGGGACGCATTAGTTTTGGCGCATTGTCTGAGCCTTATTTGACCAATAGTGAACACCACATTCGGGTAATTGATCAAAAGAAACTGGACCTCTCTAAGTTTAGATCATTTGTCTTGTATTTGTACAATAGTGAAAAAGTGAGTGAAAAGATCGTGTCGAGAAATGTTAATCTAAAATAAAATATCACTTCTATTTTAAGCATTTTATCGAACTCATAAAACACTACAATACAACAAGGAAAATCTACTCAATCCTTGGTTTCTTGTTCGAAAAATAGGATAAAAGAAAAAGGGAGAAAGCCTCTGTAAAAAAGGGTATTTCCCCAGAAAAATCAATTATTTCCTAGACTTATTATTTTTAGCTAGTTTTGCAGCGAATAACAGCAACATGTATCAAGAAGCATATTACCCAGATCACCTGAATACCTACAGTTTTTTAATTACTGGTGGCGCAGGATTTATTGGTGCCAATTTGGTAGCATACCTACTAAAACACAATGCCAAAAAAGTACGCGTATTAGACAACTTAGCTACAGGCTTTGAACACAATATAGCGGAATTTGAATCACATCCAAATTTCGAATTCATTCAAGGAGATATCAGAGACTTAGAAACCTGTAAAACCGCTGTCGCGGGAATGGACTTTGTGCTACACCAAGCTGCTTTGGGTTCGGTGCCGCGTTCGTTTAACGATCCTATTTCTTCGAACGATGTTAATATCACAGGATTTTTAAACATGTTGATCGCTTCGCGTGACGAAGGTGTGCAACGCATGATATATGCCGCTTCTTCAAGTACATATGGCGATAGTAAGGCGTTGCCAAAACAAGAAGACATCATCGGGAAACCATTATCTCCGTATGCCATTACTAAATATGTAAACGAATTGTACGCAGATAATTTCTCAGCAAACTTTGACTTTCACACAGTCGGATTGCGCTATTTCAACGTTTTTGGACCCAAACAAAATGTAAAAGGTGCGTATGCAGCGGTAATTCCGTTATTCTTTAACGCAGGAATACATAACACAAAAGTAACAATCAATGGCGATGGAAATCAAACGAGAGATTTTACATTTGTTGAAAATGTAGTACAGGCAAATATGAAGGCATTATTTGCGGAAATAACACAGCATGAAGTTATTAATGTAGCCGTGGGCGATCGTATCAGTGTAAATGATTTGTGGAATAACATCAAAGAAATTACACAAAGTACGGTAGAAGCCTATCATGGTGAAAGCCGTATTGGCGATGTGCGCGATTCGTTAGCAGACATTTCCAAAGCAAAAAGAATACTAGACTATACTCCAAAATACAACGTACGTGACGGTTTGGCAATTACGTACGACTTTTTTAAAAAGCAAGCGGAAGCAAATGACGAATAAGGTAATTTCCATAATAGGTTTAGGATATGTTGGATTGCCTTTAGCGGTTGAATTCAGTAAAAAAGGATTTCAAGTCATCGGATTTGATATCAACGAAGCGCGAATTCAAGAATTGCAACAAGGAAACGATCATACGCTAGAAGTAAGCCGCGAAGAATTGCAAGAAGCTTCAACGTTACAATACACCAACAAAGCCGAATCCATTGCGAAAGCGAATGTGTATATCGTAACGGTTCCAACGCCGATTACAGAACATAAACTTCCAGACTTAACGCCGTTGGAAAAAGCCTCTACCTTAGTAGGTTCGGTCTTGAGTAAAGGCGATATTGTCATCTATGAATCTACCGTATTTCCAGGATGTACCGAGGAAGTTTGCGTACCGATTTTAGAAGCGGAAAGTCAGTTGACATTTAACAAAGATTTTTACTGTGGCTATTCGCCAGAACGCATCAATCCAGGCGATAAAAAACACAGAGTTAACAATATTGTCAAAGTCACTTCAGGAAGCACGCCAGCAATTGCAGAAACCATTGATGAGTTGTACAAAAGCATCATTACGGTTGGGACATACAAAGCATCGTCCATAAAAGTAGCGGAAGCTGCCAAAGTGATTGAAAATTCGCAGCGCGATATTAACATTGCGTTTGTCAACGAATTGGCATTAATTTTTGGGAAATTGGGCATTGACACACACGAAGTCTTGGAAGCTGCAGGTACGAAGTGGAATTTCTTGCCGTTTACGCCAGGATTGGTCGGCGGACATTGTATTGGAGTCGATCCGTATTACCTCACGCACAAAGCCAAAAGCGTAGGATACATTCCGCAAGTTATTTTAGCTGGAAGAAAAATAAACGACAACATGGGCAAATACATCGCAGAACGCGTCGTAAAACTCATGATCAAACAAGAAAAACTAATCAAAGGTGCGAAAGTAACCATCTTAGGCATCACATTCAAAGAAAATTGCCCTGATATTAGAAATACACGAGTGATTGACATTGTGCATGAACTCGCCGAATATGGAATAGAAGTAGAAGTATTCGACGACAACGCAGATGCTTCTGAAGTACAAAAAGAATACAATATTGATCTTGTATCGTCCATTTCTGAAGATACCAAAGCGATTATTTTGGCTGTGGCGCATAAAAGTTTCAATAAAATTGACCTAACTCCCTTTTTTAAAGCAGGATGTATTATTTTTGACGCGAAAAATTTCTACCCAAAATCAATAGTAACTGAGAGATTATAGCCGTAAAACAATAAACTAAACAAAGAACAAAAACAAACTGATGAAAAAAAACCTAATTGTATTTGGTACACGACCAGAAGCTATCAAAATGGCACCACTGGTAAAGGAATTTTTAAAACACCAAGACACTTTTGAAACCAAAGTTTGTATCACGGCACAGCACAGAGAAATGCTGGATCAGGTACTTTCATTTTTTGAGATCACTCCAGATTATGATTTGGACTTGATGAAACCGAATCAGAATTTATATGGCTTAACGGCGGATATTATCACGAATTTAAAGCCAGTTTTGGAAGATTTTCAGCCAGATTATGTATATGTTCACGGAGATACCACCACAACCATGGCAACAAGTATTGCAGCGTTTTACTCAGGCGCAAAAGTATGCCACGTAGAAGCAGGATTGCGTACCTTCAACAAAAGATCGCCGTTCCCAGAAGAAATTAACCGCTGTGTTACCGGAAGTATTTGCGACTATCATTTCTCACCAACAGAAACCTCAAAAAGCAATCTGTTAAACGAAAATGTAACAGATGAAAATATATTAATTACAGGAAATACAGTAATTGATGCCTTGCATTTTAGCGCTGCCAAAGTAAAATCGGAAAGTTTTGAAGATCAAGAAATCGAAGATTTAAAAGGATTGGTTGACAGCAGCAAGCGCCTCATTTTAGTGACCGGACATCGTAGAGAAAATCACGGACAAGGATTTATCAATATTTGTACTGCGTTAAAACAAATTGCGACCGATTATCCAGATACACAAATTATTTATCCTGTACACTTAAATCCAAACGTACAAAAGCCTGTATACGAATTGCTAGCAGACATTGACAATGTAAAATTGATCAATCCGTTGTCGTATCCTGCCTTTGTATGGTTGATGGACAAATCGCATATCATTATTACTGATAGTGGTGGTGTGCAAGAAGAAGCGCCAAGTTTAGGAAAACCTGTATTGGTGATGCGCGATACTACCGAACGCCCAGAAGCGGTAGACGCCGGAACAGTATTACTCGTAGGAACCGTAACCGAAAAAATTATCAGTGAAGCAAACAAATTATTAACAGACGAATCATCTTACCACAAAATGAGTAAACTACACAATCCGTACGGAGACGGAACTGCGTGTGCTAAGATCGTTTCATATATGTCAAAATTACAATAAGAATAGAATATCATGGGGACTAATAAACCGAGTGTTGTAATGGTAGGTTTAGGATACATTGGACTTCCTACTGCAGCATTAATAGCAAGTAAAGAAATTAAAGTAACAGGAGTTGACATTCATCAACATGTTGTAGATACCATTAACAAAGGAGAAATCCACATTGTAGAGCCAGACTTAGACGGTTTGGTACATCATGTAGTAAAAGAAGGTTACTTAACCGCAAGCACAACACCTGTAGCAGCAGACGTGTATTTAATTGCCGTGCCAACACCATTTAAAGGCGATTACGAGCCAGATATTTCGTATGTGGAATCTGCAACCAGAGCTTTGTTATCAACCTTAAAAGAAGGTGCATTGGTCATTGTAGAATCGACAAGTCCTGTAGGAACCACGGAGAAAATGCAAGCGGTTATTGAAGCTGAGCGACCAGAATTAGCAGGAAAAATATACATGGCATACTGTCCTGAGCGTGTATTGCCAGGAAATGTAATTTACGAATTAGAGCACAACGATAGAGCTATTGGTGGAATCAATCCTGAGTCGACTGAAAAAGCAGTGGAGTTTTACAGACATTTTGTAAAAGGAACTTTGCACAAAACCAACTCTAAAACGGCTGAAATGTGTAAGTTGGTGGAGAATTCATCAAGAGACGTACAAATTGCCTTTGCGAATGAGTTGTCTATGATTTGTGACGAAGCAGGCATTAATGTGTGGGAATTGATTAACTTAGCAAATAAGCATCCACGTGTAAACATTTTACAACCCGGAACGGGCGTAGGAGGACACTGTATTGCGGTAGATCCGTGGTTTATTGTTTCTGAGTTTCCAGAGCAGGCAAAAATTATTCGTTCTGCCAGAGAAATCAACAATTACAAAACAGAATGGGCTATTGAGAAAGTGAAAAGTACCGCTTTACAATTTAAAATTGATAATGGACGCGATGCTAAAATTGCTTGTATGGGATTGGCATTTAAGCCGAATATTGACGATTTGCGCGAATCGCCAGCATTGCAAGTAGTAAACACCTTGGCAAACGATGGATTTAATGTATTAGCCGTGGAGCCAAACATTAAATCGCATAGCACGTACGAAATTCACGATATGGAAGATGCTATAGAAGAAGCAGACATTATTGTATATTTGGTAGCGCATAGAGAATTTGCAAATACTGAAAAAGTAAAACAAACGTTAGATTTTTGTGGAATTTATAAATAAAACAAAAGTAATTATGAAGAAAATACTAGTAGTAGCTTTAGGTCTTTTAATGATAGCTTGTGGATCGGAGGAAAAAAAGAAAAATGACGAAACAGCAAAGCAAGGAGAGACTAAAACAGAAGTTGTAAAAGAAACAACAAAGACAAATCCATATCCTAAGGTAGAAAAGCAGTATCCAGTGGATATGAATATCATGTATGACGAAGGTTATCTTTTTGATGAAAAAATACAATTAGATGAAATCGCGGTTGTTCCTTCTGCAGAAAGCAACAGCTATGACTTGGTGATGTTTTTTAATGATAAAACAACAGATTTTAAAGCGCTAGAAGATTATAGAGTAGGACTGATTTTATATCCAAAAGATCCTAGTAAATTGGCGTCACCAAAAGATCAAAAGGCTAAAAAGAAAAAAATAGGAAAGGTTGCAAAAGTTCAAAATCTTGAAGGTGAGTATGTAGTTGTAATCGATAATTTTAAGGTGAATCCAAAAGACTTTAAGCAAGTACGTTTATATTTATACGATGCTAAAGGTGTGGTTTTAAATGAAAATTTCCTTAAAATTGCCAATGTAGTTTTCCCATAACCCACTTTATACCAGTATAGATTTTTGTTGAAGTTTGAAAAATATCCAGTCTTGGTATTGATTGCGCTCTTTTTAGGAGTCGTATCATCTTTTTTTTTCTCGAATGAATTTGCATTTCAATATGAAGGGTACAATTATTTAATTTTTCAAATTCTTCTATTTATACTTGTATTTACATTAAAAGGCGAAGGAATTAAGTTTTTACTTTCTCCGAGTTTTATAGCCGTTTCGTATGTAAATATCAACTTTTGGTTGGGAAGTTATGTCTTTAAATCCAAAAATGTTTTTACAAGAATGCTTCCTATTTTTGAGAAATGGGAACACTATGATGATCGTGTTTTTTTTTTTAACGCGATAAATTTTCTAATCATACTTTCCTTTTTCCTAACCATCAACCTAAAACTTAAACGTCAAAGGCTTCCTGTTTTTTTAAATTTAAACACTGTCAAATGGGACACTTTATTTAAGATAACAGGAATACTTTTTTTGGTAATTGTACCGATACACTTTAGCTTTTCTATCATTGCAAAGAGTCTGCTTGCAATTATATTATTCATCTTAGTTTCTCAAAAATACAGACTGCGAAAAAGAATACTATTTTACGCGGCGATCATTTTTATTTTCGTCCTATTTTCAACAGATAGTAAGAGAGAAGCATTTTTCTTATTGCTGCCAATACTACTTATTGAATATGACAAAATAAAGATCCGCGCATCTTTTAAGCTGTTTTTTAGAGTGTTTCTAGGGGCATTTTTAATTATATATGCCGTAGTGGCAATGTCTATTTTAAGAGGATATGGAGGCTTTAAAGCAGATAACTTTTTTGACGCCTCCGAATTCGTATTTGATTATATGACTTCTAACTATTTTGTGCCTGCCATTGCCAATAACTTAGAAATTTCAACAACTTATTTGCATTCTAATAATGCCATCGAGTATCTGAAAAATGGAAAGATGGACTATACTCTGGGAGAAACATTTATAAAACCTTTGTTCATTTTCTTTCCAAGAAGTATAATTACAAAGCCTAAAAGTTCCATCGGATATTACACCGCGACACATGATCCCAAATTCCGGGAAAAAGGAGGTTCTTTTCCTATTAGCATTCAATCAGAATTTTATTTAAACTTTGGCATATTCTCGTTGCTGTTAATTGTTCCGTTTTTCTTAATTTTTAATGGAATATACAAAAGTGTACTGAAAATGATTAAGAGCAATAACATTCTTAATTTCGCCTACGCACTGTATATCTATGAAATATTTTTGAGCTTGGTAAGAGGATCTGGATTGGATATCTTTTTGGTATACACCATTTTTGTTCTATTCTTCTTTTTTGTCTATAAAATATGCGTAAAAGGACTGAACCTATCTTAGTATGCCAAATGTTAAAAACTATATCAACAATACGAGACAACTGCAGATAACACTCTTATGTGCTTTTGGGCTTTTAATGCCCTTTAGTAGAGTAGTCAATCTCAATATGATACTCATTGTGTTGCTAGTCCTTTTGGCAATTCCTCAAGGAATACACGTAAAAAAACAGCAAGCATCACCAATTCAAAAAACGCTATTCAGTCTATTTATCTTTTTCGGTATTATTTTGGTGGCGATTCTGTATACGGAAAACACAAAAAAAGGCTTCCAAATACTTACGAGAAGTCTTCCGATTCTACTGATTCCTCTTAGTGTTCTTTTTATCAAGGGTTTCTCAAAAAAAGAAATACAACAAATACTAAAATATTACATCATAGGATGTGTTTTATCTATCCTGTACTGTTTTATATTGGCAGCATTAAACTACTCGGAAGATCCATTACCACTCACACAAGGTTTTACCTATTTTACATTACCGTTGGATTTCCATCCATCATATCTTGCAATGTATAGCGTCTTTGCGTTTTGTGCTTTTATAACTATTTTTGACTGGAAAGCTTCTAAAAAACGATGGATTCCGTATGCCAGTTGGTTCCTTTTACTTTTGTTTCTGCTATTTTTAAAAAGTAGGGCACCATTACTTACACTTATGAGTGTCACTTTTTTAATGCTGATCAAAAATGTAGATAGAAAAATTGCCATTTTAATTACGGTTCCTATTGTGGCATCAATACTATTTTTTGCTTCTGATTTGTTAGAACTATTATCGCAAGGCAGAAATATCACATTAACCTTAGCCGATCGATTGGATATTTGGACTAGCGCTATGGATATCATACAAGAAAATAGCATTGTAGGTGTAGGAACAGGAGATTACCAAATAGAACTAGACAAACAATATTATACAACAGGATTTGACAAAGGAATAGATCAAAAATTTAATTGCCACAATCAATTTTTACAAACGGTAGTTTCGTACGGTTTGATAGGTTTTCTCAGTTTAGGAGCCATTCTATTTTTTATCTTCAAAAAAGGACTGCAAACAAAATCTTTTCTTCCGTATTACTTTTTGACCTGCGTAGGGATCTTAATGTTTTTTGATTCGATACTAATATTACAACACGGTGTGTATTTTTTCTCTTTCTTTGCAGCAATCTTATTAAAACTTAATTACGACTCTCATGAAAAGCAACTTCAATAAAATACTGCTAGTGTGTTGCTTATTGGTGAGTGTAACAGGGCACACACAAATAGATATCAATAGATGCTCTGAAGAAGTAAAAGAAGACTTTTCTCCGCGAGTATTTCTGTTTTTAAATCAAAAATTATTAGCGAATGCTAGCAATGCAAACACCTTATATCTAAGTCATAAGCAAGATTTAAAAATCTTTTCGTTTCCCGGAAATGGTATCGTTACCGCTGCTGTAGATGAGAAAGAAGAGAAGATAGCAGTTTCTTATTACAACAACCGCATCAATGTATATGACGCTAAAACGCGCGATACAATACATCAAATCAATGCGGCTAAAAAATCCAATGTGATGGTCTTTAAAGGAAATCAATTGCTATACGGATTGGATACAGGAGAAGTAAAATCGTATAATTTCAACACTAAAAAAGAAAGCAGTATTGCAACGCACAACGATATTGTACGAGGCGTATCCGTTTTAAATGATGCTCTTGTCCTCAGCATATCTAGTGACGGTGTTTTTCAGGCAAATCAAACAAACAAACCTGTACAGCAAAAAACCTTTGAAAAGCAACTGACCAGTATAGCAATCTCTCCCAATCAACAGCGCATTGCTCTCGGAACATTTAAAGGATCAGTATATATTTTAGATCGCAATTTCAACCTTATACAGGAGCTATGGCCGCACACAAGTGTTATTACCAAATTAAAGTTTAAAAACAATGAAGAATTGATTTCTTCTGCTTTTGATAAAAAATTGGTCAATACAAATATAGCTACAGGTGGCTATACCAGCATGTATACATCGAAAGATTATATCATGACTTTTGATGTAAGCGCGAAGAGATTGATTTACAGTGACAGAAGTGGCAATGTCCGCTATTACAATTTTAATTGCCAATAAACGGATTTCAAAAAGTACCGTAATGTGGACATTTATATAATGTTTGTCATGCTGTTTTTTTAAGATCATAAATTTGGTTATGAGGAGCAAAGAATAGGTCATTTTGCTACATTTGTTCCTTGCTGGATTAATGACAACACTTTTGAGCGTAAAGCAGTCTTTGAGTCATTACTATCCTCTCTATTATAATAAGTTGGTTTAGCTGCGGCTGAATCAAAATGAATACAGCTTAAATATAAAAATGATTAAAAAAATATTTTCTTTTGGGATTATTGAAGGGCTTGCCAAGGCGTTAAATGTTGGCATGATGCTCTTGCTACCCTTTATAGTGTCTGTAGATTTATATGCTGAAATAAATCTTCTAATCTCCATTCAAATCATTGCAGTAAGCGTGATTATTTTTGGAATGGATAGAGCCGTATTGCGATTTTTAAAAGATCATAACAAGCATGTATTCTGGGACAGTTTTATTTCAATATGGTTGCGAATTGTTGTCATTGCCATTCCTCTTATCATCATTGGGTTTTTGCTGTGGAAAGGCAGTACCTCATACATTTATACTGCAATTCTATTAGCACTTTTAATCGTATTACAAGGAATTAGGCAAATAAAAGTAGCTGCCTCTAGAGCGATGCACGTTGCCAAAAAGTTTTTTGTATACAGACTCTTGACACAAATTTCCATTTTTACATTGGTGATTGTTTCGTTGCTCATTTACCCTGATCCTACTATTTTTCTATTGGCTTTTTGCTTGGCGATCTTACCATTCGTATTTCAAAAAATCAATCTGACACAACTAAAACTAGAAAACAAAAAAGCGCTCTTTGAGAAAATCATATTTGCTTTTTCATGGCCCTTGGTTTTTCACACCATTGGGAATACATTATTGATGTCTATAGACCGTATTGTATTGTACGAATACCTTGGAAAAGAAGATGTGGCAGTCTACTCTTTAGGATATACCTTTGGTGCTTCGTTAACCTTTATCTATGCAATTTCCAATGCCTACTTTGAACCCAAACTGATCAAAATAGAAGGAAAACTAAAAGACCAAAGAGAAAAAATATTATCAAGTTACACGAGCATACAAATCATTTTAGCAGCATTAGCCGCCTTACTGCTTGTGTTGATTACACCGTATATCATCACCAATTTTTATGAGGAAAGCTATTTAAAATCATTGCCAATTATTGTCATTGTCATGCTGACACATTTTTTAAATCCGATCTATTTACAGGCAAACTTTCGATTGATGAATATTAAAAAGACGAAGTTTATCGCGATTTCTAGCTTTCTGTCGGGTGGATTTAATTTAGTGTTGAATATTGTCTTTCTTGAGTACGGCTATGGAATTATGGGAGCTGCGTATGCTACTTTTATTGCATACTTAATGCTTATCCTAATCACATATGTGTTTTCTATCGTCAAAAGCAAGACGTCTTTTTATATGAAAGATATCATGTATTTATTAGGAACCGTATTGGTAGCCTCATTTGGATTGTACTATTATGAATCCACTCTAGTAGTTTTATCGCTTACAGCGGGATTGATCATTTTACATATATTCAATATTAAAGAAGTTAGAAAAATACTATAAATGTCATAATCACAGACATGAGTCAATTACTAAACATACTTAAAAAGGATACTATTTATTTCTTTATTTTAAGTGCTGTGGCTGCGACGCTTTTTGTGCCAAAATACTCCATAAATAGTATGGCAATGATTGTGTTGGTATTGACTTGGTTGTTGAAGATGGACATGAAAAACATTTATAGAGTACAGCAAAACAAAATTATATATGCTTTTCTGCTATTGTACTTGGTATTTTTGATAGGAATCTTCTATTCAGAAAATATCAAAGGCGCCAACAAATTATTAAGTTTACGGTTGCCCATTGTACTTTTTCCTCTGATTTGCTTAACTATCGGAAAATTTTCTGTATCACAAACAAAACTTTTTAAAAATATATTCATCTTTTCAGCATTAGCAGCATGCTTATATTGTCATGCTTGCATCATAGGAAAATGGTTAGAAAGTGGCACTGGCTTTATGGAACTTTTTAAAAGTCGTGAGTATAGTTATATGTACATCACAAATTATATTGATCTGCATCCAACCTATTTTTCCTATCTATTGATACTTTGTTTGCTCTTTATTGAAACGAAATTAAACAGCAAAATTTCGCTGAAATATAAAACTCTACTATTTGCAATAGGAACCTATTTTGTATTATTCATCATTCATATGACAAGCAAAATAGCATTGATAGGATTGGTGTTGCTTTTTTTCTTTTACCTAGGAAGATCCATCTATCAAAAAAAGTATAAAAATTCATTAGTGCTGCTCTCTTTACTGGTGTTAGGTATATTCACGGCTTCTCGTTTCGAATATACAGTGAAGCGATATAAAGAAGTAATACATATATTCATTCCACAAAAAAAAGTCGTGCACAGTAACGAAGGCTATCGTTTATACTCAATGCAAGCCTTTAAAGAAGAATTCCCTAAACATCCAATAATGGGCATTGGACTGGCAGACGGACAAAAACAGTTAGATGTGTATTATGAAAAGATAGGATTTCCTCACATGAAAGGACTCAACTATCACAATCAATACGTACAAATTTTAATAGAACACGGAATTATTGGCTTTGTAGTATTTATTATAGCGCTACTTTGGCCAGTAATACTGAGCATAAAAAGAAAAAATAAAGAATTTTTTCTATTTTTAGTCACCACGATATTATTTTTACTGGCGGAGAATATGTTTATAAGGCATAAAGGATTAGTTTCGTTTGCTTTATTCAACGCACTATTCTTATTTACACTAACAAACCAAGTTATACCAAAAGAACCAACGAATGAAATACAAAGTAATTAGCTACATAAAAGCAAATACACTTTTTTTCGTAGTTCTTAGTACAATTCTATTATTTCTTGCATTTGACTTTACTACAAAATTTTCGAATGTAAATTCGTATAAAGGATTCAGTCGATTCAGTGCTATTCCGAAGACACTTTTCGAAATCCTACTATTTGTTTTACTACTTAAAAACTTTAAAAAAGTAAAAAAACACCTTTGGATTGTTGGTGCACTTGTGTTGATTACTGCTTTAGGGCTTCTCATTTCCAATGATACAATTACAAGAGAATTGGTAACGAGTAAAGCATACGATCTTAACAAATACCTATATTCCTTTTTCTTTGCTTTTGCCATTCTAAGTCTCGATGAAAAAAAGCAATACAGCATTACTAAAAGCATTGTCAATATCTTTATAATTATTGGAATCATAAACGCCTTATGTATGCTTTTAGGAATGTTTACTGACTTTGAAACCTTACGATCGTATCCATATACAAAACGATTTGGCTACAATGGCTTCTTTGTTAAAACCTCCGAAACCAGCTTCATGTATATACTTTTAATCATCACAACGTATTATCAGTATATACAAACCAAAAAACTAAGTATAGGCTTGTGCTGCCTATTCTTCATGGGCATATCGTTACTCATCGGAACAAAAATTGTTTGGTTAATGATTATGTTGATCGTCGCGACTCATTTTTTACTACATGAAAACAAAGTTATTAGGATCATAGCGCAAACAGGAATTGTACTTTTATTAACCTCTATATTTCTATTTTACCAAGCCATTGAAAAAATGATTATCAATGCATTTTCTTTTGGACCTTACATTTATGATAATCACGGTTTTATGGCTGTTTTGACTTCCAAAAGAAATATATTGCTAAATGAAACGATGCAGTATTTGAGTGAAAACGGCAGCTTTTATAATTATCTCATAGGCGGTATAAATACACGGGAGCATGGTGTGCAATTTGAAATCGTAGATATTCTCTTATTTTTCGGATTTCTAGGATTGATTTTCTTTTCAATTTTAGTATACCGAGTGTATTTCAACACCTATGCAGGAAAGCTTAAAGTTGCATTATTTGTGGCGTTCATGTTAGTTGTATGTTTTGCAGGGAACTTTTTTACGAGCATTATGTGTAGCATCTTCGCATTTGTAGTTTTTCAGCATATGAAGCCAACTGAAAATCAGAAACTGTAGTAATTATAATTGTGTAAAGTTTTCATCATTTTTTAGAGACCAAAAAAAGGGCTAACTTGCTGATAATTTGATGAATTTAAGCACTCAAAAAGTAAATAAGAAAACGAATACGCTTTATTCTATCAATATCAGTTACTTTTTTCACTGGAAATTTTTTTATGAGTATAATGTGTAGCATCTTTGCAGATGAAGTTTTTCAAACTATTGACCCTGTCAAAAAAAAAAACCTTTGGAGATAGCATGATAATTTTTTGTAATGAAAAATAAAAAAACAGTCATTTTATATAGAGTTGTTCAAAACTGGAGAGCTCCCTTTTTTGACTTATTAAATAAAGAAGAAGATTTAGATGTTGCAGTATGGCATGGACCTGATTTTCCAAACTCTAAAGTAATATCTACCAAGAAATCATATGCTTTCAAAAGGAAAAAATTAATTTCTTTCAAGCTAAGATTCAAATCTTCCAATGGAGAGGTGCTAATGCCGTTTAGTCCTTTTCTATTTTTTGCATTAATCTTCAAAAATCCTAGCGTAATTATTTCTGAAGGTGCATCCAATCTTCCAAACGCGTTACAAGGTTTTCTGTATGCCAAAATCTTCCGAAAAAAATTCATCTGGTGGAGTTTAGGAAAAATAAAAAACAGAGAGTTTGGAAAAACAAGATCCAAGCTCGACAGCATTGTACAATTCATTGAAAAACGTGCGGATGCCATCATCTCATACAGCTCTAGAGGAAAAGAATACTTTGAATATGTAGGCGTAAAAGAAGAAAAAATATTTACAGCTGTCAATGTCGTAGACACTAAAAAAATCATCGCGAATCTTAAAAATATTGAAGCGCAAACAGACATTGAGCCATACAATTCACCTTATGAATTTACGTTGCTCTTCGTTGGTGCGTTGACGAAGGAAAAAAGTATAGACACTCTGTTGCATGCGCTCAGTAAATTAGATGCGTACAAAGATAAAATTGGACTCTTCGTTGTAGGTGACGGTTCGTACAGAAATGAACTGGAAACTTTAGCAAAAGACTTACAATTGAGCAATATTCATTTCTTTGGAAAACGAATTGAAGACAGTCACTTGTTCTGGAGAGCAGCCGATTTATTTGTACTACCCGGATTGGGAGGATTGGCCATTTCAGAAGCAATGTGCTACAGTTTGCCAGTACTCTGTTCCATTGGTGATGGTTGCGAAGTAGATTTAGTGACCAAAGAAAACGGAATCATCGAAGAAGCAATGACGCCAGAAAGTCTTTCAAAGCATATTTTGTGGTTTTACAACAACCAAGAGCAACTTCCAAAAATGAAAGAAACATCGTTGTCCATCATCGAGAACAAATACAATACCGATAACTACATTAAAAGAATAAAAGATGCTATCAATTCTTAAAAAACTACTACATCTACGAAAAAGAATTTTTCTTTCTCCTTTTAATAAAAACCTAACCATTGGTAAAAACTTTAAATGTGGTATTCGATGCAACGTATCCCGAAAAAACACGATCAAAATAGGTGACAACTTTTTCATGGGAAATAATTGTCACTTGGCCTCAAATTTAAACATTGGAAATGATGTCCTATTTGCTTCTTTTGTAGCTTGCGTAGGAGGCGATCATAAAATAGATAATATCACAACTCCCATAAATCAATCGGGAAGAGATGAGCTAAAAACTACAAAAATTGAAGATGATGTTTGGGTAGGACACGGTGCCATACTCATGCACGGTATTACCTTACACAAAGGATGTGTAGTCGCATCAGGATCGGTAGTGACCAAAGATGTTCCTGAAAATGCAATCGTTGGTGGAAATCCAGCAAAATTAATCAGATATAGAAAATTACAATAATGAAACAAATATTACAGTCGTTCAAAACTGGAGTAACCGAATTGGCAGAATTGCCTTCGCCACGTGTAAAGTCAGGTCAAGTACTCATTCAAACAACGAGAAGTTTAGTTTCCTTAGGAACAGAACGTATGCTTGTTGAATTTGGAAAAGCTTCTTTAATCCAAAAAGCCAGACAACAACCAGACAAAGTGAAGATGGTATTGGATAAAATAAAAACAGAAGGCTTAATGCCAACGATTGAAACTGTTTTTAACAAGCTAGAACAACCACTTCCGTTAGGCTATTGCAATGTTGGAAAAGTGGTTGCGGTTGGAAAAGGCGTGACCGATTTCAAAGTAGGCGATCGCGTTGCCTCTAACGGACAGCATGCCGAATTTGTTTCTGTACCACAAAACTTAGTCGCGCACATTCCAGATAATATCTCTGATGAAGAAGCAGCATTTACGGTAATCGGATCAATTGGATTGCAAGGAATTCGCTTGGTCAATCCAACAATGGGAGAAACGATTGTAGTGATTGGTTTAGGACTGATTGGATTGTTGACTGCTGAAATGTTGGTGGCAAACGGATGTAAAGTAATCGGATACGACTTAGACGACAAAAAGATTGAAATCGCGAAAGAAAAAGGAATCATTGCGTTCAATCCGCTAAAAGGAAACGATACTGTAAAATTTGTGTTAGAAAATACGAACAATATTGGTGCTGACGGTGTCATTATTACGGCATCTGCAAAAACGAACGATATCATTTCGCAAGCAGCCAAAATGAGTCGTAAACGCGGACGCATTACGTTGGTTGGTGTGATTGGATTAAACATCTCCAGAGCGGAATTCTACGAAAAAGAATTAACGTTCCAAGTATCGTGCTCCTACGGACCTGGACGTTACGATGATGATTATGAGTTCAAAGGAATCGATTATCCATTACCATTTGTACGTTGGACAGAAAAGCGAAACTTTGAAACAGTATTACAACTGATTTCCTCAGGAAAACTAGAAGTACAAAGCTTAATTTCAGAAGTAGTTCCTTTAGAAGAATATGATAAAATATACGGAGATATTGGAAACTCAAAATCCATTGCTTCCATCATCAAATACAGTGGAGATTCTAAATTGGAAAACAGCATAGTAGTCAATAAAAAAGAACTACAAGCAACTAAAGGAATCATCGGATTGGTAGGCGCAGGGAACTTCACCAAAATGACTTTATTGCCAGCGTTAAAAGGTTCAGATGCGCAAATAAAACACATTGTATCTTCAGGTGGTGTCAACGGAACTGCCTTGGCAAGAAAGCACAATATTGCGCAAAGTACTACGGATTACGATTTAGTGTTAGATGACAAGGAAGTAGATTTAGTCATGATCACGACGCGTCACAATTTGCATGCAGATATGGTGACCAAAGCACTAGACAAAGGAAAGCATGTCTTTGTTGAAAAGCCATTGGCATTAAATCACGAAGAGCTAGAAGCCATTGAAGCGAGTTACCAAAAAAGCAACGGAACCTTAATGATTGGATTCAACCGTCGTTTCTCTCCGCATACACAAAAAATAAAATCTTTGGTTGGGGATGCTCCTATGAACATTATTGCCACGATGAATGCCGGAGCCATTCCACCAGAAGTTTGGGTACACGATATGGCAGTTGGTGGTGGAAGAATCATTGGAGAAGCATGTCACTATTTGGACTTAATCGTGTTCTTAACGGGAAGCAAAATAAAAGCGGTTTGTATGAATGCATTGGGAGAAAATCCTGCTGAAAACACAGACAATGCCTCTATTTTGGTAAAATTAGAAAATGGTTCTACAGGAGTTGTCAATTACTTTGCAAATGGTTCCAAATCGTACGCAAAAGAACGTTTAGAAGTCTTCTCGCAAGAAAAAACACTCATCATGGACAATTTCATCAAAACATCAGGATACGGTACAAAAGGCTTCTCAAAACTAAAAACAAAACTCGACAAAGGACACAAAGCGCAATTTGGTGCCATTGTGAACAAAATCAAAGAAGGAGACATTGCATTAATTCCATATGAAGAATTAATCAACGTCACCAAAGCAAGTTTTGCAGCCATACAAAGTTTAAAAGAAGGAAAGTGGATTGAAATCGAATAATTCACATTCAAAAAACATAACAGATCACTACCATGATTCAAAAAATAAAAAGGATAGCCAATCTGATCTCAAATATGGGGTTGCGCTATCTTTTTTTTAGAATCTTTTACACGATTAAAACGAAACTTGGGTGGCAAAAAAAGGCATTTCCAACAAACCCTAAGGAGAAAAAATACATTTCTCTAGAAGACTGGAAAAACAAGCTACCACCATTTTTCTTTTACGGAAAAAGCATTTCCAATCTACCAAAACAAAAAGAAGAAGCATTAAAAGAATCTTTTGAAGAAATTCAAAAAGGCATTTTCATCTTCTTCAATAAAACCAAAATAAAACTTGGGAAAGACTACAACTGGTTGGTCAATCCATCAACGGGATATCGCTACAACATCAACAAACATTGGTCGGAAGTAGCAGATTTGTCCAAAGAAGCAGGCGACATTAAATACGTTTGGGAAAAAGCGCGTTTTTCCTTCTTATACGATCTCATTCGGTACGATTATCATTTTGAAGACGATCAATCGGAACGTATATTTCAAGAAATAGAAGATTTCATCGAAAAAAATCCGATCAATCAAGGACCAAATTACAAATGCAGTCAGGAAACGAGTTTGCGTATCATGAATTGGACTTTTGCGTTATATTATTACAAAGATTCGTCAAACCTAACAGCAGCGTTATTTCAAAAAATAATGCACAGTATCTATTGGCAAATCCATCATGTATATCAAAACATTCACTTCTCACGTATCACAGTGCGCAACAATCACGCAATTACGGAAACGCTGATGTTATACCTTTCGGCGAAATTATTCCCGTTTTTTCCAAATGTAGACAAATGGAGTAAGCAAGGAAAGAAGTGGTTTGAGCAAGAAATTGCCTATCAAATCTATGAAGATGGTACGTTTTTACAATTTTCAATGAATTACCATCGAGTGGTGATTCAATTGCTTACTTGGGGAATTCAACTAGCGAAACTCAACAACGAACAATTCAGTAAAGTTGTCTACGACCGCGCTCAAAAATCCCTTGATTTCCTAGACGCATCTACCGATCCAATTACTGGAAAACTACCAAATTATGGATCGAATGACGGCGCATTGTTCTTTAAGCTAACAGATGATGACTACAGAATCTATCGTTCACAACTAGACGATTTACGCGCAGTATTGAATGGATACACGTATTCGGATACGACAAGTGCGCTCTGGTATGGAATTCAACCTACAAAACAAACACAAACACCATTAGCCGAAATCAATACTTTTGAAAAAAGTGGATATTACATTTCGCAAGATGGTACTACCAAAACCTTTATTCGTTGTGGTGCCTATAAAGATCGTCCTTTTCAATCAGATAATTTACACGTAGATATTTGGGTGGATGGAGTCAATTACTTGCGCGATACAGGTTCGTACAAATACAATGCAGCATTAGATGATGTCAACTATTTCAATGGAGCAGAAGGTCACAATACAGTCAGTATAGCCAAGGCAGACCAAATGCTAAAAGGCGGACGATTTATCTGGTTTTATTGGGTGAAAAAAGCAAAAGCATCACTCAAAAAAGAAAACAAGGTATTTACGTTTGAAGGAACCATTCAAGCCTTCAAACAACTTGGAAACAACATACAACACACACGAAAAGTAACGAAGCCGCAAGGAGAAAATAATTGGCAAGTTACCGATACCATCCACAACAAAGGCAACAAAAAAATATACCAATATTGGCACTTGCATCCCGACTATGTAGATGCCATTGAAATCAATACAACCGACGAAGACGACCAAACATTGACACCAATAATCGAAGAAAAATGGTTTTCTGGGTATTATGGTGTAAAAGAAAAGGCAATAAGACTTACATTTGCAACCGAAAAGAATGTATTTAACACAACAATACGTATCAAACAATAGATGAGAATATTACTAATTCATCAATATTTCTTAGAAAAAGGAGACGGAGGCGGATCGCGTTTCAATGAAATGACGCAAGTATGGGCAAAGCAAGGTCACGAGGTTACGGTACTTGCAGGAATGGTGCATTACGCTACAGGAAAGAAAGCAGATCGTTACAAAGGAAAATTCACCTTCAAAGACAATCAATTCTACGAAAAAGTAGATGTGGTACGTTGTCACGTTTCCGAAAGCTATAATGTAAGTTTCTTGGGAAGATTGTGGGCGTATTTCTCATTTGTCTTTTCAAGTGTCTACGCAGGATTGTTTAAAACCAAGGGAAAATTTGATGTCATAGTTGTGACGTCGCCACCACTATTTGTGGGAATTACAGCATATCTATTATCTAAATTTAAACGCACACCGTTTGTCTTTGAAATTCGTGATTTATGGCCAGAATCTGCCATTGATACAGGAGTTTTAAAAAATAAAATGATCATAAAATTTGCCTATTGGTTCGAAAAATTCATCTACAAAAGAGCCAAACTGATCAATGTATTAACGCCAGCGTTTCGCGATAAATTAATTAAAGATAAAAAAGTACCAGCAGAAAAAGTGATCTTCATTCCTAATGCGGCAGATTTTACATTGGCGGAAAAAGTACAAGAAGAATTTGATGCCGCTGCATTCAAAGAGGAATTAGG
This sequence comes from Bacteroidota bacterium, assembly GCA_039026955.1. GTDB lineage: Bacteria > Bacteroidota > Bacteroidia > Flavobacteriales > Flavobacteriaceae > Kordia. The sequence goes on from JBCCLH010000004.1 coordinate 52,639, forward strand.
TCTAAGGGACAAATTTGTCATTACCTATGTTGGAGCACACGGAGTTGCCAATCACTTGATTCAATTGGTGGATGCTGCTGAAAAACTAACAGATACCAATATTGTATTTCAGCTAATCGGAGCTGGAATGCGCAAAGAAGCGTTAATCGAAGAAGCCAAAAAACGTAATTTATCCAATGTTATCTTTAGAGATCCAGTCTCCAAACAAGAAGTGTTCAAATATATTTTAGCGTCGGATGCTGGCGCTTCGGTACTCAAAAAAGTAGACACCTTTAAAACCATATACTCTAACAAAACGTTTGATTATATGTCGTGCAAGCGACCTATATTTTTAGCGATTGATGGCGTATCGCGTCAATTGGTCAACGATGCCAACTGCGGAGTATATGTGGAGCCCGAAAATATAGATGATCTGGTAAGAGGCGCGAAAGAGTTAGCGAACAAAAGTGCTGCGGAAATCAAACAAATGGGCGAAGATGGATATGCATATGCAAAAGCACATTTTGACAGAGATAAATTAGCCAAAGAATACACTAACAAAATTCAAGGAATTCTAAAATAATGTATCGTCACTTTCTAAAAAGAGTTATTGACTTCGTTCTAGCGCTCATAGGGTTCATTCTATTGAGTCCTATATTTTTTATTGTGTTGATCTTATTAATGATTAACAATGAAGGGAAACCGTTTTTCTTTCAAAAAAGACCTGGAAAAGACGAAAAAATCTTTCAGGTGATCAAGTTTAAAACCATGAACGATAAAAAAGATGCAAATGGTGAATTATTGCCAGATGCAGATCGTTTGACAAAAGCAGGTGTCTTTGTTCGAAAAACTTCCTTAGACGAAATTCCACAATTGCTCAACGTACTTAAAGGTGATATGAGTTTGATAGGACCAAGACCGTTATTGCCAGAATACTTACCTTTATACAACGAAACACAAAAAAAACGACACCAAGTAAAACCTGGTATTACAGGTTGGGCACAAGTCAACGGTAGAAACGCCATCAGTTGGAAAAAGAAATTTGAATACGATGTTTGGTATGTAGAAAACCTAACATTTTTACTCGATGTAAAAATCATATTTAAAACCATTATAAAAGTAGTACGCTCCGAAGATATCAATACAGAAAATCAAGCAACTACGGTAAAATTTACAGGGAATGAGTAACATTTGTCTATTTGGCGCAAGCGGACATGGAAAAGTAGTCAAAGAAGTGGCAACAAGCACAAATACAGTGGTTGAAGCGTTCATTGATGATTTTCCAAAAAGTGAATTTCTTCACGAAGTTCCCATCGTCAAGTCAGATAAACTAACAAATTATGCTAATCACAAATTCTTAATCAGTATCGGCAATAACAAAATTCGTAAAATCATCAGTCAAAAACTCTCAAACGACTTTACGACACTCATTCACAAATCAGCCGTCATTTCTCCCACAGCCACTATTGAAGATGGAACGGTTGTTATGAACGGAACCAATATCAATGCGGATACAAAAATTGGAAAACACGTCATCATCAATACCGCTGCTGTCGTAGAACACGATTGCTATATTGGCGATTTTGTGCATATTTCGCCGAATGCCACCATTACTGGAAATGTAACCATTGGAGAAGGTTCGCATATTGGCGCAGGGGCAATTGTCATTCCAAATGTAAAAATTGGAAAATGGGCAACCATAGGTGCTGGCACAGTAATAATAAAAGATGTTCCTGACTATGCTGTAGTAGTAGGAAACCCAGGAATCATAAAAAAGTACAACAACGAATAACTATGAACTCAAGAATTTGGCTCTCATCTCCGCACATGGGCGGAAACGAACTAACATACATTCAAGAAGCATTTAACACCAATTGGATAGCGCCATTAGGACCCAATGTTACAGGATTTGAAGGCGATCTAAAACAATTTCTAAATACAAACAAAGAAGTCGCTGCCTTGGCTTCAGGAACGGCTGCCATTCACTTAGGACTAATTCTCGCAGGTGTAGAAGCAGGCGATGAGGTCATTTGCCAAAGCATGACGTTTTCCGCGTCTGCAAATCCAATATTATATCAAGGAGCAACACCAATTTTTATTGATAGCGAGCCCGATACGTGGAATATGTGTCCACATCATTTGGAAGAAGCCATCAAAGATCGTATCGCAAAAGGAAAAAAGCCAAAAGCAATCATTCCAGTACACTTATACGGAATGCCTGCAAAAATGGACGAAATTCTTGCCGTAGCCAACAAATACGAAATCACAGTGATTGAAGATGCTGCGGAATCATTAGGTTCAACCTACAAAGGGAAAAAATGTGGAACCTTTGGTGAATATGCTGCCTTATCGTTCAATGGAAACAAAATCATCACGACTTCTGGTGGTGGCGCCATTGTGTGTAACAACGAAGAAGCCAAAAAGCAAGCGGTTTTCTTAGCCACACAAGCAAGAGACGATGCGCCACATTACCAACATTCGCACATAGGTTACAACTACAGAATGAGCAATATTGTAGCAGGAATCGGAAGAGGACAAATGGAAGTGTTGGACAAACACATCGGATTGCGCAGAGACATGCAAGCATTCTACAAAAATTGTTTCAAAGATGTTGCGGGCGTAAGGGTTTTTGAAGAGCCAACTAATGATTACTTCTCCAATCATTGGTTGAGTTGTATCACCATTGATCCAAATGTTGCTGGTTTTACTCGAGAAGACTTACGTTTGGCATTATGGGAAGACAATATTGAATCCAGACCACTCTGGAAACCAATGCATTTGCAGCCAATCTTTGAAAAATATCCGTATTACGGAACCAATGTATGCGACAAATTATTTGAAAATGGACTGTGTTTGCCTTCAGGATCGAACCTAACTACACAAGAAAAAGACCGTATTGCACAACTTATAGCCGCTTTTCTAGGGTAGAAACAAATAAATTAAGTAATTTGTGGTCAAATAAAGAATCTGTTTTTTTGAGAAGATGAAGCCACTGAATTCCAGAAGCACAAAAGAAGCACTCAAACAAGTACTAAAATCGAGCAAAAAGCGCATTGATTTTAAAAACATTGGATATTTGCCAAGATGGCTGATCTTATGCTTCGATATGTTTATCTGTTGTGTGGCAGTATTGCTAACAAGTGTCATCATCAACAACATCAACATCAGTGACCTGAGTTTATCGTCACAACCTATTTTTGGATTGTCGCCAAATACAGGATTGATTCTCATCACCAACTTATTATTCTTTATTTTCTTTAGAACCTATGCAGGATTAATTCGTCACTCCACTTTTATTGATGCAATTAAATTTTTCTTAGCATCCTTAGCGACTTTAATTACTTTATTGGTTGTCAACTATTCGCATTTAATCTTTAGAGAAACGAATCTTTTCCTTATTCCAGGATTATTCATCTACTTTGCCATTTCATTCTCGTCACTATTGCTGTTTCGAGTGATGGTAAAACAAGTATTTGAAGCGTATTTTGATTATGCTACGAAAGAAGATCAAATCAACGTAATGATCTACGGAATTGATTCAAACGCAATTGCCATCTCAAATGCCTTAAAAGTAGAACGTCCTGTACGTTACCGATTGATTGGTTTCATCGACAAAAAAGGAAAAAACCAAAGTAAAGAAATCTTAGGATTACCAATCATTCATCTCAAACGCAAACTCTCTGTGATTCTTCGTGCGTATGGTGCGAATGCTATTATTTTAGCAGATAAATCCATCACGCAGGAAGAACGTATCAAAATTGTAGATGAATGTTTAGAACATAACTTCAAAGTCTTTAGAGCGCCAATTGTTTCCGATATGGAAGACAAGGAAAATGTAAATTTGGCGCAGCAAATTCAAAATGTACAAATTGAAGACTTACTAGAACGCGAACCGATTGTTTTAAATAACAAATTGATCGCAAAAGAACTCTTTGATCGTAGAATTTTAGTAACTGGTGGCGCCGGTTCTATAGGAAGTGAAATTGCAAGACAAGTGGCGAATTACAAACCACAAAAACTGATCATTCTCGATCAGGCAGAAACGCCTTTGTATCAAATACAAATGGAGATCAAAGCCAACTTCCCAGAATTGAACTTTGAAGCTGTCATTGCGGATGTGCGCGACAAAGAAAAGCTAGAACATATCTTTGAATTGTACAAACCACAAGTAGTCTATCACGCAGCAGCGTACAAACATGTACCACTGATGGAAGACAATCCATCACAAGCAATTTTTGTCAATGTGATGGGAACGAAAAACGTGGCAGATACAGCGTTGAAATTCAAAGCGGATAAATTTGTACTCGTTTCAACAGACAAAGCCGTAAACCCAAGTAACGTAATGGGCGCCTCGAAACGTATTGCAGAAATTTATGTGCAGGCGATGCAAGAAGCATTTCAAAATGACAATCGTTATGTAACCAATTATGTCACCACGCGTTTTGGAAATGTATTGGGTTCAAACGGTTCGGTAGTGCCATTATTCAAGCGTCAAATTGCGGAAGGTGGACCGTTAACGATCACGCATCCAGATATCATTCGCTATTTCATGACCATCCCAGAAGCTTGTCAACTCGTATTAGAAGCTGGTGCGATGGGGAATGGTGGTGAAATTTACATCTTTGACATGGGAGAAGCGGTAAAAATCATTGATCTGGCGAAGAAAATTATCAAATTAGCAGGATTTGTGCCGAACAAAGACATCGATATTAAAATCATCGGACTGCGTCCTGGTGAAAAATTATACGAAGAATTACTAAATGATAAATCAACTACATTGCCAACGTACAACGAAAAAATTATGATTGCGCGTGCGGAAATGTATGATTATGAAAAAATAAACAGCAATATTGCTGAATTGATTGCTTCTGCTTCGCATTACAACAAAGTAGAAGTCGTAAAACGAATGAAAGCATTGGTTCCTGAATATAAAAGTATGAACTCTTCTTATGAAAAATTAGACAAAAAAGAGCTCAAACCGAAAAAAGATACCAAAACGGTTCAATTAACGGACAAAAAAGTATCGTAAGGAAGCAAGCAATAATAAAAAAAGCGCTAAAAAATAATAGATGAAAATAACTGTTGTTGGAACAGGATATGTAGGACTAGTCACAGGAACGTGTCTAGCTGAAACAGGAAATGATGTACTTTGTGTCGACATTGACAAAAACAAAGTTGAAAGAATGCAAAAAGGTGAGGTGCCGATTTACGAGCCTCATTTAGATATACTTTTCGAAAGAAACATAAACGCAGGACGTTTAAAATTTACAACCTCACTCGAAGAAGGACTCACGCACGGACAAATTATATTTCTAGCATTGCCAACGCCAGAAGATGAAGATGGTTCTGCCGATTTATCGTATGTATTGGGCGTGGCGGAAGACATTGGGAAATTGATGACCGACTATAAAGTGATCGTAGATAAAAGTACGGTGCCTGTAGGAACTGCGGAAAAAGTAACGGAAGTCGTGGCGCAACACGCGAAAGTAGCATTTGATGTCGTGTCGAATCCTGAGTTTTTACGCGAAGGATTTGCGGTAGATGATTTCATGAAGCCAGAACGTATTGTCATTGGTTCAAGCTCAGAAAGAGCCACGAAATTGATGGAACGTTTGTACAAGCCTTTTGTACGCTCAGGAAACCCAATTTTGGTGATGGATGAAAAGTCTGCGGAATTGACAAAATACGCTGCCAACTCTTTCTTAGCAGCGAAAATTACCTTTATGAACGAAATTGCCAACTTCTGCGAACGTGTAGGTGCAGATGTAGACAAAGTTCGTATCGGAATGGGAACCGATTCGCGTATTGGAAAACGTTTCCTATTTCCAGGAATTGGGTATGGCGGATCATGTTTTCCAAAAGATGTAAAAGCATTGCACAAATCAGGAAAAGACAATCAATACAATTTCCAAATTTTGGATGCGGTGATCAACGTAAATGACAAACAAAAAACGGCGTTAATTCCGAAAGTTGTGAGTCATTTAGGAGAAGATTTATCTGGAAAAACCATCTCCATTTGGGGATTGGCATTCAAGCCAGAAACAGATGACATTCGCGAAGCACCATCTTTATACATTATTGACGAATTGTTAAAGCGCGGCGCAAAACTCAAAGCATTTGATCCCGAAGCGATGGACAATGTACGAAGAAAACTAGGAGATCAAATTGAATTTGCAACGAGCATGTACGGCGCTATTGAAAATACTGATGCCTTGATCATTTGTACGGAATGGAGCATATTCAGAACACCAAATTTCCAAAAACTAAGAGAACACTTAAACCAGCCGATCATTTTTGACGGTAGAAATTTATATGACATCGCGGAAATGGAACGCGAAGGATTTACCTATTTTTCCATTGGTCGTAAAGAAGTGCTATAAACCCAAAACCAACCAATGTTATGCAACGAATTCTAATCACGGGAGCCGCGGGATTCTTAGGTTCACATTTATGTGATCGCTTTATTGAAGAAGGCTATCATGTTATTGGAATGGACAACCTGATCACAGGCGATATTCGTAATATTGAGCACTTATTTCACTTAGAACATTTTGAGTTTTACCATCACGATGTCACAAAATTTGTACACGTGCCAGGAAAACTAGATTATATTTTACATTTTGCTTCACCAGCAAGTCCCATAGATTACCTAAAGATTCCGATTCAAACCTTAAAAGTAGGTTCGCTCGGAACGCACAATTTATTGGGATTGGCAAAGCAGAAAAAAGCGCGTATTCTCATTGCATCCACTTCGGAAGTCTATGGCGATCCATTAGTGCATCCGCAGAACGAAGAATACTATGGAAATGTAAACACGATTGGTCCGCGCGGTGTGTATGACGAAGCGAAGCGTTTTCAAGAATCGATTACGATGGCATATCACCGTTTTCACGGATTGGAAACACGCATTGTGCGTATCTTCAATACCTACGGTCCGCGCATGCGATTGAATGACGGACGTGTGATTCCTGCTTTTATCGGTCAGGCGTTACGTGGTGAAGACTTAACTGTTTTTGGCGACGGTACCCAAACGCGTTCGTTCTGTTATATCACCGATCAAATAGAAGGAATTTATAGATTGTTGATGAGCGATTATGTAGAGCCGATCAACATTGGGAATCCGCATGAAATTACCATTGGCGATTTTGCCGAAGAAATCATCAAACTTACGGGAACCAAGCAAAAAGTCATTTACAAAGAATTGCCTGTAGATGATCCGCTACAGCGAAAACCTGATATCAGTAAAGCCAAAGAAATACTAGGTTGGGAACCCAAAGTAGATCGCAGTGAGGGAATGCGATTGACCTACGAATATTTCAAATCACTACCAGAAAGCGAGTTATTTAAAAAAGAACACAAAGATTTTTCAACGTATACAAGAATGTAACTCATGCGCGTAAAAGGAAGATATTCATGGCTCTTGCGACCATTTTTTGTATTATTCGACTTGTGCGTTATCAATATTCTTGTCTTCTTCTTTTTCAACTTCAACGATCAGGATTTATACTTTTTTGATTCGAGTTTTTGGAACAATAAGCATTTATTATTCATCATTTACACGATCATTTTTTGGCCGTTATCTGCCTTCTTTTTAAAATTTTACAACGTATATCGTTTTACGTCGGTACCGCAAATATTATCCTTACTCATCAAGCAATTATTGGCGTATACGCTGATTATGTACGCGTTTATCGGAATTTTTAGAAGTATCAATGTGCAAGCTTTTGTTACGTTTAAATATTTATTGCTGAGTTTCGGAATTATTGGATTGGGGAAAATTATTGGCTATTATGGTTTGAAGAAATATCGTGCCGTTTTAGATGGAAACATTCGTAGAGTCATCATTATTGGATTCAGCGCAGGCGCACAGGAATTAGAGCGTTTGTTTAAAAACAAAAAAGAATTAGGATACAAACTCCTAGGTGTGTTTAGCGATAAGCAAAACGGTCGCGTCACTGGAACGATTGAAGACAGTTTTGAATTCATAGAAAAAGAAAAAGGAATCGACGAGATTTACTGCGCCATTGACGATGTATCGGAAAAGCATGTAAACGATTATGTGAAGCACGCAAGTATGAACATGATCAACATTAAATTCATTCCTAACACAAAAAAGTTAATCACGAAGCGACTCAAAACGGATTATTACAATTATTTGCCTGTCTTATCGATTCAAGAAGTATCGCTCAACAATAATTTAAATCGATTCACCAAAAGAGCCTTCGACATAGTATTTTCCTTGCTCATTATTATTTTCTTGCTGTCGTGGCTTATTCCGTTGATGGCCATTTTGATCAAGTTGGAATCTCGCGGTCCTGTTTTTTATAGACATACTCGCAACGGAATCAATTACAAGGAATTTACCTGTTATAAGTTTCGCTCCATGGCGCATAACAACGATGCAAGTTACGAGCATGTAACGGAACAAGATTCTCGGGTAACACGCATCGGTCGTTTTATTAGAAAAACCAGTATTGACGAATTGCCGCAGTTTTTTAACGTGTTGAAAGGTGACATGTCTGTGATAGGACCAAGACCACACATGATTCCCTACACAAAAGAATACGCCAAAAAAATTGATAAGTACAACTTTGTATTCCGCCATAGCGTAAAACCAGGCATTTCAGGTTTGGCACAAGTAAAAGGCTATCGCGGGGAAATTAAAAACGATGAAGACATCATCAACCGTATCAAGTACGATATCTTTTATATTGAAAATTGGTCGTTGGTTTTGGACATAAAAATTATCTTTGAAACGATTCTCAACATTCTGAAAGGAGAAAAAAACGCCTACTAATCATGTCCGAACCTTTAGTTTCTGTCATCACACCAACCTACAATACTGAAACGTTTATTTCGGACACCATCGATTCTGTCCGAGCACAAAGCTACACCAATTGGGAACTCATTTTGGTAGACGACGCTTCTTCTGATAGAACTGTTGAAATTCTGCATGAATACGCTTCCATCGACGATCGCATCAAAGTACATGAACTAGAAACCAATTCAGGAGCCGCTATCGCACGAAATACCGCCATAGAAAAGGCGTCAGGAAGCTATATTGCATTTTTGGATGCAGATGATTTGTGGAAGCCCGAAAAGCTCGCAAAACAAATCGCATTCATGCAAGAAAAAGACATTGCTGTAAGCTTTTCCAGCTACGAATTGATGGACGAACAAGGAAGATCGCTCGAAAAAATGATCAAAGCCTTGCCGAAAGTCAATTTCTCCAAAATGCTGAAAAGTAATTACATCGGAAATCTCACAGGAATTTATAATGCAGAGCAATTGGGGAAAGTCTACATGCCAAACATACGCAAACGCCAAGATTGGGCATTATGGCTCACATTGGTTCAAAAAGTAGGATTTGCGTACAGTTTGGAAGAACCGTTAGCGAAATATCGCGTGCGTGAAGATTCAATTTCGTCCAATAAACTAAATTTATTAAAATACAATTATACTATTTACAGAAAGGCACTTAAATTTGGGGCTTTCAAATCGACGCTGTATTTGCTTCGATTTTTAATAGAACATTTCTTTATAAAACCACAACAAACCGTATCACTATGAACATTCTTGTATTAGGATCAGGAGGAAGAGAACATACATTTACATGGAAACTAGCGCAAAGTCCACGTGTTGACAAACTTTTTGTAGCGCCAGGAAATGCGGGAACGGCAGCCATTGCGGAAAATGTTGCTATGAATGTAAATGATTTTGAAGCGATTGGAAATTTTGCCATCGAAAACAAGATTGCTATGGTCGTGGTAGGACCAGAAGATCCACTCGTAAACGGAATTCACGATTATTTTTTGAATGATGAAGCGTTGAAAGGAATTCACGTCATCGGTCCGCAACAAGAAGCTGCCGAATTGGAAGGCAGTAAAGAATTTGCCAAAAAATTCATGATGCGTCACAACATTCCAACGGCAGCATATGAAAGTTTTACCAAAGAAACCGTAGAAGCTGGTTGTGAATTTTTAACGACATTGAAACCACCGTATGTATTGAAAGCAGATGGTTTGGCGGCAGGAAAAGGTGTGTTGATCATCAACGATTTGCAAGAAGCACAAGATTCCCTACGCGAAATGTTAGTCGATGCCAAATTTGGTGATGCCAGTACCAAAGTGGTGATTGAAGAGTTTTTAGACGGAATTGAATTGAGTTGTTTTGTATTGACCGATGGAAAAAACTATCGCGTATTGCCAACAGCAAAAGATTACAAGCGTATTGGAGAAGGCGACACAGGATTGAATACGGGCGGAATGGGCGCAGTATCGCCAGTACCATTTGCGGATGCAGAATTCATGGAAAAAATAGAAACACGCATCATCAAACCGACAATTGATGGTTTTCAAAAAGATAACTTACCGTACAAAGGATTTGTCTTTATCGGATTGATCAAAGTTGGAAATGATCCGTTTGTGATTGAATACAACGTTCGTATGGGCGATCCGGAAACGGAAGTTGTGATTCCGCGTTTGGAAAATGATTTGGTAGCTGTGTTAGAAGCGATTGGAACAGAATCGTTGGATCAGATCGATTTACAAATTAAAGCTGAAGCGGCAACAACCATTATGATAGTTTCGGGCGGATATCCAGAAGTGTACGAAAAAGGAAAACAAATTACAGGCATTGAAACCATTGAAGATTCTATTGTATTTCATGCAGGAACCAAATTGGAAGACGGAAACGTACTCACCAATGGCGGAAGAGTGATTGCGATTACTTCGTATGCGGCAACCTATGAAGAAGCCATAAAAAAATCTTACCAAAATATAGCAAAACTACATTTTGATAAGATGTATTATAGAAAAGATATTGGCTTCGATTTATAAGTACGAATGTGCCGTTACATCTTTGTTTTCTTCGCCGTTGTCGTTGAATTTCTTTAATTGTAATACCCAGTAAGTAATTGCTGCAGCACAAATCAACATGAAAATCCAATTGATCGTATTTGCTAACGTCCAACTTTCTAGTTCTAACTGACGCAATGCTTCAAAAGGAAGAAATAATATTTCTTCAAACAAGTATCCAATTCCTTCAAATAAACTTTTCATCGATAAATCATATTATATTTACACTGCAAAAATATAAAAACCTAAAATGATAACAAGCGTTTTTGGGAAATCAAAACCAATAAATTTTATCCTTTGTATAGGATTGCTCCTTGCGTATTTTGTAATGCACTTATTTTCAGCGAATAAAGCGTTTGGGTTTGGCTTGTTTTCTTTAGAAATTCCAATTGTATTATTGCTGATATTTTCGTTGTTAGTGGTCAATTTTATCGTAAAGAAGAACGATTTAACCAAACAGAACGATTACGCACTGTTATTTGCCACTATTTTTATAGGATTTTTTCCGTCTATTTTTGAAAATAGCACGATACTATATATTCATGTATTGATTCTATTTGCGTTTCGGCGCATTATTACTTTGGGATCGTTGCGCAGTGTAAAGCAGAAAATAGTGGATGCTGCATTATTTATTGGTGTTGCTATTTTGTTTGATTCTTGGATTGTACTTTACATCGCAATTATATACCTCGGAATTGTATTGTATGTCTCCGAAGATTACAGGAATTGGTTAGCGCCTATTATAGGTTTGATAGTCGTTGTAGGACTCTATACGGTGTACTTATTATTGACAGAGCAAAGCATTCTTACAAATCCGCTATTTCAGTTTGATTTTAAAATTAACTATTCAGCGACAAACTACAGGCGAATTGCATTACATTTGGGAATTACGCTACTTTTTTGCATAAATTTTGTACTATTTTTATTAAAATATAAAACGTATTCTTCTCAAAAAAAGACCTCTTTTTTACTAACTAAAATGCTGTTTTTTATAGGGATTATCTACGTGCTATTCGCTAAAAATATCACCCAAAATACAGAGCTTTTATTGCTGTTTCCTTTGGCTATTTTTATGGCGAATATGCTAGAAAATATAGCAAACAAAAGGATAGCGAATGGTATTGTACTTTTGCTAATGATTGTTAGTTTTTTATTCAATATGTATCCGAACTAATCATGGAAACCGTAAATCTAATAAAGCAAATTCTTACATATGTGTAGTCTAAGATTTACAAAAATTACTTTTTCTCGATTTTAATGACGTTTTATCTAAAAGAAAAACCGGTTACCTGCTTTTTAGAATAATTCCAAATATTTTTGTGTTCGAGAATTAAGCCGCTCACCCCAAACTTATTTTAACAAACCTATTTTGTGTACTTTTTGGTATATATAATAGTTAACTAAACAGCAAAAATCAATGAAGACTAAAATTACTCTTTTGGTCCTAACTGCCTTATTAGGACTGACGAATGTTTTCGCGAATTCAATGCCAACAAGCGAAAACACTGTCGAGAATGAAATGATGACTTCCGATGGGAATCTCATTCTTATTTCAGCCGGTAAACGGATTTACTCGCTCGACATGAACACGTACCACGCTACGTTATTAACAACATCACCTTACGTAAATGAAATCAACTCTCTAGCTACTGACGCTAGAACGGGATGGCTTTTTTACGTTTCTAACCATTTGTCTAGGTACAACTGGACAATTTATGGTTATAACGTGTACACAGATACACACAAAAACTTTGGATCAGTACGCCACTTTTTTACAGGTACTGGTCATGCTCGTTCCTCCAGAGGTTTAGCCTCAGGTGGTGCAACGTTTTACGGCGGAGATTTATATTATGCATTTGAATTTCCTACACCTTGTCAAACTTACAGAGACGGACGAAGAACCACAAGAGGTTCATCTTCACATCCAAAAGATGAACTAATTGACATTCCAACAAGAGGAGGAGGACAAATAGGATTCTCAGGAGCGTTTACAAACGGTTCAATGTCAAGAGGAAATAATTCAATGTCAAGAGGAAATACTGTTTACACTCAAAACAGTGGAAGAGATGCGAATACTGCTGATGACTCAAGAGGTAATGGTGAATCACTTGCAGATTTTGTAGAGTTAAGCGACGAAGAAGGAAATGAATTAAATGACAATGTAGTAGATTACATTTCTGAAGAAGAGTTACCTGAAGAAACAGATGCTAATACTGACCAAAACTTAGCACAAAGAGCAAACTCATACTCAAGAAATTACTATCAGGCTTCATACAACAATAGAATCTTCTTAATAAAGATTTCTTTTAGTGGATTATCTGATACTACAGGTCAAACTACTGCAGTAACAAACGGACGACCAGTATATGATAACTGGTGGTACTCTAGCTTCCTTTACAAAGGAGAACTTGGTGATATCGTTGTTGATGACAACGGTCAATTATATGCGGCTACCTCTTACCAAGTACAAGCGTTTAACTTCAATACTAGAAGATACGATTGGGCTAATAATGAAAATATTTATGCGCAAATGGCGAAGGATAAGCACAGCCACCTTCACTTATTAAAGAATAAAAAGTACTACACTACGTACTACTATCACGGATGTCCACAAAACGTATACACAGCAAAAAGTTTTGTACAAAAATATACGCCACCTTCTCACTTAAGAACATTTAACAATATTCAGTTAGGTGCTAACATTGAGATCACTGGTTTAAATCCTCATGATGTTGGTAAAATTACCGATGCATCTGATTATGTTGACTTAACGCCACCTGTATCTTACAAAATTAAAGGTACTGTATTTGACGATAACGATGAGGACGGAAATATTGATGGTGGAGAAGCGAGAACTTCTGGAGTTACTGTAACGCTATATGCGGATACTAACGATGACAACCAGTTAGACTCAGGAGATACAGTATTAAATTCTCAAGTAACTGATGCAAACGGTTCTTACGAATTCAACGATGTTGATACTGCTGAAACATTAGTAGCAGTGACAGTACCAGCAGACACTCCAACAACTACATTTACAGCAACTACACCAGAAGTAGTAGCAGTATCAGGAAGAACAGATGATGTAGTAGTAGATTTCGGAATCAACCAAGCATTAATTCCTGTAAACTACGATATCTTCGGAACTGTATTTGATGACAACAACGAAGATGCTATTTTAGATAACGGAGAGCCTGGATTGGCAAACGTAATCTTAACGTTATATGCTGATAACAATACTGACGGATTGTTAGATACAGGCGATACTGTAATTACAACAACTACTTCAGGAACTGACGGTTCTTACAGTTTCTTACACGTATGTATCCAAAATACAATTGTTGCAGTAACTGTACCGACAGATACTGGAGACTTTACATACACATTAACAACTGCAGGAACACAAGCTATTGATTCAATCAATACAGATGTAACGGGTGTTGACTTCGGAGTGAATGAAGTACAAGTAATCAACTATGCAATCTCAGGAAATGTATATGATGATAACAACGAAGATGGAGGACAAGATGCTGGAGAACCAAATCTAGAATCTATCACAGTAACATTATATGCAGACAACAATGATGATGGCGTAGTGGATAGTGGAGATACGGTAATCTCAACAGCAACTACAGCTGCTGACGGAACATACAGCTTTGCAGGTGTAATTGTACCAAATACAGTAGTAGAAGTAACTGTGCCAGCAGATACGGCAGATTTCACATACACATTAACAACTCCTGGATCAGTAGATACTAGCTCAACAAACGTAAACGTTGAGAATGTAAACTTCGGAATCAACGAAGTATTAGTAATTGACTATAACATTTCAGGAACTGTATTTGATGACGATAACGCAGACGGATTACAAGATGTTGGCGAAGGAACCTTAGGATCAGTTGTAGTAACATTATACGCTGACAACAACGCTGACGGAACAGTTGACACTGGAGATACAGTAATATCAACAGCAACTACAGCTACTGACGGAACATACAGCTTCACAGGAGTAACCGTTCAAAACACAGTAGTAGAAGTAACTGTACCAGCAGATACAGCTGATTTCACATACACATTAACAACTGCAGGATCAATCAATACTAGTTCAACAAATGTTGACATTACAGGTGCTGATTTCGGAATCAACGAAGTATTAATAATCAACTACAACATTTCAGGAACTGTATTTGATGATGATAACGCAGACGGATTACAAGATGTTGGCGAAGGAACCTTAGAATCAGTTGCAGTAACATTATACGCTGACAACAACGCTGACGGAACAGTTGACACTGGAGATACAGTAATTTCAACAGCAACAACAGCTACTGACGGAACATACAGCTTCACAGGAGTAACCGTTCAAAACACAGTAGTAGAAGTAACGGTACCAGCAGATACAGCAAACTTCACATATACATTGACAACAGCAGGATCAATCAACACTAGCTCAACAAATGTTGACATTACAGGTGCTGATTTCGGAATCAACGAAGAAGAAATCATTCTATACAACATCTCAGGAACTGTATTTGATGATGATGATGCAAGTGGAGTAAGAGATGCAGGAGAAGGATTTGTAGGTGCAGTATTAATTACTTTATACGCTGATAACGACGGAAACGGAAGACTTGGTGGAGGAGACACAGTAATCACAACTACCACTACAAGCTCAATGTCTGGAACGTATAGCTTTACAGGAGTAACTGAAAGAAATACACTTGTGATAGTAACCGTACCAACTGATGATGGAACATTTACTTATGTATTAACAACAACAGGTACACGTGCAGTAAGCTCTACAATTACAGATGTAAATGGTGTTGACTTTGGAATTAATATAGAAGACGTAATCGATTATAACATTTTTGGGATTGTATACGATGATGATAACGAAAACGCGAATCTTGATAGTGATGAACAAGGAAGATTAGCAAACGTTACTATGACATTATATGTTGATGATGATGGTGACGGAAGAGTTGGTAGTGGAGATACAATTCTTGGATCAACTACTACAGATGCTAACGGAGCGTACCAATTTTTAAACGTAGCTGTACAAAATACATTAGTTGCAATTACAGTACCTCAAAATGATGTAAACTTCAATTATGTATTAACTACAGCGGCAAGAGTAAACACTAGCTCAACAACTACAGATGTGTTAGATGTAAACTTTGGTGTGAATCAATTGCCTACTTCATACAACGTAACAGGAAATGTGTTCAACGATGAAAACGCTGACGGAATCAATGCGGTAACAGAAGCAGGATTAAGAGGTGTGATTGTTAACTTATATGATGATGTAAACGGAAACGGAAGAATTGATAGAGGAGAGCCATTAATTGGAACTACACTTTCTGATAGAAGTGGTAACTACCAATTTACAACAATCACTGCGCCAAACGTAATTGTACAAGTAGTGGTACCTGCAAATACTGCTCAATTTACGTACACACCAACAACACCAGTAAACGTTGTATTAAGTGGAGGAGTTTCAACAACAGTTGACTTCGGTATCGATAGAGCGGTAGTTGTTTTATACAACATCTCAGGTGTTATTTGGGATGATCAAAATTCAGATCAAATCAAAGATCCTAGCGAGCCAAGATTGTCAGGAGTTGGAGTAACACTTTTCGAAGACGTAAACGCTAACGGAACATTAGATACAGCTGATATTTCATTAAGCACAATTACAACGTCTCAAACTGGAGCATACCAATTCACTAACGTGAACCTTAGAAATGTATTGGTGGTACCTACATTGGTAACTAATGCAACATTTACAACACCAGATATTAGAGCAATCTCAAGTATCAATACAGATGCTATTAATGTTGACTTCGGTATGAAAACTGCTTCAACATTATTTCAAATCTCAGGAGCAGTATTTGAAGATGCAAATCAAAATGGTGTTTTCGATACAGGAGAAACTACAATTGATGGTTTACCAGTAGAGGTATATGTTGATGTTGACCTTAATGGAGTATTAGATGAGAATATTGATATATTAGTAGCATTTACACAAACGTCTAATGCAGGTTTCTTATTTCAAAGCCCTAACTGGTCAATAGGTAACCTTGTACAGGCAGAAATTTTGATCAGAGTCGTATATCCAGCTGATACCATCTTTGAAAGATATATTCCTACGTCTGATCCAGATACAGGAACTTTAAATCCTGATGGAGTATCTAAATTAACCTTAAATCAGGATGAATCAGGTTTAGATTTCCAAGTATTTATTGATAGATCTATCTCTACATCAAGAGCTGTTGATGTTGGTCTTTCAAATGAAGTGTTCACTAACGAGCGCGGAGAAGTTAACAACGGAGAATTACAAGATGTATCTGAAAGATTGAGATTATATCCAAACCCAACTGTAAACCAAATTGCCATCAACGCAGAGGAGTTTGCAGGAGATGTAACGGTTGAGATATACAACGACAGAGGATACCAAGTAATGACGACAACTGCAAGTCCATTCGGAAACGAATTGAAAGTAGACGTTCAAAGGTTAGCGCCAGGAATGTACTATGTGAAATTTGGATCTAGCAACAAAATTGCTAGCAAAAAATTCCTCAAGAATTAATTAATAACAAAAACCCTATAACCTCAAAAAGAGCCGCTGTAAAGTGGCTCTTTTTTTTGAGACTATCTAAAAATTCCTTAGTTGCATCATTCTGAGCTTGACTCAGAATCTCATTACGCTGATTGTCAACTGCTATGAGAAACCGAATCAAGTTCGGTTTGACGAAACCTGTACTTTTTAGACAACCTCAATCCCAATGAAGATTGGGATCTTGTTCACTTTTTAGAGAAGTACAAAAAGAAGCAGTAAAGTAACTTAATAAAGTTCTTGAAAAGTCGAAAGACGTATTCAACGGTGTAAGTTGAACTCATACCACGGAAGCGTGGTATCTTTTTTTATGATATGAACATAGTGTTGTATTACGAGTTGCAGTAAGATTCATATAAAATCCAAAAGACGCATTTAATTGTATAAGCTGAATGACGATGACGCTTATGCTACATCTTTTTGTTTGAGAATGTTGCGGTTGAATATTCAATACCCCGCAATTCCTACACGAAACTCAAATATTAACGTATATTTGCATCAAAATAATTAGCATTATGTTTAGTGATCTAGCGAATACCATATTTCAAGAAAGTATTGAAAAATATCATATCATTGATACTGTAGACCAACCGTTTGAAAATCCTTATCCGAAAGACAAAATTGAACATCTTTTATATAGAAAAAATTGGATTGATACGGTACAATGGCATTATGAAGATATTATCAGAGATCCAAACATTGACCCAGTTGCCGCATTAGAATTAAAGCGTTTGATTGATGCTTCTAACCAAGACAGAACCGATACGGTAGAATATATTGATAGCTACTTTTTACAAAAATACAACGACGTGCAAGCGAAAGAAACAGCGACGATTAACTCAGAAAGTCCAGCATGGGCTATTGATCGTTTATCTATCTTAGCACTTAAAATCTATCACATGCAGGAAGAGGCTGATCGTGAAGACGCTTCTGAAGCACACCGCGCAAAATGCCAAGACAAACTCACCATTCTACTAGAACAACGTGTAGATCTTTCCACTGCGATTGATCAACTCATCACTGATATTGAAAACGGTGACAAATACATGAAAGTGTACAAGCAAATGAAAATGTACAACGACGACGATCTCAACCCAGTATTGTATAACAAAAACAAATAAGCAGTCTCACATAGGTATATAACCATGGAACACGCTTCCAAACACATTTTAGTCATACGTCTCTCTGCCATGGGAGACGTTGCTATGACGGTACCTGTCATAAAAGCGATGGTGCGCACCTATCCTAACGTAAAACTTACCATTGTTTCTCGCGCTTTTTTCAAACCGATGTTTCAAGACATTCCCAATGTCAATTTTTATACTGCTGATGTAAAAGGAAAGCATAAAGGCGTTGCGGGACTCTACCGATTGTATACAGAACTCAAAAAACTAAATGTCGATTTTGTAGCCGATTTACACAATGTATTGCGCTCAAAAATTCTGGGTGTGTATTTTAAATTTGGTGGTTATACGTTATGCAAAATCGACAAAGGCAGAGCCGAAAAAAAAGCTTTGACACAGGGAAAAATCTTTGCTCAACTCAAAACCACACACGAGCGATATGCGGATGTTTTTAAACAATTAGGTTATCCACTCACACTTACCCAAGAAGATGTATTAGCGCCGCTAGAAATCACGGAGAAGATTGCATTATTCATTGGTAAAACAAAGAAAAAATGGATTGGCATTGCGCCCTTTGCTGCCTTTGAGGGAAAAACCTATCCGTTGGCGCAAATGGAGGCGCTACTCGCGAAGTTAAACGAACTCAAAAAAAGCAACATCATATTATTTGGTGGACCCGCCGATAAAAAACAACTTGTGGAATGGGAAAGTACTTATGAAAACGTCATCAGCAGTGCAGGATTGTTTTCTTTTGAAGAAGAACTCATCCTAATCTCCAATTTGGATGTCATGCTTTCTATGGATTCAGGCAACGCGCATTTGGCAGCGATGTTTGGTAGAAAAGTCATTACAATTTGGGGCGTTACGCATCCTTTTGCAGGATTCTATCCATTTGGACAACCACAAGAAAACGCCTTATTAGCCGATAAAGAACAATATCCTCTATTGCCAACTTCCATCTACGGCAACAAGCACCCAGAAGGTTATGAAAATGTAATGCAAACCATTACTCCAGAAACTGTTTTTGAGAAGATTGAGGAAGTACTAAAAGAATAATCCACAAAAAACAAATCCACGAATAAACAAATCCACAGATTAACAAAAACCCAAAACCTAACACCCAACAACCCTAAATATCATCATAATCCACCGCAATAGTAGCCGTAGTCGGATGCGCTTGACAAGTCAAAACCATCCCATCTTCAATCTCGCTATCAGTTAAAATTTGATTTTTCTCCATCACGGCTTTTCCTTCGGTGATTCTTGCAATGCAACTGCTACAAATTCCTCCTTGACACGAATATGGCGCGTCGATTTTTTGTTTCAGTGCAGCATCTAAAATCGTTTCGCTGGCGTCCATATCAAAGGTGAACTCTTCATCATCAACCATTATGGTAATCGTAGATTTTCCAGTTACAGCTTCTGCAGCTTCGTTGGTTTCTGAAGAAGCAGTAAACAATTCAAAATAAATACGATCTTCTGAAATACCATTCGCTTTCAACGTATCCGAAACTGTATGAATCATCGCCTCTGGACCGCAAATGTAGTAGTGTTTAAAGTCTGCATCTTTCATCTGATTCTTAATCACATAATTCACAGCCGTACTATCAATACGTCCTGCCAAGGCATTTTCAGCTCTTGCTTGACTGTACACAAACTTCAAATAAAAATTAGGATGCGCTGCTGCCAACGCCATCAATTCCTTATAAAAAATAGTTTCTTCAGGCGATTTATTTCCGTACAACAATGCCACCGTAATTCCGTAGTCCAATGCCGTTTTTAAAATGCTCATAATCGGTGTAATACCACTTCCAGCGGCAAACAAAGCGACGGCTCCAGGATGTGTAGAAGGCGTATACACAAAATTTCCTTCTGGCGAATGTACATCTAATACCGTTCCTTCCGTCAATTCTCTGTTGGCATATTTAGAAAACGTTCCATCTACCACTTCTTTAATAGCTACGCGTAATTTATTTTCTTTTGGCGCTGCACAAAGCGAATAGGCTCTGCGAACTTCTTCACCATTCAATTGTGTTTTAAGGGTAATATATTGTCCTGCTTTAAACGAATAAGAAGGCGCTAACGCTTCTGGAACATGAAATTCTACGCTTACGGCGCTTGGCGTTTCTCTTTGAATATGACGTACTTCGAGTGATCGGAAATCTGACATTGTGCAATTTTTTTAAGTAAATTATCGCGTTTTGCGAATCGTTTTGCAAAAATAAACAATACCAGAAGGCTTTTAAAACGATTTAAGGAGAAATTATAGCTAAAAAAAGTGAAGTTCACTGAAATAGATGGTATATTGAAGGTTGTTAGGTCTTTGGTTTTGGGTATTAGATTGTTTTGTTGGCGGTTGAAAAATAGGCAACAAATCCACAGCAAAAACAAAAAAATAGTCCAATCTGTAACAAATTCAAAAATAAGATACTAACCATAACAACTAAATTAACATACTAAAATGATTCAAAAATTTATCAGCCTACAATGGAAAGAATTTCTCCGCTCTGCTTCTTTCCAAAAAGGAGTCGCCATTAAAATATTGCTCTTTATTGCTGCTGCTTATATTGGTGCCATGGCAATTATTGCGGGTTTGGCATTGTTCTTCGGAATTAAAAAATATCTTAAGAGTTTAGGATTGCCAGAAGACGCCATAGATCCACATGTCATTGTGAATAGTTTTATCATCTTTTGGTTTATGGCCGATTTGATGATTCGTTATTTCATGCAACAAATGCCTGTGATGAACATTAAACCACTCATGACTATTCCGATTAAGCAAAAAACAGTAATTCACTTTTTATTAGGAAAAACAGTGGTTTCCTTCTTCAATTTATTGCCTTTATTGGTCTTTATTCCGTATTGTGTCATCTTATTAGGACAAGGTTATGCGCCATTGAATGTTATTTTTTGGTTGCTGTCGATCATCGTGATTACCTTGAGTTTGAATTTCCTGAATGTACTGGTGAATAAAAGTAATACTGTGTTTTACATTGTAGCAACCTTGCTCGTTTCTTTAGTTGCGTGTCAATATTTTGGAATTTACAATGTAGCAGAACCTTTTGGAATCGTGTTTAACGGATTGTATCAAAATCCGCTGTACATTGTGGTGCCGATCGCCATATTAGCAGTGTTATACTATTTAAATTTTAGTTATTTAAACAGTCGCTTCTACTTAGACAGTGCTATTTCTAAAAAGGTAAAAGAAGTAAATACATCCGATCTTTCCTGGTTGAACCGTTTCGGCTCGTTGGCAACGTTTTTAAAGAACGATTTGCGCATGATTTGGCGAAACAAACGTCCGCGACAAGTGGTATTTATGTCGTTTCTCTTTTTGTTTTATGGAGTAATCTTCTTTACGCAAAAAGCATACAATGACATGCCTGCGATGTTAGCATTTGCTTCGATTTTTATCACAGCAGGATTTTTATTCTCGTTCGGACAATTGGTACCTTCGTGGGATAGTGAACATTACAAAATGATGATGAGTCAAAACATTCCGTACCGACAGTATTTGGAATCCAAATGGTATTTAATGGTATTGGCAGTCTTAGTATCTTTTATTTTGAGTACGCCTTATATTTACTTTGGTTGGGACAAATATGCGATGATTGCTGCCGGAGCTTCCTTTAATATCGGAATCAACACGTTTGTGACTTTATTTGGTGGTGCGCTGAACAGAATTCCAGTAAAACTGAACGAAAAAGCAAAAGCATTTAGCAATACCAACGGTTTCAATCCGACACAATTGTTGATTGCCTTGCCAAAATTGCTATTGCCAGTAGGACTTTTTTACCTTCCATATTATTTTACAGATTATAATTTGAATGCAGGAATCATCACGCTAGCCGTAAGTGGATTTGTAGGACTGATTTTTAAAGATTATTTCTTAAACCAAATAGAGAAAGTATATCAAACCGGAAAATACAAAACCGTTGCTGCATTTGACGAAAAATAAAAACTAGAAAACATACGCATATGATCTCAATACAAAATATATCAAAAAAATACGGACAAAATACCGTCCTACAAATAGATACTTTAGAAATTCCTAAAGGACAAAGTTTCGGTTTGGTAGGAAACAATGGAGCTGGAAAAACAACGCTTTTCAGTCTGCTGTTAGACTTGATTCAGCCAACAACGGGACAAATTGATAATAACGGAATTACCGTTCACGAAAGTGAAGCCTGGAAACCATTTACATCTTCGTTTATTGACGAAAGTTTTTTAATTGGCTATTTAACACCTGAAGAATACTTTTATTTTATTGGCGATTTGCGCGGACAAAATAAATCGGATGTCGATGCTTTATTAGCGCAATTTGAAGATTTCTTCCACGGAGAAATTCTCAACCAGAAAAAATACTTGCGCGATTTGAGTAAAGGAAATCAGAAAAAAGCAGGAATTGTAGCGTCTTTCATCGGAAATCCAGAGGTGATCATTTTAGATGAACCTTTTGCCAATTTAGATCCAACGACACAAATTCGCTTGAAAGGAATCATCAAAAAACTATCAGAAGACAATCAAGTGACGGTTTTAGTATCGAGTCACGATTTAATGCACGTAACTGAAGTTTCAGACCGTATTGTGGTATTAAACAAAGGAGAAGTTGTAAAAGACATTGAAACGTCTGAGGCAACCTTAAAAGAGCTAGAAACGTTCTTTGCAGGATCGGCGGTAGCAGAAGAGTAGGAGTTTATTACGCTATCCTAAAAAATAAAGCACTAAAACACATACTGAATTATGTTTTAGTGCTTTTATTTTGCTATTACCAGCATGTATAAATTTCACGATCTTGTCTACTTACGTAAAAAAAGTTAGTTTCAAGATGTTGCTTGTATAGTATGTTAAGCTGTGCTCCCTCTTGCCGAGCTTTATTTTTTACACAAACCGAAAACTATATATACCAATTTTATTGTTCATTTTTCTTTTAACTTTTTACAAAGCTAAAATTCGACATGATACTCTGAACAATGCATTCAAAGGGTAATAGCGTTGCTTTTACGATTTTAACCACAAACTATTAATTTAATTATGTATAATACTTGCAAATCCACATTTGCTCGTATTAAAAGTTTTTATAAAAAAACTTATCTAGAAAAATTAATTTCTTTTATGCTTTAACTGTTCCTTCTAACCAGAAGGTCGAGTATTCTTTTTTTTCATTTTTTAGATGATGGAAACTTGTTTTGAAAAATTTCCTTCTATCTCAATATTGTAAACTACTTGGATTAAATATACTCTTTCATGTGTTAGAATTATTTAAAATTCTACACTTGTTTTAATTAGCTCTTTTTGATATTCTAAATCTTCTTTTGATAATTTCTGAAGCTTTCTTTCAAGATTGTCCATACAGCTTAATTCAAAAAAGTCTTTAACAACACCATGCTCTGTGTGTAAATCTCTTGAAGAAGTGTTTACCAAGAAATAAGGAATATCTCCTCTTAACATTTGGGTTACTTCATGCTCTAAGATTAACAATAAAGGAGAATCTTTGGGTGTGTTTTTAAAAGCAACCGACAGATATTCTCTTATTTTTTGTTCGTACGAAGCTTCATCTTCTTTAAGATTCTTAGGAAGTTTCATATATTCTAAAATTCTTCCATATACTTTTGTCGACCTCCATATATAGCGTACTGACGGTACATTATGAAAGCATTGCAAAGGAGATTCTTTAGATAGTAGAAAATCATTGTTTTCTAGAAATAATTTATAACAAGCTTCAAATCCTTCCAACAAGTCATTGAGATTTTTATCAGGAAACATATTTTCCCCTTTTAGCGTAGGGATGTTATTTTTTAAATAATCTACCTTCACTAATTGTGTCACCATTTTCCAATCTTTTGTAAAAGGGGCTACACTTTCTTTTTTATAATGGTACGTGTGTGTTTGTTTAGCATAACCAAGACCACACATTCCCATAGGAAAGATACTTTTAGAATCATAGTTTGGTAAAAGAAAAGAATCTAAAACAGTATCTATAGTTTCTTTACCAAATTGCTTAAAGTAACGTTGATGTCTGTCTGATATTTTTGGTTGCACTATAGTTTCATGGTCTATAAGCACTGGAGATGAACCATTTGTTATGATGTTCTCTGCATGAAAATCTGAAGAATTTAGTAAATATAATACAGCTAAATAATGACCAGCTCTACGATAATACGTTGCTATTTCTTCTTTGGTGTTACAATCCTTTTTAAAAACAAACTCTTGCCAATGATAATTCGTTTTGTTTACTATGGTATGTCGGTAATTACCCAATGATATGTGTGTATCTATCCAGTCTAAAAATTCAAAATAGGATTCTGAAATAGCACCATTTGTTGGCTTATGAATTAGTTTATTTTCATTGTCTAAATCTATTATAGAAGCAGAACCACCATTATGAAAATCTCCCATACCTATATTAATATCTTGTATTTGAGAATCTATAGGATTTATTACAGATTTACTTATCAATTCTTTTTTGTCTTTCTTATACTGTTCTAGTACATTATTAAAGCCAAACGTAATTTTTTCTTCTTCTTGTTCAAAGGTTCTTTTGAAAGCAGGAAATACATTGGCAATAGCTTTTGCAATATTTTTCGAGATGACATGTTTTGCCTCTGGAAAAACTTTTTTCCCTTTTTTTGCTGTGTACGTAGCTAGGATTTGTTCGTTAATAGTTATTAAGAAATCTTGTATTTTAGCTTCAGAATTAAACTTAACGCTTTCCTTGGCTTTACTATTTTCCATTGGTATATTTGCTTCCATAATTTTCTGAAATGTTTATGAGTTAACGTTGTTTGTTTTATTGTAAAACACCAGACATGCTTAGCATACTAAATCTTAAGAATACACCTTAAGATTTAACGCTACAAATTGTTTTATTAAAAAGTGAATTACTATTTAACTTTCAGTTAAATATTCTGTGATTGGGTAGGAATGGATTGTAATACTGTTCAATCTATATTTTGACCGAGGTTATTTTTAAAGATAATTTTCGGTAATATAGTCTTTTAACCACATTACAAAAAGACCAAAGACAATTCCTGCAATAAATAATTTCATACTCCTATTTTTTTTATTATTCTCCATATAAAATTTTTACTTTTTGGATTACAGAATTGAAAAGGTAAAATTTACTAAGTAAAGTCTTCTTTAAAATACTTCATTAATATACGTAAAATAATTAATTGTGTTTACAGAAACTAATTAATATAATACATTTTTATTAAAACGCAGTACTCAAAAGAAGACGCTAATTAGATTTTTTAATTTTTGTAGTTCCATCCTTCTTCTACACCTGCAGCAAATTCTTTTATACCATCCCATAACAGTCCTCCAATGATCGCTCCACATACAAAAGATGTTGTTGCTCCACCAGCTACTCTTTCTAGTTCTTCTTCCGTTAACTGAATATCATCAAAATCAATTCGCTTAGGAATATTTATGTAAATAATATTTTCGTCAGATTGATCTTCAACTATTAACTGTGTAGTATCATTCTTTAAGAATAAATTATAGTCTTCGTTTACTACAGAGACAGGGTTTTCAATTAGTCTATCTTTAAAGCTATCATCTTCATGACATCTTCTGATTACATCTTCAACAAAGTCTTTAAATTGATCTGTATTTATATTTTTCATGATCTGTATTTTTATATTTATTAATATGATTTTAACTTGTTATCCAATCGTATAGGTCTCTCGCCATCATTCCCCATCCTTGTCCACTCTTATGAATGAAGTCCATTACAGAAGTAGCTGAACATTCAGTTCCTCCACCGGCTACAAGTTCTAATTCTTCTAGTGTCAATTCAATATTATCATGATCAATCTTTCTTGGTATATTTAAATACACTATTGAATCGTCTGTTTGATCTTCAACTACCAATTCTTTACCATTAGAAAATGTAGATGGTAAATCTCTACCTAACATTTCACTAACAGTTTCTCTTGGATTAGCTACTAATTTATTTTTAAAACTAGTACTATCCAACGCTCTTTGTACGATAGTTTCGATAAGTTCTTCTCCTTTTCTTTGTTGTTCCTTTGCTTCCATTATTAATATTTTTAATTAATTTTTTTATTTTAAATAAAAATAAAATCTCCTAATTATTAGTAAATTTTAAATTCTTCAATGCATCAATAAATGGCTTAAAAGGTCCTAAATCACCCCACTGGCGTGCACCACCTGCTACTGCTTCTAATTGCTCTTCGCTTAATTCAACATCTTCGTTGGTTGACGCTGGAATATTGATGTAAAATTTAGACTCATTAGTTTGATCTCTAACTACTAATGTTTTTCCTTCAGGAAGCTCTAATTTTGTACCTGTTAACTTTTCAATAGCTTCAACTGGGTTAGCTACTAATTCTTGCTTGAAAGCTTCATCTTCCCATGCTTTGTTTACTACTTGTGCGTAAATCTTTTGTTCTTGTGTAAAGTCCATAATTTTAAATTTGATGTTAATATATATTTGTTTTGATATTGTTTTATGTTATGATCTTCTAGTTCTCACTCCGTTTGATGGACCAGAATTATTTGGCAATATGACAGGTATTTGTGGAAGTGTAAAAGGCATCATCAACCCACCTGCTACTGCTTCTAATTGCTCTTCATTTAGTTCCATATCGTCCATATTTGGTTCTGCAGGTATGTTTATGTAAAAAGCAGAAGCATTTGACTGATCTTTCACGACTAATTTTTTTCCTTCAGGTAATCGTATACGCTCACCTGTTGCTTTCTCAATAGCACTAATTGGATCATTGATCAACTCTTGCTTGAAAGCTTCATCTTCCCAAGCTTTAGTTATAATTGTATGTAGTAATTTTTGGGATCTTTGTTGTTGCGATGTCGTTTCCATAATTATCTATTTAGTGTTGTTCTTTCTTAACTACAGTGTAAAGATAATTGCATGATAAGTGATAAAAATGCCGAAAAAACTGATAAAACTGTTTAGGGTACTTTTGATTTATTTTTCCCTAAAATAGCATGTGTAGACCAAGGCGTTTATACGCTCATGCTATCTATTTGTTGTAGTGTAGGAGTGTTAACAGTGTTTGTAGGTTCAGGAGTTTGTGCGTATGCTACAAAGTACATTTCAAGCTCTCCTTTCCCTTTTGCTGTTATTTTACCTCTGTATTCAAATATAAAGTCTGGATCGTCTTTTACAAGTGCGTAGGTATTACTGCTAATGTTTACTTTGCCAATAGCGCCATTGCTTTCCATTCGGCTGGCAATATTAACCGTGTCGCCCCAAACATCATATTGAAATTTTTTCACACCTACAATTCCAGCGACAATTGGTCCTACATGAATTCCAACACGCATGTCAAAAGCAGGTCTGTTCTGCAATTTATGTGCTTGTTTTCTTTTGGTAACAAATTGTTGCATGTCTAAAGCTGCCAAAATGGTTTTCTTCACCGCATTAGCATCTGGTTTTGGTAAACCACCCGCTGCCATATATGCGTCACCAATAGTTTTTATTTTTTCTATTTGATAGTGTTCTATAATCGCATCAAAAGATTTGAAGTAAATATTGATTTCTTCTACCAGTTCTTGCGGGGTTAAATGGGAAGCGGTTTCGGTAAACGATTTAAAGTCGGTAAATAGGACAGAAGCGGTGTCAAAGTCCTGCGCATCTACATATCCTTTTTCTTTCAATTCGTCTGCTACTTCTTCTGGAAGAATGTTATGTAATAAATGTTCAGAGCGATCTTTTTCTACTTGAAGTCTCGCTTTGGACTTTCTCACATAATTCAATCTACTGAAAATTGCCAACACAATAATAATCGCAAAACAAACCGCAATGATGAAAATATTACGTTGCTTTTCTTTCTTAGCCACTTCTTCTTGATGTTGAAGTTTAAGAATGCGTTCTTTTTCCACATTGGCAATACTATCCAGAATCATTTCTTTTTCAAACTCCATGTTGAGGATTTTATCAGAAGTTTGCTTTAGGTTCAAACTGTCTCTCAACAAGTACATTTGTTCATTATATAGCAATGCTTTCGCTGGATTGTTGCTTGCTTTATACGCATCATACAAACATTTGCACGCGTCTTCTTGGCTAGATACTGAATTTATTTTTTCCGCAAGCTTCAATCCTTTAGCACAGTTTGTGACCGCGTTTGCCTTTTTACCTATTTTGAGACTGATAGTCCCTAACGCGATTAGTGCTGAACTTTCACTCGAATTACTTTTAGAAGCCGTTGCAACTTCCAGGGATTGATTGTAATAGTTGATCGCAGTTTTGTAATCTTCTTGCTCTTCGTACAGTTTTCCTAAGTTGTATAATACTTGTGCTTGTGTTTGTGCAGTTTTGTTTTTAATAGCCAAATCAAGCGAAACTTCAAAATTTTGAAGTGCTTTGGTATAGTTTTTTTCTTGTAGATAGATGTAACCCAAACTACTCAATACTAATGAAAGTGCTTTTTCATTATCGAATTTCCTGTAGATTTTTTCAGCGATGTCAAAATATCTTTTGGCTTCATTAAATTCATTAAGTATGGAGTAAATGTTTCCAATATTTTGCGTGGTTCCCGCTACTTGTGCCTCATTATTTAATTCTTCGTGAATTTGAACAGCTATTTTGTAATGATCTAGTGCTCGGGAATAGTTTCCTAAAACATAATAAATGGCACCTACGTTATTGGTCGCAGAAGCAAGTCCTTTTTTAAAATCAGCTTTTTTAAAGTACGAAGCACTTTTTTCGAAGTTGGTCAGTGCTTTATATGGTTTGCCTTGGTAATAGTAAATCGTAGCAATTTGATTGTAACTATCTCCTATAGCTTTGTCATCGTGTATTTCCTGATAAATTGATATGCTTTGGTTGACAAAATCTAATGCTTTATCAAAATTTCTATTTTTTATTTCTTCTTTACCAGCCGCTGCTAAACTATCGGCAACCGTTTTTTGGTCTGATTGTGCAAAAGTGATCCATGACAGCAACACAAAAAAGAGAAACATGCAAAATTTGCATTTCCTCTTTTCTGTGTAGTGTATTTTTGTTGTTGTAAACATGAACCCTTTTTTTGTTTTTATCCGCCTGTTGTAGCTCCGCCAAGACCTTGAATTACTGGAAGTAGATCACCTCCACCCGAGACAATATCTAGTTGATCCTCTGTCAATTCCATATCTTCTACACATGGCTCTGGTGGTACAAGATTAATGAAAATAGTATTTTGATCCGTTTGATCTTTGACTACCATTGTTTTCCCTTCAGGAATAGTTAAACGTTCACCTGATAAAGCTTCGATTGTACTTACTGGATCTTGAATTAATGCCGCTTTAAAGGCTTCATCTTCCCAAGCTTTTTCTACAATCTTTTTAAATAATATTTGTTCTTTTGTAAGTCCCATAATATCAATATATCTGTTAAGTTAATACATCCTAAAATTACACTTTTGGGTAGGGACGAAAATGCCAAAAAGACTGACAAAACCTCCAAATGAAACATAAGTGTCTGATTTTTAGATAATTGTGTTTTATTTAGAATATCCTGTTTCATGTCTGATAAACGTTATTATGTAGATTTGTAGGTAAAATTAATAGCACAAAGTAGGTTAGGAGCACGTTGCTTCAGATTTTACATATCGTATCATAGCTGGTTGGAATGCTCTGTGATAGTCCAACCTATTTTATTTCACAGAGAAAGTTCAAAAAACAGCATTCAATGCGCAAAATACTCTAGCACTTTTTTTAAAATGATGAATTACGCCAACACGTTGCTGCAACGTTCCATAAATATTTTCGTTGGCTTATCCGTTGGTATCAATTCGTGTGCTTCTTCAAAATATTGTTTTGCAACGGTCAAATTATCGGATCTAAATGCCGCCAATCCTTGCATGTATTTTGCGTCAAATTCTTTTTGTGCTGCTGTTAATGGTGTTGCTTTGTGACCTAATACAGAGAACACACGTACGGGAATGTTTTTTCCTTTCACTAATAAGGTGTCAATTTCTCTACAGTGAAAATCATCTTTTACTTCGTGATAGGTGTTTTCACAGATTAAAAGTTTTACTCCGTAGGCTTTTGTAGCGCTTTCTAAACGAGCTGATAAGTTTACGGAATCTCCAATAACAGTATATTCAAAACGTTTTTCGGCACCAATGTTTCCTGAAACCACATTTCCTGTACTGATGCCAATTCCGATGTTGATGGTTGGTAGTTTTTGGTTGCCTTTGTTTAAATCGTTTAGCATAGCAAACATGTCCAAAGCACAGTTTACGGCATTTTTTGCATCGGAAATGTTGGCGTATGGCACTCCAAAAACGGCCATGATGGCATCGCCAATGTACTTGTCTAAAATACCATTGTATTTATGTACAGAAGTAATCATGGCTTCAAAATATTTGTTGAGCAATTCGACAATTTGAATGGCGCCAAATTCTTCGGTAAGTGTCGTAAAGTTTCGAATGTCTGAAAATAGAATGCTACATTTTGAGAAATTACCCTTTAACAATGATAAGTTATCATGATTCATTACTTGCTTTACCAAATGCTGTGGAATGTATCGGCTTAAGTTGGATTGAATTCTTTTTTCTTTCGAGATGTCATTAAATACGACAATCGCACCAATAATATTTTCTTTCGCATCTTGCATTGGCAACACGCTCAGATTTACTGTCACCGATTTTTCACCATTGATGTTTACTTTGAGTTCTTCGTAATAACTTTTAGCGCCTGTGGCAATGGTTTCTTTACAATGCGCAAACAATGGTTTTAAGTCGCACGTTAACGAATCAATATGTCGGTTGGTCAAATCGCCTGATTCGGAAAGTTGAAACATCGTGTTGAAGGTTTCATTTACCGTACTAATCTTAAATGATTTGTCAACCGTAACAATTCCGTTATCGAGATTTTGAACCAAAATGTCCAAATGATTTTTCATTCCTTGAATTTCATCAAAAAGCTTGGCATTTTCAATCGCAATGCGTATTTGACTGGCAAATCCGGTTAAAATATCCAAGTCGTTCGCATCAAAGTCGCCTGTGCGTTTGTTGATCGCTTGAATCACACCCAACACATTATGATGTGCATTGAATACCGGAACACTTAAGATCGATTTGGTAACGTATTTTGTTTTTTTATCCACCGCAGGATTGAAATGCGGATTGCTGTATGGATCGTTTTCAATGATTGGCTTTTTAGAATTGGCAACTTCCGCGACAATTCCTTTGCGCGTGCGTACCACTTTATCTTCTAAGCCTTTTGCAAAAACGGTCCATAATTCGCCTGTTTCTTCATCTACTAAAAAGAGTGAACTTCTGTCTGCATTGGTAATTTCGGCAGCTTTGTTCATCACTACTTGGATGAGTTTATTTAAGTTCAACTCTGAAGAAATGGCTTTGAAAACATCCAATAAGGTTGAAAAGTTATTTTTAATGTGCTCACTGGCAAGATACAACTCACTATTTTTGATGATGAGCGTGATGGCAGCGGCAAAACTGTTTAATATTTTGATGTCTTTTTGTGTGAATTCACCTTTAGTTCTGTTTAAACATTGCAACGCGCCAACAGCATCTCCTTGTTCGTTAAATACAGGAACACAAATAGCGGATCTGGTCACAAATTGCAATTGCTTGTCGTATGACTGATCAAATTCCTGATTGGTATTGGTGTTATTTACTATGACAGGTTGTGCATTCTGAAACATCGTTCCGACAATTCCTGTACCGACAGGAACCGAAATGATGATATTTTCCACTCCTTGTGCTACTAAGCTTTCAAGGGTATTCGCACTTTCATTCCACAAGAAAAAAGTGCTGCGTTCTACATGCATTATTTTAGAGATTTGATCTAAAATAGCGTTTACTTCCTGTAATATTTTTTCACTTTTTTGTATCATAATGCCGCAGTTTTTTTTGAGTGTTATATGTTTTTAATAAGGTGTCAAATCCTTGCTTGGAAGCTAAGGTAATCATGTCTACTTCACAGATACTTTTGAGTCTGCGTAATTGTTCTTCTGAGGTTTTGATGGTTCCTAAAGTTCTATCAAATGCCGTTAAGGTATCGCTTATGTTATACATCAACACTTGTAAGCCTTTAAAAGCTTCTTCCGATAGTTGTTTGGGCGATTGATAGTTTTGCAACCGTCCTCCATCTCTGTACGCGGGATAGTTTTCCAATCCTATAAAGCGCAAAAACCATTGTTTGTGAAATTGCCCAAGCACTTTGGTAATACCAGCATAATCTGCTACAATTTCGTCGTGCATATTGTTTGCCATACTTCCGTAGTATTGCAAGGTAAATACATGCGCACATTCGTGTTCTCTTCTAATAATGAGTGATGCATCTTTCCAGGCATCGTCTGTCATGTGTACATCATTACTTTGAACACCGCTATAACCTTTTCGGCTGAGTATAATAATTTTGTCTTTAAAGAGATGAGGTTTTGGCAATACATTTTTTTTAAAGAACTCGTTCCAGTTTCCAAAAGGATTTTCCTGCAACCATTGTGTTTTGAGTGTGTGTATTCGGTGCCAGTTATTGAGACCGTTGATACACAAAGCACCCATGGATTTAGGGTAGGCTTTGGGTTCATTTTTGTTTCCCAAAGCATTTAAAATGATGGTGAAATCGTCCGTATTTGGGGTAATTACTACGGGAATTTTTCCCACCATAGGGTTTTTATACAATGTTAAACTAAGTTGATTAGGCTGTTGTAATGTTAGGCTTTCACCAGTTGTTTTTTCTTTGCCTCTTAGCGTTACATTTTTATATGCTTCTGTTTGTGAAATGCCTTCTTTTACTGGGAACTGCAATTGTACCAAGTGTTTTTTTAGCGTTTCAAAAGCTCCTTTTTCTTTGGCTTCAGCTGCGTACTTTTCCCAAGTTTTTATAAACTCTTTGGATAAATTATGTGATGATTGATTTTTACGAATGAATTTATTTTGGGCGTACGTCAACAATTCATCAACAGCTGTGTCACTACTGATGAATTGTTCTAAAAATGTACGTTTGTTTTCTTCATTCATTTGTATAGTTTCATTAGGCAATCTGTCTTTTTGCTAAGCTTGAGAATACACCGTCTTTTTCCATCAATTCCTCATAGGTTCCGTATTCTACAATCGTTCCTTTGTCAAGTACATAGATACGATCTGCATTGCGAACAGTACTTAAACGATGTGCAATTACGATTCGTGTTGCCTGTAATTTGTCTAAACTTTCTGAAACGATGTTTTGTGTTCTGTTATCCAAAGCACTTGTCGCTTCATCCATAAATAACAATCTAGGTTTGTGCACTATGGCACGTGCAATCATTAAACGTTGACGTTGTCCTCCTGAAAACGTTCCTGCACCTTCGCTGATAACTGTGTGCATTTCCATTGGCATTTGCTTGATATCTTCTTCCATTCCTGCCATACGTGCTGCTTCCCAGGCATCTTCTAAGGTTAATTCGGAGTTTCCAACAATGTTTTGGTAAATACTTCCAGACATTAATGCTCCGTTTTGAAGTACCACTCCGATTTGTCTACGCACCAAATCTTTGTTCATAGAATCAAAGGCATCTCCGTCGTAATAGATAGATCCGTTTTCAGGTTCTTCAAATCCTAATAGCAAACGCATGATGGTTGATTTACCCGACCCGGAAGTTCCGACAAAGGCAACCATTTCTCCACGATTTATTTTGAACGAAACATCATTTAAAACGAGTGGTTGTTCTTCGTGATATCTGAACTTTACAGAGTTCATTTCAATGTCTCCTACCAATTCTCCTGGGTCAGTACTTTGCTCTGATGATTCAGGAATTTCTTCTAAGATAGGTTTTACACGTTCGTATAGTGTAATGATATTTAGAGAAGTAATTAATGCCATACTCATCTTTAAACAGTCACGTAAAAACTGATTGAAAGCACTGATAAATGCCATAAATGCACCTACTGAAATCATTGTTCCCGCGGCTGCAGCATTACTTACCATATAATAGATGAAAGCAAAGAAAAAGATGCTTGTAAATAATGGATACGAACCGTTGAATA
Source organism: Bacteroidota bacterium (assembly GCA_039026955.1). GTDB lineage: Bacteria > Bacteroidota > Bacteroidia > Flavobacteriales > Flavobacteriaceae > Kordia. The sequence goes on from JBCCLH010000004.1 coordinate 87,179, forward strand.
CTTCTACATAGTTTTGATAGCTTCCAGATCTGAATCCTAATTGTTTTAATCTTGCGAATTTATCCGCCCATAATGTAAAGATTCTTTTTTCGCCTCCTGTCACTCTAATTTTACTAATTCCTGATAAAAATTCAAATAAAAATCCTTGTAAGTCACCTTGTAAATCAGAGATTTCACGATCTTGCTTTAATTTTAACCAACCGACAATTGTCATAAAAGCGATGGCAAGTACTGCCAATCCAACGCCAATCCAAGCTAGGCTAGCATCATAGTAAAATAAGAGTCCTAAATTGACAAATGAAAATGCTCCACTCAAAACCGCTGTCATTACGGTATTTGAAAGAATCTGTCGAATGCTGTTGATACTTAAGGCTCTGTTGGTTAAATCTCCCGCAGAAAATTTTTTGTAAAATGTTACCGGTAATCGCAATAAGTGATCCACTACTCCTGCTTGCATATTGATACTCGATTTGGTTTCAACTCTGAGTAATAAAACACCTTGCACTAATTGCAATCCTGCGGTTACCAAACCGAGAATTAACATGATGCCAAATACTTCAAAATGAAGGGATTTGTCCGCTGCAGGAATGACATCATCAAACATAATTCCAGATAAGATAGGTACAAGTAATCCTATTAAACTACCAGCAAAAGCGGCTAATAATAAGTATTTTGAATCTTTTTTGATACCTTGAATAGCGAAGCTTGCTAATTTTTTTACAGAAGTCATAGGACCATTAAATCCGTAGAAAAACATATAACAAATAGGCTCTAACTTATCAGCGACCTCATAGTTTACCTTTTCTTCTTCACCTGTAGTCACATCTTTTAATATGTATGAAGTTGGTGAATTTTGAATTAATGCTACAGGTCTTTTGTCTTCTTTATAAAAAGCAAGTAAGTGACCATTTTCATCTTTCCACCATGTGCCTCTTAATATTATTTTTCGAACTCTTACTTTGGATGCTTGGGCAATGGCGTATAATTGATTTTTAGTGCTGTTTTTGTAAGACTCCATGTATTTTGGAGCTTCAAATTTGAATCCAATAGCATTCCCAATAACTTTACACGCTGTAAATAAATTATTGTCTACACCTTTGTCATGAACAGAGGAAGAAGTATCTGTATCTTTTTTCCCCATGACAATGGTTCGTAGTTTTTCGAGTGTTTGGGTAAGGTTTGAAGCTTCCGAATCTACTCTTTCTGCAATGCGCAGTTTTTCTTCTTCAATTTTTAACTTATACCCTGCGATAAGTCGTGTATATAAATGATTTTGTAAATCATTAAGCGCCAACATAAAGTATATTTCATCTTTCAATACCTCTAACGTATTGATTGTTTTTAATGTTACAGAGTCAGTTACAGCAGTGATCCATAACGTGTTTGAAACCGCAAATGGATATTGAAATTCATCGTCTGTTTTTACCGTTTGCCCGCTAACATATTTAGTAACTTCTCCTTCTTCTAGTTGACACCAAACCAATCCTTTGGTAGGAAATGCAATGGCTTCCTTTTTTAGTGTTGTTGGTTCAAAAGGTTCCAAAGATGTGTACAATCTTGGTGAAATTACTTGTTGAATAGTGCTTGCTGTTTTTTGAACCCACTTGTCAATCATTCTTTTCAAAAAGAGATGATCTATATCAAATAAATTGTTCTTATTGATCGCTACTAAAGAAGCGCCTTTACTCACTACAACAAGTTTTATATTTTTTGCTTCTTTTTCAGAAGGAATTAAACTGAACAATAGTTCACCTGATTTGGCGCTGTATAAATAGTTTAAAGCACTTACATACGTTCCGTCTTCGTCGATATCAGCATAGAAAATATCTACTTCGCCAGCGGTAATCATCCAAAAGCGGTTATATTCGTTGAGAACCAATGATTGGTTAGCGGCTAATTTTATTTTTTCATTTTCAAACATAATTCCTATTATTTTGAATCGATTAACTTGGCATATGTACCATTTTTACTTAATAACTCTGAATGCGTTCCTCGTTCTACAATTTTTCCAAATTCCATCACGATAATTTCATCGCAATCCATAATAGTGCTCAATCTGTGTGCAACAATCAAACAGGTACATCCACGTTTTTTGATGTTGTCCATTACTACTTTTTCAGATTTAGGATCTAAGGCACTGGTAGCTTCATCCATAATTAAGAATGTAGGATTTAGTGCGAGTGCTCTTGCAATTTCTAATCGCTGTCTTTGTCCTCCACTAAAGTTTGATCCGCGTTCCAGTACTTCACTATCATATGAATTTGCTCTTGCAGCAACAACATCATGAATAGCGGCATCACGTGCAGATTGAATGATGTGCTTTTCTGGAATTTTTGTATCCCAAAATGCTATATTTTCTTGAATGGTTCCTTTGAACATTAACACTTCCTGATCGATTACTGCTACGGATTGGGTAATCACGTGTCGTGGAATGTCTTGTCTTAGTTTTCCATCGAATCGAATTTCTCCGCTCCAAGGTTCGCATAGTCCAGAAGCCAATCGCGCTACAGTAGATTTTCCACTTCCCGATCCACCTACTAAGGCAACTCTACTACCAGGTTTTAAACTTAAACTGAAATCTTCAATTAGTGCTGGCATTGTTGTATTGTAGCCAAAGGAGATATTTTTCATTTCAAAATGACCTGTCAATTTATAAAAGCTTTCTGGAGAAAGATTATTTTTCTTGCCAGCATTTTCTTCTTGAAATTCAGTAGCCACTTCATAGTTGAGTACATCGTCAATGCGGCTCATGTCACCTTCTGTTTCTTGTAACATTCTTCCCATATTAACCAGTTGGTTTACAGGTCCCATAAAGTTGTTCATTAGGTATAAGAAAGCTACGAGCATACCCAACGTCATTTGTCCGTCCATAACACGTATAGCACCTGTTCCTAATACGATGGTTGTTGTTAAAGACATTAATAATGGCGGAATAATATTTAAGCGTGTTGTTAACCAACCTAATTCTTGTTGTGCATTCATTACTTTGGCTAAATAACCTGTCCATGTAGTGAAAAAGTCATTTTCTCGCCCTGAAGCTTTCAAAGTTTCAATCATGCTGATTCCAGAAGTAGTTGTTCCTAACAGCTTACCATTTTCATTCATGAATCTTCGATTGCCATCTTTTCGCGCTCTTGAAACATAGCGTAATGCTACAATATTGAGTGTTGCCATTCCAATTCCAATGCAGGTTAGCACCGCATCATACGAAAACATAAGTAATGCATAAAAGACAACTACAATGGCATTTAAGGAAGAGGTTGCTAAATCACCACTGAGGAGCCTAGATACTTTATCGTTTAAGGAAACTCTGTTTCCAATTTCACCGCTGTATCGTTGTGTAAAGAAGGCAATAGGTAAATGGAATACATGCCATAAAAACTTACTGGAGGTTGCCAGCGCTAGTTTTGTTTCTAATCGTAATAAAAAGTATTGTTGTAAATATATGAGGAGCGAATTTATGGCTAAAACACCTCCCATAATAAGCAATAACGGCATAATGAATTCAGAAATACCGTTTACTAAGTATTTGTCAATAAATATTTTTGTGAACGATGGAATTATAAGTCCAGGTATTACTAGGAACAAACTCGCCAAAATGATGTAGGTAATACTCATTTTTGAATTGGCAACTCTTGAAGCCAATGAGCTGATCATTCCTTTTTTCTCATTTCCTTTTTCAAAGTTTTCCCCTGGCTTCATTGTCAATACTACACCTGTAAATGCGTCATCAAATTCTTGATGCGTTACATGGTATCTTCCTTGTGCAGGATCACTTAAATATACCTTGTCTTTGGTAAAACCTTCAATAACTAAAAAGTGATTAAAATTCCAGAAAATGATAGCTGGCATCTTTACTTCTTTTAGCTTATCAATAGATTTTGCATATCCTTTTGCTTCTAATCCATATTCGCGAGCTGCCTTTAAGAGGTTGGTTGCTTTGAGTCCATCTCTAGATACACCACAGGAGATTCTTAGTTTTTCTAACGGAACAAATTTTCCATAATATCCAAGAATAATGCTCAATGCAGCAGCACCACACTCCACGGCTTCCATTTGTAGCACCGTAGGTGTTTTAACTGGACGAGGCAGTTTCTTTTGAACGGGTTTTGTTGTCTTTTTGATCATAATTCCTAGAGAGTATTAGTATAGGTCAAAGAATTTCTTTAGCGCAGGAATTACTACTGCGACAGGCGGTTCTGATTTTACAGTTATTTTACCCATACACGAAGTTCCTTCATTGATGGCTATTTGAGGTCCGGTAGCAGATGTCCATTTAAATCCGCTATAAGAGTTTTCATCTTTTTCAAATTCAACATATACTTCAAACATGGCTCCACGTGATAACATTCCAGAAACCAATTGATCGTTTTTCACAGTCATCATCATTCCTTTTTGCGTAATCGGGAAGTCAGATACATAGGTTACTTTTCCTTTTATAAATCCGTATTCTTGTGGTTGTACAGTTGATGGAGATATTAGTGCTTCCATACCTTCCTTGATTTTTTTACCATCTTGCGAAGGAATGTACAATACACCTCTTAGTTTGTTGTCACCAGCGATAGCGGTTTGATTTTTCAGTTTGAATAACGGTACACCAGGTGCTACTACAATTCCTGATTCAGTTAATACTTCCACAACTTCACCTGTATATGAACTTCTAATATTTGTTTGAATGTCGTAACGTTCTTGTAAATGCTCTAATTGTCTTTCAGCTTCCGCAATACGTTGTTTGCTCACATTGATTTTTTGTTGTAAATCAAAACCAATATTTAGTTTTTGACTAGAAGTTTGTACTAACTGACTTTTTAAGCGTTCAATTGAATTTTGAGAAGCATCAATTTGCTGTTTGGTATTCATTAATTGTGCATTGGTAATCAATCCTTTTTGTAATAATCCTTCTTCGGTTGTCAACTGCGCTCTTAGGAATCCTAAATTTTTATTTTCAGATTGTATTTGTAGTTCAATACTTGTACGTTGTTGTTGAATCAATTCTCCTTGCAAACGTGTGTCTTGATTTCCAAAAGATTGCAACCTTTGTAAGTCAAATTCTCTTTCTTTTAAGGAAGCTTTTACTTCTTCCACTTGTTGAAACAACTCTGGTTGTTCAATGGTAGCAACCACATCTCCTTCTTTCACAGTATCGCCAATATTGACCTTTAAGCTAATGAGTTGTCCTTGTGAAGTAGCTACCACTTCATGAATTTCTCCTCCCAATAGCACACCTACTACATTGAGTTTTGTTTTTACGCTACCTACAAAAGACCAAGTAATACCTGTAGCTAATACAAGTGCTATAGTAAGTAAAGCGATCCATCCTTTGGGACTGGTAACTTTAATTAATTGATCTAACTTTTCCGGAGTAGAAAGTTTCTCTAATGCTGCTTTTCTAAAAAATCCTGCTGCCATGATTGAAAATTTTTTTATTAATATTTTTAGTTTGGAATCGTAAAGAACAAGTCTTTATTTATACTACTATTTTGATTTTTATTGACTAATAAAGTTCCTGTTTCAAACCTTAGATTTACAATAGCATTTGCAAATTCTTGTTGCGCTCGCAAATACTCTAATTCTGCAAAAGTCAAGCGCTCTTGAAATTGAATAAGGTTCAATAAGATGGTCAATCCGTTCTTAAATTTCTCTTGTTCGTTGCCAAACACTTGCTTGTTAAAGTCTAATGATTCTTTTGCTTTTTCTAATACTTGTACACTGTTTTCCAAGTTGTTTAAAGCAATAGAAACATTGATGTCTACATTTCGTTGTAAGTTGGTTGTGGTGATTTCTTGATTGTTGAACGCAATTTCATTCTGTACATAATTACCTTTTGCTAGGTTATTGTTCAGTGGAAATGAAAACGTTAATCGGAGACCATATCCAACGTTTCGACCTTCATTTCGAGAAAAAGTTGCCAGTGCTCTGTCAAGTCCATTTCCCATATTCATTCCGCCATAATTGACAAATCCCGTAAGGTCTAATTGAGGTCTTTTGCTGTTTTCTGTGAATTTTAATTGCAACTCAATCGCTTGTAATGCTTGCTTTGCAGATTCAATATCAGCTCTATTATTTTGTGCTATTTGTAAAAATTTTGCTTGATCAAGTCCTGTTGCATAGCCCGATTCTAAAATAGTTGGGAATTCATCCAATGGATTTCCTAACAGTTTGCTTGTTTCTTCATCAAGTCCAATAACGCGTCCTAAGTTCAACTTTGCTGCGTATAATAGTTGCTCTGCAACTTTTGTTTGACGTTCTTGGTTGGCTAAGTCTGCTTTTACCTGCGCTAAATCGCCCGCAGGTCTTTTATCTGCTTTTACTAAATCTTCTGTAATTTCCAATACACGACGGACTCTTGCTTCGTTTTCTTGGAAGATTTGTAAGCTTTTGTAGGAGGATACATATTGCCAATACGCAGTACTCATTTGAAAAAGTTCAAATGAATTTAGGAAATCGGCGTTGTTGTCTGCACTTTCTACATTTAATTTAGAGGCTTCTTCTAAAGCAGTAGCAATGGTTCTTCCTCTTCCTCTGAGTAAAGGTTGTGTTAATGAAAAAGTGGTTGACACTGTGTGGTCGTCAACAAATTCACCTACGTTTTGGTTAAATCTGTTGAGAATAAAATTGTCTGTAGCTCTAGTGTAATCTACATTAATAGCTGCGATAAGACTTGAACGAAATGCTTTTTGAAGTCCTAAAGAAGCTCCCGTACCTCTTGTTTGGAGATCATTTGAAACAAAATTATTTCTCGGATCAGCTTCGAAAAGGTTCAATTCATTTCGATTCCACGACAAGCCAGAAGTCATTTGGTAGTCAAAAGCACTTTTTTGTACCAAAAAACCTCCTTCAGCACTTGTAATGGTTAATATATTTTGTTTTACGATTGGGCTTTCAGCCAGGGTAATTTCTGATAGCTTTACCAAATCTACAGGAGTAGTAGTTTGGGCAAGCATTTGGAAAGCCGCCAATAACAATACCAGTTTTATTATAAAAGTTTTTTTTACCATTGTAGAGGAATTTATACTTCTGAAAATTTTTGAAGTATTTGCCCAAATCGAGAACCCGCTTGGGAAACACCATCTAATACATTTTCGTCAATAACGTCCACCTCTTCAGGAGTTCCATATCCTAATTGGCTTGTCGTTTTACGCAATCTATTAGATAAGAATAATGAAATAGCATAGTAGAAGTTTGCTCTAAATTCTAAGTTGGTAGCCAATCTACTATTCATTAATTCTCTTGAAATACAGAATACGGTGGCAGGTTGCGTTGCAATCACAGAAACGGATGGTGGTCTAGATTCCAGGAAAGACATTTCTCCGACAATTTCACCTGCACCAATAAGTGCGATGTGTTTGTCACTCATACCATCGTTAATCGAAAATTCGCCCGATAACACAATATAGAGGTTTTCAATAGTTTCCCCTTTACGAATTAATCGGTCTCCTGTTTCTAATGAAGCTTTGCTACCATTATTCATCATCCATTCTATATCCAAATCATTTAGATGTCCTAATAAGAAAAGTACACGTTTCATTTGCTTTTATATTAAAAGTTAGTGATGCTAAGTTAGATTTTGATAGTATTGTAAAACTGACAAAGAAGCAGTAGAATAAGACATTTGTAGTAGGATAAATAAAAAGCAACCTTTTGAAAAAGGCTGCTTTGTGTCTTGACTGTATTCTGAAAATACATATTGATGAAAGAATCTACTAAAAATGACAAGAGAAATATTCAATATCAGCTGTTAAAACAGATTCTTAATTTCTTTTTTTACACTGTTGTAAATATAGTTCCATGATATCCGTGTGGTTATACCTGCACCAGAAACATGATCTAAGTGTTCGTCACTTAACTCTACGTCTGTTGTATTAACAGGTTTTGCAGGCAAGTTGAGGTAAATATGATTGGGATTTGTTTGATCTTCTACAATCAAGACCTTCCCAGTAGGCAAAGCTCCTTTCTTTCCTGTAAAACTATTGAGAGTTTGTATAGGATTTTTGACTAGTTTTCTTAGAAAAGTTTTGTCTTTCCAAGCTTTCTTGTAAATACTTTTTAAGAAAAAATCTGCTTTTTGTTGCTCTGTGAATTCCATTATTCCTCATATTCTGTTACAAAGATACAGTCAAAAGCATACGTGAAACTGCCAAAAACACTGTTAGATGCCATCAATTCTTACAAAATATACACTTTTTACAACTTTCGTGCTTTCAATAATTCTTTTGGAAACATTCCGTATTGTTGGCAAAACAGTTTTGAAAAATAATGTGTATCATAGTATCCTACAGCGTACGAAATTTGAGAGATGGTGTCGTACATATAGTCATCTATAAACTGTTTTGCTTTGTGCAAACGCAAGATGCGAATGTATTTGTTGGGCGTTAAATGCAGCAAACTTTTAATTTTGCGATGCAACTGACGTTCGCTGACGGCCATTTTATAAGACAGGTCATACAAGTTTAAATCCTTGTGTTTGATGTTTTTATACACCTCGTCTTCCATATCAATCAACCAAGAAGTATCTTGTTTTGAAATCTTATTGGGTTTTATTTCCTTTTTACACATTGATTTTACCCGCTCATTTCCGTAATAAATTTCATAAATGATCGGCAATTTTTCTACAGGTTTGTTGCCGTTTGCCAATTTTACTACTTCTTCAATTAAGCTTGCAATTTCTTGACTGCTAGAAAAAATAACATCATTCGTATTATTTGTACCTAGGGTTGTTCTTGTATTGGTCAATCTTTTGTTGGCTTCCATCAAAGATGCTAAGGGAGCTTTGATCTCTTTTACGAGTTGCATCAAGACATCGGAAGAATTTAAACCTACATTGTTTCTGCTTTCTAAATTCATTTCTTTGGATTTATGCACTTAAAGACATCACATTATCATTATTGCTAAGTGCCTTGATGTAGGCAGCTTTAATGCGCTCATTTAAGATTTCTGTGGCTAAGTGCTTGTTTTTATTGTAAAAGTCAATCAATCCGCTATAGCTCATCGATACAGGAATAGTTTCCGAACCTAAGTAGTTTAGAGGTTTACCAATAACTTCGGTTTTAATTCCCATAAGATTCAATACTCTTAATAATTTACTATCGCATTCAGCAAACGCGATATTATCTTTGTGCTGGCATACGGGAGCTATTGCACAAATCATTAATTGCTTGAATAAGTTGAGGTTTGTGATGTCTTTACGGATTGCAAAACGTCCTATATGATATACTTCGTTGATATTTGGCTGGCTGATTGCCAAGAGAGGGTTAATACCAAAAATCTTTTGCAAAGGAAGTACATCAGTAAAATTCCACTTTAATACTCTGATAGAGCCATAAATTTCCCCAGAAGAATCCTTGCTTACAAAAACTTCTGAATTTTCGTAATATTTTAATTCTTCTTTTTGGATAGAAATGACATCTTTTTTGTAATTTAATGGAAGTTTTCCATCTGTATGATATTTGAAGTTTTCAGCTACAACAAATTTTGCTAAGTCATACATTTGATGCTCTTTTAATTTTTCTAAATAGTTTTGATTCAGTACCATGTCGTTTCTTTTTTACTCAAAGCTATTTATCAAATCATCGACTTTCATTACACAAAAAGGTAGTTAATATGCCCTACCCCAAAAACTACACAAAAGGGTAGTTCATAAAAAAAAGGGTATATTTGTAATAAAAAAGGGAAACTTGGCAAAAATTGATGACTTTTTCTCTGGTAGAAATACAGTGAACAATATTTCTAACAATGAAAGAGAACAAACCGCAAATTATTTAGAACCAATTGAAGCTTTTGCGAGGACAACTTACAAAAGTATTTACGTCATAGATTACCAAGAAAAAGGATTTGAATATGTGTCAGATAATCCTTTGTTCTTATGTGGTCATACGTCGAGCGAAGTAAAAGAAATGGGGTATGCATTTTACTTTAAATACGTAATAGAGTCCGATTTAAAGCTGCTTCTAAAAATTAACACTGTTGGATTTGATTTCTACGAAACCATTCCGATAGAAGAACGAAAGAACTATACCATATCTTACGATTACCATTTGAAGACACAGGAAGGAAAAAAGATTTTGATCAATCAGAAACTGACGCCTTTATTTTTAACAAATGATGGTAAAATATGGAAAGCTATCTGTATTATTTCACTGTCTCCAGAAGAAAATGCTGGAAATATTAAAGTGTATAAAAAAGGAGATAATAAACTGTATAGCTACGACCTTGAGAGAGAATTTTGGAAAGAAAGCGAAGTAATTAAACTAACGAGTAGAGAACGCGAAATTTTGCAGTACTCTACAAGAGGATATACCATTAGTGAAGTTGCAGAAGCGATCTTTGTTTCTCCTGATACCGTAAAATTTCATAGAAAGAAGTTATTCGAAAAATTAGATGTTGCCAACATTTCGGAAGCCATTGTATATGCTACCAATAATAGGCTTATCTAATAATTATACCAATTTATTGCAAACAGTGACTTAAAAGCTCATTTATTTGACATTTTAATGTCATTTGACTGACTTTTCGTAGTGATGCTATGAAGGCATCCGTCGTATTTTACAGTAGCATTGGTATTAATCGTTCATCAGAGTAGATAAATAAAACTCTGGAAACTTCTTGATTTTCTTTTTAGTAGCAATGTTAAAAAGCAAATGTGCACACATGGAAGCGACAGTCCATGAAGCAATGGACAATTGTGGAGGAGGAAGCTCTTGCTTCTCCTCCTTATATTTTTTTATAATATCATCTATCCATTCGTGCGGAGTTCTCCAAAATTTTAAATAGCTGGTTGCATATTCAACCATGGTGACCTCGTTGAATGTCTTTCCTTCTTTTTCTATGGAAGTTAACGACAATCCGTCGGGTGTGATGATCGTAACCAATCCGCCCCAACCTAAATTATACGGATGAAGCACGGGAATATTATGCTCTTGGCAGATTTTATCGAAAACTAAGGGAACGTCCGAAGTAAAATCTAAAGCATTAATGGCAATTTTGTGTCCTAGTATGAAATCTTTGGCATTTTCGGTAGTTAAAAAACCGTTATGGATAGTAATATTGGCGTCTTTATTAATGGATAAAAGCCGTTTCTTTATGGCGTCGACTTTGAAAGTATCAATATCATCTTGTGTATAGTTTTGCCGGTTTAGGTTAGAAACTTCGACCGTATCGCCGTCAATAATTGTAATATTCTCAAAACCAAGTCGTAAGGCACACTCAGAAATCACACTTCCGATGCCTGATCCACCTAAAATAATGGGACAATTTTTAATGCTTGTTTGTTCGTCTTCTGTGAGGTAAATTCTATTTCTACTATACCTTGATTCCATTAATATTACATTTATCCCAAAAATAGTAAGCAAATCGCAGCAATGCTTTACTCAAAAGGGTAGTTTTGTGTTTCTTATAAGCTTCTTTTCAATTCTCCTCAAATCAATTTGTAAACATATAAGTTCATCTTAAATAGCAAGATTTGCCGCTCTAAGATCAGTATGTTGAATCACTAAGTAGGCACGTGGTGCAAAATAGTAAAATACTTACAATTACTACAACTTTATAAAATAAAAATTTAAAAAATTATGCTTTGTCTTAATTTTTTAAGGATTCCTCAAACAAAAAAGACGATTGTAAAAGTAAATTCCGACAAACAAAGTTCGCTACTGTTTCTTCATCTTATCAAATGGTTTTATTCAGTTTATATAGATGCAAAATGAGCTGCTGAAATTTTCTGCTAAAAAACTCTATTTTTATTTAGAACGAATTAAAATAAACTTTATATTTGCAGCAAAATTAATGTAGAATGAGTCTAAGTAAGGATAATTTTTGGATTTATTTTTTGATACTAACCATTGGAATCTCAACCGCACAACAATCGCAAACTGTTGAAATAGATTCCATTAATACCGAAGCGCTCGACAATGTTGTCATTACCGCGACACGTACCAAACGTCAGCTTTCTTCCTTGCCTTTGCCTGCTAATATTGTTTCTAAAAAAGATCTAAAAGCAATTAATGCGGTTCGTTTAAGTGATATTCTAAACGAGCAAAGCGGATTAATTACGGTGCCAGATTTTGGTGGCGGCGAAGGAATTCAAATGCAAGGATTAGATTCAGCATACACTCTCATTCTCGTAGATGGTGTGCCACTGATTGGGCGTTCGGCAGGAACCTTAGACTTAGATCGAATTACGGTTGGCAACATCAAACAAATAGAAATCATAAAAGGCGCTTCCTCTTCATTATATGGAAACGAAGCGTTAGGCGGCGTGATCAATATCATTACCGAAACACCAAAATACGGCGTCAACGGAAGCATTCAACAGCGTACGGCTTCGTTTGAAACTTACGATACGCGCGCTGATATTGGTTATAAAAATGACAAGTTCAGTATTTCCGGATTTGTCAATCGATACAGCAGTGGCGGTTTTGACCTCACAGAAAATACGGTGAGTAATACAGTTGAACCATTTGAAAATTACACCATTTCTTCGAAAATAACCTATGATTTTTCAGAGAAAACCAATCTGTTTATTTCAGGACGCTTCTTTACTCAAAATCAAGATAATATTGCGTCTGAAACTTTAGCTGGCGAAAGCAACATCAACGAATGGAATATCAATACTAAAATTGATCATAAATTTAATGAAAAGTGGGAAAGCTCATTAGAGTTTTACGCAACCAATTACGAAGCCACGGAGTTTTTAGATGACAATGCTAACAACGCACGTTTTAGCGATTCGTTTTTTGATCAAACCATGATTCGACCTGAGTTGCGAACGGTATACAAAGCATCTGAGAATGCTTCTTACATCGGAGGTGTTGGATATACGTATGAGAGCTTAGATCGTACCTTTTTTGATGAAAGGCCCGAATTTAGAGCACCATATGTATACGCACAATACGACGGAAATCCGATAGAAAAACTAAATGTCATTCTCGGTGCTCGTTTTGACAGTCATAATGTGTACGCTTCGCAGTTCAGTCCAAAATTGGCATTGCGCTATGAAATTAACTCGAAACTAGCTGTTAAAGGTTCGGCAGGTTACGGTTTTAAAGCACCCGATTTCAGACAACTCTATTTCAACTTTACCAATGCCACAGTTGGCTATACGGTATTAGGATATGACGCGGTTGCAGATGCCATTGCACAGTTGGAAGCAGAAGGACAAATTGCCAATATAGTTGTGCCAGTGAGTGCTTTTTCAGATGAATTGCGACCTGAGAGTTCATTGGCAATCAATATAGGACTTGATTACAATCCAACCAAGAAATTATCATTCCACGTCAATTTATTTAGAAATACGATTGACAATTTAATTGACACCAGAGTCATTGCCAACAAAACCAACGGACAAAACGTATTCAGTTATACAAACATCAACGAAGTATACACGCAAGGATTGGAATTTTCTACGACTTGGAAAGTGATTAAAAACCTAGATTTCTCAGCAGGCTATCAACTCTTATTTGCGAGAGACGAAGCGGCGGTAGAAGCCTTTGACAATGGAGAAGTATTTGCGCGCGAAAGTACAAGTTCGCCATCGTTCCCACTAGAAAGCTCGGATTACTTCGGATTGTTCAATCGTTCACGACATATGGCGAATGGAAAACTGTTTTACAACATTCCAAAGTGGAATGCCAATGCCAACATCAGAACAGTATATCGCAGTAAATACGGAATCGCGGATTCCAACGGAAACGGGTATTTAGACAACTATGACGATTTTGTCAATGGTTATGCCATTTGGGATATTGCATTTAATAAAACACTGTATGATAATTATACGTTCGGATTGGGAGTAGACAATATGTTTGACTTTACCGATCCACAAAATATCAGCAACATTGCTGGACGAATTATATACGGAAATCTAACAATTCAATTTTAATTTTTTTAATATCAAATTTATCATGAAAACCATTAAATTTTTAACAATTGCCTTATTATGTATAGGATTTGTTGCATGTAGTAATGATGATGATGCAACTCCGGAGTTACTTCCTGTAAACTCGGAGACTGTAGACAATTTACATGCGCCACAAAATGGAGGACAAGGTCAACCTGTTTCTGGTGCTTTTGCTAAGTTTAATTTTGCTACGGGAGAAGCGACTACAAGCGATACCGAATGGGACATCGCTTTCAGAGGAACTTCAATCATCATAAACGGTGGTGCTTCTTTAGGAACTACCGACGAACCAGATCGTACTGGAAATGGAGCTGCGTATATCGCTGACGGAAGTATGACTTCTGTGACAGATGTAGAAACCTCAAGTTTTGTTCAAGACAGTGCAACAGGCTATGCAATTCCTACAGGTAGTGGAAATGGTTGGTACACGTATACAGGACCACCAACCTTTTTAATCAACCCAATTCCAGGGAAAGTACTAGTCATCAGAACACATGATGGTAAATATGCAAAAGTGGAAATCTTAAGCTATTACAAAGACGCTCCAGATGCTCCTAATGCAATGGTACATGAAAGCCGCTTCTTTACATTTAACTATGTATATCAACCGAACGACAACCTGACTTCTTTTTAGGAGTCGTAATTAGTTATAAAGCAAGTTTTTATTTCTTGAGAATTCAATATCTTTAAAGTAATCTTTTTAGGATGTTTCTCGTTCTTTTCTAAAGGCGTAAGTACATCAATTTACGCCTTTTTAACTCTAAAAATCGTATCAAAATGAAAAAAATCGCAACTCTATGTATTGTAAGCTTACTGACTATAAGCGTTACACAAGCACAAAGTAAAAAGAAAAAAGATAGAAATGCCATCAAAGAAATGTGTGGTTGTTTTGAAATAACGTTCAACTTTGCAGAAACGTTTCAACACACCAAAGATTCTTTATACAAACCTTCTAAAAATAAAACAACGGGAGGCTTAGAATGGGCACAATTAGTGGTAGATGAAAATGATAAAATTTCTATTCAACATTTATTACAAGTAGGAAAACCTTCAAATCCATACATTGTAAAACATTGGCGACAAGATTGGTTGTATGAAAACACCGATTTCTACATGTACAACGGTGATAACAACTGGCTCTATGAAGAAAAATCAAAAGCAGATGTGAAGAAACAATGGACACAAAAAGTATTTCAAGTTGACGACAGTCCGCGCTACGAAGGCTCAGGAACATGGGTACATGTAGACGGCAAAAGCTACTGGGAAAACACCACAGATGCGCCACTTCCAAGACGTGAGTACACACAACGAAGCGACTACAACATCACGGTTCGTGGAAACAGACATGAAATCACAGACGAAGGATGGGTACACGATCAAGACAACCTAAAAGTAGTGCGTGAAGCAGGAAAAGAAGATGTAATTCTTGCTAGCGAAAAAGGATACAACGTATATAAAAAAGTAGATGACAGCCGATGTCAAGGAGCCATTGACTGGTGGAAAGAACACGAAGCAAAATGGGCAACGGTTCGTAAAAAATGGGCGGAAGTATATGGTAGAAACACCAACTTATCGCTAGAAGCAAAAGTAGACAACAAAGTGCTGTACAAACACTTATTTGCAGAAGAAATGACTGCAGCAGATGAAATCAATGAAGTCATTGAATCTTTTGTAAAGAAATAAAATATACATGAAAAAAAGGAAACATATCATCATAGCTGCAATGCTGCTATTTGTGGGAATAAGTTGGGCACAAAATTCCAACGAATTCTTAAGCAGAGCCTACTGGAAAACAAATCCAAGCATTGCAGATATTGATAAAAAAATAGCCAATGGAAACGACATCGCCGAACTCGATCGCAATATGTTCGATGCAGTTTCCATGGCACTGATTGAAAAAGTAGACAACCAAACCATCAAATATTTGCTCTCCAAAAAGGGAAATGGCGTGGACAAAATCACGCATGACAGGAGAACCTATATGTTTTGGGCAGCCTACAAAGACAATCTTGAAATGATGCGATTTTTAGTTGAAAAAGGTGCGAAAACGAACCTCATTGATAGTCACGGGTATTCTGTGGTAAACTTTGCAGCGGTTACAGGACAAGTAAATCCTAAGTTATACGATTTTTGTATTGCTCATGGGGCAGAGATTACTAATGATACCAACAATGACGGTGCAAACGCACTGCTGTTAGTAGCACCTTTTGCTAAAAACTATGACATTATTGACTATTTTATTTCGAAAGGACTTTCACTAGAAAGTACAGATACAAACGGAAACGGAATCTTCAATTATGCAGCCAAAGGCGGAAATATTGCATTTCTAAAACAATTAATCGAAAAAGGAATCGACTACAAATCACTGAGCAATCAAGGAGAAAATGCGATCCTCTTTGCGAGTCGTGGCTTGCGTCGAAAAACCAATACGCTAGACACATTTAAGTATTTAACTTCGTTAGGAATCAAACCAAATGTAGTGACAACCGAAGGTGAAACCCCATTACATTCCTTAGCTTCTAGGTCAGAAGATGTAGCTATGTTTGAATACTTTGTCAAAAAAGGTGTAGATGTTAACCAAGCCAACAAAGATGGCAATACAGCATTGCTTTATGCCGCGTACAGGAATGAAGACGATGTAGTGCGATACTTAGCTTCACAGACAAAAAACATTGACCATCAAAATAAAGAAGGTCGCTCGGCGTTGACAAATGCTGTCTATCGAAATTCGTCAGAAGTCGTGGCATTTCTACTAGCAAAAGGCGCAAAAGTTGAGGTCGTTGACAAAGAACAGCACAATCTTGGGTATTACTTGTTGAAGAATTATTCCGAGAAAAATAATGACAACTTCAATCGAAAACTTGCCTTGCTAAAAGCCAAAGGATTCGATTTCACAAAACCGCAACCCGACGGAAAAACACTATTTCATTTAGCTGTAGATGCTGGAAATATAGGTCTGATAAAATACATACATTCATTAGGCATTGATGTAAATCAGCAAGACAAAGAAGGCATTGCACCGTTGCACATTGCGGCGATGAAAGCTAGAAACACCAATATCTTAAAATACTTAGTTTCCATTGGTGCAGATATCTCACAAAAAACAGCATTCGAAGAAACGGTATACGATTTGGCAATGGAAAATGAAGTATTACAGCAAGAAAATGCGGATATTGCGTTTTTAAAGTAAGATGTTAAAAATAGAAGAAACTTTCTAAGAAGTTCAAGTTTCGTCAAACCGAACTTGATTATTCATGTATATTTATTTGATAATTTGGTATTCATGAATGCAAGCATTTCGGTTTCTCATAACAGTTAGTAATTAGCGCGATGAGATTCTGAATCATACTGAATCAAGTTCATCACAAGAGTTCAGAATGACGTTTTAGTAAGTTTTTAAAATCTATTTTTCACTATAGAAACACAAAAGCAAAATATTGATCTATGAAAAAATCAACAATAATAATCACGAGTATCATCAGCATACTCTCCATTTTTGTCTTGGCTAGTTTTACCACTACTGTAGAAAGTTCCAAATACAAGTGTATGATTCAAATGAAAAACTACACGGGCGAAGGTGCGTATATAGTTATTTCTTTGTTAGATGCAAAAGGCGAGTATCAACAAACACTCTACGTACAAGGCAACGATGACGAATGGTACTCAGACATTACAGAATGGTGGAAATTTCACGGAAAAAGACGTCCAGATATTGATGCCATTACTGGAGAAACTATCAGCGGCGGCGAACGTAAAATCAGCGTGATCGAAATTCCAGATGATAAAATAAACGCAGGCTACAAAATTCGTTTTGAAACAGCGGTGGAAGATCAGGAATACTACACAGACGACGTACAATTTGAACTTACTACCGAAAGCGTAAAAAGCAAAGTAGAAGGCAAAGGATTCATTCGTTACATTCGCATGATTCCTCAGAAGTAGTTTTCATTAAATATTTGCTTTGTCAAATCGAGCGCAGTCGAGATTCAATTGAAATACTAATTTTCTTAAAGTTCTCGTGAATTTCGTTCGGTGCTTTCAGCAATGCTCGAACTGACACAGTTTTTTGCCTAGAACTACTTCGACACGTCATTGCGATCTCCAACTTGATTGAGCGTGGCAATCTGTTTCTTTCAAAGAAGAATTTTGCGTTGATTTTAAAAGATCACAGTGCTTTGCTTTTCGCAACGAATCATAGTTTCTAGTCTTTTGATTGTAAACCGCATTTTACAATTGAATTAGTATTCTTTATTTTTGCTACAGAAATTGAACTGACAAAAAGTTATTCTTGAATGACTATTGAAAAACGAAACTAAATGACAATTTCAATATGGAGATATAGTCACCTTGTATTGGCTATATCTTCTTCTATTTTTATAGCGCTCGCTTCTATAACGGGAATCATTCTAGCATTTGAACCCATTTCAAATCAGCTAGAACCGTATGCTGTGAAAAATTTAAACGAAATTTCCATTGCTGAGACAGTTACCGTTTTACAAGAAACATACGAAGAAGTCATCGATGTAAAAGTCACGAATGATGATTTTGTGATTGCTTCAGTTATCACCAAAGAAGGCGATAGTGAAACGTTTTACATCAATCCAACTTCGGGTGAAAAACTAGGCGATATCGTTGAAAAAGCAGGCATTTATAGATTTGCGACCAATCTGCATCGTTCGTTATTTCTAAAAAGCACAGGACGTTTTATTGTGGGTTTTGTGTCCTTTTTGTTGTTTCTTATTGTAGTGACAGGAATCATTCTAATCGTAAGACGACAAGGTGGCATTACACGTTTCTTTACCAAAGTTGTCAAAGAGAATTTTCAGCAATACTATCATATTCAATTAGGAAAACTCATGTTCATTCCGCTAATCATTATCACACTGACAGGCGTGTATTTATCCCTAGAAAAGTTCTCTCTGTTGCCAAGCTATCAAGTTTCGCATCAAACAGCAGAAATTTCAGAAACGAGCCCTGAAAAACGACAACTAGCAGATTTTCCCATCTTTCAAAACACGTCCTTAGCTGAGGTAAAAACCATCGAATTTCCCTTTTCAGATGATGTAGAAGATTATTTTTTGGTGGAATTGAACGACAAAGAAGTACAAGTACACCAATACACTGGCGAAATTTTGAGTTCCTATCAATTTCCTTGGGTTGCCTTGGCTTCGCAATGGAGTTTGATCTTGCATACAGGTCAAGGCAGTATTTTATGGGCAGTTGTTTTATTGCTAGCGAGCATTGCATTACTTTTCTTTATGTATTCAGGTTTTCAAATGACTTTGAAACGTACTAAAAAACGTAAAATTCCGAAAAATACATACGATCAACATTCCGCCGAATACATCATTTTAGTCGGATCAGAAACAGGAAATACCTATCGTTTTGCGACGGTATTTTTTGAAGCGTTGCTCGCGAATGGAAAAAAACCATTCATCACCGCCATGAACAAATACGAATCGTATCCAAATGCAAAACATTTAATCGTAATGACGGCAACCTACGGTGAAGGAGAAGCGCCAAGCAACGCCAAAAGCTTTGAAAATCTATTGCAAAAAACAACACAAAAAGAAACGATCAACTATTCAGTAGTTGGATTTGGTTCACTAATGTATCCTGAGTTTTGCAAATATGCCGTGGATGTAGATGGACTATTGCAACAACATCCAAATTTTGAGTCGGTCATGCCTGTGTTTAAAATCAACAATCAATCGTTTACGGCGTTTCAAGATTGGGCAAAAGAATGGGCGAAACAGACCGAAATTCCAATCGCGATTTCAACACCAAAAGCAACGATCAATCTTAAAAAACTACGTGAATTTTCAGTCGTTGAACGTTCCGACTTAAACAAAGATGGAACCTTTTTAATTCGCTTAAAACCTTCCAAAAAACAAAAATTCCAATCAGGTGATTTGCTATCGCTCTATCCGGAAAGCGATTTGGTAGAACGTCAATATTCCATCGGAAAAGTAGACGAAGACATTGTGTTGAGCGTCAGAAAACATGAATTTGGTATATGTTCTTCGTATTTAAGTCAACTCACGTCAGATGCGATTGTAAAAGCCAAGATAAAACGCAATCACGAATTCCATTTTCCGAACTACACAGACGAAATTGTCATGATTGCTAACGGTACAGGAATTGGTCCATTTTTAGGAATGATCAACGAAAATACACAACACAAAAAGCTACATCTATTTTGGGGAACACGCACCAAAGCTTCGGTGAACGTCTATCAAGATTTGTTGGACAAAGGACTTGCCTCAAAACAGCTTACAAGTCTTCATATTTCCTATTCGCAAGAAACAGCAGTCAAAGAATATGTACAAGACAGCATCGCAAAACAACAAGATTTCATCGCAGAAGTATTGAAAAATGAAGGTGTCATTATGATTTGTGGTGCTATTGCCATGCAAAATCAAGTATTGCAAATTTTAGAAGAAATCACAACCACCAAACTCCAACAACCGCTAAGTGATTTTGAACACATGGAGCAACTCAAAATGGACTGTTATTAATTGGTACAATAGCAGCAAACCAACAGGTAATTTTGTAAAGTTTTTATATCAAAATAGCATATTTTTTATGCGTTTTTAAAAGCTCTATGTACAACTAACTAATTAGTTTACAGGAGAAAAAATTAACATTAGTACGTAAAAACCTAATCGAGTTGTAACTGTTAATTTAAAATTTTCAGCTTTGCTAGTACAAAATTGTCATTTTTTGATATATCTCAAACATTTTATCGTTTGGTATCAAAAAAAAACTATTTTTAAATTAAAATAAAGTTGTTCCCCTAACTACACAAAACCTCAGAAAGCCATGAATAAAATCAAAGGTTTTCATGCAATTTTTGCATGTTATCCTCAACAAAAAATTATTTGGTCATTCGTAGTATGTTTGTTATTTGCAAACATAGCTACAGCGCAAACAACCATTGCACGACAACAATTCAATAATGGAAGTGCAACGGGTCAGATTACAGTAGCGGCACAATATTCTTCTGCAACTGTGACATCACACATAGGTAGTGATGATTGGGATTATGTAGCCACTTCTACAAACGGTGTCATAAGGGTAGTAAATAGTTCGGTAACGACACCTGCTTCAAATGATTACTGTTTAGAATTTAAAAACTACTGGGACAATGAACCTAACATCGTACTAGCCGATCAGGATATTACGTTGTATGACAATGTTACTTTTTCAATTGCATACCATTCATTGGGCGATCCTGAGAATAATGAAGATTTGTGGTTAGATTATTCCTACTATCAATCAGGTGCTTGGGTTGACGTTTCAGTCCAACTCATTGATGGAACCAATGATACTTCAGATGCGTTGGCATTTGGTGTCGGCGGAACCTACGCAAATCCGTATGTAGTTGCTATTCCCGATGCTGCAACTGCGTTTAGAGCTACGGTTCGCTCTGACTTTCAAAATGCGGCAGGCGGAAATGATAATTATTACATTGACGATCTTATGCTCCAAGGAACGCTCAACATTACACCACCACAAGCAAATTGTAACGACATTACCATTACGCTAGATGCCTTTGACAATGCGACTATTACTACAGCCGATATCGATAACGGATCTATAGTCGACTCTGGCGTACCAATGCTTTCTATTGACAAAGCAAACTTTACTTGTACGGATATTGGAACCAATACGGTGACCTTAACGGTAGAAGATTCCAATGGATTAACAGATTCTTGTACGGCAACAGTGACCGTCAATGCATACACAGGTGTCTTGGTAGCACCAACATTGCCCACAGTGACGGCCTATTGTGATTATACATCATCGGCACAAACCATTTCATACCAATGTAGAACCATCACACCATCAACGACTGATCCAATCACATTTTCCGCGCTGGGAAGTTATACAATCAACTGGTTGTACTACGACAATGTTACAGGAAACAGTGCAACCGCGGTAGAAAATATTACAATTGCTGCATTGGGAGCACCAACAAATATCAATACAACCACTTTAGATGCTAATTCAGCAACCATTACATGGGATTCGATTACAGCGATAAACTCTTATGAAGTGCAATACCGTGAAGTAGGCGCCACAAGCTGGACTTCGGTATTGGCACCGACCAATTCCTTGAATCTTTCGGGACTGCGTTCCAATACTGATTATGAGCTTCAAGTAAGTGCTATTTGTAATGGAACTAATGCTGCTTTTTCAAGTGTGTTCAACTTTACCACACCCGATCATGCATACTGTATTCCTAATGTGCCAAATGTCGACGCCGCACATTATATCAACCGAGTGCGTTTTGGATCATTAGCACAAGATATTGATAACTCTTCTGGATATGACAATGGTTATGGAGATTATACTTCGAGCAGTGCAGATGTCTACATTGGAAGCACAGAAACGATTCAAATCGATGTAAACAAACAACAAACATGGATGAACGTAGGTTTTGCTGTCTGGATTGATTTAAATAATGACGGCGATTTTACCGATACAGGAGAAGATATCTGGTTTCGTGGAAGTCCAGCATCAGGAGGAGTTGTAACAGGAACTTATGTTTCGGCTAACTTTACCATTCCGAATTCTGCGACACCAGGACAAACGAGAATGCGTATTGCCTTTAGAAACTGGTGGCATCCAACAGATCCTTGCGACGGTACTTTTGATACCAATTTAGGAGAATTTGAAGATTATACGGTCAATTTAATCATCGACCCAACTTCACCAGGGGAAATTGCGGTTTCAGGAAATGGAAACAACATTGATGATGGCGCTGTATTAGCGGATGCGACTGCAGATAACGGAACCGATTTTGCCGTGTATGACATCTTCGAAGGAACCATTACCAAAGTATATACCATTACCAATAACGGTGGGCAAGATTTGAATTTAACAGGCTCGCCAGTCATACAAATTTCAGGAAGTACCGATTTTACCGTAACACAACCTGCAGATGCAGTTTTAAGTATTGGCGAAAGTACTACGTTTACTATTAGTTACAATCCTTCAACACTCGCTGTACATCAAGCTACTGTGAGTATTGACAATGATGATGCTGATGAAAATCCGTTTACATTTGTAGTGCGAGGAGAAGGTGTACAAACATTTCCAGATACGGATGGTGATGGTATTACAGACAATGTGGATATTGACGATGATAACGACGGAATTGTAGATACGCTTGAAAATTCATCCTGTAGCAGCTCTTTAAATGCTACCCTAACAGAAGTAGTCTTTTTAAACGAAACGTTTGGAGCGAATGCCGGAACGCGTGTAGAAATTGATGCCTTTACCATTGGCGTAACAACATCGTATTGCTTTGAAGATGGATCGGGAACTGGATGTCCAACAGCAAACTTTAATACAACAAGTTTAAATGACGGCGAATACACCGTATATCACCGAATTGCCAATGGTGACGGAGTAGACCAAACACCAACCGACGATATTGCGCAATGGGCAGATAATTATTGGTATTTGGGAGAAGATCACACACCTGGAGATGTTGATGGAAGAATGGCAATCTTCAACGCCGATGAAGACCCAGGAATATTTTTTGAAGCAGATATCACAGGTGTCACACCAAATGTGCCAATTACGTATGGTTTTTCCGCATTAAATATTGATAGAACAGATGCACCAGATATTGCATCAAGACTCCGACCAGAAGTTCAAATCATCATTTTTGATCCCAACGGAAATCAAATTGCAACGGCAACTTCAGGAGCTATCGAACCAACATCAACAGCGGGCGATTGGGTAGATGTGAGTGCTACATTTACAACATCGTTTACGCAATTCAGAGTGCAATTAATTAACAGTCAGTTAGGAGGAATTGGAAACGATTTAGCTATTGACGATATTTTTGTAAAACAACTATTATGTGATTCAGATGGCGATGGAATCTCTGATACGGTGGATTTGGATAACGATAACGACGGAATTCCAAATGTAGTGGAATTAAAGTTGCCAGATAACGACAAAGATGCAACCTTATACAATGATACTGTGGCAACTTGGGTTGATACGAATAACAACGGAATGCACGATTCGTATGAAAGTATCACCATACCTGATACAGATAACGATGGAACGCCAGATTATATAGATCTTGATAGTGACAATGACGGAATTTTTGACAGTGTCGAATATGACGGATTTGGAGACATTGATGTTAGTGGTGACGGAATTGGACAAGGTGATGACAAAGACGATAACGATCCGTTAACAGAAGCTGATGGCGATGGAATACTTCCTATGATGGATTTAAACGATGATGGTGTTGGAAGCGATCATGGAAGTACAAACTACCCAGCGCCTGCCGACAGTGATAGTGACGGAACACCTGATTATTTAGACGTAGATAGTAACGACCCAGCAGACGATCCGTCTAACGGAACGGATATCAGCGGAACCATTTTTGCACACTTAGATGCCGATAATGATGGCGATATTGACGGAACTACCGATGCAGACGAAGATGGAGTTTTAGACGTATTTGATACGGATACCAATTACTACGGTTCGCCAAGAGATTATGAAGACAAATACACACTCTTCTTTGACGGTAGAAATGATTATGTAGAAGATGACAACGTAATCAATTCTGGAGATGCTTCTATGATGGCATTTATCAGAGTCACAGGAAATAATGCAACAAGTTCAGCACGTGTAGTAGTTGGACAACAGAATTTTTACATCACAGTCAATACAGATAATACTGTGAGTGTTTCACTAAATGGAGCTACAGTAATAACTTCTACGACAGCTGTTACAGATCAAATTTGGGCACATGTAGCCGCGACCACAAATGCTGGACAAACAACATTATTTATCAATGGAGAAGAAAGTGGCACGGATAGTTCAGGACCTGTAAATCTAGATACTTCCAATTTGACCATCGGAAGAATGTCTGGAGCAGATGCAAACTATTTTACGGGAGAACTTGAGGAAGTGCGTATATTTAACAAATCACTTACGGAGGAAGAATTGCAACGCATGGTATATCAAGAATTGGACGATACCAATAGTTTTGATAGCGGACAAATGATACCTTACGACATTTCTACAGGATTAGGAACATCCTTAGTAAAATACTATAAAATGGACGCTTTTAAAGATGACATTTTAGATGATAAAACTACGGCAATTGTTGATGAAAATACAGGTGCCAGAATCTACAATATCAAAAACATATATCCACAAACAGCACCATTACCTTATGAAACTACTGCCGATGGAAATTGGTCTGATACAAGCACTTGGCTACACGGCGATGTTTGGGATATTACAAACGCTGCTACCAATAAAGCTTGGTCCATCATACATATCAAAAATGATATAACCACTGCCAGTCAGCACAACGGTATTGGCTTGCTAGTAGATGCAGGTTCAAAACTGGAAGTCACAAGCGATGTAGCACTTCAAAATACATGGTACCTTAGTCTTGACGGAGAAATTGATCTTCAGGGAGAAGCACAATTGGTACAAACCACGACAAGTACGATTGTTGCTGGAACCAATGGACGATTGGAAAGAGATCAACAAGGAACCAAAAACCGATTCACCTACAACTATTGGTCGTCACCAGTACACTCTACCAATCCGAATGC
Organism: Bacteroidota bacterium; assembly: GCA_039026955.1. GTDB lineage: Bacteria > Bacteroidota > Bacteroidia > Flavobacteriales > Flavobacteriaceae > Kordia. The sequence goes on from JBCCLH010000004.1 coordinate 112,676, forward strand.
AGCCATTGATGGAGACGAAACCTATACCTTAGCCAATATCATGATGGATGGAACGGATGCTGCGAATCCAGTTGCGATCAACTTTGTCAGTGGGTTGAATGGAAACGGTACCACAACGCCAATTCAATTAGCGGAATATTGGGTGTGGAAATTTGTCAACGCTTTGGACGATGATTATTCGCAATGGCAGCAAGTATTAAGTACAGGAAATTTAACTGTGGGAGAAGGATTTACGCTAAAAGGACCTTCCACAGATCCGCTTACAGACTTTCAAAACTACGTATTTAGAGGTACACCAAACAATGGAACTATCTCACTAGGGATCAATGGAGGAAATAACTATTTGGTTGGAAATCCATATCCTTCTGCCATCGATGGAAACGAATTGATAAACGACAATACAAATCTTAACGGAACCTTATATTTCTGGGAGCACTACGGTGGAAACTCGCACACGCTTGCCGAATACCAAGGAGGATACGGATTGTACAATCTTTCTGGTGGAACGCCAGCCATTGCCGATGCAGATGTGGATAGTGGAGGAACCGCTTTAAAAACACCTAGAAGATATGTAGCGGTTGGACAAGGATTTTTTGTGGTGGCAGATTCTGATGGATCGGTAACTTTTGAAAACGATCAACGTATATTTGCCACAGAAGCAGGAAACACCAATTCATGGTTCTACAGAAACAATACGGACGAAGTTGTATTTACTGAAAATCAACAAATAGCAGTGCCAGAAGAAGACGTACGTCCTAAATTCAGAATCAAATACCATTCTCCAGAAAATTATGAACGCCATCTTCTATTAACAGTAGATCAAAACGCTTCAATGCAATACGATTGGGGATACGATGGTCAGCTTATCGAAAATCATATCGAAGACATGTCGTGGTTGCTCAACAATGGAGATTTTGTTATTCAAGGAATCGATGAAGTCAATGAAAGTACTGTATTACCATTAAAAGTAAAAACCCAAAATGGAGGAATCATAGAAATCAGTATCTATGCTTTAGAAAATGTAGCAGATGATGTTGATATATTTGTGGAAGATATGTATAACGGAACGTATCACAATTTAAGACAAAGTAACTATCTTACCACCGTAAATGCAGGAACCATTTCAGATCGTTTCAGAATTGTATTTGAAGCAAATACCTTATCTGTAGACGAATTTGAAATCGCACAAGATGTCATTCTACACTACAACACAAATACAAATTCAATAATCATCAAAAACCCAAAACGCCATACGTTAGATACATTAAATATTCACAATCTATTAGGGCAATCACTTTTACAGCGAGAACTAAACACAGCACAAGCTGAAATAAAAGTGCCAGTGTCTTTACAAACAGGTGCGTATATATTTAGTATGCAAACACAAGGAACAACAATCACTAAAAAACAACTAATTAATAATTAACCCAAATAACTATCAAATCCTACTTACAAGTATGTATAAAAAATTACTTTTTATAGCATTGCTATGTCTATCATATAGCTATGCACAAGGTCCCATGACACCATTACCTTCAGCAGTTACGGCTGGTGCGGATTGGAATACGACAACGCTTACCGCAGATTTTGCTTTCGACTTTCCTTGGGAAATCACCTATGGTCCTGACGATAATCTGTGGATTACAGAGCGCGTTGGTGAAAAAATAGTGCGTATCAGTACCTCTGGAGGAAGCATTACAACGATGATCGATTTAAGCAGTAAAGTAACCAACGCCAAACAAGGTGGTTTAATGGGAATGGCAATTCATCCAGCGTTATACGCTGACATCACCACGACAACCAATAACTATGTGTACGCTGCGTATACGTATACTGACGGCGGATTAAAAGTGCGATTGGTGCGATTGGTATACAACAATGCCACAGGAACACTCACCGAAGATACTTCGTTAGATGCCAACGGAACTATCCTAGAAGATTTGCCAGGAAGTGCCGATCACAATTCAGGTCGTTTAATTATCGGCCCAGATTTAAAAATATACTACACCATTGGAGATCAAGGAGCCAATCAGTTTGACTATTCGTGCGATCCCGTATTATCTCAGGTATTGCCAACATCTTCCACAGATTATGCAAATTATCCTGGAAAAACACTTCGCATCAACTTAGATGGTTCCATTCCTGTTGACAATCCTGTTTTTAACAGCGTACAAAGTCATGTATACAGTTACGGACATAGAAACGCACAAGGAATCATCTTCGCGCAAGACGGAACCTTATACAGCTCAGAACACGGTGCCAAAGTAGATGATGAAATCAACATTGTACAACGAGGAAAAAACTATGGTTGGCCAGAAATTGCAGGCTATTACGATAATATGGCATATACTTATTGCAATTGGTCGTCATTGGGCGGCGCGTGTAATGCAGGCGCTTTTAGCGATCACAATTGTCCTTCTGGAGCAGAAACTGCAACGGAATATGAATCGTATCCAACGAGTGCTGATGTGCCTGCTAACTTTCAGCCTCCAATTGGAACTTATGGAAGTACTACAAACGTAGATCCGACAGGAGGTTGGTTTACATGGCCATCTGTAGCACCTTCAGGAATTGACATTCACGAAGCAAACAACATTCCAGGTTGGGGACGTTCATTACTTATTCCAACACTAAAAAAAGGAACCATTTACAGAGCGAAAGTTACGGCAAGTGGCGATGATATTGTGGGTGATAGCTATGAAGAATTTCACTCCTCAAACGATCGTTACAGAGACCTTGCTATTTCACCAGACGGATTGACTATTTATGCGATTACTGATAACAGCGGAGGGACTTCTGGACCTTCATCCACAAGCGGTGTTTCTATTCAAAATGGAGGAACGATTGTGAAAATTGAATACATCGGAACACAAGTAACCAATCCGCCAGTTGCCAACTGTCAAGACATTACGGTAATGTTAGATCCTATGGGAACTGTCACCATCACTGCAGCGCAAATAGACAATGGTTCTACAGGTGGAGCTGCAGGAATTAGTGGACTTACCATCAATCAAGATACATTTGATTGTTCGCATGTAGGAACACCTCAAACGGTTTGGTTGACGGTGACAGACAACGATGGAAACGAAAGCAGATGTGCTGCCACGGTTACGGTACAACCAAACTCAAATCCAGCTGCGATTACTGCACCAACTCTAGAAGATATTGTGAGCAATTGTGCGATTAACGTACCAGCACCAACGGTTACTTCCAATGGCTGTGTGGAAATTACAGCAACTACAACCGATCAAGTAAGTTACAGCGCTGGGGAAAGCGGAACCATCACATGGTCATTTGACGATAATGGAACCATTGTAAACGCTACACAAAATGTAACGGTTAATGCGATTCCAACACCATCAAACATTATCGTATCGCCAGGCGCAACTTCAGCAAGCGTTACGTGGGATGCTGTAGAAGATGTTACTTTTGATGTGCGATATCGTCCGATTTCTGGCGGTGCATGGACTACTGTAGTCGCAACTACCAATATGGTGACATTAACAGGCTTAACGATCCTTACGGATTACGAATTGGAAATCAGAAGCAATTGTGGAGCAAGTCAATCATTCTATAGCTTTCCAGAATACTTTACAACAACTACTATCACCTACTGTGCGCCGAATGTGCCAAATACCGCAGCTGGACATTATATCAACAGAATTCGTTTTGGTTCGCAAGCACAAAGTATTGACCGTTCTTCTGGTTATGATAATGGATATGGCGATTACACAATCAACATGGCTGATGTCGATTTAGGAAGTACAGAAACCATTCAAATAGACGTAAACAGAGATCAAAGCTGGATGCGCGTTGGTTTTTCAGTTTGGATAGATTTCAATCAAGATGGTGACTTTACAGATAATGGAGAGCATGTTTGGTTTCAAGGAAGCGATGCATCGGGAGGAACAATTCAAGGAGATTATATTTCAGCAAATATTACCATTCCAAATTCAGCTTTAGAAGGACAAACAAGAATGCGAGTTGCCTTTAGAAATTGGTGGCATCCAACAGATTCGTGCGACGGAAGTTTTGATGGTAATTTAGGAGAATACGAAGATTACAGTCTTAACATTATTGGAAATACACTTTCTAATGATGAAGTAACTCAAACAAATGAGTTCCGTGTATATCCAAATCCTGTAAAAAGTGAACTGACGATACAAGTGCCAACTTCGCACCAAAATACAAATCTTATGTTCACACTTATGGATGCGCAAGGAAGAGTCGTATCACAAAGAACAACGGAAAATACCATTGGAAATACACTACAGTATAGTGGATTACAAAGATTGAGCAAAGGACTTTACTTCCTAAAAATACAAACAGAAAATCAAGTATTATCGATAGAGAAATTGATAAAACTATAATGTTCTAAAGTATTTTTTGGGCGTTTTCATAACAAAAAAGACGATTTAAAAACGTACATTGCATCAAACTGAACTTTACACGAAGCCAGACTCAGTATCAATTCAGTTGCTTCTTATGATGTGTCAATGTTTTTAAATCGTCTTTTATATTAGTCCAGACGTCTACTTAGGGATCACCATAAAAGTCCCTCCGCAAAACGTACGCGTTCCTCTTGTAGTCCACTCGATCTTTACATCTTTTGATGCATCTGTTTGTTGGATTGTAAAAACGGCTAAAGGGTCGTTTTGGTTTACTCTCTTAGAATCTGTAACGGTCCCATTGGTAACGACTAAGTTTCGTCCGTCAAAGGTTGATCCTTCATTCCAATCGATTTCTAACTTAATTGTTTTTCCGTTTTTGGATAAAAGTCTCACCTCAGCTCCTCTTTTACTACCTAAACATTTCATAGACTTCGATGAGATAATCATAGAAGTTCCACCACAATAATTACGAGTTCCACCGGAAGACCATTCTATCTTCACATCTTTGGACTCATCTGTTATATTGATGGTATAAACTGCTGTAGGATTGTTTCTGTTTACTCGACTAGAGTTTGTAATTGTCCCATTTGTTACGACTAAGTTACCAGCGTCAAAAGTTGACCCTTCGCTCCAATCTACTTGAAGTTTCAGGATTTTTCCTTGTTTCGATACATAGCTAACTTTTGCTCCTGTTTTACTCCCTGTACATTTCATTGTTTGTGCAAATGACATTGAAGAAAATACAAGTGCAAACGCAATAAGAAATATTGAATTTTTCATTTTATTAAAATTGTTTATTGAATTTTTTAGTTTTGATTACACATACTGAATAAACAAGTATGATTTCTTAGCGTGGTTGCTACCTCGCTTGGTTTATATATTCTCTCATTTTAGGTGGCTAGCCTTTTATTGAGCCATACTATTTTTTAATGGGCTAAAAAATCAATTTCTTGAAGTAACACTTTGATTTCGTAATGATGTAATTACAATTTCTGTTCGTTTAATTTTTTAGAAAAATTGTAGCTATCATAAGAAACCTTAGCTGTCAATTTTGTTTTAGAGGTTATGTATCAATACATTACAATAGTATCAAATCATCAGCTGACTACAAATAATATGTTACAAACAACCTTTTTTTGTTGTAAACAACATACTTTTTTGTTCTTCATAAAAAAACAGATCTTTTTGACCTATTTTTAGAAATTGGTGAGGCTGTTTAAAAAGTACACGTTTCATCAAACCGAAACCTGTGCTGAATTTATTTCAGTATCAAGTTCGGTTTCTCATAACATTTAATAATCAGTATTATGAGATTCTGAGTCAAGCTCAGAATGACGCCTGCAAAGACTTTTTAGTCTCAGTATTGTAGTATATATCGTTGTTATTATAGCTTTTTGAATGTGTAGGTTGTTTTATCTTGCGTATCAACAATAATAAGTTGAGATGCATTGCAAGATGTAATAGTACAACTTTGTCCGTCTATAGTGAGTGTCTTCCCTTCTAATTTGTACTGCATGGTTCGGGCACCATCTATTCCTGCAGCGTGTACGGTATTGTTTGATTTAAATTCCCAAGTTGATCCAATCATTGAATCATCCTTTTGTGAAGTATCTGTATTGCCATTTTCATCTTTGGTCTGTTTTATTTCCCATGTTCCCAATAGATTGCATACGGGTTCTTCTTTTTGGACTTTTTTTAATGTAATATTAAAATGATCAAGTAAAAATGTCATTTTTAAAGTTGTTGCATTGAGAGCATTAATTTGCCAATATCCTACTTCTAATCCAGCATCGCTAATTAGATTGATACGCTTTTTTTGTTTATCAATAGTAAACTTGTTTTGCCTAAGTATTTTAGGAGTGCCATCAACTCCCTCAATCCATTCCTCATAGATGTTATTTTCTTGAAATATTAAAAAATCATCATTATCCTCAACTTTCCATTTCCCATACAAATGTGTATAGTCAATATCTTCTGTGTTTTGCGCACACAAAGTAGCCGTACTTAAGATTAGCATACATACAATTAGAGAAGACAGAAGCTGTACGTTTTTCATACTGTATTTTATAAAATGTTATACGTTTGATATTGAACACAATAGTATCAAATCATCAGCCGAATACAAATAATATGTTACAAACAACCTCTTTTTGTTGTAAACAACATACTTTTCTGATTTCCACAAAAAAACAGGTTAAAAAAACCTGTTTGCTTCAATAGTATGGTAAAGATGATATTAGTAGGATTCTTTATATATTTTGGGACTTGTATTTTTTAAAACGATAGGTTTTTAACGTATAGTAAAAAATCCTTTTTATAAGATCTACCAAGCGGAAGTTTAGCATCACTCAATTTTACAAATTGACTCGTGTAGCCTTCTATATATTTTTTATTGATGATAGTGGATTTGTGTATTCTGATAAAAAAGTTTTGGTATGCCTTCATAAACTCCATGAGTGATTTTCGTACTAAATATCGCTCTTTGTTAGATTTATGGATATAGGAATACGCGCCTTCTGCTTCAATATGCGTTATGTCGGAAAGTTGTATTTGCTGTTTTACGCCTTTATTTATAAACGTAAAATAGTCATTTTGCACCACGGAACTTAGCGCCATCTCCACATTGGCAAATACCGATTTGTTAGTAAACGGTTTTACAATATATCCAGTGGGTTTGGTAGTTTTGGCTTTTTCTAATGTTTTTGCATCCGCATTTGCCGTAATATATATATAGTTAAAGGTATGTTTTGCGGATAATATTTTTATCAAATCAATTCCATCGATATCACTATATTCTCCTAAATTAATATCCATCAATACCAATTGATATTTTTTTTGCTCAAATAATGCTTGTGCTTCCTCAGCATCAATGGCAACATCTATATCTTCATATTTATATTCCGTCAATATAAAGCGTAAATTTTCAGCAATGATTTGCTCATCTTCAACTATTAATATACTACTATCTTTCATATATAATGATTATTGAATTATTGGAAATACCAATCGTGTTTGAAACATTTCAGCTTCAAAATATCGATGTACTTTTCCGCGTAATTGTCTATTCAAAGATTTGATTAAAAATAAACCTAATGAATTTCTTAAATCATGAGTTTCACTGGTTTCAAATCCATCACCAGAATCTGCGATCACTAGTTTGAGATCCTTATTTTGCGTTTCCACGATCAAATGGATTTGGTTTTGCGCACTCGCTGCTTTGACACCATATTTTAAACTGTTGGTAAGCAATTCATTGACAATCAATCCCAAAGGGACCGCTTGTGTAAGTGATAAATCGATATCTTCTATGGATATTTTATAAGTAATTGGAGCATCGATACTGGTATAACTGTTTTTTACATAATATAACAATTCATCTAAATAACTCTTTAAATTGATCCGCGCTAAATTATCCGATTGATATAATTTTTGATGTATCAATGACATTGAGTATACTCTAGATTTACTCTGCATTAATGCTTTCTTATCTTTGGAATTTTTGGCAGAAGCTACTTGCAAATCCAATAAGCTAATGACAATTTGTAAATTGTTTTTTACGCGATGATGAATTTCTTTGAGCAATACTTCTTTCTCTTCTAATGAAGTTTCGAGTTCCGTGGTTTGAATCTTAACCAATTCTTGCAACTCTTCTTTCGTTTGCTGTTCGAGTTTCTCTTTTTCTTTTCGAACTAAATTATACTTATATCCTAACGCAAACGATAACACCATCACTTCTATAAAACTACCAATGTGAACGAAGTATTTTGAAAATACATTGACAGGGATGAGACCGACTCTGTTCAATCCGTATAAAACCACACCAATCAAATAAATGGTCCAAGCAATGTTGAAATACAAGGCAATTTTGTGTCCTTTTATCAAACGATACAAAGAGGCGAGATAAATCATAAAGGAAACGAGAAGACTTATCACTACGACGGCTTTTCGAGACAAATGATCGAGTTCTAAAATCTCTAAACCAAATAGTAGTATAGGTAAAATGGCACAAAATTGTAAAGCATAATAGAAAAACCCATCTTTTTTCTCAAAATTCAAAAACCGAAGTGCAAACCAGCTAGAAAATACACAGGTGGATAGCATCGATATTGCAGGAATACGAACCGAAAAGTAAGTCGCATCTGGCGTTATGTAATGAATAAAAAAACCTAAAACATATCCCTGAGTTACAATCGTAGAAATTAACGCCAATACGTATAATAGATAATCATAATCACGCAAGCTGAAAAATAAAAACAAGTTATAAATTGCCATAAATATAAGTCCGCCAAGTAATAAGGAAGAAATAAAATAGACATTAATTTTATCCTTTTGAAATGCTTCTTGTTGCTTTATAACTGGCGTGAGCGATAGTGTCCATCTACTCTTAACTCTTAAAAATAAATCAGGTGATTGTAAAGTGTGAATAGGAATTTCAAACGCAGGAACATGGTGATTGAGTTTATTTTTAGATTGCGGAATGGCAATTCCTAAACTTTCTTCTACGGTTTGTCCGTCTGCTGTGGTGTAAAAAAGGGTAATTTCATCTAATAGCGGACTGTCAATTTCAAGAATCACGGTATCTTCTGCCAATTCAGGGTTTGTTTGTATTTTTACCCATATCGCACTTTCGGTGATTCCGAATCGAATAATACCATCTTCTTCTTTTTGAAATTTTTCTTTTTTTATGGAGGTAATATCATGTAGCTGTTCTGCGTCCTCAAAAACAGAAACCGAAGAAATGATGTTTTCTTGTGAAAAAATTTTGTTAGTTGTGATGCCAAATAAAGAAACAAAGACGAGACAAAATAGTATAGACTTATGCATGTTATCCTATATGTGATTTTATTTTAAAATTTGACATACATTACCACTATTCTGATTATAAAAGAAAATAAATTACTATACCGCAATTAACCAAATATAACCAAAACTTTTATTTAATATATTTTATCTATCGAAATTTTTTTTTTAAAAGTTTTTTCTTATTAAAAAAGTAGGTGAATCAGTTGTATGGCATAAAAATTAAAATTGTGCGTCATAATTTTCCATTTTTCGCAATTTTCAACCCGTGAAACAGCCAAAAAATGTGAGTTTATCACAGATTTTACCTAATTTTTCAAAAAGAAATGTATTTTTACCTTCCTGTATACTAAATGCGTCAAATTTTAGTTTTACAATTACTAAATAGATCACCTTGAAAAAAACACTATACACAACGGTAACACTATCAGTACTAGGGATTTTACTCTTTAGTTGCTCCACCAGAAAAGATACATTCATCAACAGAAATTTTCATTCTGTGACCACCAAATACAATGTATTGTTTAATGGAAAAGTTGCCTTTGAAGAAGGACGCAATGCCTTGATGAATGCGTATATTGATAATTACTGGGAAATTCTCCCGATTGAACGCATGGAAATTTTGGACGATTTGACGCTTCCCGGACAAGGTGGAAAAAATCCGAATTTTAAGAAAGCCGAAGAAAAAGCCGTAAAAGCCATTCAGAAGCATTCGATGGATATTAAAGGTCGTCAACGCAATCCGCAAATGGATGAAGCGTACTTATTACTCGGACAAGCGCGTTATTTTGATCAGCGATTTATTCCTGCGTTAGAAGCGTTCAATTATACGATTGGCGAATATCCGGATAGCGATAAAATCAATCAGGCGAAAATTTGGCGTGAAAAAACACATTTGCGTTTAGAGAATGAAGAGTTTGCCATTGCCAATTTAAAACGATTGATACAATTTGAAGAATTAGACGATCAAGAATATGCAGATGCCAATGGTGTGTTGGGTCAGGCGTATATCAATTTAAAACATAAAGACAGTGCAGTACAAGTGTTGAAGCGTGCTGCCACTGCTACAAAACTTCGTGAAGAACAAGGTCGTTACAATTACATCATCGGTCAGTTATTCAACGAATTAGGCTATAAAGACAGCGCCAATATTGCATTTGATAAGGTGATTGCGTTGAACAGAAAATCGCCTCGTGTGTACATGATCAATGCAAAAATCGAGAAAATTCGAAATGTAGATTTAGATACAATCAACAAAGAAGAGTTTTTAGAAATGTTGACAGATTTGTCGGAAGATCGTGAAAATAGACCATTCTTAGATAAAATTTACCGCGAGTTGGCCACGTATCATCTAGCGGAAGATTCGTTGGTATTGGCAGAAGCATTTTTCAACAAATCAATTCGCGAGGTAAAAACAGACAAATTCCTAAAAGCGCTAGATTACGAAAATATTGCCGCCTTGCGCTTTGACGAAGCGAGCTATAAAGATGCTGGAAAATACTTTGACAGTACTTTACTTAATCTGGAAAAGAATACGCGCAAATTCAGAAGAATTGAAAAGAAAAGAGCCAATTTGGAAGATGTAATTGCGTATGAAGATGTGGCAAAAGTCAATGATAGTATTTTACAATTGGTAAATTTTTCAGAAGAAGAACGAACTGTATATTTTCAAAAATACATTGACGAACTCAAAGCTGCAGAAGCTGCTAAAAAAGAAAAAGAAGAACAAGAAAAAGCCTTTGTCGCGAACGAATTTGCGTCAAGTCGAAACAACGTTGGACCTAAAAATACGAGTGACGAATTCTATTTTTACAATCAAACTACGGTAGCGTACGGAAAAAATGAATTCCGTAAAAAATGGGGCGATCGTGCATTGGAAGATAACTGGCGTTTGTTTGACAAAAACATTATACGACAACAGCAGTCAGCTGCGGCGACTACTGAAGGAAAAGATGCTACAAAGAGCGAAGATATCTATTCGGTAGCTTTCTACACCGATAAAATTCCAACCGATACAAAAATTATCGACAGCATTGGAAAAGAGCGCAACTTTGCCTATTACCAATTAGGATTAATTTACAAGGAAAAATTCAAAGAATATGAATTGGCAGCGAATCGTTTGGAGCAATTATTACAAAATCAGCCAGAAGAAAAATTGATTCTTCCGTCAAAATATAATCTGTATAAAATTTATGTGCTGTTAGAGCAACCAAGCAAGGCAGATCAGTGGAAAAATGATATTTTAAACAATCATGGCGATACGCGTTATGCGCAAATTCTTCGCAATCCGCAACAGGTAATTGCTTCTGATGAAAACAGTCCTGAAGGATTGTATGCAAAAACTTATAAAAAGTTTACGGCACAAGAGTTTGAAGCTGCGTTGAATGATGCTGAGAAGTACATTCGTCAATTTACTGGAGAACCGATTGTGCCGAAATTCGAAATGCTAAAAGCCATCATCATTGCTCGATTGGACGGTTTTACTGCATATAGAAACGCACTCAATTACGTAGCACTCAATTATCCAAATGATGAAGAAGGAAAACGTGCGCAACAAATCATTAAATCTTCATTGCCGAAAATAGCCAACAAAGCACCGCTAAACGATGACAAATCGACAAGCTTTAAGATCATTTATGCGTTCCAGAAAAACGAAACAGAAGCGATGGATGAATTGGAAAAAACCATCAATCAACTGATTGAGGACAAAGGATACAATTCACTTTCTATTTCTCGTGATGTGTACGACAGAAGCCAGCTATTTGTAGTTGTGCATGGATTCAAAACCAAAGAGAACGCCTACACTATAGAATACACTTTAGAAACAGACGAATTGTATTTAGTAGAAAAGGAAAATACGATTGTATCTTCGGAAAACTATCAAACCATTCAAATACATAAAAATATAGAAGAACTTAAATAATAGCCAACCCATATAACAATCTAACTTAACCCTCAAAACGAACTAAACCATGTTTTCAGAATCATCAAAAAAAGGACGCAATAATGAAGCGTCCCGCGGACAGTCAAACCGAATTGGAAAATCAACCACAATTACAGGAGATGTCGTCTCAAAAGCCGATTTCCGAATTGATGGAAAACTGGAAGGTAGCGTAGAAACTACGGGAAAAATTGTTATTGGTCCTTCGGGCATTATTACTGGAAAAGTTACCTGTGCCAATGCAGATATTCAAGGACGTTTTAATGGAGAATTGACGGTTACCAATTTACTTACCTTAAAAAGTACCGCAATCATTGAAGGCGATGTTACCGTGAGCAAGTTATCAATTGAGCCAGGTGCTACTTTCAACGCAACTTGTAGCATGAAAACAGGCGTTAAAGAATTGAAAGCAAGTGAAGCAAAAAAAGCCGATAAAACCGCTTAACAAAGCCTTGCGCTTGAGTGGTGCAGGATTGCAAATGGGTTTAACCATTTACGGCTGCAATTATTTGGGCAATTGGCTCGATGCAACATACAATCGAGAATTTTGGGAAACAAGTTTGACGCTTTTTGGTGTGTTTGCGTCTATCTATTTCGTCATCAATCAGGTAATCCAAATTAGCAAAGATGAGTAGACAAATTTTCATATACTTCATAGCCTTTGGATTGTTGTTTTTCTTGGGAGATTTTGTGCATAATTATGTAATCGAAAATCAGAGAATCGATCTCGGTTTTTCTTTGCAGAATATGTATGCGTTTCATGCGTTCTTTTCGTTGCAACTCTGTATAGTCTTTGCATTATTGTCAAATAACGAGAAATTACGTCCGCAATTGGGATTCATCTACTTAGGATCGTTTGTGCTGAAAATTATTGTCTTCTGTGTGCTGTTTTATAGTATCTTATTTACGGGTGAAAAACTTACTAATCCACAACGAATTTCACTAGCAATTCCGATGCTGCTTTTTCTAATTTTGGAAGTCTATTTTATCATCAAAATCTTGAACAAAAATCATTCTCTAAAATAAACTTGAAAAAAAGACCATTTTTCTAATTTATTGTTTACTTTTGCGCAGAATTTACGAAGGGTAATTTTTGAATAAATCAATTATGAAGATAGTACAAAAATCTATCAAGTTTCTCACACTAGTTGCAATTGCACTATGTTCTTTCCAGAGTTTTGCTGGCGATCCTGGCAAAAAAGACAAGAATCACGATGATGGTGGTATCGTTGATACCAAAGACGAGGTTAATGAATACATCAAACACCATATTCAAGATGCACACGATTTCCATTTATTTTCATACACAAATAATGCAGGCGAAAGAAAGCATGTTGGTTTTCCATTGCCAGTAATTGTGTGGACAAGTGAAGGATTAAAAACATTCATGTCTTCAGCATTTCATCACGACGATAGCGGTCATGAAATTGTTACTGCTGGAAATGTAAAATTGACTAAGATTCACGGAAAAATTTACGAATTGGATGCGGGCGCAACAGAAGTTACATTCGATGCCGATCACCACGCAACCAACGCACACAAAGTATTAGACCTTTCCATAACTAAAAGTGTATTCGGAATTTTAGTAGTAGGTCTTTTAATGTTTTTCTGGTTTACTAGACTGGCAAAACAATACAAAACAAAACAAATCCCAACCGGATTTAGTCGTGTCTTAGAGCCATTAGTAATTTATGTTAGAGACGAAATCGCTCGTCCAAATATCGGTGACAAACACTACAGAAGATTTACAGGATACTTACTGACGGTATTTTTCTTTATCTGGTTATTGAATTTAGCTGGATTAACACCATTAGGATTTAACGTAACAGGTCAAATCGCAGTGACAGCTGCATTGGCAATTTTTACCCTTGTCATTTATACGGCAAGCGGAAACAAACATTACTGGAAACACATGTTGTGGATGGACGGAATTCCAGTATTTGTAAAACCAATATTAGCCATTATCGAATTAGCTGGAGCATTCCTTATCAAACCTTTCTCATTATTAATACGTTTGTTTGCAAACATTACTGCAGGACACATTGTAGTAATGAGTTTAATTGCAATCATGTTCGTACTAAAGCAAGATTTAGGAATTGTTGGTGCCTCAGGGTTATCATTAGTGTTATCACTTTTGATCGGATTAATTGAAATATTAGTTGCCTTCTTACAAGCATATATCTTTACAATGTTATCAGCATTATTTATTGGTATGGCGGTTGATGAAGGACATCATTAATAAAAAGAGTTTGTTTAATTATATAAATCAATTATTATGTACAATTTAATTGGAGCAGGATTAGTAGTAATCGGAGCAGGAATTGGTCTTGGTCAGATTGGTGGAAAAGCAATGGAAGGAATTGCTCGTCAGCCAGAAGCAACAGGAAAAATCCAAACTGCGATGATTATCGTAGCTGCACTTTTAGAAGGTTTAGCATTTGGTGCATTGATCTTAGGAAAAGGTTAATCGTTACCAACAAAACAAAAATAGCATTCTGCAACGGTTGGTTGCAGAAGCTATTTTAATCAAATTGAATCAAAAATTAGAAATACATATATAAATGGAAGATTTATTTAACGATTTTTCGCCAGGTTTATTCATCGTTCAAACAGTAATTCTGTTGATCTTAATTTTCTTAATGGTGAAGTTTGCTTGGAAGCCAATCATTAGTTCTTTAAATGAAAGAGAATCTGGAATTCAAGACGCTTTAGATGCTGCTGAAAATGCAAAGAAAGAAATGCAAAACTTGCAATCTGATAACGAGAAGTTATTAAAAGAAGCACGTGCAGAAAGAGAAGGAATGTTGAAAGAAGCGCGTGAGATGAAAGAAAAGATGATTGCAGATGCACGTGAAGAAGCACAAGAGCAAGCAAGCAAACTAATTGCACAGGCGCAAGAAAGTATCCGTAGTGAAAAGCAAGCTGCCTTAGCAGAATTGAAAAACCAAGTAGCCAACATTTCTGTAGAAATCGCAGAAAAAGTGGTACGTGGTGAATTAGCAGATAAAAAGAAGCAATTATCTCTTGTAGATAAAATGCTTGGAGATGTTACATTAAACTAATTACAACAACATGGCAGGATCTAGAGCAGCAATACGCTATGCAAAAGCAATCTTAGGATTGGCGCAAGAGCAAAAAGCAGGAGAAGCTGTAGCAAAGGACATGATCGATATCGTAACGACGGTGCAAAACAGCAAAGATTTACGATTAATGATCAACAGTCCTATTGTAAAGTCTGAAATCAAAAAAGCAGCCTTACAGCAAATCTTCAAAGGTGTTCACGCAATCTCTGAAGGATTGATCGATATCCTAGTAGCCAACAAACGTGTTGATTTACTAGACGATGTAGCAGCACAATATAGTATCTTATTTGACGCATCACAAGGAAAAGAAAAAGCGGTAGTTACCACAGCAGTTCCTCTAACAGATGCTCTACGAGATAAAGTATTACAAAAGGTAAAAGACCTTACAGGAAACCAAGTAACAATAGAAAACAAAATCGACGAAAGTATTATCGGTGGATTTATTTTACGCGTAGGTGATTTGCAATATAACGCAAGTATCGCTAACCAGTTGAATACACTCAAACGAACTTTCTCTCAAAATTAATAGTAAAAAAGATGGCAGAAGTTAAAGCTGCTGAGGTATCAGCAATATTAAAAAAGCAACTTTCAGGATTCGAAGCAACTGCTTCTCTTGACGAAGTTGGAACTGTACTACAAGTAGGTGATGGTATCGCTCGTGTTTACGGATTGGCTAACGCTCAATACGGAGAATTAGTAGAGTTCGAAAACGGAATGGAAGGTATCGTATTGAACCTCGAAGAAGACAATGTTGGTGTGGTATTATTAGGACCTTCTAAAGAAATTAAAGAAGGCGCTACAGTAAAGCGTACACAACGTATTGCTTCTATTAAGGTAGGAGAAGAAATGGTAGGACGTGTAGTAGATACCTTAGGAAATCCTATTGATGGGAAAGGACCAATTGGAGGTACTTTATATGAAATGCCTTTAGAGCGTAAAGCACCTGGAGTAATCTTCCGTCAACCAGTAGATGAGCCAATGCAAACAGGAATCAAGTCAATTGACGCGATGATTCCAGTAGGTAGAGGACAGCGTGAATTAGTTATTGGTGACCGTCAAACTGGTAAAACAACGGTTTGTATCGATACGATTTTGAACCAAAAAGAATTCTACGATGCAGGTGAGCCAGTTTTCTGTGTATATGTTGCTGTAGGACAAAAAGCATCAACTGTTGCTGGAATTGCCAAAACATTAGAAGAAAAAGGAGCATTAGCCTATACAGTAATTGTAGCGGCTAACGCATCAGATCCTGCGCCAATGCAGGTATATGCACCATTTGCAGGTGCAGCAATCGGAGAATACTTCCGTGATACAGGTCGTCCAGCATTAATCGTGTATGATGATTTATCAAAGCAAGCGGTAGCATACCGTGAGGTATCGTTATTATTACGTCGTCCACCGGGACGTGAGGCGTATCCTGGAGACGTTTTCTACTTACACTCAAGATTATTAGAGCGTGCAGCAAAAGTAATTGCCGATGATGATATTGCTAAAAACATGAATGATTTGCCAGAATCATTAAAGCCAGTTGTAAAAGGTGGCGGATCGTTGACAGCATTACCAATCATTGAAACACAAGCAGGAGACGTATCAGCCTATATTCCGACAAATGTAATTTCGATTACAGACGGACAAATTTTCTTAGAGTCTGACTTATTCAACTCAGGTGTACGTCCAGCGATTAACGTAGGTATCTCGGTATCACGTGTAGGAGGTTCGGCTCAGATCAAATCAATGAAGAAAGTAGCAGGTACCTTAAAGCTTGACCAAGCACAGTTCCGTGAATTAGAAGCATTCGCGAAATTTGGTTCTGACTTAGATGCGGCAACGTTAAACGTAATTGAAAAAGGTAGACGTAACGTAGAAATCTTAAAGCAAGCACAAAACGATCCATACACAGTAGAAGATCAGGTTGCGATTATCTACGCAGGTTCTAAAAACTTATTAAGAGACGTTCCTGTAGAAAAAGTAAAAGAATTCGAAAGAGATTACATCGAATACTTAAACGCAAAACACAGAAATGTGTTAGACACGCTAAAAGCAGGAAAACTAACAGACGAAGTTACAGATACGTTAACAACGGTTTGTAAAGAGATGTCTGCGAAATACAATTAGTAATTAGTATTGAGTACAAAGTATTGAGAAGATTCGATACTTTGTACTTTCAACATAAAAAATATGATATTGGGTTCTTAGTCTCAATACTAACAACTCAATACTCAATACTAAAAACAAATGGCAAACTTAAAAGAAATACGTAATAGAATTGGTTCTGTAAAATCAACAATGCAGATTACGAGTGCTATGAAAATGGTATCGGCGGCAAAGTTGAAAAAAGCACAAGACGCCATCACTGCGATGCGTCCGTATGCGAACAAATTGACAGAATTACTACAAAGTTTAAGCGCAACCTTAGATGCAGACAGCGGAAGCAAATTTGCAGAACAACGCGAGGTAAACAAAGTCTTGGTAGTAGCTATTACATCTAACAGAGGATTGTGTGGAGCGTTTAACTCTAACATTATCAAACAATCAAACCATTTGATCAATGATACCTATGCTGGAAAGCAAGTAGATATCTTATCGATTGGTAAAAAAGGAAACGATATCTTATCAAAATCAAATACGGTTATTGACAACCGTAGTGATGTGTTTGATGCGTTAACCTTTGATAATGTGGCAGAAATTGCGCAAAAATTAATGGACTTGTTTCAAGCAGGAACGTATGATAAAATCGAGCTTGTGTATAACAAATTCAAAAATGCAGCGACACAAATCGTAATGACGGAGCAATTTTTACCAATTGTACCAATGGAATCGGATGATAACGTTCAATTAGATTATGTTTTTGAGCCATCAAAAGAAGAAATCGTGGAAGGATTGATTCCAAAGTCACTAAAAACACAATTATTCAAAGCCATCAGAGACTCTTTTGCAAGTGAGCACGGAGCGCGTATGACAGCAATGCACAAGGCAACTGACAACGCTGCAGAATTGAGAGACTCCTTAACGTTGACCTACAACAAAGCACGTCAGGCAGCCATTACAAATGAAATCTTAGAAATCGTTGGTGGAGCGGAAGCGTTGAACAATTAGACTGAGTGAAACGAAGTCAAATTTAACTTCGAAGAAGCGTTGAATAATTAAACAGTATTATCTTGTCATTCCTGCGCAGGCAGGAATCTAAATGATATTCAAAATATTTTTAAAAAACCTCATGGAAACATGAGGTTTTTTGTTTTCCTACAATCCGTCATTACGAGGAAGTATGACGAAGTAATCTGCTTCTAATAAACCACAAAATTTCCTTTGAAATACATTGACACATTTTCAAATTATCAAATTGCTACATTAGCAACAGATTGCTTCACTACGTTCGCAATGACGTTTTGAAGATACTATTGTTTTAAATTGAACTCAAAATTGAATCTGAAATCCCAAACGTCAATTGGGCTTCTATAGTCAAAGCAAAATTTATTTTTAATACTTACGTTACTATTGCATCAACAAAAACTAGCATTCTCTATCTTTGTAAAAACCGTCACAAACTTCATGAATCCAAAATTCCCCTACCATTTCTTCTTTTTTCTCTGTTTTAATTTGAATCTATTTGTAAATGCGCAAGTTGAGAATGATTCTTTGGCGAAGTATACTTATGAGGATTTACATGCATTAATTGATAGTACAAAGTTTGATAAACAGGAATTATCAAAATTATATGCGGAAGAATATTTGAAACGAGCCAAATTAGATAAGGATAAAATAAAAATATCTAGAGGATATTTTTATTTGACTTACTATCATCATGATAAAGAAATTGATTTAGCAATTAAGTATACAGATAGTATCATAAAAATTTGTAAAGACTGTAAACATGAAAAGTATCCAGCGCTTGGATATCATTTTAAAGGAGTCTTATATTACCTAAAAGGAGACAATAAAATTGCACTTGATAATCAACTTAAAGCATTGGAAATTTTGAAATTTAATAATAACACTTCATTAGAAATTGATGTTAGAAATGCTATAATTTTATTAAAATCTAATTGGACTGTAAATAAAGAAACATTAAATTTTGCTAAAGAAAATCTAGAGTTTATAATAAAAAACAAAGAAAAAATTTTAGACTACACATATAAATATTTTCTTGCCCTAAGAAATTTATCAAAAGAATACCTAAGAAACGAAAAATATAAGAATGGGTTTGAAATAATTAAAAAAGGAATCTTTGAATCAGTTAATTATAAGGACTCTTCTGAGTATTATCAATTTGTATCTTTAGCGGGAACAGCTCAATATTATTTAGAAAACTATCAAGCAGCAATAGATAGCTCTTTAAAAGCATTACCGTATTTAATTAAAATTAAAGATAGAGATGTAATTATGAAACATTATTACATTGCAAAAAGTTATGACAAGCTGAATCAAAAAGAAAAGGCACACCGTTATTTTCTTAAAGCGGATTCTATTTATCAGGCAACCAAAGATATCTTTCCAGAAATGCGGAATGCATACGAACACATCATCGAGTACTACAAAAGTAAAAATGATGTTGAAAATCAAATAAAATATTATGATCGCTTGATAGAAACAGACAAAGTCATTGATTCTACTTATACCTATGTAAAAGAAATCGTAAACAAAAAATTCGACACACCACAAGCCATCGCAGAACGCAATCGCTTATTAAAAGAATCACAAGCCAAAGAAAACACCTGGAAATATAGTTTTGGAGCAATTGCAGCTACTTTACTGGCTTTTCTAGGAATTTTAATCGCAGTATTCCGTCGTCAGAAAAAATACAAACAGCGTTTTGAGGAAGTAATGTTGCAAGAAAACAATCCCTCCAAAGACATCTCGACTGCGCTCGATGCAACATCTGAAAAAGAAACAACTACAACAAAAGACTTCGGCATTCCTCAAGAAATCGTAGAAAACATTCTCACACAACTGCAAAAATTCGAAACCTCTCAAAAATTCACCAAACCAACCTCACTCACAGAATTGGCAAAAAAGCTAGGAACGAATCCGAAATACTTGTCAAAAGTCATCAATGGACATTACGAAAAGAATTTTAGTACGTATATCAATGAATTACGCATCGAATATGTGATTTCCAAACTAAAAACAGATTCCAAATTCAGAAACTATACCATCAAAGCCATTGGCAAAGAAGCAGGTTTTGGAAACACAGAATCCTTCTCAAAAGCGTTTCATAAAACAACAGGAATCAAACCTTCGTATTTTATCAAACAATTGCAAAAGCGTTTGAAGCGGAGTTAATCTGTATCTTTGTAAAAACTACCAAAACGTACATGAATAAAAAACAGCGTTATCTTTTCTTCCTTTTTCTTTGTTTGCATACGTTTCTAAACGCACAAACCCAAAACGATTCTTTAGCAAAGTACAGTTATGAGGAATTATACGAACGCATCAACGACACAAAATTCGCAAACAGAGAATTATCAAAAATATACAATTCAACCTATTTAAATCGCGCAAAAATTGATAAGGATACGATCAAGATTTCCAGAGGTTATTTTTATTTAAGTTTGTATCATCAAGATGAAAATCCAGAAGTATCTTTTAAGTATCTAGACAGCATTATTGACATTTGCCATGACTGCAAACATGATAAATATCCAACTTTAGTCTATTTCAACAAAGGAATTGCCTATTACAATCAAGGAAAAAACAAAGAAGCGTTAGACAATCTATTTAAAGCGTTGGAAAGCGTCAAAAAGAATCGAAATGTCATTCTCGAAATAGATGTCAGAAGCGCGATTCTCTCTGTAAAATCGAATTGGAAATCCAGTCAAGTCGTCATTGACGATTATTATGAGTTATTAGATTTTGTAATTGAAAATGAAGAAATGATTCGAGATTATGGTAAAAATTATGAATTGGTCTATTTAGCCGTATTGGAAAACATTTCAATGCATTACATCGGTAACAAAAAATATAAAAAAAGCTTGCAAATCATTGAAGAAGGCATTGGGAAAAGCATCCTTCATGAGGAGCAACTAATGTATCAGGATTTTGTGTTCAATGCAGGAATTGCTTTCTATTATTTAGAAGATTACCAGAAAACGATCGATAGCATCCATAAAATTTTACCCGAACAATCCGATTATGGAAAAGCGATGGGAAATTACTATCTAGGGAAAAGCTACCACAAACTCAATCAGCCAGAAAAAGCACATATGCATTTTTTAAAGGTTGATTTTTTATATGTCAAAACCAACGATGTATTTCCTGAACTTCGTGATACCTACGAGCATATCGTCGATTACTACAAAGCAATAGGAGATACAGAGCAACAACTCTTTTATTTGGAACGCTTAATAGCAACTGATAAAATTATTGACTCAACTTACACATACATTACCGAAACCGTCGATAAAAAATACGAAACGCCACAAGCCATTGCAGAACGGAATCGCTTGTTGGAAGAAGCACAAGCCAAAGAAAATACTTGGAAATATGGTTTTGGAGTGATTGCGGCAGTATTATTGGCTGTTTTGGGAATTTTACTGATCATGTTTCGCCGTCAAAAGAAATACAAGTCACGTTTTGAAGGTCTTATGAATGTGACCATTCCTGAGAATGAAAATGCTAAAATAGGTACAAGAAGCGCTAAGCAGAGTCGAGCGACTCATGTTACTTCTGAGTCTTTAGAGGAGAAAAAAGACTTCGGCGTTCCTCAAGAAATTGTAGAAAACATTTTAAAACAATTGCAAAAGTTTGAAGCTGCTCAAAAATTCACCAAGCAAATTTCATTGACCGATTTAGCCAAAAACGTAGGAACCAATCCAAAATACTTGTCAAAAGTCATCAACGGACATTATCAAAAAAACTTTAGTTCTTACATCAACGAATTACGCATTGAATATGTCATTTCCAAACTAAAATCCGATTCCAAATTTAGAAACTACACTATCAAATCCATCAGCAAAGAAGCAGGTTTCGGAAACACAGAATCCTTCTCCAAAGCCTTTCATAAAACAACAGGAATTTATCCTTCGTATTTCATTAAAAAACTTAACAAGCGCTTGGAAAATTAGTTATGAGCTGTTGGTATTGAGTATTGAGAACTTTCAAAGTACACGAATAAACAAATTAACAAATCCACAAAAAACATACTTTTAAGACCCAAGACCCAAGACCCAAGACCCAAGACCTAAAAAAACATTCGCGGTAAAAAGTTTAAGAGTTTATAAGTTGAGTAGTTTAAGTTTCGTTAGAAAAAATTTAAAATTCAACATTCAACATTTAAAATAAAAAATAGCCAAGACCCAAGACCACAAATTAACGAATCCACAAATCCACAAAAAACAAATCCACAATCGTCAATCAAAAAATCGTACATCAAATTGTAACATTTCCAAAAAAAAGTATCTAAAGGGAAAATCATAAAAACAAAAACTATGAAAACCCTTAAAAAAATAGTAATCGTAAGTTGCTTATTCATTACATTTTCCATTACAGCACAAGAAACCGCATTTCAAGTAGAAGTTACAGGAAAAGGAAATCCTGTCTTATTATTTCCAGGCTTTAGTTGTACAGGCGAAGTTTGGTCAGACACCGTAAAAGAACTCTCCAAAACCCATGAATGTCATGTATTTACCTTTGCAGGATTCGGAAACGTACCTGCAATTGCATCACCTTGGTTGGAAACGATTAAAAACGAAGTAGCAAACTATGTGTCTCGCAAAAAATTAGAAAAACCAACCATCATCGGACATAGCATGGGCGGATCATTAGCATTATGGTTAGCTACAGAAAATCCAGAAACCTACAAACAATTAATCATTGTAGACGGATTGGCAAGCATTGGCGCCCTAATGATTCCCGATTTTTCAAGTGATAAAGTTTCGTATGACAATCCGTTTGCAAAACAACAATTAGAAATGGATGAAACGGCTTTTAACAAAATGGCCGTACAAATGGTAGCAGGAATGACCTTGACGAAAGAAAAACAGCCAACACTCGTTTCGTGGATGGAGCAAGCCGATCGCAAAACCTATGTCTATGGCTATGTTGATCTCATGAAATTGGACTTACGCGAAAGCATCAAAAACATTCAAATTCCTGTAACGATCATGGCAGCGTTAAGTTTCTACACAAATCCGCAAGTAGAAAAACTATATACAGAACAATATCAAAAACTAACCAATAAAGAAATCATATACGTTGAAAACTCAGCTCACTTTATTATGTTTGATCAAGCAGAATGGTTTTTGAAGGAAATTCAGAAAATTGTAAATAAGTAAAAATTCAAAAACGTTGAGTTCGTTTGAAACTATAACGTCAGATCGAGTGAATTTATGAAATAAATTAGTATCGAGATCTATTTTGAATAACAAACTTCATAGTACTTCTCGATACAATTTTTCTTCATTTCATTCCGAAAAACCACTCGAAGTGACTTCTTAATATGATATGTCTTTACGAGGAAGAATGACGAAGTAATCTGTTGGTTTCACAATAAAATTATGCTTTGATAGAAACAGATTGCCACGACTTCGTCTCGCAATGACGGATTAAAGATTAACTTAGAAAAACAAAAAACATTCATAGTATATAATTTAGATCATTAAACACCCAGCGCTTTAGATTTTTAGACAAGACAAGAAAAATTTAAAACCCAACATTCAACATTTAAAATAAAAAAAACCAAAAGCCAGCAGCAAAAACAAATCCACGAATAAACAAATCCATGAATCCACAGAAAACAAATAAACAAACCCCAAATTGACAAATAAACAACCAACCAAATTCACAACAATCTACCAAAATCACTACAACAAAGTCTACCGGCTATGTCTCGGGTACGTAAATGGTGACGAGACATTGGCTAAGGACTTGGCTCAGGATACGTTTATCAAAGTCTGGGAACATTTGGAGCAATTCAAGCAAAAATCGAGCATAGGAACTTGGATTTATCGAATCACTGTCAATACCTGTTTGCTATTCATCCGAAAAAACAAAAAAGGAAGCTACAGTTTGCCTGAATTACAAGAAGACGACACCAATGTCGCTGAAGTAGAAAAAACGCATCAAAACCGCTTACAACAAATGTACGCCTGTATTCAGCAACTCAAAGAAACCGAACGAATCGTCATCTTACTCGTCCTAGAAGGATTAGCACAAAAGGAAATTGCAGACATCACAGGACATTCACACCAAAACATTCGTGTCATGGTGCATAGAATCAAAGAAAAACTCACTAAATGTGTTACTCATGGAATTTAAAGACATACAAAACACTTGGCAACAACAATCAGGAACGCTAACAACGCCGCCTGATTTCAAACCAGTACAACAAAAACTACAAAAATTACGCAAAGAACAACGCATCACACAGTTGGTGTTAAGCATCACAGGAATTGTAATGATTGTATTCTTCTTTTACATCGCTGCGTACAAATTCAGCGGCACTTTCCTGGGAATGTCACTCATCATCTGCGTTCTAGTTATACGTGTATTTATCGAAATCAGAAGTAGACAAAAATTGCGAAAAATGAACATATTACTTTCGTTTGAAGACTTCAAAGCACAACTCATTTCTTATTACGAAAACCGTAAAAAACTAGCGTTCACCACCATTCCGATCATGCTAATCCTCTACAATGTTGGTGTGCTCATTATGATGTATTATTTCTATCAATACCTTTCGAGAGGATTTTTCTACTATGTTGTGATTTCGTATATCGTTTCGTTTGTGGTGTTATTTTACTTCATTCGCAAGCAAGTGTTGAAGGAATTACAAATCTTAAAAACCTTGCAGGAATCGTAATAAACTGATTTTTTACAGTTTGGTAGCATTCTTGTATGATCTTAGCTGTTGAATGATTAACTTTATAAAAAAATTGAAGCGAATCCAGCAAAAGTAATAACCAAAAATCAATTCGTGAGTTTGTTGCGGAAGGTGTTTAGCTGTTTATAAGTTGAAGAGTTTATGTGATATTATCAAATAAACAAATTGACAAATAGACAAAAAACAACCTTTTAATAGTTAAGAGTCAAGAGTCAAGAGCCAAATCAACAAATCCACGAATCAACAAATCGACAAAAAAATAACAAAAGACATGCACAAACACATACATCACATACTGCTTGTACTGCTATTGATCGGTTTTACAAATTGCTCATCACAACAAAAAGCTATGAAACTACAAGAAAAAACGCCGTTTACGATTGCATCTTCTTTTTCAAAAGCATGGACAGGCGGACAACCAGGCAGTGGCAGTGGAATTAATGTTCATATTACCATTCAAAATCTGAATGAACAAGAAGTGAAGCTGAAAGACTTTTACTTTAGAGGGAAAAAAGCGGTTTTGGAAGACAATTCTATGAAAACAAACGGATTGTACATTGCACGTTTTATAAAACCAGCGGAAAAAGACATAGTTTTACACAGCAATCCTAAAAAAGAAGCAGGAAACGAACCGCCACAACTACAAGAAAAAATCCCGTTCACGCTAGAAAAAGATGAAGGAATTCTTAGTTATGAAGAAAAAGGGGAATTAAAATACTTCAAGCTCAAAAATATCGTCGAAAAATTCCCAAATTACTATCCGAGCATGAAGCAGAATAAATAGTTAACTACTTTGGTGCAAGCGTTGGAGTATTCTAAATCTAGATGATCGCGTAAAATCCTTTTGGGAAACCTCAAAGAAATCAATACTTTTGGAAGGTAAACAAAACATTCCTTGAGCGCACTAAAAAAGTTCTTTAAAGACACCATTATCTACGGAATTGCAGCAATACTCCCACGTGCTGTCAATATTGGCTTAGTGCGATTACACACAAGTGCGTTTGGCTCGGAACGCTATGCAGTCAACACGGAATACTATGTGTATGCAGCTTATTTAAACGCCTTGCTTACGTACGGAATGGAAACTGCCTTTTTTCGCTTCTTCAGCAGAGAACAAGAAAAAGGGAAAATCATTTCGACTTCCTTTATCAGTTTGCTATTCACCACACTAGTTTTCTTAATTTTAGGATTGAGCTTTGCGCCAGAAATCACCATTTTTTTTGGTTTTGAAAAGGAAATCTATGTCAAGATTTTAGTATGGACGGTATTTTTTGATACCATTGTCGTCATTCCATTTGCCTATTTACGTGTCACGAACAGACCGATTCGCTTTGCGGGAATCAAAATTGCAAACATTACTTTCTTGGCGATTTTCAACATTCTCTTTTTATGGGCGATTCCGAGTGGTATCCTTTCGGAAGGAATGGTGCCAGAAGCGCTTAATTTCTATGTAAAAGGCGAACCAGAAGTGATCTACATTTTCTTGGCGAACGTATTTGCAAGCCTTCTAACACTACTATTACTACTGCCGAACATTCTCAAAATCAAATGGACGTACGATTTCAGTATTCTAAAGCGATTGCTCATCTACGGATTGCCCATCATGGTGGGAAGTTTGGCGTTTGTGACCAATGAAAATATTGACAAACTTTTCCTAGGAGAAATCATTGGCGATGTCGAAATGGGGAAATATTCAGGCTGTTACAAATTAGGAGTTTTCATGACGTTGTACATTATGGCGTTTCGTTTAGGGGCAGAACCGTTCTTTTTCAATCATGCAAAAGAAGACAATGCCAAAGAAAACTATGCAACGATTCTCAAATGGTTTACCATTTTCGGTGCTATCTTTATGTTAGTCGTAGTTGCGTATATTGACATCTTTGCCAACATTCTCATCAGTAAAGAAGAATACTTAGAAGCTTTAGCAATTGTCCCGATCATTCTTTTGGCGAATCTCTGTTTGGGAATCTATAATAATCTCTCTATTTGGTACAAACTCACCGACAAAACCAAGTACGGAATGTACATCTCTATCTTTGGTGCGATTATCACGATTGCGTTCAATCTCATCATGATCAAAAAAATAGGATTCATGGCATCGGCGTGGGCAACCTTAGTCGCGTATGGAAGCATGATGATCATTTCCTATTTCTTGGGACAAAAACATTACAAAGTGCCCTACAACGTTAAACAAGTATTAGGATACATGATACTTGCCACAATACTTTCAGCAGTAGCATTTTATAACGATTTTCGTGGAAATTATATCATCACAACTGCATTAGTTTTAGTATTTTTGGCAGTCGTATACGCACTAGAACGAAAAGAGTTAAAACGTATATTGAAAAAAGACGCTTAGCTTACGCTAGAATTGAGATGTGAGTAGTAAGATGTGAGATATGAGAAGTGAGTATTGAGAACTTTCAAACGGAATGCTAATGTCACTTCGAGTGAAATTCTGAAAGAATTTTGTATCGAGATGTGAGTAGTAAGATGTGAGATATGAGAAGTGAGTATTGAGAACTTTCAAACGAAAAGCTAACGTCACTTCGAGTGAAATTTTAGTATAAAATTTAGTATCGAGAAGTACTATGAAATGATAAATGTATAATGTAAAAGTTTTTTTTGAAGTTAAAAGTTAAAAGTGCAGAGCTAAGAGTGAGTAAGCTCAAATAAACAAATAAACAAATCCACGAATAAACAAATAAACAAAACCCAAAGAGCAAACCGACAAAAACCCAAAACCTAAGACCCAACACCCATCAAACAATGACCATAAAAATCATAAACAAATCCCAACACGCATTACCACACTATGAAACCTTGGCTTCTGCGGGAATGGACTTACGTGCAAACCTAACGGAATCTGTAACACTAGAACCCATGGAAAGAACCATCATCAAAACAGGTTTGTTCATCGAATTACCAATCGGATACGAAGCACAAGTCCGTCCACGTAGCGGATTAGCAGCCAAAAAAGGAATCACAGTATTAAATGCGCCAGGAACCATTGATGCAGATTACAGAGGTGAAATCGGTGTGATTTTGGTCAATCTATCCAAAGAAGCTTTCACCATCGAAAACGGAGAACGCATCGCACAATTAGTCATCGCAAAACACGAACGTGCTGAATGGCAAGAAGTCAACGAACTCTCAGAAACTAATAGAGGCGCAGGCGGATTTGGAAGCACAGGAACGAAGTAGGAAATTAGTTGTGAGTTATGAGAAGTGAGTATTGAGAACCTTCAAACGGAATGCTAACGTCACTTCGAGTGAAATTTTAAATGTAAAAGTGTTTTTGAAGTTAAAAAGTTAAAAGTGATGAGTTAAGAGTACATAAACTCAAATTAACAAATAAACCAAATAACAAAAGCCAAAAGCTAACAAAAAACAAATCAACAAATCAACAAATCGACAAAACACAAATCAACAACCAACCAACAACAAGAGCAAAGTGACCAACAAACAAATCAACAAACAAACGAATAAACAATAAAAAATGAAAATAATAGTACCCATGGCCGGAAGAGGTTCGCGTCTTCGTCCACATACCCTCACCGTCCCAAAACCTTTAATTCCCGTGGCAGGAAAACCGATTGTACACCGATTGGTTTCTGACATTGCCAAAGTCCTAGGAGAACCGATTGAAGAAATTGCCTTCGTATTGGGCGATCCAGCCTTCTTTGGAGAGGATGTTGTCAAAAGCTTACAGGAACTAGCAAAAGGTTTAGGAGCGAAAGCAAGCATCTATCGTCAAGATCAACCTTTGGGAACAGGACATGCGATTATGTGTGCGAAAGATTCCTTATCTGGACCTGCCGTAATTGCTTATGCAGATACCTTGATTCGAGCGGATTTCAATTTGGACAAAGAAGCGGATGCAGCCATTTGGGTAAAACAAGTTGATCGACCAGAAGCGTATGGAGTCGTAAAACTCAATGAAAACAACGAAATCATTGAATTGGTTGAAAAACCACAAGAATTTGTCTCAGATTTAGCAGTCATCGGAATTTACTATTTCAAAGATGTAGCAGTACTAAAAGACGAATTGCAATACGTGTTGGACAACAATATCATTCATGGTGGTGAATACCAAATCAACGACGGAATCAAAGGAATGATGGCAAAAGGACGTCGTTTTGTGACTGGAAAAGTAGACGAGTGGATGGACTGTGGAAACAAAAATGTAACCATAGAAACCAACGGAAAAATGCTTGGATTTTTACATGCAGATGGCGAAAAACTAGTAGCAGATTCAGCACAATTGATCAACTCTGAAATCATTCCACCATGTTACATCGGAGAAAATGTAGTAATTAAAAATTCTTCGGTGGGACCGAATGTTTCTGTAGGAGACAACACGCAATTAGAAAACGTAAGTCTTAAAAATAGCTTAATACAAACCAATTCTACCGTAAAAAACGCTAATTTAGAGGAAGCAATGATCGGAAATCATGCAAAATTCGATGGAAGCTTTACCAAAATTAGTATTGGCGATTATTCAACGTTGGAATAATTTTTGAGGGAAAAAGAATATGAAAAAACTACTATTCTTATTGTGTTTCATTATAAGTATACATGCTTTTGGGCAGCATACTTGGACGGAAGGCACACTCCATTTAAACAACGGAATCGTGAAAAAGGGATTGATCATTTTTCCTCAGGTTTCCAAAGATTTAATTCTTTTTCCCAAAAAACAAAGAGTACTATTCAAAGCAAATAAAAAAGCGAAAAAAGAAAAGTACGATCACAAGAACGTGGAAAAAGTTGTATTCATAAATGCAGATAAAGAAGCAGAAGAATACATATACATTCCTGTTTCTAAAAAAAGACACGAACTATTCAAAAAAATAGTGGAAGGAAAAGCAACCTTATATTCTCGAATTGTGGCCTATACCGAAGGATCAAGCGGCGAACAAGAACTTTCATTTACTGATGACTTTGTAATGACAGACTTAAATGATTATGGTGAATTCTATGTATTGAGAGAAGGCGAAAAAATTGCGTCTCCCTTAATCACATTGCGACTGTCAAGATCGTTTAAAAAAAGAGCGATGGAATACTTTTCAGATTGTCCTGAGATCGTTGCCAAACTAAAAGACAAAACATTCAGGCAAGAAGATATAAAAGAAGTAGTAACAATGTATAACCAATGTAACTAGCTATGAAAAAACTACTATTCTTTCTTTGTATATTGTTAAGTACAAACGCTATTGGACAACACAGTTGGACCGAAGGAACCATCTATCTAAAAAACGGAACCATCAAACAAGGACTGATAAAAATTCCTCAAATTTCAAAAGATTTTATCGCGTTTAATGGTACGCAACGTGTCAAATTCAAAACCGATAAAAAAGCAAGAAAAGAAAAGTTTGATCATACACAAGTAGAAAAAGTTGTATTTACTACTGCTGACGGAGAAGCTGTAGCATACATATACATTCCCGTATCTGAAAAAAAACATGAACTTTTTACAAAAATTGTCAAAGGAAAAGCAAATTTATACGCTAGAAGCGTGAGTTATACAGAATCTTTCGCAGGAGATTGTCCTAATGGCGGAATGGCATTTTTAAATTCAGGCGATTATGAAGAATTTTATGTGTGGAGAGAAGGCGAAAAAACGGCGTCTCCACTCATCACATTGCGAATCTCAAGATCCTTTCGAAAAAGAGCGATGGAATACTTTGCCGATTGTCCTGCGTTAGTTGAAAAGTTGGAAAACAGATCGTACAGAAACGAAAATATTGAAGACGTAGTAAAAAGTTATAACAATTGTAATTAAAGATGAAAAAATACATGTACATACTTTTACTCTCGGGAATGTTCACACTCATTCCTGAGTATGTGCATGCGCAAGAAGAGGAAGAAAGTGCCGAAATTTCTTTAGAAGAAAACATTGACGAATTCCAAGAACATTTCTTTGAAGCCTTGAAACAACGCGGCATCGAAAACTACGATCGCGCAGTTGATGAATTGATGAAATGTCAAAAAATAGAAGACAATGCGACGATTGCTTTTGAGTTAGGGAAAAACTATTTTTCGCTCAAAGAATACGACAAAGCAAAAGAATCGTTTCAAAAAGCAGTCAACAAAAAACCACAAAATCAGTGGTATCTCACCGGATT
Organism: Bacteroidota bacterium; assembly: GCA_039026955.1. GTDB lineage: Bacteria > Bacteroidota > Bacteroidia > Flavobacteriales > Flavobacteriaceae > Kordia. Next base: position 143,836 of record JBCCLH010000004.1, read on the forward strand.
ATTCAATGTTCAAGTTAAAATGGGCGAAAAAGAAGAAGCGTTAGAAACCGGTGAAAAAGTCATTCTCTTAAATCCACAATTCAGAGAAGAAGTTGCCAAAGTATACGTTGGCATGCGCGAATACAAAAAAGCACTCAAACAACTTGAAAAACTCAAAAAAAATGGTGGCTTATCCTTCACAGCAGCAAACATGAAAGAAATGCTAGACAAGCAAGTGAACAAAAAAAAGAAGTCTGGTGGTAAAGTGGCCAAAGTCATCAACCAAACGCCAAAGCCTAGAGAAAATCGCGACGGAAAGATTTTAGAACAAATTGAAGAAGCTTTACAAACAGAAGACTTCAGAAGCGCAAACAAACTGGCAACTATCGGATTGAGTGACTTTCCTTCACAACCAAAACTCTATCTATACAATGCAAAGGCATTAAATGCGTTAAAAGAATATAAAAAAGCGATAGAAATGCTAGAAATTGGCTTGGATTATATCATTGACAATGCCGAACTTGAAAAAGAATTCTACCAAACCTTTGTAGATGCGTATCAAAAAATGGGGAATGCGAAAAAGGAAAAATTCTATCGCAAAAAAATACAATAAACGTTTGCGCGAACTAAAACAAATACCCTTGAAAAACAGAATTCAAATCCTTATTACGAGTTTAGTATTGCTTTTTATAGTAGGATGTAAATCGACGAAAACAGTAGTTTCTTCAGGTGAAGTGCCTAATTTATCTGCCAAAAATATCGTCAAAAATCATTATCGAAACGCGGTAAATTTCAAAACGATTCGCGGAAAGCTAAAAGTTGATTTTAACGATGGAAAAGTGCAGGACAATTTCACGCTAAATCTTCGCATGGAAAAAGATAAAAACATTTGGATCAGTGCAAAATTGGGCGTTGTTAAAATTTTGATCACACCTAAAAAAGTAAGCTTTTACAATAAATTAGACAATACCTATTTTGAAGGCGATTTTACGCTCATTAGTGATTTTATTGGGACGAAATTGGATTTTGTGAAAATTCAAAACTTGCTAGTGGGAGAAGCATTATTCAATCTGAAAAAAGAAAAATTTGAAGCGGAAGTGGTCGATAAAACTTATGCGCTCATTCCGAAAAAAGATTTTGAAAACTTTCAACGATTGTTCTTTTTAGATGCCTATCATTTCAAAATAAAAAAGCAACAACTCGTACAACAAGAAGCAGAACGTTTGCTCACTGTGACTTATCCAAACTATCAAGAAATAACTGGGCAAGCTTTTCCGTTAGATATGGAAATAGAAGCCAAAGAAATTGATAAAAAAACGACGATTCAAGTGGAATACCGAAAAGTCACATTCAATGATAAAGTGCGTTTTCCGTTTAAAATTCCAAGTGGATACCGAGAAATTAAAATCTAGTGAAATCAATATTCAATACATATACTTATAGTAAAATTCTAGTAGTTTTCCTTCTATTAGCAAGCACTGTCAGCTTTGCGCAAGAAGACAAGAAGAAAGAATTGGAAGCGCGGCGCTTGCGATTGCAACAAGAAATTCGGCTCATCAACAAACTGATTCGTAAAAATACGTCGAAAACAAAATTTATTGTGGAAGATGTACAAAGCATCAATCACAAAATTCGGGTGAAGCGTGATTTGATTAAAGTGATGAATCGCGAAACGAATCTGCTAACGAGTCAAATCAATAGCAACATTAAGAAAATAGGTCAACTACGAGACGATTTAACCAAGCTAAAAGCAGATTACGCGGAAATGATTCGAAAGACCTACAAAAGTCGCTCAGAGCAAAGCAAATTGATGTTTTTACTGTCGTCAGAAAGTTTCCTGCAAGCCTACAAACGTGTACAATACATGAAGCAATATGCCAACTACCGAAAGCAGCAAGGCGAAGCAATTGTGACACGCACACAAGAATTACAAGATTTGAACAAAACCTTTTCAAAACAAAAAAAGGAAAAAGAAGCACTGATCGTAGAAAATCGCAAAGTGCAAAAGGAATTAGAAAAAGAAAAAAATACTCAAAACGAAATGCTAGCGTCGCTGCGAAAAGACAAAAACAAATACGCGGCACAAGTCAAAAAGAAGCAACAACAAGCTGATAAAATTGATCGTCAAATCGATAAAATCATCCGTGATGCGATTGCGAGTTCCAACGTAAAAGCGGGAAATACCAAAACAAGCAAAACCTATGCGCTAACGCCAGAAGCCAAAGCCATTGGAAACAGTTTCGCCGCGAACAAAGGAAATCTAATTTGGCCAGTAGCCGAAGGAACTAAGGTTCGTGGATACGGAAATTATCGTGATGTGGTAAATCCGAATGTAACGAGAGTCAGTAACGGTGTGATTATTGCCACAAATGAAGGCGAAGCAGTTCGCGCAGTCTACAAAGGCGAAGTAACACGGATTTTCACAACAAACGATGGTGTAAAATGTATCTTAATTCGTCACGGAAGTTACTTTACCACCTACTTCGGACTCAAAACAGTCTCCGTAGCCACAGGCGATAAAGTAGACAAAAAACAACAAATCGGTACCATGTACACCAATCGAAGCACTGGAAAAACGGAGCTCAAATTCACAGTTTTTAAGAACACCACACGTTTAAATCCAGAAACTTGGTTGTATAGGATGTAATTTTTGACTTTGGCAAAAATCATCCTGAACTTGATTCAGTATCTCTTTGAAATAAGAAGCATTCTGAGAGTCAAAGTGTAATTTACGCGTTATGCTAAACCATGTGCTGAACTTGATTCAGTATCGATTCAGTATCTCATCTGAATATAAATTAATGAAAATCATTATCTTAAAGTAAGGGTAAATAAATAGTATGCTTAAAATAAATTAAAATTTAGATATATCTAATTTTATTTTTAGACTAAAAAATAGTATAGTTTTTTAAAATGAATTGGTATCATAAAACATCTCGATAAGATCCTGAAACAAATTAAGGACACTCGATGTACCATCTGTTATTCGATTCGTCTTTGCGAGATTTTTACATGAAGCATAGCGAAATGAAAAAAACGTGGCAATCTCATTATATCAAAGTATAATTTTGTTATGAAACCAACAGATTACCGCGCTATCGCTCGTAAAGACGCATCATAGCTTTCTATAAAACTTAAATAACGTGAGTTCGACGTAACTATTTCGTAAATATTTAATAGTCAATAACTTAAGTGAGTTGTCAAATCGAGCGTAGTCGAGATTTAATCGAAATTTTAACTTTTATAGTGTTCTCGACTGCGCTCGAAATGACAAATATTTGTTTTTCAGTCAATTACGAGTAATTTGATAGTTTCCTATGTCGAACTCACATTAAATAGTAAATAAAAAGTATTTTCTTTAGAATGGATTGATATCATAGTACATCTCCATACAAATTTTCTTCGAAAATCCACTCGATGTGACGCTTTTTTTAATATAACGATTTGATAATTTGAGAATGTACCAATGGTGATTTTGCTTCTATCACAACTATTATAATGATTTACACTTTTAGATTTCTAAACTAAAAATCAAAACTTTTTCGCAAAATCATTTGCTTTTGTCATAGAAATCGATGTGACGGTTAGTGGAATGATTAGTGGAGTAAATAAATCTAAAAAAATTTGTGCATTCGAAGTGAAAAGAATCAAGATATTAGAGTCAAGAATCTAGACGATTTCAGGATGTCATTCCGCGTAGGTAGGAATCTATACTACTTCAAAATGGATTCCTTATTGATACTGAATCAAGTTCAGCACGTTGGTGAGGAATGACAAAAGCATAGTTAAAAATGGAATAGAGACTGATGAGATATTGAATCAATACTGAATCAAGTTCAGCACATGGTTCAGCATAACGTTAAGATTAACACAAATAACAAATCAACAAATCCACGAAAAAACAAAAAAGTCTAAAAGCGAAGCGGTCCAACATCTAACAGCGCCAGCGGTCTCAATTCTAACAGCGAATCGGTCTACCATCTGTGAGCAAAGCGAACTAATGCTCAAACAATGCTTTCAACTCCGTAGCTTCATCAGGTTTCATTTTTCCAGCCAATACCAAACTTAATTGGCGTCTTCGCAATGCACCTTCAAAACGTTCTTTTTCTAACTCCGTTTCAGGAATCAATTCAGGAATGCGGACGGGACGACCGGTGTCATCTACAGCAACAAAGGTATAAATGGCTTCATTGGCTTTATCGCGCATTCCGGATTCGCGATCTTCAATCCAAACATCAATATAAATTTCCATGGATGACTTAAAAGCACGTGAAATCGTAGCTTCTACCGTCACCACACTTCCCACAGGAATCGAACGATTAAACGCCACATGATTCACAGAAGCCGTCACCACAATACGTCGCGAATGTCTACGTGCCGCAATACTAGCTGCTCGGTCCATACGTGCCAACAATTCGCCACCAAATAAATTATTTAACGGATTCGTTTCACTTGGCAATACCAAGTCAGTCATGATCGTTTTCGATGATTTTGGATGTTTTGCTTCCATCAAAAAAAGTTTTTGTAAAGGTACACAGATTCGGTTGCTGGCAAGCAAAAAATTGATAAGAATTGTCGCAAATAAAAAAGTTTGAATGAGTTCTATAAATAAAAAGAAACGTCATTGCGAGAAGCGCAGCGACGTGGCAGTCTGTCAGTTCAAAAAACGAAATTGCTATATGACATCGAGATTGCCGCGCTATCGCTTGCAATGACGAATCATAGTTTTTATTAAAAACTCATACATCAAAATCATAATTAAAACCACAAAAAAGTCCACTTTGATTAGCGGACTTTGTAATATATAACTAAAAAGGAATTCCTTTTATTTCGTAACTAATAACCAGGCTTCTGGCGCAACTTCCTGCTTTATTTTTGCCAATCCTGCCAATGCTTCTGCACGTGTAGAAAAACTTGCATACGACACTTGGTGCAAGCCGTAGCGATTCTTTCCTAACAATTCCGCATCAAAACCGTTGGCTTGTAGTTCAGCTACTTTCTCATGAGCATTTTCTTCAATACGAAAGGCTCCTGCTACGACGTGATAGTTTTGTATCTCTTTGGCAACATCTAATGTAATCGATGGCAATTCTACAGGATCAGAACTAAAGAAAGTGGCTTGCTGAATGTATTTGTCAATAGATTTCTTGGCTTTTTCATGCTCCACTACTTGCTGCTTTTCCTGCTGGTTTTTGCTATACTCGTTAAAACCGAAGATTCCAGCGCTCAACATAATGGCTGCTGCTGCAGTGTATGCCCAAGGGAAACGCCTTCTAGGAATGGTTTCTTCCACTACAGGCAACGGAATTGCTTCCTCAATTTCTTCTTGCAACACTACAGGAGTCGTTTCCTCTTTTACTTCTTCGACAATGCGTTCAATTTCAGAAGACACAAACGAAGTCAATCCGAAGGAAGCTGTCAAATAATTAAGCTGATACGATGGTTCAAACTGAATTTTTTCTTCTACATTTAAGAACAAATCACCGATGTTTTCTAGCGAAATAATTTCAGAATTATCCAAACGCTTTTTCCAAACATCCACTTCTGATCGTACCTTTTGTAACGTACTTTCATACTCTTCTTTGCTAATATCTGCAATATATTTTACCAGCAAACCATCATTAGAATTCAATTGCGCATTGAATGACAATTCTTTGGTTGGTGGATAAAATGCATTGGTGGTGTGATGTACTTGAGCTCCTTTTCGTTGCGTTAAAAAAGCACCGAACTCAGGGACGGTCACACATTCATATCTATATAAAAGGTCGCTTATGTACAGTTCTAATCTCATTAAAACAAAGTTAGAAAAAATTTGAAGCGAATAAAATTTCCGCATAACTTTTTATTAACATTGGATTTCTTTCAGATTGAAAGTCAGTCAATTAAAATTTTTATTTTTTTATTTTGGTTAGAATTTGGATTTTTTCCCTTGCGATAAGAAAAGTTCATATGCGTACACATACTGTCAATTTAGAAGCATATCTTTAACACTATTTCTTTACATCAACACTAATCTTGTAACTTTAGTAGCTTAAAATGAATTGAATATGCGTTCCGAAGAAGAGTTATTGTATACACTTGCCTTGCAAAAAACAGCAAAAGTTGGAGACGTGATCGCCAAAAAGCTCATCAAATATTGCGGAAGTGCCAAAGCAGTTTTAAAAGAAAAGAAAGCAAATTTGCTCAAAATTGATGGTATTGGCACCTATATTTTAGCAGATTTGCAGAATGCTGAAAATATAAAAGCTGCCGAAAGCGAGTTGAAATTTTTGCAAAAAGAACGCATTCAAGCGCATTATTTTTTGGATGAAACCTATCCAACACGTTTACAACATTGTGCGGACGGCCCAATTTTATTGTTTCAAAAAGGAACTGCCAATTTGAATGCTGGCAAAATGATCAGCATTGTTGGCACTCGAAAAGCGACAAGCTACGGAAAGGACTTTTGTGAAGAATTGATTGCGAATTTATCACCTTTACAACCGACAATTGTTTCTGGTTTTGCCTATGGAATTGACATTGTAGCACAACGTGCAGCGATTAAAAATAACATTCCTACCATTGGTTGTTTGGCGCACGGTTTGAATCAGATGTATCCGAAAGTGCACGAACGGTATATGAAAGCCGTCCAAGAAAATGGTGCATTTGTGACTGATTTTTGGAGTACATCAAATCCGGATCGAGAGAACTTTTTAAAACGCAATCGACTCATCGCAGGCATGTCACAGGCAACAATTGTCATTGAATCTGCTGAAAAAGGTGGAAGTTTGGTCACGGCGCATATTGCCAATTCGTACAACCGAGATGTGTTTGCTGTGCCAGGCAGAGTAGGCGATACGCAAAGTATTGGCTGTAACAATTTGATCAAACAGCAACGTGCGCATATTTTAACTTCTGCGGCAGATATTGTCTATTTATTAGGTTGGGAATTGGAAGCTGAGCCGATGCAATCGGTACAAAAACAACTCTTTGTCGATTTAACTCCAGAAGAAACGAGTATTCATTCCTATCTTCAAGAAAAGGGACAAACCGTATTGGACAGTATTGCGTTGGAATGTAAAATTCCGATTCATCAAATCACGCCGATTTTGTTACAGCTGGAGATGAAAGGTGTCGTAAAACCCTTGCCGGGAAAATTGTTTGAAGCCATTTAATGATAAAAAAGCTAAAAAATGAATCCAATTGCTACATTACTGGATCGCATGCACGCCGCAGATCTTTGGGAAAAAGAAATTACTTTAGAGCGTAATGAATATTTAAAAGTTAAAGGTACGATTGATACCAATTTGTATTTTGTGCAAAGCGGAAGTCTGCGCATTTTTGTCATTGATGCCGAAGAAGAACACACGATCCGATTTGGTTATCAAAACAACTTAATTGCTGCGTTAGATTCTTTTTTGAATGGAAAACCTTCTGAATTTTATATTCAAGCGCTAAAAAAGACAGTTGTAAAATCAGTTACCAAAGAAAACTACACCAACTTTATTGAATCGTCAGTAGAAATGAAACAATTGTGGTTAGCAATTTTAGAAAATTTTGTACTCCAACAAATGGAACGCGAACGCGATATTTTGACATCTTCTCCACTAGAACGCTATCAAAGAGTCTTGCAACGCAGTCCACAACTATTTCAAGAAATTCCGAATAAATACATTGCTTCATACTTACGAATGACGCCTGAAACATTGTCCAGAATTAAAAAATCTTAATTTCAATCAATTTTTTTGACGCTGCAGATGCTGAAATTTGTATCAAAAAAACAATGGTAGCTACATCACAAGCAATTTTACAGGAATTATTAGAATTAACACGAGCAAACATCAATGCAGCAGAAAGTTTCAAAACGCAGCCAAATACAGCTTTGAACTGGAAGCAAAATCCAGAAAGTTGGAGCGCACTCGAATGTATAGCACATCTAAATAGATACGGCGATTTTTACATTCCTGAAATCACACAAAAAATAAAAACAGCTAAACACAAATCAGCAGAAGCGTTTCAAAGCAATTGGCTTGGAAAATACTTTAGCAAAACCGTGGCTTACAAAGAAAATTTGAATAAAATGAAAACGTTCAAATCTATGAATCCTTTGAATTCTGTATTAGACGTTCAAACGCTGGAAACCTTCATCAAACAACAACATCAAATCATTGAATTATTGAATCAGGCACAACACGTACATCTTGACAAAACAAAAACCGCGATTTCTATTTCAAAATGGATCAAGTTGCGATTGGGTGATACCTTCAGAGTGCTTATTTACCACAATGAACGCCACATCAAACAAGCCGAAAAAGCCTTGCAAATGGCCACATTGACGAATGTTTATAGCGGATAGATAGTGAATTGCATCAGGAAAGTTTCTCGCATTTGTGCTATATTTAAGCTGTAAACAGTGTTATTAACCTGAGTTCGATTTAAAAATTCACTCAAAATACTGATTTACAAAAGTTGCACTATTGTCAAATCGAGCATTATCGAAATTAAAATGCATTTTAATTGAAGATACCTAGCGAAGCTATCGAGATTCTATTGAAGCATGAATTTTCTTAGCTCTTCTCATGAACTACGTTCGGTATCTACGATAATGCTCGAACTGACACTATGTTGATTATTAATCGAACTGAGATTATCATGAAAGCTTTTATCCTTCCTTTTTTTCTGTTCAGTGTGCATTGCCTTTGGAGTCAAATACAAGTAACAGGACTCAATACCAATCAAAGTACGATTCATATCAGCGCACAAACTCCTGTAAAAAATCAAGGAAGTGGAAATACCTGTAGTGCTTTTGGAATTGCTGCTGCTTTGGAAACCTTACCAAATATGCCCAAAGATATCAGCGAGAACTTTTTGTATTCTTCTCAAAAAATGGAACAATTACAAAACAACACAGGCGTAACGAGAGGAAGTTTTTTAAAGTTATATATTAGCTCTTTGCAGAAATACGGAATTTTAACGGAATCCGAATTACCCTATCCAGAAATTCCAGCCGGAACATGGAATGATGATGATTCAGAAATCTTAAAAGCGCTTAAAGAATCTACGACTGGCCCCGTTTCTTTTTTATACAAATACAAATCGAAAGCCAAGATGTTGGACTTACATGCGTATGAATATTTAGGAAGTGTAGAAAGTAAAAACGTAAAGCATATCAAGTATTTATTAGACAATGGTGTAAAAGCGATTCCTGTATCGTACGAACTCTATTTACCTGCGTGGAAACAGTTTGAAGCAACAAATTACACGACCATCACACCCGATTTGGGGTATGGAGTTTTACTACGAAATGGAACGCATGTGGCGTATTCATTCATGAAACGAAACTTTCCAGATATCAATACCAAAATCAACAAAGGATTGATCACTTTTCAAAGAACAGCCAAAGTAACACCAACTAACAATCCGTACGGCGGACACGTAGTGACAATTGTTGGCTACGATGCAGAAGGATTCATTATCAAAAATTCGTGGGGAGCCAATTGGCGCTATTACGGCTACGAACGCGTAAGTTTCGATTTCCATGAATTGTTTGCGTATGAAGCGTTGATTTTCAAAAGAGTGGCGTATAAAAAGTAATGAATATTTCTGAGTAAATTTTGAAAACCTAAATTTTAAATGCTAAATGTTGAATTTTGAATTATTTCAAAGTAAACTTTTCAAATTGACTATTAAAAATGTCACTTCAATTCTTCATCATGAGTAACTTCAGTATCGTGGTGATCGGTTTATCGTAACACATAGCTGCTATTTGAAGACACAGATTGCTTTGTCATGCTGACGCGCAATGACGTATCAAATAAAGAAAAGCCAAACGTTTATCATAAAAACGCCTGACTTTTCCAAAAATATCTATTTTCTAAACGCTTTAGCGTATCTAACAAATTCCTGCGCCAGCAGGAAAAAGTCTAAAAGCGAAGCGGTCTAACATCTAGTATCTAAAATCTAATACCTAATACCCAACTTTCTCACGAACTCTCGCCAACACGCCATTCGCAATTATATGTGCTTTTTTTGCACCAATCGCTAACGCAGCGTCAATTTCGTTTTTATTTTCCATGTAGTGATTAAAACGTTCGCGTTGTGTCGCAAAAGTTTCTACAATCAATTCAAATAAGGCTTGTTTGGCATGACCGTAGCCATAATTTCCGCCTGTATAATTTTGACGCATCTGAGCAATTTGTTCTTCGCTGGCCAACAATTTATACAACGCAAACACATTATCTGTATCAGGATCTTTTGGATCTTCCATCGGTGTGCTATCCGTTTTGATGCCCATGATTTGCTTGCGCAACTTTTTATCGGTTTGGAAAATATCAATTACGTTATTTTTACTCTTGCTCATTTTAGAACCATCTGTTCCAGGAATAAGTTTGGTGTTTTCCTGAATCTTTGCTTGTGGTAAGACAAAAGTTTCGCCTAACTTTTCATGAAAACGCGTAGCTACATTACGAGTAATTTCCAAATGTTGCTCTTGATCTTTCCCCACGGGAACAATCTCTGCATCATACAATAAAATATCTGCCGCCATCAACATCGGATAGGTAAACAATCCAGCATTTACATCTTCCAAACGATCGGCTTTGTCTTTAAAACTATGAGCTAATTTCAAACGATTGTACGGAAAAAAACAATTCAAATACCAAGAAAGTTCGGTTACTTGTGGCACATCACTTTGGCGATAAAAAACCGTCTTGTCAATATCCAAACCAAAGGCAAGCCACGTAGCAGCAGTTTTGTAGGTGTTCTCGCGAAGCGTTTCTCCATCTTTAATCTGCGTCAGTGAATGCATGTCTGCAATAAACAGGAAAGAATCATTATCCACATTTTGAGCCATTTCAATTGCAGGAACAATTGCTCCCAAAATATTTCCCAAATGCGGCGTTCCTGTACTTTGAATTCCTGTAAGTATTCGTGCCATTTGTATTGTTTTTTTGTAAAATTTTGACAAATGTACTTCATTTCTAAAGAAATTTTTAAAAATTCCAACGCTACATTCTATAAAAATAAAATTTGAATGCATTTTCGAAACTTTAGTGTATTTTTGGCGCTGTGATTCGGTTACTACAGAATATAGGAAGAGTTTTTTGGCGCGCTTGGTTTTACCTGTTAGTGCTGATTCCTATACTTGTATTTTTCCCGTTTTTGCTATTATTTTCTGCAAGCGAAAACACCTATCCACAGTTCTTTTGGGTTGCCCGAAATCTTTGGGCGCGACCTATTTTATACGGAATGGGATTTTTTCCAAAGTTCAAACGCGAAGCAACAATCGTCAAGGGAAAAAGTTATATGCTTATCGCGAATCACACGAGTATGACAGACATTATGTTGATGCTAGTTGCGTCTAAAAATCCGTTTGTGTTTGTAGGGAAAAAAGAACTGGCAAAGCTTCCTATTTTTGGCTTTTTTTACAAGCGAACCTGTATTTTGGTAGATAGAGGAAGTGCGCGAAGCCGAAAAGCTGTATACGATAGTGCACAAGAACGTTTGAGTCGCGGCATGAGCATTTGTATTTTTCCCGAAGGCGGCGTTCCGAAAGAAGATATTGTGCTAGACCGCTTTAAAGATGGTGCCTTTCGTTTGGCTATAGAACATCAAATACCGATTGTTCCGATGACGTTTGCAGACAATAAAAAGCGCTTTCCGTATTCTTTTTTCAAAGGTTCGCCGGGACGCATGCGACTTACCATTCATCCATTCATGTCTACAACTGGTAAAGAATTAGCTGATAAAAAGGAAATGACCGATACTGCAAGAAACACTATACTGAATGAGTTGACGGCGTATGGGATTTCATAATGTTTCTTCTTTCTCAAGTCCTTTGAGAAATAGATGATACGCTTCTGCACAAATTAAAAATATACAAACTACATACGGATTCATTAACTTTAATCCAGCGATTATAAATGCGGTAAGTACAATTAAATGCATTACGTAATCAATAGTATTAGATACTTGATTATTAGCATCTAATTTTTGTACGAATGAAATACGCATTAAAAAGAAATACAGAGGAAATACAATAATCAAAAGACTGATGAATAATAAGAGTGAAGCAAAGAATCCTAATTGATCATAATAATCAGTCACATAGTTTTCTAAATAGGGAAATAGCAAAATTCCCAAGGTCATTCCTAAAGCAATTTTACTAGCTCTTGATATAATTTCTTTTTTCATCACTTTAAAAATAGATAGAATTTACTACAACTTCAAAATAAAGAGACAAAATACCTAACAACAGGTATAAAATTAATGCGAGTTCGATATAACTCTAGTATTTCTCAAATTGACGAATCAAAAGGATTTCTTAAAAAAGATCACTAGTGTTACTCTTTCTTTTTTTAGTATAGTTTTAATTATCAATCCAACTGTAATAGCTTACATTGTTCCATCCGTAAATTGAAAAGGAAGTTCCTGATGCATTTTGAAGGTTTTGTGCAGCATAATTATTGATAGTGGTAGCTAAGTCGCTAAATGCTGTAGGATTTGTGTAGCGGTAGTATTTTGAAGGATGATTGACCCAATGGCCACTTGAAACTTCTGGGTACGGAATTCTTCCTTCACCTTCAAATTGAAACTCGGTAAAATCTGGATTTTGATCTAGTATGGTGGAAAAGTCATCATAAATCTGCGTTGTATCTTCAGTAGTTCCACATACAAATGCAAAAGAATTTTCTGGAATTCTAAAGGTATTCTCATGTAACGATAGCGTGAAATTTGTTTCAATGAGCGTTATTATTACTTTTTCAGTAGTAATTTCTATTGTATATCGATCTATAGTATTTCCATTTAATAAGGTAAGGAAACTAATATTTTCGGGCACATCGATATAAGAAATGGCAGGTCCAAGAGCGGTTAAACAAACCTCAGGTTCCACCACTTCGTCAAATCGTACAATGAGTTCGTTTCCAACTACAAATTCGGAAGAGATTAGATTGTAATTTATGCACGGATATATTTCTTCAGTACTAAGTTTTAATTGTAAATCAGGTACTTGCGGAGCCATATTAAGATCGGCAAATGTTTCCTCGGGCATAAAATGTATGTTAGAGGAAATTTCATTTTGAGTTATGTATTGTGTATAATCAATACTTGTAGTGTTCGCTGTAGTATCATCAGAGCTACAACTCAGCAAGGTAATTCCGATAAAGGCGAAGAGTATTATTTTTTTCATCATAAATAGTTTTATGTTAATGTATCTTTATAAAAGTTTCGGTTTCTTTTAAAGCTACTAGAATTCCTTGAAAAATCAAAAGTGAATATAGAACTTTAGCATGATTCAATATATAATTTCATCTAAAAAAACCGCTTTCTTAACCAAAGAAAGCGGTTTTGGCAAACATCACTGCTTTTAAGGTATATAAGGCATACCTAACCAACTAAAAAACTAAAACCTAAAACTGACTCCTGTATAAACACCTATTGAATAAGGGTTAAAGTTGCCAGTATTTCTTGAGAACGTATTTAATTGATATTTTAGCATCGGTTCAAGATTGAACTCTAATTGGTTGGAGAATTTGTAATCAATTCCAAAACCAATATTAGTGCTAAAACTCACATCATTTAAATTTGTCGCTTCTCCCAATTCTGTTAATATTAGAGGAGAATCTAATATGATACTATTTTCTGTTAATAGCAGCGTACTCATACCGCCAATAACATTAATTCCTATTTTTTTGTCCAACACTGCATACTTCACTTCGAGCGGAACTTCTATAAAACTCATACGCTGATTCAAGTCACCTTCAATTTGTTTTTGAAAGATGGATGATTCTGCCGTCGTTGGTAATTGATATTGTGCAAATGGAGCAGCAGTTCGAACTTGACGATCTTGAATGTCAAATCCAGCATCGTTTGTACGGAAGTCAATAGTAGTTACCTGTGGTCCATCAATAGAAGGAACAACGGCAATATCTTCGGTGCTGTAACTATAATCTACACGATGCACTCCAGCACGAACCGTAAGACGTTTTGACACATCGTATCCAACATTCACACCATAACTCAAATTGACATCTCCAGTTTTTGTATTGTCTCCAAACGTTTCGTGAATTGGAGAACCATTCCCAAATGTGTTGTAATACACTGGTGATGCATTTGGCGAAACTGTCCATCGACTGAAAGGAACATCTTCAATTTCTGTTTTGTTGTTTTCTAAATCGTGTAAATCGTTGATTACATCTAAAAGGGATTTTTTAATGGTTTCTTTTTTCTTGTCTTTTTTCTCTGTTGCAGCAACCACATTTTCAATATCCGTTTTATCTAAGTTTTGAGACTTATCAATCGTAGCATTTGTGTCATTGGTATTTTTCTGAGTGGTTACTTGTGCAATTCCAGTAGCATTTTTATCAAAAGGGATATTTGAGCTTACTTCAGAACCTTTCGTATTTGAGTTGCTATTGTTATTACTTTTAGAACCATTTTTCACATTTCCTGCAACTGCATTTTGAGTAGTATTGAAAGTATTGTTACTATTTTGATTATTGTTAGCGTTTAAAGTTCCTTTTTGTTTAGAATCCGAGGTTTTATTTTGATTTGTTGCATTGGCAACTGTAGTATTTGAATTCGTGAGCGTAGCATTACTTCCATTATTCACTGCATTTTGTGAAGTATTATTAGAAGTATTTTGCTGCGCTACTCCATTTTGCAATGCATTTCCTTGCGATTGCGAGCTGTCTTTTGTATTTCGGACAGAATTTGAATTCCCGTTTTTAGAGTCTTCATTCGCAATTTGTTCTTGGTTGAGCAATTCTTGTTCAGAAGAATTGTTGCTTTTATCTTGTGATGTATTTTGTTCTACTTTGTTGTCGGTATTCGTCAATTGCGAATCACTAGTAGTTCCATTAGTATCTTTATCGGATGTTTCTTTGGTGGTCGAGGTTGTTTGTTCGTCAGTGTTTATGTCTGAATTGTTGGAGTCAAATACTTGATTTCCAATAAAAAACAGCAAAGCGATGGCTGCTGCAATTCCTGCGGCTCTATACAACCAAGGTAAAAATACAATACCTTCTTTGTCTTCTTTTGCTGCCTTTTCATCTAATCTTTCAGAAATTTTATCCCAGATTTCGGGGTCGGGTGCGACTTCAAAATCTTTGAAACGATTTCGAAAGAAATTATCTATATTATGTTGATCACTCATTTATGGCGATTTTTTTTTTAAACGATTCTACTTTGTTCTTCAAAATCATTCGTGCGCGAGCTAAATTTGACTTCGAAGTACCTTGCGAAATGCCTAACATTTCAGCGATTTCTTGATGCGAATAATCATCAAGGACATATAAATTAAATACCAACCGATACCGATCTGGTAATTCTTGTACAATTCCCAATAGAAAATCTATCGAAATATCTTCTTCATAAACGGTTACGGGTTCTTCTTTCAGTACGCGTTCATTTACAACCTCAAAAACGCCTTTGCTTCTATACTTTTGAAGCACGGTGTTTACGGTAATTCTTCGTAACCAACCTTCAAACGAGCCTTTGAAATTATACTGTCCAATTTTTTCAAAAATAACCATAAAGCTATCTTGCAGATTATCTTCCGCTTCAAGCTTGTTCCGGGAATACTTTAAGCTTGTAGCGTATAGTTTTTTTGCGTAATTTCTATACAATTGTGCCTGCGCATCGCGGTCATTATTCTTGCATTTATGTATGAGTTGTTCTAAACTCACTCGTTTTATTGGTTTTTAGTAGCTTTATATTTAATTATTATTCACGGGAACTTCATATACCAAATAGACATTTTCTCCCTCTTCATCAACTCCTTGCCAAAATCTGAATGTATATGGTGCAGCATCTAGCGCACTGAAGCTAAAGGTTCTAGTTTCAAATTCGTCTTCTAGTAATTCACAATCATCTCCAATTCTAACAAAGTTTACCACCGCTACCGTTCTCATGTTTCCAGCATCCTGCTCGTATTGAAAATTACTAAAGGAATGACACGAAGACTGTCGCTTGTAAGTCACACTAATGGTATGTGTACTTCCAAGGTTGAAAATCGAAGGCATCTCTACAGTTTCAACTGGAATAAATTGAAATTGAAATTGCGTATCTGATATAGTATCATCTACAGCACATGAATTGAACGCCACCAAACTTAGGATGAAAGCTAGGAATACTATCTTCTTCATAATCAAAATTCTAAAACTACTTTTCAAGTAGATGTGTAAAATGGAAAAAGGTTGCGTCCTAAAAATAAAAAAAATCCCGCAAAGGGATTTTTAAAATATAAAACAATATGTGTTTATTGAGTTTTTATTTGCTATCAGCAATAGCATTTTTGATTTTTTCTTCTAATTCTTCCAATAATTCTGGGTTATCTTCTAGTAATGTTTTCACAGCATCACGACCTTGTCCCAATTTTGAATCACCATAGCTAAACCAAGAACCGCTCTTTTTCACGATTTCATAATTTACACCGATATCTAAAATTTCACCCACTTTAGAAACTCCCGCACCGTACATAATGTCAAATTCTACAGTTTTAAATGGTGGCGCTACTTTATTTTTAACAACTTTTACACGTGTTTTGTTTCCTTTTACTTCGCCGTCTGTTCCTTTAATTTGTGTAGAACGTCTGATGTCTAAACGCACAGAAGCATAGAATTTCAAGGCATTTCCACCAGTAGTTGTTTCTGGGTTTCCAAACATCACTCCAATCTTTTCACGCAATTGGTTAATGAAGATTACGGTACAGTTTGTTTTACTAATAGAAGCCGTTAACTTACGCAAAGCTTGCGACATCAAACGTGCATGCAATCCCATTTTTGAATCTCCCATTTCACCTTCAATCTCACTTTTTGGCGTCAACGCGGCAACCGAGTCAATTACAACAATATCAATTGCTCCTGAACGAATTAAATTATCCGCAATTTCTAAGGCTTGCTCTCCATGATCTGGTTGTGAAATGATTAAATTATCAATATCCACACCTAACTTCTCAGCATAAAAACGATCAAAAGCGTGTTCTGCATCAATAAAAGCAGCAATTCCTCCTTTTTTCTGAGCTTCTGCCATGGCGTGTAAAGTCAAGGTTGTTTTACCTGAAGATTCAGGTCCAAAAATTTCAATGACTCTTCCTCTTGGATACCCGCCAACGCCCAAGGCAATATCTAATCCTAAGGAACCTGATGAAATGGTATCTACATCTTCTACTACAGAATCACCCAATTTCATCACAGAACCTTTCCCGTAGGTTTTGTCTAATTTGTCAAGGGTTAACTTCAGTGCTTTTAATTTTGCTTCTTTTTCTTTATCTGAACTCATTATGTCAATTTTCTATTAATTTGAACGTTGCTAAATTACTATTTCTTTTTGCTGAAAACAATTCGCGATTTCTCATTTTGGACAAAATCAATCAAAAAAATGATTTATAGACGCAACCTTTTTAAAAACGCTGTATCTATTTAGTAAAATTGCGAATCAGAAAATGAGAGTATTCAACAAATTTATTTACCAAACACAAGATAACGCTTCGTTCCCGATATTCGGTAACTGCAAGCTTGACGGTGGCTAGCTTCATTGTTAATTCTATTCTTTAATAGGAAAAAGTAATATTAACAATGAATTAGCTAGTAAGAGTGCTTCCATCCACAACGAAGCACTTTTATTTTTTCCCGTAGTTGCAGTAAAAAGTTATTTTTTACATTGAAAAATGCTCTTTTTAACCTTCTTTTCCACAACTTTTTCACTGCCATTTTTATCCAATTCTTCTTTTTACGGTATTGTTTTCCACTAATTTCAGACTAAAATACAGTATTTGTATATACGATGCGCAATATAGTTTGTAAGCTTGCCATTTTTGCAATAAGCGTTGATTTTTTCAATAAAATGCGGTAGTTAACACAAAAAATGTAATTTTGCCGAGAAAATAAACTTTAATCTTAATCATTGATATAGCATGCAACTGTACAATAAATTAAGTGCGAAGGAAAGAGCCGAGTTGATCGCAGCAGCGGGAAAAGACCGCATGACCATATCTTTCTACAAATACGCACACATCGGAAATCCACAAATTTTACGGAATCATTTATTTATTAACTGGGACAAACTAGACGTTCTGGGTCGAATTTATGTGTCGTATGAAGGAATTAATGCGCAATTGTCAGTGCCTGCGGAAAATTTCAATGCTTTTGCCGAATATTTAGATACGATTTCTTTTTTGGAAAATGTACGATTGAATGTGGCAATTGAACAAGATAATATGTCATTCCTAAAGCTAAAAGTGAAAGTGCGCGATAAGATTGTAGCCGATGGTTTAAATGATGATACGTTTGATGTGACCGATAAAGGAATTCACGTAGCAGCAGAACAATTCAATGCATTGTTAGATGATGAGAATACGATTTTAGTCGATATGCGTAACCATTACGAAAGTGAAATCGGACATTTTAAAGGCGCCATCACACCTGATGTAGACACCTTCAGAGATTCGTTACCTATCATAGAAGACGACTTAAAAGAACATAAAGAAGACAAAAACTTAGTCATGTATTGTACAGGTGGAATTCGTTGTGAAAAAGCAAGTGCTTATTTTAAACACAAAGGGTTCAAAAATGTCTTTCAGTTGGAAGGTGGAATCATCAATTATGCGCGTCAAGTAGAAGCGCAGAACTTAGAAAATAAATTCATCGGAAAAAACTTCGTGTTCGATCATAGAAGAGGCGAGCGTATCTCTGAGGATATTATTGCGAATTGTCACCAATGCGGAAAACCGTGTGATACACATGTAAACTGTGCCAATGATGCATGTCACTTACTATTTATTCAGTGTGAAGAGTGTGCTGAAAAGATGGATAATTGCTGTTCTAATGAATGCAAAGAAGTACACAGTTTACCACAAGCTGAGCAAAAAAAGTTGCGCCGAGGAAAAGAAGTCAGTAACAAAATCTTCAAAAAAGGACGATCGGAAGTGTTAAAGTATAAAAAGTAGATTTTCAATGCTACATAAATAATCCTATCTTTACATTTTTGGAAAAGAATACGAACCCTATGTCTGCATACCCGAATAGCAGATTCTATATATAAAAATATGAGTTGTAACAGTTGTTCAACTGGTAAAGATGGTCAACCAAGAGGCTGCAAAAACAATGGTACTTGTGGCACGGATAGCTGTAATAAGCTAACGGTTTTCAATTGGTTATCAAACATGTCGTTGCCCAGCAATCAAAAGCCCTTTGATTGTGTTGAGGTGCGCTTTAAAAATAGCAGAAAACACTTTTTTAGAAATACAGACAATCTCTCCTTAAGCATTGGAGATATTGTAGCTACAGAAGCTTCTCCTGGTCATGATGTTGGTATAGTAACCCTTACGGGCGAATTGGTACGTGTGCAAATGCGCAAGAAAAAAATCGATCCAGCCAATGAAGACATCAAAAAAATATACCGAAAAGCTTCTCAAAAAGACATTGATGTTTGGTCACGCGCAAGAAATAGAGAAGAAAGCATCAAAAAACGTTCGCGCGAATTGGCAATTGCACTTGGTTTGCAAATGAAAATCTCGGATGTAGAATTTCAAGGAGATGGCTCTAAAGCAACGTTTTATTACACTGCGGATGATCGTGTAGATTTTCGTCAGTTAATCAAAGACATGGCAAAAGCCTTTAGCATTCGTATTGAAATGCGCCAAATCGGATTTCGTCAAGAAGCAGCGCGCTTGGGCGGAATTGGCTCTTGTGGACGCGAATTGTGTTGCTCTACTTGGTTGACAGATTTTCGTTCAGTTAATACGGCTGCAGCCAGATACCAACAACTTTCGCTCAATCCACAAAAATTGGCAGGACAATGTGGAAAATTAAAATGTTGCCTCAATTTTGAATTAGATGCCTATCTAGAAGCATTACAACAATTTCCAAAAAACGATGTAAAATTATATACAGAAAAAGGAACAGCCGTTTGCCAAAAAACCGATATCTTTAAGGGATACATTTGGTACGCGTATGAAGGCGAATGGATGAATTGGCACAAGCTTACCACCGAGCAAGCAAATGAAATCATTGCGCTGAATCATAAAAAAGAAAAAGTCATAAGTTTAGAAGAATATGCTTTAGAACTTATAGAAGAAGATACTAAAACAAACTTTGAAAACGTTGTAGGACAAGACAGCCTTACGCGTTTTGACAAAAAACCCACTCGAAACCGAAAAAGAAGAGGCGCACAAAACAAGAAAAAGCGTAGAAACAACAATGCCAAAGCAGGTGTCACTGCAAAAAATAATAACCCACAACAAAAAGCAGGGAACACCCAGAAAAAAGGCAACAACAGTGGAAAAAACAACAATCCTCGAAACAAAAATAACAACAAAGCGAAAGCGAACAATGACAATAGAGGACAACGAAACACTGGAAACAAGAATAACAACAGACGTAAAAAATCGAACAAAAATGCAAAGCCTAAATAAAAGCGCATTTTTTATAGCTATTCTTAGTATATTATTTAGTTCTTGTGATGGCAACCGTGTGTATGACCAATATGTTTCTACGGGAAATGCTTGGGACAAAAACACGCCTCTGACATTCAAATTCCAACAGCCAGACACGATAAACAACTACAACTTGTTTATCAACGTGCGGAATACCAATGAATATGAATTTCGTAACTTATTCCTCATCGTCAACATGAACTTTCCAAATGGAAATGTCGTTACAGATACCTTAGAGTATGAAATGGCAACACCAGATGGAGAATGGCTTGGTACAGGTATGACCACCAAAGAAAGCAAACTTTGGTACAAAGAAGACAAACGTTTTCCGTATGATGGTGAATACGAAATCAGCATACAACAAGCCATGCGAAAAATGAATGAATCTCAAGGAATCCAAAGCTTGCAAGGAATCTCAGAGGTTGGCTTACGAATCGAAAAAAAATAGTGCAAACAGTAGTAAAATGGCAAAAAAGCAAGTCAAAAAGAAAGGACAAAAACCATCTAAATTTAGAAAATTCGTCAAGTGGTTTTGGATCGTATTTGCGGGTGGAATCTCAAGTATCTTATTGTTATTTTTATTAGCTTCTTGGGGATTTTTGGGCGATATGCCTTCGTTTGAAATCTTAGAAAATCCACAAACAAATTTAGCAACACAAGTCATTTCCGCCGACGGAAAAGTATTAGGAAAATATTACCTAAAAGATAACAGGACCCCGGTTGATTATAAAGAACTTCCAAAAGATTTAGTCAACGCTTTAATTGCGACAGAAGATGCGCGTTTTCACGATCATTCAGGAATCGATGTGCGCGGAACTATCCGAGCGTTTGCCTACTTGGGAAGCAAAGGTGGAGCGAGTACCATTTCACAACAGTTGGCACGTCAATTATTTGTGGGAGTTCGCTCGAGAAATATGTTTCAAGCAGGAATTCAAAAAATCAAAGAATGGGTGATTGCCACACGTTTAGAACGTCAATACACCAAAGAAGAAATCATTGCAATGTATTTCAACATCTATGATTTTAACAATAATGCAGATGGAATTCGTTCCGCAGCACGAATTTACTTTGGGAAAGAACCGCAAGACTTGCTTATTGAAGAATCGGCGATGTTGGTCGGAATGTTTAAAAACTCTTCGCTATTTGATCCAAGAAAAAGACCAGAACGCGTAAAAACGAGAAGAAATGTAGTCTTGGCGCAGATGTATAAATATGAATACATCACTGAAAAAGTGAAAGACTCCTTACAAAACTTGCCATTAGGACTCAACTACACGCCTGAATCACACAATGAAGGTTTGGGAACTTATTTTAGAGAACACTTAAAAGGATTCTTGAAAAAGTGGGTTAACGAAAACCCGAAAGACAATGGCGATAAATACAACATCTACCTAGACGGATTAAAAATCTACACTACAATAGATTCACGCATGCAGAAATACGCAGAAGAAGCCGTAGATGAACACATGCGAAAACTGCAAGCAGAATTCTTTCATCAAAACACGAAGAAACGTAACAAAAATGCACCATTTGCTAGAGATGTAGAACAAAGATCTATTGATTTAGCATTGGACAGAGCCATGCAACAATCGGAACGTTGGCGCATTATGAAAGCGGAAGGAAAAACAGAAGATGTAATCAGAGCTTCATTTGATCGTAAAACACCAATGACAGTATTTTCGTGGAAACACAAAAATAATCGTATTGACACCATCATGACACCGCGCGATTCTATCATTTATTCAAAATTCCACTTACGCGCAAGTTTCATGTCGTTAGAACCACAATCTGGAAAAGTAAAAGCGTGGGTTGGTGGGATCAATTACCGAAGTTTTAAGTATGATATGGTAAAGCAAGGAAGACGTCAAATAGGTTCTACCTTTAAGCCTTTTGTCTATGCCACAGCCATTGATCAATTACACTTATCACCTTGCGATTCCATGCCAAACGGTCCTTTCTGTATAGAGGAAGGTAAATTTGGGTTGTTGGAACCTTGGTGTCCAAAAAACTCTGATGATAAATATGAAGGCATGCGAACTTTAAAAGGTGCTTTAGCTAGCTCTGTAAATACAGTAACGGCACGTTTGATGGACAAAGTTGGTCCTGCCAATGTACGATCGTTAGCACAACGTTTAGGAGTAGAATCTGAAATAGAAGAAGTACCTTCGATTGCTTTAGGAACACCAGATATTTCGCTTTATGAAATGTTAGGCGCCTACGGAACTTTTGTGAATCAAGGTGTGTATGTAAAACCTGTGATTGTGACACGAATTGAAGATAAAAACGGAACCATTCTCTACGAATTCGTCCCAGAAACCAAAGACGTATTGAGTGAAGAAGTTGCCTACACAGTTGTAAATTTGATGGAAGGTGTGACAAAAGATGGTTCAGGAGTTAGACTACGAACGAAAGGTGCTGAAAAATACAACCCTATGTACAGGGAAATCATCACTGGTTATCCGTATGAATTTAAAAATCCAATTGCGGGAAAAACAGGAACGACACAAAATAACAGTGATGGTTGGTTCATAGGAATGGTGCCAAACTTAATTTCTGGTGCTTGGGTTGGTGGTGAAGACCGACAAATTCGTTTTGCTACCACTAAATACGGACAAGGAGCTTCGATGTCATTACCGATATGGGCAGTATTTATGAAGAAATGTTATGCTGATGCCTCTTTATCTGTGTCAAAAGATAAATTCCCAGCACCTGACGAAGAGGAAATGACCATTAATGTAGATTGTGATAAAATCGCTGAAAAGAAAAAAGATACCAAAGGTGATGATTCTGACGAGAAACTAGACGGAATCGACTTTGATTAACCTTAAATTATTCTGAAAAACTCAAAACATCTTTTAAAAATTTCGTAATTTTCAATCAAACTATTGATTGATGATTAACAAAACTATAAATTCAGTACAAGAAGCTGTAGCGGGCGTTACGGATAATATGACGCTCATGCTCGGAGGCTTCGGATTGTGTGGAATTCCCGAAAATGCCATTGCCGAATTGGTGAAACTTGGCGTTACAAATCTCACCTGTATTTCAAACAATGCGGGTGTGGACGATTTTGGTTTGGGCTTATTACTACAAGGACGCCAAATCAAAAAAATGATCTCTTCGTATGTAGGCGAAAATGATGAATTTGAACGTCAGATGCTTTCAGGAGAATTAGAAGTAGAACTCACACCACAAGGAACACTTGCCGAAAAATGTAGAGCGGCACAAGCAGGATTTCCAGCCTTTTATACACCCGCAGGCTACGGAACGGAAGTCGCAGAAGGAAAAGAATCCAGAGAGTTTAATGGAAAAATGTACATTCTAGAAAAAGCATACGAAGCCGACTTTGCTTTTGTAAAAGCGTGGAAAGGCGACGAAGCTGGAAATTTAATCTTTAAAGGAACCGCACGAAACTTTAACCCATGTATGTGCGGCGCTGCAAAAATCACTGTGGCTGAGGTAGAAGAACTAGTCCCAGCAGGCGAATTAGATCCAAATCAAATACACATTCCGGGTATTTTTGTACAGCGAATTTTTCAAGGAGAACACTATGAAAAGCGGATTGAACAACGAACGGTACGTAAACGTTAATGAACCAATTTTTTAATGTAATAATGAACTAATTATTTGATCTTCGATGAGAAATGTTGTTGTAGAAAAATCAATTGAAGTTGCACTATTAATTATAGAATATTGCGAAAAATTAGAAGCAAACAGGAAATTTGTTATTTCTAAACAACTGTTGAAATCTGGAACTAGTATTGGCGCAAATGTTCATGAAGCTCAAAATGCAGAAAGTAAAGCAGATTTTATACATAAAATTAAGATTGCAGCTAAAGAATTAGAAGAAACGAAATACTGGTTAGTTTTATGTGAAAGATCAAAAAATTATCCAACAGATGCTACTTTAATAAAGAAAGTAAACGAGCTAGGATTAATCATATATAAAATAGTAAGCACAATTATCAAAAGAAATAATTGATACATTGGTAAATTAAAAAATAGATACATTAGAACAATGTTAGACAAAAACGGAATAGCAAAGAGAATCGCAAAAGAAGTAAAAGACGGTTACTATGTGAATTTGGGAATTGGAATTCCTACGTTGGTTGCCAATTTTGTGAGAAACGATATAGAAGTCGAATTTCAGAGTGAAAACGGAGTCCTCGGAATGGGACCTTTTCCTTTTGAAGGCGAAGAAGATGCAGATATTATCAATGCAGGAAAACAAACGATTACAACCTTGCCTGGTGCCAGCTTTTTTGATTCGGCTACGAGCTTTTCTATGATTCGAGGAAAGCATGTCGATTTAACTATTTTAGGTGCGATGGAAGTTGCTGAAAATGGGGATATTGCCAACTGGAAAATTCCTGGAAAAATGGTCAAAGGAATGGGCGGTGCGATGGATTTGGTAGCTTCTGCCGAAAATATCATTGTGGCAATGATGCATACCAACAAACGCGGTGCTTCGAAATTGCTCAAAAAATGTTCGTTGCCGTTAACAGGTGTTGCCTGTGTGAAAAAAGTAGTGACCAATTTAGCGGTTCTAGAAATTACACAAGACGGTTTCAAACTTCTAGAAAGAGCGCCTGGCGTTACCGTTGATGCTATTAAAAATGCAACAGAAGGAAATTTAATCGTAGAAGGAGAAATTCCAGAAATGCAACTAAACTGATTTTTTATATAAATCAATAAACCAATTCAAAAAGTGTCATATTCGCAAAAATATGGCACTTTTTTTATGAATTTGCTAAAAAAGTATGGTCTAAAGATTTTCCTAGTATTTTAGTAGATAATTGCCAGATAATCAAATAATTACAAAATTTAAAATTTGCAATATTCTCGAAAACTTTCGTGCATCTTATCGAAAAAAATTGTCTTTAATCGGAAAATTCACAAAAAATTAACATATTTGGTGCGTTTTTAACAGAAGTGTTAAAGACAATGGCTAATCAATTTAAAATACTTTTATGAACAAACAAATTACTCTTCTATTGTTGAGTTGTCTGTTTGTGGGAATAGTTTCGGCGCAACACCGAGACTGTGCCACTATGGATAACTTAGAACACAGAAAACAACACGATCCTTTATTAGAGCAACGTATGGAACAAATTGAGGAACATACGAGATTGCGAACGCAGGGAGACGGATTACAACAAAGAATTGTTGGAAACGTCATTACCATTCCAGTAGTAGTGCATGTACTGTACACCAATTCTACAAACAACATCAGCGATGCACAAATTCAATCGCAAATTGATGTAATTAATGAAGATTTCAGAAGAACCAATCCGGATGCTGACGGAAAATGGTCGCAGGCGGCAGATACTGAAATTCAATTCTGTATGGCTAGCATTGATCCGAATGGAAATGCCACTACAGGAATTACGCGTAAAGCGGTTACCAGAACTGACTGGGGAACTAGTGATGACATGAAAAGAGCCTCTCAAGGAGGAGTGAATCCATGGAATACCGCTGAATATTTAAATATGTGGGTCGTACCGCGTATGACAAGTAGCGGAAGAACGATTTTAGGATATGCACAATTTCCAGGAGGAAGTGCCGCAACTGACGGTGTGGTAATGGCATATAATTATTTTGGTAGAATTGGAAATGTATCTGCACCATTTGATGGCGGAAGAACAACCACACACGAAATTGGTCACTACCTAAACTTACGTCATATTTGGGGAGATTCTAATTGTGGAAATGATTTTGTATCGGATACACCAACGCAACAAGCACCCTCAAGTGGATGTCCATCGAACAATGTTTCATGTGGCTCTACAGATATGGTTGAAAATTATATGGATTACTCAAATGATTCCTGTATGAACTTATTTACACAAGGACAAAAAGCACGTATGCGCGCGGTACTTGATGTGGGAGGTTTTAGAAGAAGTTTGGCATTATCAGACAAATGTGGTACAGCACCACCGCCAACACCAACATGTAATGACGGAATTCAAAATGGTGACGAAACTGGTGTAGATTGTGGAGGTTCTTGTGCGCCATGTCAATCTGGTTGCTCAGACAATGAAGTAACATTGAGTATTACATTTGACAACTATCCTGAAGAAACTTCTTGGTCGTTAGTAACAGACGGAGGAACAAGTGTTGCTTCTGCAAGTTATTCTGCTGCAAATCCAGATGGTTCTACAGTGACAGAAATCTTTTGCTTGCCAAACGATTGTTACACATTTGTAATTAACGACTCGTACGGAGACGGAATTTGCTGTTCTTTCGGAAGCGGATCGTACACTTTAACTGGACCTGATGGTGTCATTGTATCTGGAGGTAGCTTTGGCTCTTCTGAAACTACAGACTTCTGTGTAGGTAGTGCACCACCGCCAGCACCAACTTGTGATGATGGAATTCAAAACGGAGACGAAACCGGAATTGACTGTGGAGGATCGTCATGTCCACCATGTCAAACTGCAGGAACCACCGTATTACACGAAGGATTCTTTGAGACTGGCTTAGACGGCTGGACTGACGGAGGAAGTGATTGTTTCCGTTACAACGGATCGCGTTCGTATGAAGGTTCATTCTCAATTCGTTTACGTGATAACTCTGGTGTAGCATCATCTATGACTTCTGAAACGTTTGACTTACGCGGATTCGATCAAGTAGAATTTAACTTCTATTTCTTCCCGAATTCAATGGAAAATGGAGAAGATTTCTGGGTACGTTACTTTGATGGTTCTTCATGGCAAACCGTAGCTACATATGCAAGTGGAACGAACTTTAACAACGGAACATTCTACACAGCAACGGTAACATTAGACAATTCGCAAATAAACTTTGCATCGAATGCTCGATTCAGAGTACAATGCGATGCTAGTGCCAATGCAGATCAGGTATATATTGATCAAGTAACGATTACGGGTATCAATGGAGGCGCAAGATCAAAAGCAAAGCGAATTGCACCATTGCGTACAGGACCAGCAAGTTCATCTGCAAATGACTTGTTAATCACACCAACAATGACTCGTGGTAATATTACAGTGAACTTAGCGAGCTATAATCTGAATTCATCCTATAGAATCTTGAATTTACTCGGTCAAACCGTAAAAGAAGGAACATTAAAAGATGGAAGATTGAATGTAAGCGAACTACAAACTGGCGTATACATGCTAGAAGTAACGGATGAAGAAGAAAAAATCATTCAGAAGTTTGTAAAACAATAGCAATACTCTCTCAATATATTTTACAACAATTGAAAGCTCCCAAGCGCATTAGCTTGGGAGTTTTTTTTGTGTAAAATACGAGTTGAATCATTTTAAAAAATAGCAAAGCGGACTCACTACTTAAAGAAAGTTCCGCTTTGCATCCCTAAAAAACAGCTGTACCTAAAAAGATTCCCCAATCCAACGTGATACTTAATACCAATTGCTGTTTTTTTAGTTAGATTATTCAATTATTATGAAATTTGTTTTAAGAAGTTGGAGACCGTTTCTCCTGTCTTTTTTCGGAATGCTTTTGAGAACGATTCTCTATTCCCAAAACCAACTTCTTTCGCCATCGCTTGTATGGTGTAATTTCTATAATTGGAGTTATTTTTTAATTTTTCAATACTGTATTGCACTCGTAAATCATTGATATAACATCGAAACGATTTCAACTTGTAGGTATTAATTACTTTTGACAAATACTTTGTATTGGTATGTAATTTTTTTGCGAAGGTTTGCAAGGTAATTTTAGGATTTATAAACCCTTTTTCATGTTCAAATGCCTTTAAATTTTCAAGGATGGCATTTACGATTACAGGATCAATATTTAGTTTCTTTTCTTTTGTCACTACATCGTCATTAGCACTAGACTTTTGATTCTTTTCTAGCAAGGATACAATTTTATCCAAGCGTTTATCGCCACGTTGTCTAAAAAAGCACAACATTCCAAACAACAATACCAAAAACAACACCAGTCCTATCAATACAAAATACTTCAATTCAAAGGCTTCTTGTTTTGCTAGCAACATTTCTACTAGTTTTTCCTTTTCCGCGATTACTGCCATGGTATCGGTTTGTGCTAGCTTCTTAGATGTTGATAGGCTTTGAATACGTCTGGCAAAGTCTATTTTTTCACTTCCTTGTACAGTTCCCATGGTTAGTATCCAAATGCATAGAAGGAGGAAGTTATTTTGTAATGATTTCATAATGGATATACGTTTTTAATTTTTTACTTTTTGTTTTAGTTCTTTTTCAATTTCCTTATCAACTTCATTTTCTTTTAAATGTTTTTTAAAATATTTTTCAGGAGTATTTCTAAAGTACAGAATCAATACGATGACAATAAGAATACCTAATATAATACAGATACTCATTAAAATTTTTGTAATGTTTTCCATGCTATTCTTAAGTTATTTGATGGCTATTAATAGCAGGAGAGAACTTTAATATTTTTAATTTTCGATACTAGAATTAATGTCTAATATTTGATTTCTTCTTTTAGTCTCTTTCTCTTTTTCTTCCATTTTTTTGATGCATACATCAAAAATTGCATTTTCAATATCTTTATTTTCATTGATGCCATTATATACATTCCGAATCATAGAACTGCTGTATTGATTTCCTTTCTTATTGGTTACTTTCCTTTCTTTTAAGAGTTTAAAAACCTCTTTTGTATAATGATATCCTAAAATCTCTCTTAGCTTTTCGCGCTGTTTTTTGGTAATCATATTTAATATTTTATTGATTTATGGCTATCAACAAAACGAAATGGGGGTTTAAAAAAGTCAAGCCAATAGCAGGCTATGCTTCTGAGGCATGGCTTATTATGATTGTAAAATGTTTGAGATTTGTATCCTTTTATGGGACTACTTATGTTCTTTTTTTTTATCGGTAGAATCCTTTTTTTTCTTCATACCCAACATACGGTTCATATCTGTTTCAAATTTTCCATCAGGTGAAAAGAATGCTTTCATTTCCTCTATATTTTTAAATTCAATTCCACTTGCATCTTTTTTTCTATTTAGTTCATGTTTAAAGTTAGGCAAATGATAGTCCATTAGCAGTATTGCTTGAAGGTCTCTTCGATCATAGCTATCAAGGAAAAATGAGTCTAATCTTCGTTCAATAAGAGATAACTTTATATTTTTTTTCAATGATTTGCCAATAGTAAATAATATGGAATCTTCATTTTTAATCTTTTTAAATTCTTTATTCGTTAATTGGAATTTATCTTTAATTAAGTTCAGTTGTGCTTTTTTCTCCTCTGCAGTAGTAAAAGGTTCAAATGATTTACAAGCTATTACTAAAACTGCAATTAAAGTGAAAAATAAAAGTCTTGATTTCATGTTTTAGAAGTTTTATAATTCTATATTTTCTTCATTGTCTTTATTTTTATCTCTATAGAAGTACATTACAATCAACAAGCCTACTAGTGCTAAAAGGATGATTGATTTTACTTTTCCAGAGGTACTATATGATGAGAAATTACCTGAAAGAAAACCTCATATAACCCACCAATTACTAGGACACAGTACACTATAAAATTTGGGAGTTGATCATTATATTTAATCATAATAATATTTTTTATTGATGAATGACTATTGCTAAAACGTAATAACTTTTACTTAGTAATCATAGAAAAATGCTTTGTGATTATTTTCGAATTGATTCGATGATAAAAATTAGGATAACTACAACAATACACATTAGTAGTATTGTAATACTATCTGATTTTTGTTGTTCCTTATCATGGTTTCTTTTTGCTTCAAGGAAGCTTTTAATTCTTTTGGTGAACAGAAAACTAGCAAAAGGAATGAGTACGATGTATAGAATCATTTGTTTGATAATATGTAACTATTCATTTTCTTTTTTATTTGATTTTCTTTCTTTGATCTTCTTTCTAAGATAGCTACCTACCGTATATCTAAAAATAATTAATGCCAAAATTCCTAAAATTATCCCTTTATAATTTTCCATATTTTAAGTTTAAAATACAATGAACTACTATACCAATTAAAAGTCCTTTTAAAAATTCCATAGTGATTTTTGTTTACTTCTTGTTAAAGGATTTATTGAGAAGCATGAGTACTAGCACTCCTAATACGGCAAGTTGTCCATAGAAAAATAGATCACTTGGGTAGTATATATCTATAAACTGAGCTACTAATACAATTAATAATAAAAAGTATACGATATATTTAGATTTAATTTTCATATTTCACATTAGCTATATATCTTCTTCATTGTCTTTGTTTCTAAAGAAATACAAAATAATAATAAAAGCAATTAGCGCCATTAAAACTATTGACTTTACCATTCCAGAAGTACTATATGAAGAAAAGTTACCTGAAAAGAATATTTCATAAAGACCACCAATAAATATGATACAACATACAACAAGAGTTGATTTTATATAGCTAAATTTTGACATATTATAAATTTAAAAATTAATTTTTGTTAAAAGAACATGCAAGTAGTGAATTCAAACATAGCCCAAGCTATACCAATCCAATTAAGTGTTTTAGCAGCTATTTTCCTAATAGCCTTTTTTAAAGCTTTCTTTCCTGCATTACTCTTATATCCCTTCTGAATTAAATCTTGAAGTGCGGTAATTCCTAGCGCCCTCATACCACAATCATATAATCTTTCAGAGAAAATATCTGTATCTTGTGCATAAGTTGATTCTATAAATAAAGATAACGCTTCTCTTGAAACATTACTATTTGAAGAATTACTTTCTGCTGCAATTAGTGCTGTTACTAATGGTACTAAATTATATTCTTCCTCACCGTCTAAGACTTCTATTATTTCAGTATCAGTCATTTGTTTTGAATACAGAAAGTTTTTCGCTTCAATAATTGCAGGAGTCATAGCGTCAATGACAGGCTGTACAGGAAGTTCAAAGATTGATAAACAATCATTAGGATCAAAGCTATTTGGATGTTGTGAATTTCCAGTATTTGTAGTGTTACTTGGGCTATAAGTAAGATCAAACTGTGTGCTTACTCCGTGTTGTGATCTGGCATTCATTAAATCTCCTAAAGAGGTAATATTAGCAACTATATCTTGTAATGCTTGATCTGTACTATTTGCATTGTAATGTGTCAAACAAAATGTTTGAGTATCTACATTTGTTGTTGAGTTAGTTGTAGTTCCGTCTCTCTTTGCTGCGTCTCTCTTTTCTAATGGTAGTTTCGTTATAGATGGACTAATAGAAACATTAGATAATTCAGTACCAGTAATTTTTAAAGCGTCCAAAAAGTTATTTTTGGCTTCTTCATTAATTTCATTACTAAAATCATTTTCGCTCTGACATGCATGAAACACAAGTGCTCCACAAAGTAATATTAGTTTCATTATAAAGATTGCAAACAATCCTTTTCCAATTCTTTTAATTCCTTTTTTCATTTTTCTCTCTTTTTTAAATACACCTACTCATACGTTTTTCGGTTTCCACGACAATTGTTTTTAGTGATTTGCTACACCTGTAAAAACATTTGCCATGATGTGTATTAAAAAATACCTATCTTTGATTTGCAGATCGTAGGCAAATATGTATTTGTTTACTTTTAAAAGCTTCTATGAAAATGGGAGCTTTTTTGTTTTTACCCTATAGTAGCATAGGTATACCCTCTTATATAAAGTATTATAAATGTTATTTGATTCTTTCGAAGTGTTATTTTACTATTTGTAAGACTTGATTTAAGACTTAACACCATTATTTTAACGTTTTAAATAACTTATGTAATGTTTCTATGCATTAATCTAACGCTTACAAAGATTGTTTTAACATTTCAAAATACTACTTACATAGTTTCATCACTTATTTCACTAATAGTATTGGTTCTTGGAACTTTTTTAAATAAAGTTTTCATGTCTTCATACACTGTTTTGGCACCTGCTTCATTTTCTCCAGCTAAGTAACGCATAGTTCGATAGAAGCTTAATGTATTTGTGTAATTGTCATGATCTAGTAAGGTTTTGGTATCAATAAGTTGTTGTGCTAGATTTTCTAATAACAATACACGTCCTTCAATTTGTAATCGTGCAGTATAATCTTTGTCAAACTCAACTTTATCTATAAAATTCGGAATCCAATTCGGGAATTGCTCCATATAGTTTTTTGCTTTATCTACAATCAGCTTATTTTGATTCGCTATTCGACCATATTGTTGTCTTTGCTCAGGAGTAAGATTTACCGTTTTTCCTGCTAGTATTTGTTGGATGCCATCTAAATGTGAATCTAAGTTGGTGAGTTCTTCTTGTGTAAACTCAATACTAATTAAATTTTCTAATGCCATATTGTTTTTGTTAGGGTTATACTTTATGTTTCAAATCTGAGTTATTGTAAGAAGAAGTTTTATTTTTAAGATTTCGCTTGTTAAAATTAAAACTGTTATTTTAGCAATCAGATTTTTTTGATTGGTGTAAATGTATTTTTATCAATTAATTTTTACAAAAGATCGTTACCTAACTTTGAGAATTTCTCATTTGTATGAAGTTTAAGTTATTGAAAAACAGAATTATAACAGAAATTCTAAGTTTAAATGTATAGCAAAAAAGTAAAATATATTTTCGGGAATTTATGCTTTTTTATCCTCACATCTTCAAATCTTTTTAGCCAAAATAAGCACACTATTGATAACTTTTTTAAGGATATTGCCAAAAAATATTATGATTATGAGATAAAGGATTCAGTTCTATCAAGAGAGTATGCATTCAAATATTTAACCGAAGCAAAAAAAAATAATGATTCTGAGAAAATAGCTAATGGATATTATTTTGTATCTAGATTTTTAGCAATTCATCAAAATAATGGGGCTTTGAAATATGCAGATAGTGCAATAAGCTTAACAAAAAATGCTAATACTAAGCATCTACCTTTTCAAGCATATATGAACAAAGCTAGTTTTTATTATGTAACTGGAAATTTAGAGTCATCTTTAGAAAATTATATCATTGCAAATGAATATGCTGTTGAACAGAATGACGAAATATCCCAAAATAATATAAAGTATTTTATAAGTGTTTTAAAAAATAGATTAGGACATTACAGAGAAGCTATTGCTCTATCAAAAGAAGTATTTACATTTTTTCAAGAAAAACATGACGTAGAGCATTTAGATGCTGTCTTTAATTTAGCATCATCATATAATAAATTAAAACTTTATGATTCTGCATTTTACTATAATAATTTAGGACACAAATTATCTCTTGATCTAAATAATGATTTGATGAAGAATTATTTTGTTCTTAATCAAGGGGTAAATCATATTGGAATGAAAGAGTATGGTATTGCCTTGGATAGTTTGAAAAATGCTATGGAATATATTGAAAATGAAAAAGATATTCCAAATATAATACTCACAAAATATTACTTAGGCATTACTTATAACAAATTAAATGATATAGATAAGAGTATATTTCATTTCAAAGAAATGGACTCTATCTTGGTTAATTCTAATGAAGCAATTCAAGAGGTAAGAAAAGGATACGAATTATTAATAGATTATTATAAAAAGAAGGGAAATATAAATAAGCAACTATTATATGTAAACAGACTTTTAAAATATGATAGTCTATATCCACTTACATTGCATCCTTCCTAGGCCACCAGAAGACAAAAAAGGTATGCATGTTTCTTTAATCAATGTTGGCATCACATTTCGATTTCAGATACTACATGGAGGTCCAGTATGGAAGCTCAGACGCC
>JBCCLH010000005.1:0-163028 GCA_039026955.1 Bacteroidota bacterium
CGCTTGTGACTTCTCACATAAATTTACAAAATGAAAGCAGATCACAACCTACAATACCTCACAGCATCTGAGGAATCGCTTGTGACTTCTCACATAAATTTACAAAATGAAAGCAGATCACAACCTGCTGCTGATTATATTATTAAGCGGCGACCTTGTGACTTCTCACATAAATTTACAAAATGAAAGCAGATCACAACTAATGCTCATCAATCGAAACAGGACTTTCTCTTGTGACCTCTCACATAAATTTACAAAATGAAAGCAGATCACAACACTCGGAAAATGATCATACAAATGATCTAACTTGTGACTTCTCACATAAATTTACAAAATGAAAGCAGATCACAACATAGTTCTTTGAGTTTCAGATTTTAGTTTTCTTGTGACTTCTCACATAAATTTACAAAATGAAAGCAGATCACAACATGTTCGCGTAAATAGGTTTGTAGAATTCGCTTGTGACTTCTCACATAAATTTACAAAATGAAAGCAGATCACAACAGAACGTTAAAAGGGCAACTCGATTTAATTCTTGTGACTTCTCACATAAATTTACAAAATGAAAGCAGATCACAACTTAGCTATTTTACACCACGTACTTCCTCTTCTTGTGACTTCTCACATAAATTTACAAAATGAAAGCAGATCACAACTGCTGCTTAATATATACAGATTGAGACGTACTTGTGACTTCTCACATAAATTTACAAAATGAAAGCAGATCACAACTACTAGATGACGGATTCATAAAAACTAAACCTTGTGACTTCTCACATAAATTTACAAAATGAAAGCAGATCACAACAAGAAAGACGCAGACGTGAAGCTGAAGCTGCTTGTGACTTCTCACGCAAAATTACAAAATGACAGCAATTCACAACCCGTTATACTGTACGGGAACTTCAGATTACCAATAACTTACAAAAGCAAATCATATCTAAATAAAATTTTAATAACAGTAATTTTAATAACAATCAAAAGTATATTCTTTGTATGGAATATTAACAACACCACAAACCCCACCATGATGCGAACATGTTCCTCTTCCTGTTGAAGAACTAGTAGTCCCATCACAGCATTGAGTCAACTGATAGTATCGAGTTCTTGCTGTTAGCTCTCTATACTGGTTGCATGCATCTTTGTTTCCTAAATCTGTAGCTTTTTTTAGATACAGTTTTGCTTTGCGTTTATTTTTTAAATGTAGATACGTAATACCAAGATTGTATAAAAAAATATCATTATCGGGAGCTGCTTTAACTGCTTTTCCGAAAGCTTTTAAAGCAGCTTTATCTTTATGCATCTGAGAATATAAGACACCAATTTTATTATTAAATCTGCCAGTCTGGCTATATTCATTACTTAGTTTAGTGTATATATGAATTGTTTCTAATGTATCATTAATAGCTAAATATGTATCAGCAGCATATTCCATAATTGCTACATGCTTTGTAGAATCGTTTTTATATAACTGTAGCTCCTCTTTTAATAACTCTTTGATTTTCTCTTTATCTCCATGTTGTAAATCCCAATTAATCAATTCTTTTATTCGTATATCTTTAATGGAATCCGTTTTTGCTAATAAAACGGTACGCTTAAAATCCTCTTCGCTATGTAATGTGTCCTGTAATTCATACAATATTTTACCTCTAAGCTCATAAAATTCAGTGTTGGCACTATCTGTATTTATTGCCTTATTAATTAGTTGTAATGCTTCTCTGTACTCACTAAAATTATATTTTGATACAGCTTCTTCATAGATATCATTCTCTGATTCTGGCAGCAAACTCCCAATAATAGCCAATATGAAAAATACCGCAATGAAGACAACACAGCCTTTTCCTTTGTTCTTTTTTTTCATGGTCATTTTTAATTATTGTTTATTTAATGTTGTAGCATCTTTTGGACAGACATGCTTATCAAACATGTGTTTAGAAAGTGGTTTTAATTGCTTTCCTGTTTCAGGATGAAGTCCTCTTGAAGTAAAATATTCCAATTCTTTCTTTTGATTTTTACCATACCAAACATTGGGAGTTCCATCAGGTTTTATGTATTCTGTTTGACAGTCAGTTTCAATTTTTTTGAAGTTCTTAATACGATCTTCACTATATAATTTGAATTGTCCAAAATCATATTTTTTTAAGTCAAAAGACACTTCTATATAATGCGTTCCATCCCAAATCATCCAACGTTGTCTGTTTAATTGAAAGATGATTACGAAGGTGACAATAGTTAAAAGAATGAGAATGATAAACCATTTATTCTTTTTGACAAAATCTATAAAACTATCCTGTTTTGGCATATCTTTTTGTTCAAATCGAGTCACAAAATCTTCATAATTATGAAATCCCAAATACATCGCAAGGTTATCTAATAACTCAGGACTTGGACTCATTTCTTTCTCAAAATTCCCCTCTATATATTGTTCATAGTATCTTGAAAATGTTGCTTTACTAGTATTAATTTTAAGCTCCATCATAAATATTTTCTCTAAATGTACAGCGACTCCATTCTTCGTAGTTCTACCACTTTGTTGTTCCGCTTTTTTAAAGGCTTTTCGGAATAGTTTTTCTTTCATAAACATGAATGTTAGTATTTAATAATTGATTTCACATAAGTTACTCATGAAATACACATAAATGTGTACACACATTTGATTGAATATTGAGGGTTTCTTGTTGACTATTTTCTTTCAGTTTGTTTGTTCATTTGCTTCAGAGTTTAAAAATGACCTTACCCGCAATAAGGTTTGCGGATTAAACACTACTCGAAGTTGAGAACTAAAGTTGTTCAAAAAGGGAAGTACACACTTCTTTAGTTTTCACTTCTACTTCCCAAAAATTCGGAGAGACGTCTCCCAACTTTTTAGCGTGCGGCTTGTCTGCAATACATACCCTAAGAACAATTCTGGGCAGCCACACTATTGTCAAATTTTTAATACATACAAAATGAAGAAATTATATGTACTTTCACTTGTGGTTTTCCACATTATTGGATTTCAATCCTGTACTCCCGAAGCCCTAAATACAACTGATGAAATACAAGCTTGCTGTGGTGACGATATTCCAATTCCACCGCCACCGCCACCACCGCCGCCAGGTGATGAAGTAGGAAATTAATAATCTAAATCATGTAAAGCAGCGCCAAGAAAGTATATTGAATAAAAATTGTAATTTAAGAGGTATAAAAATATTATAATATGAAGAAAAAACTTTTAATTTTCGCTTTGTTCAGTATCATACTATCTTGTACACCAGAAGCTTTATCTGAAACAGATGAAATACAAGCCTGCTGTGGTGATGAAGGAGAAATACCGCCACCACCTCCACCTCCGCCACCAGGAGGTAACTTAGGAGGTTAATGTTATAATTTAGTATTTTAGAGGAATGAAAAATAATACAAATTCATTCCTCTTTTTTTTAGCATTTGCTTTTTTGAGTTTTAGTTGTAGCCAACAAAGAAATTATGATTCGTCAGTATACAATAAAATGCTTTCTGTCAACAAGTTACAAAAAGAGGCTTATGCTCATTTTAAAAAAGGTGCAATCTACAAAAGCGAAGAAACCGTTGTCAGTGCTATCAAATTACTAAATAGTATACCACAAAGTTCGTTTTCCATTCAAACTAAAACAGGCCTATACAATCATTTAGGTAGGATTTATAGAAATTTTGGAAATCGAGATAGTGCTTTAGAATATTATCAACGCTCATTAGAATTAAACAACAATATTTGCGATAGCATAGCGAATATAAATAATATAGCAAATATTTTTTCAGATCAAGGGTTGCACAAAGAAGCTGTAAAAACATTAAGGGTGATTCATAACAAAATATCCAAATTAGATAGTTGCGATGGAAAATGGGAAGTAATAGATAATTTAGGCTTTAATGAATCAAAGCTTAAAAAACCAGAAGGCTTAGAAAAAATGAAAATTGCCTTAAAAGCAAGAATTAAGGATTCATTGTTTGAAGGCATGTTTTCTAGTTACAGACATTTGTCTATTCACTTTATGGATCGAAAAAAAAATGATTCAGCTGAATATTACGTAAAAAAAGCGATTAAAATTGCCCGTAAAATTGAATCACCTTTCTTCCTTAATAAAGCTTTATATTTAAAATTAAAACTTCGAAAAGATGAAGAAATCTTAAAGTACTTGTTTCTAAATGATAGTATTCAAAATGCCGATAAGCAGACTGAAAACAAATATGTAAACAAAAAGTATGACACGACAAAATCCGAAAAGAAAGCTCTAAAAGAAGAGTTAGAAAAAGAACGTCAACAACGCAAAGCATTATTATTTGCATTTCTAGGAGGACTTATATTGATAGCCGCCATCTTTTTCATCCTCCTCCAACGCAATCGCAACAAACAATACACACTCGCACAAGTCCATAAAACTGAACGCAATCTTTCTAAAAAAGTGCATGACGAATTAGGAAATGATATTTTCTATTTAATGAATCAACTACAAACAAATCCAGCTTCTTTGTTGGAAAAAGAAGGATTACAAATTTTAAACGGATTGAATGAAATTTATGTCAAAGCTAGAGACATTTCTAAAAAATATACCACAATTAATACTGACAACGGATATCACGATGAATTGCTTTCACTGCTTAATTCTTTCGGAAGTGACACTACTAAAATTGTAACGAATGAAGTAACTTCAGATTTTTGGCAACCTGTTTCCAAATTGAAAAAAGAGCAACTCTATAGAGTGCTACAAGAACTCCTTACGAATATGAAAAAGCATAGTGAAGCGGAGTTGGTAGGAATTACATTTACGAAAGTCAAAAAACAGTTCATCATCAAATATGTGGATAATGGAAAAGGAGCTACGAGAGATGAACTTTTAGCAAAAAATGGCTTGGGTAATGTGGAAAACCGCATCGAAGAGATTAAGGGAACTATTACTTTTGATACGAATCCCGATAATGGATTCAAAGCGGAAATACGATTTATTCAATAGCCTATGAAGTTCAAAAAAGTTTTAGTTGTGGAAGATACCGATAGTAGCAATATCGGATTGGTAGTTAAGTTGAAAGAAATGGGAATTGAGATGGTAGATTCTTCTCAATCTTGTGACGGAGCTTTTTTAAAAATAAAGAAAGGAATAC
Organism: Bacteroidota bacterium; assembly: GCA_039026955.1. Lineage (GTDB taxonomy): Bacteria > Bacteroidota > Bacteroidia > Flavobacteriales > Flavobacteriaceae > Kordia. The sequence goes on from JBCCLH010000005.1 coordinate 5,119, forward strand.
AGGAAAAGCAACCTTTTGACGTATTAATTAGCGATTTGTCATTTGTGATCAATACCCCAAATCCAAAAATTACTACAGGAGAAGCGCTCATTGCCGAAGTCAAAAAAATACAACCAAACATAAAAATAATAGCCTTTTCTGTGAATAACCAACAGACTGTCATCAAGCATTTAATCAACGAAATTGGTATTGAAGGCTATGTTTGCAAAGGACTAAATGGCACAAAAGAATTGTTAAAAGCAATTGAAAATATTCAAAACGGCAACACTTATTTATGTCCAGTTTCAAATGCTACATTACATAAAAAGAATGTTTTTCAATTAGATGAATATGAAAAACAATTACTTCAACTTGTGGCGAAGGGACTAAAGCAAGATGAAATAGCTTCATATTTTCAATCCAAAGGGATTACACCCAACAGTAGACGTTCGGTAGAAGATCGTCTGAGCAAACTCCGTGATAGTTTTAATGCGAATACAACTTCACAACTCATTTATCTAGCACAAAGCCTAGACCTCATCTAATACATTCTAGTTTTATTTTTTATCACCGTGGATTTCCACAAGGGAATCATTAATAGTCATTTTAAGTTTGTATCAACATTAACTTAAAAAGATAACTTCATGGCAAGAAAGCCAAATACAAATAAACAAGGCGGAAGCTGGACAGATGCTCAAAAGTTAAGCGTATGGAGAAAAGGAAAAAGAGTTAACGATAAATCCTCTCTAACTTGGAGAAAAGATAAGTGTGGTAATGAAATCAAATGGTCAGAATATGGAAATAGAAATTCAAATTACGGGTGGGAAATTGATCATATCACGGCAGTGGCAAATGGAGGAAGTGACTACCTCAGTAACTTACAACCATTGCACTGGAAAAACAATGCAAGTAAAGCAGATAAGCGCTATTGGAGATGTCCAAATTAACATTGAAAATCTTTTATAATATGAAAGATTGTATAAAAATTATAGTATTTATATTCTTTTTATTCAATTTTTCAAATGCAACCTCACAAACTGTTTACACTACAAAATCAGGTGAAAAATATCATAAAATAAATTGTCGTTACCTCAAATATTCTCGCTATCAAACTACTATAGATTCCGCTAAAATTTTTGGATATACGGCTTGTAAAGTGTGTAAACCTACCATTGCTAATACAAAAATAACGGAGCAACAAGTAAAGGAATACGGCGACGCTATTGAAAAAGAAAAACCTAAAAAAAGAAAAACGGCTTCACAATGTAGAGGAAAAACTCAGTCAGGCAAAAGATGTAAGCGCATGACAAAAAATGCTAACAAACGATGCTATCAACATCAAAATTAATAACTCAACAAATATCATGGATATTCAAAGTAAACTCAAAGAACTTTCTGAGAAAATAGACTCAATGAAAGAGCAAATTTTAACCGAAGAAGCAACAAAAACAGCTTTTGTATTACCCTTCATTAATCTACTTGGGTATGATATTTTTAATCCAACGGAAGTAGTTCCAGAATTTACCGCAGATGTAGGATTAAAAAAAGGAGAAAAAGTCGATTATGCTATTTTTCAAAATAATGTTCCAATCCTTATCATAGAATGTAAACATTGGGTTGAAAGCTTAGATACACATAGTTCGCAATTGATACGATATTTTCATGTATCCAAATCAAGGTTTGCTTTGTTGACCAATGGAATTGAATATCGCTTTTACACAGATTTAGAAGAAAAAAATAAAATGGATCACAAACCATTTTTAGAATTTAGCATTACCCAATTAAAAGATTCAATAATCAATGAAATATCAAAATTCCATAAATCAAATTTTGACATCACCAAAATCTTAAACAATGCCAGCTCTCTAAAATATACGAAAGAAATCAAAAAAGTATTTAGTAGTGAACTCATCAAACCGAGTCATGAATTTACACGCTTTTTTGCTTCCAAAGTATATAGTGGAAGATTGACAGAACGTGTTATGGAACAATTTGGTGACTTAGTTCACAAAGCTATCAATCAGTTGATAAGTGACAAGGTGAATGATAGATTACAAAGTGCGCTCAACAAAGAAACCGAACAACAAATTGAAGAAAATACCGAAGAAGTCGAAATCAGTAAAATCAATACTACCGAAGAAGAACTAGACGGTTTTAAAATTGTGGTTGCAATATTACGTCGAAAAATAGCACATGACCGCATATTCTATAGAGATACACAATCTTATTTCGGAATTCTACTAGATAATAATAATCGAAAACCACTTTGCAGATTACATTTAAACGGAGGTAAAAAATATTTAGGACTCATAGGAGAAAACAAAAAAGAAACCAAAGTACATATTGAAACAATTGATGATATTTATACACATGAAGAAGCGCTCTTGCAAACAGTAGATTATTATGAATAGATTAATTTCAATGCATTCAAAGCTAAATAAAGTAAGGTGTTAGTCTTTTTGTTTGTTTGATTGTCAGGTTGATTCTTAAACGTCTTGTCACGAATGCACTAATGATATTCTTTACTCTTGCCTGTTCTTTAATTAATGCGAATTATTTGCTACTTGATAAACTTATAAACCCATAAACTTCCTTTTCGCACTACGAGAAAAAGTTCCAAACAAGTCCAAAGCGAATTAAGAAGTCACGATAAGGTTGGTTTGGTGCTGCGAAAAAGTCGTATCCTGTGAAGGACGAATTTAAATGTTCTAGCTTAAAGTAGATACGTGTGCGTCGTACTTTAGCATTGATAAAGACATCAAAACGTGGAAAACCTCCGATTTTTTGTTGGTTTTGACTGTAGAATTCTCCCAATAATGGACTGTACGCATTTCCAAAATATTCCGTGAAGTAGTTGAATGTGACTCCTGTTTGGATGAATAATGCCTTTTTGAACCATTTATCTGTATAGTAAATGGTGTTTCGGGTTACCAAGTCTGGCACATTGAATACATCGCCAGATTGTGCCACTTGTTGAAACATGACTGTATTATTGAGGGCAAATTTCCCATAACGGAATTCCCTTCCAACTTTTACTTTTAAGTATGAGATTAGGTCGTTGCTTTGTTGCGGAGAAACCTGCGCTCCTTCTGTCAATCCTGAGAAGTATGTAAAGTTGTCTATGGTCGTAAAACTTACATCTGCATTCAACCATTTTTTTGATTTTAGGCTAAAGTTGATACTTTGCGTTCGTTCGTTTTCAAAACTATTTCGCCAATTGTAACTGATATAATCACTTTGATTGACCAAGAAGTTAAAGTTTGGTGCTTTGGAATTGATGACGATAGAAGCTTCCAAATTTACATCATCATTTAATTGATAGCGAGCGCGACCTTTAAGATAGTTTCCGCCTAATTCTCCAGAAACATTCGCCAACAAATCTGCTTTTAAATCAATTCCTGCAATCGTATGTCGCCATTCACCTCCAACAGCAATGATATCACCTTCCAAACGGTTTGGCACTACATTTCCATCTGCTGTATATAAAATTTTATCAAAGAAATAATCGTATTTGGTATGATTGGCTTTGAATTTGACATCGCCAAAGGTTTTTGTAGTATAGCTTAGACTTGCTTGATTGAATAATTTTCGCAATTGCGTACGATCTCTCAATGCTGAAGATACAAAGGCATCTCCGAATAAATCATTTTCTAAATCTTGATTGAAGATATAATATTTTGTTTCGTAATTAAACGTATGTCCAACACGCAAATTGTTATCTCGCAGCGAATCTTTTTGCTTTACAATTTTATAGTCATGCTCTAAATAATACCGTTTTCCCACCAAGATGTTTTCTGCATTTTGAAATTCCACATCTAAACGCGAACGATCGGTGAATTCTGCGACTCCATTTTCAAAGTTAGCCAAACCTTCTGCGGTCAGTCCACCATTTTCATTATTCAACACATCTTGCGAATAGAAATGTGCGCGCAATCCGTAGCGATCATTTTTAGTGCGATAATTCGCAGTAAGTCTAAAATTCCCTGTACTACTCAATATGTTTTGATATTTCCCCAAGGAGCGCATTCCTTTATACGAAATTGAGAAATTCATCCGTTTTGAGGTATTCATCGTAATGAACGCTTCTAACAGTTGTCCTTGTTCCATGGCGGTTTTAAAGAACAGTTCGGTTGTGGGTGTAGGCACATTAAAGTATCTTACATCTTCCACCTCATCATAATTAAAGTGTTTTGCGCGCATTCCGATATCGGGAAAAGCTTGTGCTCTGTCAAACGAATATCCCAAACTATTATAAGTTTGTCCTAAATTGGAAAAAGGAATCAATTCAAAATCGTCTCTACGTAAGTAATTGTATTTATAGTCTTTCTCAATTGTAAGCGTTGTATCAACAATAGTAGTATCACGCTCGTGCGAGATGATTTTATAGAGATTGATGTCGTATTCGGTTCGTTTGCCTGTTCTGTCTTTTTCAGAACCTGTATTGGGATTGTTATCAGCAGCTTGCTGCGGTCTTTGTTTATCTTGCGGAATCGGTTGTAATTTCTTTTGCGCGTGCACCGCAGACAATGTAATACATGTTATGATAACGAAAAGGATGTGCTTCACTTCTTTAACTTTTTTAGCGTATTCTTCACAATTCACCAAGCATTTTACGCTAGCTGTGCAACAAAAGTATACTTTTTGATCGAAATAAAAAGCCAAGATTTGTTATTGAAATCATAAATTGTGGTTTTAACCTAAACTACATCAGTAGATAAAGTTCTAAATCGAATAAATTCTAACAAAATTTCAAGAATATCCTTTGTGATGATTTACACAATACAACCATCTAGTTTTTTATTTTCTATTTCTTTGCTTGCCCAAGGAATACTGAATCAAGTTCAGCACAGGCTTCAACAAAAGAAAGGGCACTTTTAGTTCGCGGGTTTTCTATTTTAAATTAAGGAACTCATGAATCTTTGATTTCCAGAGGTGTTTTTAGTTTTTCTTTTAGTGAAAACTAAAACCGTAATAATTTTTCGAGAATTCAATTTCTCGTGCTCTATTTAGAGTTGCTTAGTTCATTATTTAATCCTTATTGAGGTTTCATAAAAATTGCTCGAAAAATCATTCCTACACTGCGGAAAAGATAAAACTATCATTTAACCTTTATCACATCAAAATCTACAAAGCTTTCTATTCTATTTTGATTTGACTCGCAGAACAGATAGATTTGTCTCTTAAGATTTTACGCATGTTAGCATTACAATTATTTGACGGATTGGAAGCAGGAACCGACGAAGCCGGACGCGGATGTCTTGCCGGACCTGTGACTGCCGCCGCGGTGATTTTACCCAAAGATTTCTCAAACGAGATCCTGAATGATTCCAAACAACTCAGCGAACGCAAGCGTGAACTCCTTCGTCCTGTGATTGAATTGGAAGCGATGACGTTTGGCGTGGCGCATATTTTTCCTGATGAGATTGATAAGATTAATATTCTGAATGCTTCTATTTTAGGCATGCATCGCTCGATTGATCAGCTTTCAATCGCTCCAGAACATATTATTGTGGATGGAAATAAATTTAAACCGTATAAAAATATTCCGCATCAAACTATTATCAAAGGTGATGGAAAGTATATGAATATCGCGGCTGCTTCGGTGTTGGCAAAAACCTATCGTGATGCATACATGGAGAAGATTCACGAAGAATTCCCGATGTATAATTGGAAGAAAAATAAAGGATATCCTACGGTAGAACATCGCAAAGCCATTAAAAAATATGGCACTACCAAGTATCATCGCATGTCGTTTCGTTTATTGCCTGAACAGTATACGTTGGATTTGTAATCAACAGTCATCTTCACAACTGTAACATTCTTAAAAAATAGTACTCTCTTATACAAACACCAACTAACATGAGAGCCATTTTTATACCTTTTCTGCTACTTTTCACCTCTTTTCTGTTTGCACAAGTGAATCCGAGTGATTTTCAATTAGCACATGGAACATATAAAGTTGGTTTCAAACATTACCAAAAAGTAGATGCTACACGCACTTACAAACGTATTTATGATTGGACTAATACCTCCATTTCGCGCCTGATTCCGATTAGCATTTGGTATCCTAGCACCGCAACATCTTCTCAAAAAACAACCATTTTAGACTATTTGACCATTTTTAAAAATGAACACGAGTGGGAACATTTGCCAAACGAACATTTGTTGAATTGGTTTCCGTATCCTGTGAATACTCCGCACAATCAAGCTATGTTGGCTAACACTACCAACGCCTATTTGGAAAGTACAATTGCCGACAAAAAATTTCCTGTGATTGTGTATGCGCCGAGTTATGAAGCTTCTTCTATTGAAAATTTTATACTGTGCGAATATTTGGCAAGTCACGGATATATTGTGATTTCGAGTCCGAGTCGTGGTGCGGAGACGAAGTTTTTTACAGGAGGCACTGAAAAAGATATGGAAGCGCAGGCGCGCGATATTGAATTTCTGATTCAAGAAGTGCTCAAACTAGAAAATGCGGATGTAGATAAAATCGCGACGATAGGATTTAGTTTTGGCGGAATCTCCAATGTATTGGCACAACTGCGGAATGATTATATCAAAGCAATTGTAAGTTTGGACGGAACCATTCGTTACAATTATAAATTAGTAAAAGAATCGCCCTTTCACGATATCAAAAAAGTAGATGTTCCATTTATTCATTTGGCGCAAAAAGATATTCCGGAAGCTGTGTTAAAAGCAGATAACATTGATCCGAAGTTGAATTCTGAATTTGAGTTTTATGATAGTTTAGTACACAGCGATGCGTATAAATTAAAGTTTCACGATTTGACACATGCGAATTTCAGTTCGTTTGGAATTTTATTTCGCCCACGCGATCCACGACAAGATAAAGGTGACGAGAAGATTCTTGCATCTTATAAATTAGTATCACAATATACATTGCACTTTTTGAATGCATATTTGAGAAACGATCAAACTTCTAAAATCTTTCTCGAAAATACACCTGAAAAGAATGGAATTGCCGCAGGTGTACTCTCCAAAGAAGCCAAAAAAGCCACTGAAAAACCAATTACTTTTCAAGATTTTAATGATTTGGCAGCTGCGCAATCCTATCAAAATTTAGAAATTTTACACAAAAAACTCATCCAAAAACAGCCCAATTTAGAATTACCCGAGTGGAAATTGAATAAATTAGGCTTGCAACTCAATTTCAATCCAAAAACAACACATTTGGGCATATTGGTATTCAAGTTTGCTGTTTATGTATATCCAACATCTGCCAATTTGTTTGACAGTCTGGCGGAAGCGTATTTGTTTTCGGGCGATACTCAGAATGCAATTGTCAACTTTAAAAAGTCGCTTACACTAGATTCAAGCAATCAAAATGCCATCAATAGATTGAAAGAATTGGAGAAATAAAGTACCTTTAGTTTTTTAAAACTATGTGTATGTGGGAAGAACGACTTAAAATTTTTGATGCGATTGTAGACAAATGTCCAAACTTTGAACGAAAAGGCAAGAGCATGATTTACACTTCGGCAAACGGACACATGTTTGGGTTGCTGAATAAAACTGGAGAAATTGGATTTCGCTATTCGAAAGAAGTGCAGGAGAATTATATAAAAGAATTCAATTCAGATTATTACAAATCGTACGGCGCAACCATGAAAGGTTATGTATTGATTCCTGAAAATATGTTAAACGATTTGGACCGATTGGCGGATTTACTCAACGAAAGTTACGCATATGTCATGTCGTTAGATCCTAAATAATAACCTGAGTTCGATTAATAAAAAACGTTTCATTACTTATAATTAACTAAAAAACAAACGATTGTCAGTTCGAGCGCAGTCGAGAATAGCTAAGAATTGATAATTTCAAAGTAATCTCGACTGCGCTCGATTTGACATTGACGTAACTTACTAAAAATTAGAGTTATGAATTAAATTATAAATCGAACTCAGGTTAATAAGAAACTCACCCGAAAGACACGTTTACTCATTTGCCATTGGCAACACGTCCATTTACAACTATCTTCACTGTAAACTATAACGTCTATTCATATATTTATGGAGTTTCTGCCAGTCGTACGACACTTTGTTTTTTATAAAGAATTCTCATTCTTCTTGTGTTAACAAATGTCTATGTCATAGTAGAAACTCCTATAAATACATCCTTTCGGAAGTTTATACTTCAATCTGCATACTAGCCACAGTAATACGAATTGCAGCCTCCAAATCGGGAATCACACCAATTATGTACTGAATCTCTACAAGCTTGTTGAATCGTTACAGGCTCAACTGGTTTTTTGCATGACAAAAATCCTGAAGTATTTGCACCGCCGTGTAAGGCTTTGATTTCTAACGTACTAATGGTCTTCTTTGAGAATGTCAATGTTTTTAAATTCTGTTTTTTCATAATGTTATATTTTAAATTATATACTTATATGGGACATTCTTTGAATTTCATTACCCAATATTTAAAAAATAAGATGTTAAATATTGTTGATAACAACTGTAATTCTATTGTGGGCATACTATTTTGCCAATTGGTAAGTTTTATATTTTTGTAGAGATATCATAAAAGAGCAACAACATCGCATGATGTTTTAAATAAAAATAAACAGATGAAAAGAATTCTCGTTCTTCTTCTTATCATACTTAGTATTGGCTGTACTACAGAAACTCCCAAAGAATACTCATTGTTAGCGTTTGCACCACAAGATGCTGCGGCTGTTATTCAGATTCAAAATTTGGAGAGTTTTCGCAGTGAGCTGAAAAATAATCAGTTGTTAAAATCGTTTCGAAAACCTGCCTTTAAAAAAGATTTTAATGCTTTTGTGGACTACCTACAATACTTAAAACCGAAGTCGAAATCATTGCTCTGTTTTAATGAACTTGGAAAAAATAGTTTTGAATATACCTTCATCACGAAAATTCATCCAGATTTAATTACGCTCGATTCACTTGCCAAAGTAACGACCGAAAAGATTAGCTATCAAGGAAATACCATCACGAAAACGACGCTGAACAATCGTGTGAATTATACCTTTATGGCAGATAGTATTTTTGTGAATTCTTCTTCGGAATTGTTGATTGAAAACTGTATTCGTTCATACAAAGAAGCAACAGTATCTGAAGCGCTAAAGAAAGTATACGCTACGATTGATGAAACCAAATCGGCAACTATCTTGGCGAATCCGAAGTATGTGCAACCTTTGTTGAAAAGATTATTTCCAAACGCGAATACGAATATTGTTTCTAATTTTGGCGCGCAAGCAGCACTTGATTTGAGCATTTTGCCAGATGAACTTTCCTTTACGGGAATTGTCACCGCAAACGATTCACTTGATCATACCTTAAGCATATTGAAAAATACTGCTCCGAGAGCTTCCAAAATAGCAAAAGTGATTCCACCATTTTTTGAACATTTTACTGCAATTACATTTGATGAATACGAGAAGTTTCACCCAACGACCAAAAATTCACTGCTAGATGCATTGGAAGAAGTTGCCGCATTTTCGTTTAATGGAGATACATTTACAGGACTGCGATTTATTTCGTCCAGCAATGAAGCCATCACACAATTACAAACCAAACCAGAAACGAGCACCGTACGAAATACCAAGATTTACAAAAACGAAGATGCTTCACTTTTTAAAGATCATTTTACGCCATTTATCAAGCAATTTGACAATCGTAATTTTGTCATTTTAGATGAATATATTGTGTTTTCTGATCCTGGAGCTTTGCGCAGTTTGGCCATGTTGATCGGAATGTATAAAGACCAGCAAACGCTTTTCTACAAGGAAAATTATCTAGCAACGATGGAACAGTTAAGTGATGAATCGTCACTGTTAACGCTTGTAAATACGGAACAATTCAAAAAAACATTCGCGGAAAGCACTGAAAAGAAATACCAAAAGGAAATTGCTAGCATTAACTTGGAAGATTATCCGTTTGCCGCGTTGCAGTTTACGAATGAAAAAGGAAGCAATTATGCGCATGTGCACGGAATGCTAAAACGAAACAACACCAAACCTTCTGAAAATACGATTTCGCAAGTGTTGAATGTAATATTGGACAATCCTGTGGCAACAGCACCACAATTTGTTAGAAATCATGTCACAAAACGCAAAGATATTGCCGTACAAGACGATCAAAACATGCTATATTTGATTTCGAATGCTGGAAAAGTATTATGGAAAAAACAATTAGACGGACAGATTTTAGGTAAAATTTCCCAAGTAGATTTGTACAAAAATGGACGTTTGCAACTCGCATTTACGACACCGCAGTCTTTTTATGTGTTGGATAGAAACGGAAAAGATGTAAAACCGTATCCAAGAAAAGCCAAAACTTCGTATACGCAACCTGTGGCTATTTTTGATTATGACAAATCGAAAAATTACCGTTTTGTCTTTACCGAAGGAAATAAGGTTGAGATGCGCGATAAGAAACTGAAAACCGTGAGTGGATTTAAATTTTATGGCTCGGAGAACGATTTCATCAATCCGCCGCAGCATTTTAGAGTCCGCACGAAAGATTACATTACTTTTCAGGAAAGCAATGGCAAATTACACATCTTATCGAGAACGGGAAAACCGAGAATTACGCCGAAGAAAAACATTCAGTTTTCTGATAATACGATATATATTCACAACAATCTTTTCACCACATCCGATCGTAATGGAAATCTAATTCAGATTGATCAAAAAGGACAGTTTCAAACTACAAAATTACCTGTAGAAGCCAATCATGATGTGGTGATGACGAGCAAGACTTTGGTAAGTTTCTCTGAGAACAAACTACGCATCAAAGACAAAACCGTGGAACTTGACTTCGGTTCGTACAGCAAACCAAATATCTTTTACATTCGCAATAAAATCTACGTAACCATTACCGACAAAGACGCACAGAAAGTGTATTTATTTGACAGCAACGCCAAGCCAATTGCAGGTTTCCCAGCTTTCGGAAGTTCCGCAATCGATCTTGCAAATTTCGATAAAGACAGTAAGTTGGAAGTGGTGACTAAGGGAGAAAATAATAGTGTTGTGGTGTATAGGTTGAATTAGGTTTTGGGTTTTGGGTGTTAGGTTTTGGGAAGTTATTCATTGAATGTTTTGTGGTTTTTCATTTTACATTTTGCTTCAGTTGTTGTCGGTTAGTCGCTGCGCTCCGTTATTGGTTGTTATTTAATGCTACTTGTTGTTTCAAAACTTAAACTTATAAACCTGTAAACTTTTCAACTTCTTTTTTGGGAAGTTAATTATTCATTGAATGTTTCGCGGTTTTTCATTTTACATTTTGCTTCAATTGTTGTCGGTTAGTCGCTGTGCTCCGTTGTCGGTTGTTATTTAACGATACTTGTTATTTCAAAACTTAAACTCATAAACCTATAAACTTTTCAACTTCTCTTTGTTTATTTGTTGATTCGTTTATTTGTTTATTTGTTTATTTGTTATTTGATCTAAAACAGACAACTCAACAACCTAACCAGACTCCGTTTTTTGTTGATTTGTTGATTCGTTTATTTGTTAATTTGATCTAAAACCGACAACTGACAACTGACAACTCACAACTCACCACCTCAACCCGACTCCGTAAACCCAATCGTATCTATCTCATCACGCAAAAAAACATCTGCTTCGTACATTCGGATTTGCTTTTTTAGGACACTCACTTCAATGATACTTACAATGGCATATACTAGCGTTGCTACTACCAGAAAATACGTTCCTATCATATCCGATCTTACTTGTATGATTTCAAAAATAGCGCTCACTAGAATCGCCACACTAATCAACAAGAAATAAATATGTGATAAAATAGCGCAGACTATAAAAAACGCAGGAATCTTTTTGATTTTCTGCATGCGCTTTGACTGTCGGTAATAGCGAAAACTCTGTACATGATACAACAACGCCATGATTCCAAGAAAAATCCCCAATCCAATCGAAATGAGCATACCTGCAAATAATTGTTTCGATTTCGGATCGGCTGCTTCATAACTTGACCCCAAAAATATAGCGATCAAAAATCCCAATAAGGAGACCAAACAAACGATTAATACTACTTTTAAAACTCGCATTAGTATTCTACTTCTTTTCCTATGTTTTCAATTTCCTCTAATGTATCGTGTTCATTCCGTAAACGTCGAATGCGCTTTTTTAAGAGAGAAGCTTCTAAAAATCCCACAAAACCAGGAACGATAAATAACAGAATCATAAATACATCTCGCGTATTGTAGCCGTATTCTATAAATCGAATCATGGTGTATAAGCCAACACCGCCAATATACAGGAGAAAGGTTGAAAAACAGATCGTACCTACCCACAAGATTTTATGGACTTTTTTATCTAATTGTCGCTTTCCTTTGCGTCTGTAAAAACGATAACTTTTTGTATGATATATGATATTCACCACAGAAGATAACACCGCAAAACCCAAATACATATATAAGTAAAAAGGGATTTGATTAAAGTTTGCGCGCGAAAGCTCAAACCACACTACATAAATCACTGCGCCTATCATCACGACGGAACAAAGAGTTAGCAGTATTTTTAAGAAACGCATACGGTTGTGGTTATTTTTTAATTACGGTACGGAATTGCCAATATCTTCCAATTCCTGCGCTAAAGTTACATATTTGTGGCGTTTTTAAATTCTTTTTGTCATGAAAAGAGTTTCTGCAATACTGATCAAACTCAATACAGCAATGATCACAAAAATACCCAAACCTTGCGCTCCTGCTGCTATGATAAAATCAAATTCAGTAAAAAAACGCAGTACGACTTCATGCGTACTATACAGAATGTAAATTGGTAATATCAGTGCACCAATCCAAAATACCTTGAGAATGTTTCGTTTGTGGGTAATCTTGTTGTAATATGGACAAGTTTTGATGTGAAAAAGTCCTGCAAAAACTCCCGCAACTAACGCAATAGTGACGAGCACATACTCAAGTACACTTACAGAGTCGCTCTCTGAGAACGATCTCACAAAAAGAACTAACAAGATTCCTGACACAAGAATTGTGTAAGCAATGAGTAAAACTTTTAGAATTTTTTGGAAAGTTATTTTTGTCAATCTACGTCTTTTATCGTTACAAGATAAGACTTTCACTACTAAGATTCGTCAATTGTTCCTGTAATGTTTTCTATTTCTTGACGGCGTTCGAGGCGTTCTTTGTGTGAAACAATGAATTTGTTTAAGAAATACGTATCTAACAAAGTCCATATCGCCAAAAGAGTGACAAAGATAAAAATTACAATTAGCACGACTTCTCCTGGATTTTTCAACCACGCAACGGTAGCATAGCTTCCTAGAATTAACAGTGTACAACCAAAAGAAACATGCAATGCCCAGTATTTTTTGGATAATTCTTCCAATTCGCCATCAAATTTAGCAAAGGGATAGATTTCTTTCGTTTTAAAATGAAAATATACACTAAAAGCACCAGTAACTCCTAAAAAGAAAATGGCGGTTGACGGCGTTTCTTGATCTAAATTGCCTATATAATTAAGAACACCAACAAATAGCAAAATAGCTGTGATTGCTGCTGTAATGATCAATAGGAGCAGTTTTTGAACTCTCATTACACGGTTTGATATGCAAGTTCGGCTTCAAACAATGTTTCAAAATGACGCAATAGTTTTTCTTTCACTTCGGCTTCATCAACGTGCATTTTTCCTAATTCTACATTCAAAGAAGTAACGGCTTTTCCGCGAATTCCGCATGGAATAATATTATCAAAATATCCTAAATCTGCATTGACATTCAAGGCAAAACCGTGCATGGTTACCCAGCGACTCGCACGAACGCCCATCGCACAGATTTTACGCGCAAACGGTGTTCCTACATCCAACCAAACGCCTGTTTCGCCTTCGCTTCTTGTAGCTTTCAAACCGTATTCCGCTAACGTTAGAATGATCATTTCTTCTAACAAACGTAAGTATTTGTGAATATCTGTAAAGAAGTTTTCCAAATCTAAAATAGGATACCCGACAATTTGCCCTGGACCGTGATAGGTAATATCACCACCACGATTTATTTTATAAAACGTTGCGCCTTTCGCTTCTAGTTGTGCTTCATCTAACAATAAATTAGAAATATCACCACTTTTCCCCAATGTATATACATGTGGATGTTCTACAAATAAAAAGTGATTTTTAGTGGTTAAACCTGCATTTTCACGGCGATTTTTAATTTTCGTATCCACAATTTCCTTGAATAAATCTTCCTGAAAATCCCAAGTTTCTTTATAATCTTTCGGACCTAAATCCTGTATACCGATGATTTTGTTTTGTGTCTTCATAATTTGAGTCACAAAAGTACGATATTTATTAAAGACTTGAATCGGTTTTAAGATAGTGTTCACAGTACTATCAAATTACACAAAAAAAGAGAAACTGCGTATTACAATTCCCCTTTTACTATATTTTTCTTTCTGTGCTACTCTTCCAATTCCACTTCAAAATTCAATATCTCAGGATTATTCACAAAATCCATCACATTTACTTTCAACGTAAAACTTTTTCCATCTTTACCAATCACAGCATCTTCCACAGAAACAGACTTTATTTTTTTAGGAAAATGATAATCCAACTTATAGGTTGACGCCGCAAATAACATTTGTGCTTGTCCTAGATTTTGTTTGAGCGAATCGATTAACTTTTCATTTTTTACACGAAATGAACGTTTGAACACATTATTCTTAAAGCTATATTCCATACTTGAAACCTCGCCCACATCTACAGAAGACAAAGGATTTGATTTGAGTTTGTTGTTTTTTGCGCCCAAATCTCCCAAAACGTTCATCGCAGTAAACATATTTTGCAAGTCATTGACACTTTTAAAATCGGAAAACACATCGACGTTCAATTTGTTTTTATCAGAATCTATCTGCATGTGCATGTTTACTTTTTCCAAACTTTTCACCTTACTTCGATCTGCGCTTGAAAGTTTTCCAACATCCATTTTTGCTTCTTTCAATAATTCTTTAAACGAAATGGTAGAATCGATAGAATTCCACTTTCCAACGGATATTTGACCGCCAATCATTGGCATTAATTCCGAACCATCCAAATACATGGACATTTTTCCTGTTCCGTCTTCATTGATGTAAATAGTTTCAGAAAATTCACAACTTGTGCAAAAAGTAAGCAACACAGCTAAAAGCCCTAAATAGATTCTTTTCATATTTTTTATTTTAATTATGTTTGATAGAATTCGCCACGACTATTAGATGGTAATGACGTATTTCAAAGTTTTCTTTTTGTTTTTTATGCCCTTTCGGGATTGTTTACAATGACCAATGCAGCAATGACTCCGGGAATCCATCCGCATATCCACAAAATAAAGACAATTAAAATTGATCCGCAACCTTTATCCATGACAGATAATGGCGGAAAAATAATTGCCAATAATACTCTCCATAAACTCATGTTATTTTTTGTTTGATGATTGATGATACTTGTAAGACCGAAAAACTGTCAAAAAGTTACACGAATATAGCGTTTACAACGTGAACTAACTTCAAATAGTTCAAATCATAGCAATACATTGGTATAATAACGAAATGTAATTATCTTTGCAAACTTAAATTTACACATAATATTATGCAATTATCAGAGCAAGAAATCGTTCGTAGAGAAAAACTTTCAAAGTTACGCGAACTAGGCATTAACCCGTATCCAGCAAATTTGTATCCTGTAAATCATACTTCGAAACAGGTGAAGGAAACGTTTGCAGAAGGTAAACAGGTGATAATTGCAGGAAGATTGATGTCGCGCCGTATTCAAGGCTCCGCGTCTTTTGCCGAATTGCAAGATGCAGAAGGAAGAATTCAAGTGTATTTTAACAGAGATGAAATTTGTCCAGGAGAAGACAAGTCACACTACAACGATGTGTATAAGAAATTACTAGACATTGGTGATTTTATAGGAATTGAAGGCGAATTGTTCACCACAAAAGTGGGCGAAAAAACCGTGATGGTAAAAAACTTTACGGTATTGAGTAAAGCCTTGCGTCCGTTACCACTTCCAAAAGAAAAAGATGGTGTTGTGTATGACAAATTCGATGATCCGGAACAACGGTATCGTCAGCGTTACGCGGATTTGGTAGTGAATCCACAAGTAAAAGAAGTATTTGTAAAGCGTACGAAATTGTTCAACGCAATGCGTAGTTTCTTCAATGAAGCAGGTTATTTTGAGGTGGAAACGCCAATTTTACAACCAATTCCAGGTGGTGCTGCGGCACGTCCGTTTGTAACACATCACAACTCGTTAAACATTCCGTTGTATATGCGAATTGCCAATGAATTGTATTTAAAGCGATTGATTGTAGGTGGATTTGATGGTGTCTACGAATTCTCTAAAAACTTCCGTAACGAAGGAATGGATCGTACGCACAATCCAGAGTTTACCGCAATGGAAATTTATGTCGCATACAAAGATTACAACTGGATGATGGAATTCACAGAAAAGCTACTAGAACACTGTGCCATCGCCGTAAACGGAACGACAGAAGCTACTTTCGGTGAACATAAAATTGACTTTAAAGCACCGTACAAACGTGTGACCATGACGCAATCAATCATCGATTTTACAGGATTTGACATCACTGGAAAGTCAGAAGAGGAATTGCGCGACGCTGCAAAAGGCATGGGCATTGAAGTGGACGAAACGATGGGGAAAGGAAAATTGATCGATGAAATTTTCGGTGAGAAATGTGAAGGAAATTATATTGAGCCAACTTTCATCACCGATTATCCAAAAGAGATGAGTCCGTTGTGTAAAGAACACCGTGAAAATCCAGAATTGACAGAACGCTTTGAATTGATGGTGTGTGGTAAAGAAATTGCCAACGCCTATTCGGAATTGAACGATCCGATTGATCAACGTGAACGCTTTGAAGCACAATTGCAACTTTCTGAAAAAGGAGATGACGAAGCCATGTTTATCGACAATGACTTTATCCGTGCGTTGGAATATGGAATGCCTCCAACTTCTGGTTTAGGAATCGGAATGGATCGTTTAATCATGTATTTGACCAACAATGCATCTATTCAAGAAGTATTGTTCTTCCCACAAATGAAGCCAGAACGCAAGCAAGTTGCCTTAACAGATGAAGCAAAATCTGTATTAGATTTATTAAAAAAAGCAGAAAAATTGCCGTTGGCAGACTTAAAAGCGCAAGCAGGATTGTCTAACAAAAAGTGGGACAAGTCCATCAAAGAATTAACCAAAAACAGTCTCGCAAAAGTAGAGAAAAACGACAAGGGTCTTTTTGTTGAGCTGATCTAATAAAAAAAGATAGAAAGAGAATTACAGAAATGTTATTCTCTTTTTATTAAATCGAATATATACAGTTATCTCAATTCGAAAAATGTTTTTAAAAGAACTATCTTTAACCCTTTAAAAATTAACATTTAAACTAAATTATGATAAAAAAATTACTTTTGACTCTCTTATTAGTAGTGACAACTATGAATGTAAATGCAGCAAGAATATATGTTGATGCTAATGCTACTGGTGCTAATAATGGAACAAGTTGGGCGAATGCCTTTACAACAATTGAAGACGCCTTAATCTCTTCCATTATTGGAGATGAAATTTGGGTAAAATCTGGAGTCTACAAACCTGTTTCTGCTAGTGGTTTCATTATTCCTAGCGGTGTTAAAGTTTATGGAAGTTTTGCGGGAACTGAAACACAACTTTCACAAAGAGACCTAACTGCAAACATTACAACACTCAATGGTGATATAGGATCAATTGGAATCGATATTGACAACGCAGAACAACTTGTAAGGCTTTCTAATGTTAATAATCAAACTAGATTTGACGGATTTAGAATCATTAATGGAAACGCAAATTCATCCGGAGCTGCTGGAGGAGGTCTTTATAATATTAATGGAAGTCCAACGATTGCCAATTGTATCTTTATTTCAAATCAAACTAATGGTGATGGAGGCGCAATCTTTTCTCAAGGAGGAAATATCATTATTGAAGATTGTGACATCAATAATAATACCGCACAAGGTAATGGAGGTGGAATATTTTTGGGGACATCTGGGACCGCAATCATCAGGAGAACTAAAATAAATAGAAATTCAACCACTGTTCTTTCTGGCGGTGGATTAGCCACCGATGATGGATTTTCTACATTGATTATGGACAGATGTGAAATATCTGGAAATACAGCTGAAAATGCTGGAGGTGCCATAAGAATAGGAGATGATACAAATTTTAATATTTATAATTCAGTACTTATAGGTAATATTTCAGAGTTCAGCACCATAGACATGGATTCAAATAATACAGGAACACATAACATTGTAAATTGCACTTTTTCAGGGAATAATCAAGTAAATACTTCATCATCATTTTCTACGACCGTTAGGGTATCTACCAATACACAAATTAGTAATTCTATATTTTGGGATAATGATTCTTTCGGTGAAATATTTAATATGTCTGGTTTTGCGCAACCTTCAGTAAACTATTGTGTGGTTGAAGGTGGATATGCAACTGGAACTGGAAATATCACTACAAACCCAAATTTTGAAATTCCAGCAATACCTATCTTTGCGCCTTTTACTCTTGATGACGGATATGATTATGCACTATCTATGTCTTCTCCAGCAATTAATGTTGGTACTAATAGTACGCTATCAGGAGCTTTTAATTCAGATTTTTTAGGCAATGCTCGTGTGGTGAATACTACGGTTGATATGGGAGCCTATGAATATGATCCAACGTTAAGTACTCCTGAAATTAATGAACTAAATAACGAAATCTTATTGCTGTATAATGCTGAATCAAAAAGAATTGATTTTATATATCAGAATGATTTTTTAAATAGTTCTTCAAAAATGAATGTAGACATTATAAATCTTTCTGGTCAGACAATTTTTAGTAAGAAGAATTTTAATGAAAATTATATTGATGCTAGCGAAATACGTAGTGGAATGTATATCGTTAGATTTTCTGACAATTCTTTAAATACAACGATTGATGTTAAAAAAGTGATCATCTATTAAATTATTACATAACAAAAATTATAAGAAAGTTGTCTTAGATTCTAGGATGACTTTTTTTTATGAAAAAAAATCACATCATAAAAATACAGCCATAAATTGAATAGATTTGAATACTGATTCTTCAACTATGAAAAAATATGAATGTAAAAATTATGTGTTTGTCCAGATAGGAATTATTATGATTATTTTGAAACTTTTATAAAAACTCATTTAATTACAAAAATAGCTAAGAAACTGTAATACATGCAGTTCCTTTTTTTTAATTGTTAAAATCAACATTTGGTTAGGGTTTTTCACTTTTATGTTGTTATACTTGCAATGCAAAACCTTGTACAATACCTACCACGTAAACTGATATTGTATTCATTAAAATAATTTGTATAGTATGAGTTTATTAAGCTTATTATTTATCAGCATTTCTATTATTTGTTTTTCCTATTTTGTTGAATACCTTTTCTCACGCCGAAAGAAACGCTAATTAAGTACGGGAATATTTTGGTGCGACTTTGTTTTTAGTATCTTAGCTACGAATCACAAACAAAGGCAACTGTGAAGCGCTCCAGACGTTCGGAATATGACAAACGTAGAAACCGCTCTAAGAAACATTCGGAGCGGAAGTTTTCGTTTACTTCTAAATCAACGAAATCGGATGCAAGCTCCAAACCGAAACCGAAATCCAGTTCAAAACCGAAAGCAAGCGCAAGCTCGACTTCAAGCACTAAAAAAGCGACCAGTCCAGCTCAGAGTTCGATTGATCGATTGAAAAGTTTTGAAATCAACGAAAACAACCAGAAAAAGTATAAGTATCGCGAAGTAGTCCCGAAAAAGCGATCGGGTTGTTTTAATTTTAGATTGCCCTTATTTGCTGTGATCATCATTGCAATCATTCGTCTCATCATGTCTTTTAATGACAATTCTTCTAGCAATCCTACAGAAGATCCGAATATAAAGAAGATTTCAAATAATGACAGAGTCCTTAAGCAAAAGTTCAGACGCACTAATGCTGCTCATTTGGTGCAAGGAATTCCTTGGCCGATGCGAGAAACACTGCAATTGCAAAAGGATTCACTGTTTCCTATTGTTCCAAATGTCAATGTTCGCTTGTTTAAAGGATTTCATTTGTATGATACATCTGTGCTAAAAAACACAGCAATTTTTGCCAAATTTGCGAAGTATTATTTCTTTTACGATCGCGTGGAAAAGTCGTCCACAACCACAATGAGCAGGCAATGGGAAAACATGCGAAATACTCTAATTAACAGAATGACGCCAAGTGTATTCTCACAAGAAGAAATTAAAAATTATACTTTTAAAGATATACAGATCGAAGAACACGATTTTAAAATATTATTTGACAGCGGCGAGTTGCACGGTGTTGCCACTTTGGTGGAATTTGAAGACACACGCTACTTTTTTCATCTTATTTCCAAAGAAAAACCGGAGACTCATTTTAGACGTACTTTTTTGAGAAAGTATTTGGATTATTATTTGAAGATTCGGTAGGTTTTTTTCTAGACTGCTTAGATGCGCCTTGCGCTTGGAAACGCTTACGCTTTAGACTTGCTTCGCTCTTAGTATGTTGGTCACGCTTTGCTTTGGTATCGCTTTGCTCTTAGTATTTTGGTAAGTGAGTTTGTGAGTGTTATTTGATAGAATTAGCGCATTAGCACATTTTCAAATTAGCACATTAACACATTAGTAGACGCGCTTCGCTTTTGTATTTTAGTGAGTGAGTTTGTGAGTGTTCTTGGAATAGAATTAACACATTGGCATATTTTCAAATTAGCACATTAACACATTAGTAAACGCACTTCGGTTTAGTATTTTAGTAGGTGATTTTATGAGTGTTATTTGATATAATTAACACATTGGTACATTTTCAAATTAACAAATTGATACATTATATAAGCTTCACTAAATCCAACGTAGTTTCATACAAATCTGCTTTTTGCATTTTGGCTTTCAGCCAGGCATAAAAACTCATCACAAAAATATCTTCTTCTACGCGTCCTCTCCATTGAAAAGAACTTTCAACCGCTTGATGAAATTCGATAGAAGTCACGGTTTCAGGCGCATGGTAATACTGCTTTACAAACTTTAAAAAAGTGATCACACGTGCTTCTCCAGATTTTTTCAAAAACGGATAATACTTTCGCTGAAAACTCACAAATCGCGAATCGACATAGGAAATATTTCCCAATTCAATATGCAATAGCAATTCGATCAAGTTCTTTTTCATCACCCATTCGATGCCAGCTTTTTCTTCGTACCATTTGTCGGTGTGGTAAAATTTTGAAAATACAGATTGTGCTTTTTTGAATTCACCTTGTTGAAAATAACACACAATTAGACTCAAATGCACATCCAACATGGCTTCCAAATCGTACTTTTTCAAATCGATTACTGCTTCTAATGAAGAAATTGCCTTTTGCGAATCTCCCAAATAATTATAATTCAACGCCAATAAACATTGATACGACAACAGCGAATCTTTATAATACCGCTGCTTTTGAAGCTCCATTTGTTGTTTCATCGCTTCCAAATACATCAAACTGTGTTCAAATTCTTTCTTTCGGAAGAAAATATTAGCAATTAGGTATAAGACTTTGATATGATAGAATAAGTGCTTTTCGGTTTGTTTCAGTCGGCTGGAAATATCTTTGTAATTCTCAATCAGGAAAGGTTCAATCGCAAAATATGCTTTGTTCACTGCGGCAACAGCGTTGATAATTTGCGCCAATTGATATAAAGATTTATACGACAAACCCATTTCACTTGAAACTTGAAAACGTTGATAGGTTTCCTGAATTAATGTTTGCAATGAGATAATTTCGCCTTTATGCACCACTTTCTGCAATTGTTCTTGAATCACCGCATACGCCATATTTAACTTTTCTTCCTGTAAAAAATCTTGATGATTGGCAGTACATTTTTCAATCAACACGTCCAATGAAGGTGCCTGACTTGTTTTGTATGCATATTGAATTTGAGTGTGATAGATTTCATTCAGTAGCGAAAAATGTAAAATATCGCGTGCTTTCTTTTCCGCTTTGTCTAAAATTTTAAATGCGGTTGTGTATTGTTTTTGCAACAACAAATTACGCGCGACTAGAATTCGTTTGGTAATTTCCAATTCGTCGGAAACTTCATGCGTCAAACTTTGGGTGGCCATAAAATCGACCAACGAACTCCACAAACGCTTCCGCAATCCGTGATACGCTGTTTTATTGTCTTTCCCATAGATTTTTTTAGGAATGTCCTTTGTGGGATGTGCCGCAAGTAACAACCCAAACAATTGCACATTTTTCGTATCGTGACGCTTGTTCTTATACTGAAGATATTTTACAAATTCTTGTTGTTCTTCTGTAGAAAATTGCGAAATAACTGCATTCATTGAAATCATTATATCAACCTTTTTTAATAATTTAAAATATTGTTAATCAATATTTTAAATAAATTTTAGCGCCATAAATATAAACCTTTTTTAGCAAAAACTAAATTTCATGACCAAAATTCCAGTTGCATATTTGTCCTGTAATCAAAACAAATCAATTTACATTTAAATCAATTCATTATGGAACAACAAACATTTTTAAATCCAGAAGAAAAAAACAAGAAATCAAAAACAATTATAGAAAAAGAAAAAAATCCTTTTAAGCCAACACCTGCATTTATCTCTGCTTCTTGGGCAGCATTGGGCGTTGGAATGATTTCCTACTGCATCGGATTGTGGAATGCGACTATGGAACTCAATGAAAAAGGATACTACTTCACCATTTTATTGTTCGGATTATTCTCCGTCGTTTCCGTTCAAAAAGCAGTAAGAGACAAGATGGAAGGAATTCCTGTAACGGAAGTGTATTACGGAATCAGTTGGTTCACCACCATCGCTGCTATTTTATTATTGGTAGTCGGATTGTGGAATGCCGAACTAGAATTGAGCGAAAAAGGGTTTTACGGAATGTCCTTTACCTTAAGCTTATTTGCCTCGGTTGCAGTCCAGAAAAACACGAGAGACATGCACGCATTAAAAAATCAACAAGTATAAATGTGAGTTGATTACCCAAACCTCGTAGCTTCAACAACTACAATGCTGCGAGGTTTTCTTAAAACATAATTTTATGAAAGATCGCGTTAGAACAGTAGCTCTTGTAGCCAGTGGATTTTTACAATTATATTTGAGTGAGTTCATTCCTATCGGCGGTGGCGGAATAGGTCTGATTCTTTTAGTAACGATTCCCGTTTTAATTGGATTGGGAGTTGTTTCTGGAGCTATTTATTTCGCTCTAATTAGTAAATTGAATAATCAGCTTTTTAAAAGCAGCTTCTTTTACGGAATGATGATGGTCATACTATTTTTAACTTTTATGTACTATCCTTACAGATAAATTTTCAACGAGGAAAACGGAATACGTATCAAACATAAACACAACTAAAATTAACACACCATTTAAAACATACATCATGAGTTCAAAAATCACACGAGACCTATCTGAATTGGTGACAAATGGTATTATTTCTAAAGAAATCGCTCAAAATATCATTGCATACTACGAAACACCAAAAACAGAAAACTCCAATAAATTATTTATCATTTTTGGAATTTTAGGCGCAACTCTAATTGGATTGGGATTCATCTTAATCATGGCGCATAACTGGGATGAATTACCAAGATTCGTCAAACTTATCCTCGTATTTCTTCCCATGCTGATTGGACAAGTAGGATTAGGATTTAGCATCGTAAAAAACAAAAGCATGTTATGGAAAGAAACTGCTTCTGTATTTTTATTTTTCGCCGTAGGTGCTTGCATCGCGTTGGTGAGTCAAATTTATCATATTTCAGGCAGCTTGGAATCATTTTTACTCGCTTGGATTTTTCTGTGTACACCACTACTCTACCTTACCAAATCGAAAGCAATTATCTTTTTGCATGTAGGTTTCTGCACGTATTACGCAATCGTCACTGGCTTCGGATTTCTTGCGGAAACATCACCGCTCTTCTATTTTCCATTGTTTGCCATTGCCATTCCGAGGTATTTAGAGCTTATCAAACAAAAAACACCTTCCGCAACCACAACTCTTTTGCATTGGTTATTTCCGATAAGTTTGGTGCTATCCTTACCCGTTTGTGTAGCACAAAGTGCACAAATGACCTACTTTATGTACATGTGCTTATTTGGCTTCTTGTTGAATATTGGACAGCTACCGTATTTTAGAAACAAATCATTGGCACAGAATGGATACAAAGTTGCGGGTATTGTGGGAAGCATTATTTTACTATTCATTTTAAGCTTTCACGACATTTGGGGTTTTGCCAATGCATTTAGCAATATAGTTGCACAAGAAATCGTTCACGCATTCATCATTTTCGTATTTGCGAGTTTGGCATTTTTTGTGAGTAGTTCTTACTTTCAAAAAGGTAAGCAGATCAGACTGTTACAAGTTGTATTTCTCATTTTTACAGGTATCTTTTTCATCGGATTATACAACACAGGCACAGCCGCGCTTCTCGTGAATGTCTTACTTTTTATTTTAGGGATTTTATACATCAAAACAGGCGCAAGCAAGCTTCATTTTGGCTATCTAAACTTCGGAATGTTTATTATTGCGGCATTAATCATGTGTCGATTTTATGATACAGACATCAGTTTTGCTGTACGCGGAATTATTTTCCTCTTATTGGGTGCAGGCTTCTTTACTGCCAATTATTTTATGCATAAAAAACAACAACTTCAAAAATAATCGCATCATGAAAAAAACATATATATACCTCATTTTTGCTGTAATGGTCATTGCTCAAATTGGACTTTCCGCACAGATTGTCTACGAATACGAAACCACCATCACTTCTGGAAATGTGTATAAATTTAAAACGGCTCCTGTAGATCCATATGATCCGTTTCGTGGAAAATATATTGTGCTCGACTTTGAAATGGACTTTTTCAAAACAGATAGTAACAATTGGAATCCTTATGAAAAAGCCTATCTCTATCTTACTAAAGATGAAAACGATTTTGCTGTGATTGATACCTTGTCAAGACGCAAACTACGTGACAATCCAAATGATTATGTAGAAGTAGAAATTGGAAGTTATTACAGCGGACAAATACATTTTAACTTGCCTTTTGACAAATATTATATGGAAGAATCCAAAGCGTATGATGCTGAATTATTATACAGAAGTACCCAACGAAGTGATGATTTGGAAGATGTTTACGCAGTCGTACATATTCAAAACGATACACATGTACTTACGGATGTTGTGATTGATGGAATGTCTATTAAGGATGCGGTGAAGAAGTAATAATGCGAAGTATATTTAATCATTTTATTTGATATTTAATAGTTAGTAGTGTATAATAAATGTCAAATCGAGCGCAGTCGAGATTCAATCGAAATCTTAGCTTTTATAGTGTTCTCGACTGCGCTCGAACTGACAAATATCTCTTCCTTAGATAATTATAAATAATTTAATTATTTCTTATGCATAACTTATATTCAAAAAAAACAGAAAGAAGTTGAAATCACGACAAACTTCCTTCTGAAATATACTTGTAATCTTCCAATTCAGTAAGATTTTGAATGTGTTTGGAACTGCCATTTTTGATGAGATAGATACTGTCGGAAACTTCCGTAATGTCTCGATAGTAATGATCGGTGACGACAATGATTTTATGTTGTTTTTCTGTTTGCAGTAACGCTTTAATTGCTTCAATTTGTACAGGTGCGATGTGTGAAAAAGGTTCGTCTAGCAAGATGATTCTTGAAGGTGTTTTTAAAGTGAGAAAGACTTCCACAATGCGTCGTTGTCCACCCGAAAGATGTCCGAACTTCTGTGACAACTCAAAATCATCTTCTATAAAAAAGTCTTGAAAATCTGTTTCTTCAATTTTGTATAATTGCAATGCCTTGCGAATCGACATGAAATCAGGAATAAAATTGTGCTGCGGCAGATACTTCACCAATCCCGTTGCATATAATTTTTTTTGAATGATGTTTCCATCAACCTTAATCAATTTGTATTTTGATTTCATCGCTCCGAAAACAATCTTTAACAACGTACTTTTTCCACAACCATTACTTCCTAAAATTCCTGTCACTTTTCCTTGTTCCGCCTTCAAATACACTCCATACAGGATTTGAACGTCTCCAAAATATTTTTCTATGTTGTCTACTTCCAGCATTGCGATTAAAATATAAATTGAAGCAATATTAAATCTATCGTAGATAAAAACAAAAGCCAAAACACAATGACAAAATCGCGCATACCTAAATTGTATAAAAAATACAAACTGCTCTTATCGCTCATTTTTTTCATTCCATAAAACACCAAAGGCAAGACTATTTTAGCGGCTACAATTAAAGGTTCTAATGGCAATTGAGAAAGTTTACACACTACATAACACACTGTCAAAAACGAAGTTAAGATCAGTAGTTCTTTCGCATAAAAAAAGACATAAATACTATTTCTCATAAAGTTAGTTCGTGTTTTTCAAAGAAACGCATTTCATCCTTCGTGAAGCGTTAAGTTAAGTATAAAGACTGTTAAACAATTGCCAAAATGAAATTGTTTTTAAACCTTTTCTGTTTGTAAAAGTCCTAAGAGCAACTATTTTAAACATAACAATTATGAAAAACATCCTGTATGCACTCGCTATATTATTCACTGTAAATTTAGCAGCACAAGAACAACCGGAACACGGCGGAAGAAACGGAAAAATGAAAGAACACAAAAAGTTTTTACAAAGTCTGACACCAACACAACAAGCGACTTTACAAACAAAAAAGCTAACATTGGCGTTAGATTTGTCAGAGCAACAACAACAAAAAGTATTGGCGTTACAAACTGAAGTGGCTACCGAGCGAAAAGCAAAAATGGAAGCGCGAAAAGCAATGAAAGAAAAAGGTGAAAAACCTACAGAAGCGCAACGTCTTCAAATGATGAATGAACACTTAGACGCCCAAATTGCATTCAAGAAAAGCATGAAGAAAATTTTGAACAACGAACAGTACGAACGTTGGGAAAAAATGCAAGCACAGCGTTCAAAAGGCAAGAAAAAAGCGAGAGCAAAGCGAATGAGTGAAAGGTAAAATTACAGGAAAGAGAAGTTAAAAGACTTCTCTTTTTTGTTATTTCTGCTCAATTTTAGTAATATTGAAATATTATTTAGCTAACAACAACCAACAAATTATGAAAAAATATATTACACTATTTACATTCGTATGTGTATTATTTCTAGGAATGCAGACTGCTACAGCACAAGAAGTATCTGAAGATAGATCGCAGGAAACACCTGAATTGCGCGCAAAATCTAAAACATTACTTTTGAATAAAAAACTTGGGCTTACTGACCAACAAGTAAGACAGGTATACAAAATCTACCTTTCTCACGAAAAAAATGCAGAAGAAGTTTCTATAGCACTAGTAACAAAACAAATTAGTAATTTATTACTTCCTGAACAACGAGAAGGCTTTATGAAAATAGCTGAGAAGGATATGTATCGAGCTAGAAAGTTAGAAAGAGCCCGAACTGGAGATAAACAAAAATAACAACGATACACAAAAAAACTCGGTGAATTCACCGAGTTTTTTTATGTTGTGTTATGTCAACAATATTATAATTCTTGTGCTATTTCTTTAATCGCCTGAATAGTTTTGTCTAAATCATCATACGATAAAGCATCTGATAAGAACCAACTTTCAAACGCAGATGGCGCAATATAAATGCCTCTATCTAACAATCCGTGGAAAAACTTTTTGAAGGAATCGTTATTTCCTTTGGCAGAAGTAGCAAAATCAGTCACAGGTTCGTCACAAAAATGTACGGAAATCATGGAACCAATTCTATTAATTTGATGTGTTACGCCAGCTTCCGTCAATACTTTTTCGATGCCTTCATGCAAATACGCAGTCTTCTTTGTTAAACTCTCAAACACTTCATCTTTCGCATTTAACTCTTGCAACATTGCCAATCCTGCCGCCATCGCTAGTGGATTTCCACTTAAAGTTCCTGCTTGGTACACAGGTCCTAACGGCGCGAGATGATTCATAATTTCTGTACGCGATGCAAAAGCACCTACTGGCAATCCGCCACCGATTACTTTTCCAAAACACACAATATCTGCATTAACGCCTAAAAGTTCTTGCACGCCACCTTTTGCCAATCGGAAACCAGTCATTACCTCATCAAAAACTAATAAGATATTATTTGCGTCACAAACCGCACGCAATCCTTCCAGGAAACCTGCTACTGGCGGAATACAGCCCATATTTCCAGCGACTGGCTCCACAATAATACAAGCGATTTCACCTTCATTTTGAGCAACAATTTCTTTTACATGTTCCAAATCGTTGAAGCGTGCTAGCAAGGTATCTTTTGCGGTTCCTTGGGTTACGCCTGGACTATTGGGACTTCCAAACGTTACCGCGCCACTTCCTGCTTGAATCAAAAACGCATCGCTATGTCCGTGATAACAACCTGCAAATTTGATCATTTTATCTTTTCCTGTATACCCGCGAGCCAAACGCACGGCACTCATACACGCTTCCGTTCCGCTGTTTACAAAACGAATCATGTCAATATTGGGCACCATAGAAACGGCTAATTCTGCAATTTTCGTTTCAATCTCCGTAGGCATTCCGAAGGACGTTCCTTTTTTGGCTTTGTCCACAACTGCTTCAATAACGGGCGGATGTGCATGTCCGAGAATCATTGGTCCCCAGGAATTGATGTATTCTATATATTGTTTATCATCTTCATCAATGATATATGCGCCTTTGGCTTCTTTTACAAAAATTGGTGTGCCGCCAACGGCTTTGAATGCACGAACAGGTGAATTTACGCCTCCAGGAATCACTTTTTGTGCTTCCGCAAACAGCGCACTGCTTCGTTTATATTCCATCTGTATCAATTATTTTTTTGGTTAAAAATCTTTTGGAAGTGGTTTAACAAATAGCACCTGACCAATAAAAATATCATTCTTTTCCAATCCGTTTAAGGACTTCAATTGTGCCACGGTGATTTTATGTTTTCTAGCAATGCTGTACAAAGTATCGCCTTTCACAACCGTATATCGATCGTTGTGTGTCGTTACTTTTTGTGCATCTTCTGGTTTTTTGCCTAAAACTTCTGCATCGTATTTGTACAACTCGTAACGTTCAATCAATGCGATGAGTTTTTTAGGATATTTCGGATCGGTAGCGTAGCCTGCTTTTTTCAAGCCTTTTGCCCAACCTTTATAATCGTCTTTTGGTAGTTTGAACAATCCTGCGTAGCGCGATCTTCCTGTCAAGAATAATGAATGATCTGTAAATGAATATGCGGGATTGGCATATTTTCGAAAACATTCCTGATCTTTATCATCATCGTGATACACACGCTCGCCTTTCCAGCCTCTGTGACATTTAATTCCGAAGTGATTGTTAGAACGTACTGTCAACTCACCTCTCCCCGATCCGGATTCTAAAATGCCTTGTGCAAGTGTAATACTTGCAGGAATTCCGTGCAGTTCCATTTCGCGCTTGGCAACATCGCGATACATATCAATATACACTTCCGTAACACTTTTGGTAGCCGTTGCTTTCGGTGTTTTGACTTCCACTTCTTTTGGAGTCGTATTCACTACAACAGGCTCTTTTTTGGGTGTGGTAGTTTTCACTACCGTAGTCGTTTTTCTCGGTTTCTTTTTTGTTTTAGAAACACGCTTCTGCGTCCCACAACTCGATGCTATACATAACCCTAAAAGTAGAAATACAAACTGTTTCTTCATGCGCTTATATGATCGTTTTTTGTCCTTTCTTTTGTAGTTTTTGGTTCATTCCTGCAATTCCTTGCAATCCTCCTGAATGAATTGCTAAAATACGCTTTTGTTTGGCAAAATGCCCGTTTTTTAGCAAATCTATAACGCCAAAAAGCATTTTTCCTGTGTAAATTGGATCTAGTGGAATGTTTGTTTGTTGTTTGAACTGATTGATGAATGAAATCAATTCGTCAGAAACTTTTCCGTAGCCACCAAAATGATAGTCTGTGATCAACTGCCAATTATTTTTTTGGGTGAATTTTGAAACTTCTTGCTGTAAAAAGTTACCTTTCAACGCTGGAAAACCCAAAACTTGCTGATGCGAAAAAGCACCATTGGCAATTCCCGCAATGGTTCCTCCAGTTCCCACGGCACAACAAATTACATCAAAATCTTTTTCTTTCTTCGTGATAATTTCGGCACAACCTTTTACCGCCAATGCATTCGTTCCGCCTTCTGGAATGGTATAAAAACGTCCAAACTCGTCTATTAATTGTGTGAGAACGTTTTCAGATGTTTTTTGACGATAGACTTCACGCGATACAAATTTGAGTTGCATGCCGTTTTCTACAGCAAATTGCAACGTTGGATTGCGGTCTATTTTGTTGGCTAATTCGTCTCCACGGATGATGCCGATCGTTTGAAATCCATGCAATTTTCCAGCTGCAGCAACTGCCGCAATATGATTGGAATACGCACCGCCAAAAGTCAGTAACGTTTCTTGCCGTTGCTTTTTCGCTTCCACGAGATTGTATTTCAGCTTTCTAAACTTATTCCCAGACACAAATGGATGTATCAAATCTTCACGCTTAATGAAGAGTTGAACATCTGTTTCAAAGTTCAATTTGATTTTCTGTATTGGTATGTGCTCTGTTTGAAATTCCATTTAGACCACAAAAATACCGTAAAATTGAAAATTTACAGTAACACTATTTTACGACATAATTGATTTATAAAATTTAACATTAAATGTCAGTTCGAGCGCAGTCGAGAACAACTTAGAGGTTGCAATATCAAACGAATCTCAATAGCTTCGCTCGGTGCTTCCAGCAATGCTCGAACTGACATGTTTTTAACTGCTAGAATAATATGATAGTTCCTCATGCAAAACTCGCATTTACATCACATATATTTCAAAAACTGAAACAACTTCCGCTTTTTCAAATACTCAAAATCATGATCATTTTGATAGGCTTCACGTTCAAAACTCAAATTGCGATAGGCTTTATTTCGATTGCGATAATAACAGAGTCGGATCAACCATTCCAATACATAGAAGACATAAAAAGGCAAGATGAGCAACTCTATTTGTTGTCGCAAATGAATCTTTTCATGATACACCAACGCCGCATTGCTTTTATCCTTCGCATCACGCAAAAAAATAAAAGGATACAGAGTTATTCCGCGAAAACCTTTCGGTACTATGTATTTTGACACAAAAACCATAACTGTGTTCACTCAAAATCTAAGCCAATTTAAGTACCTTTGTAGAAATGAAGAAATTAATTCCTATTGAAGAAGGTGATTTTTATCTTTCCAAAGAAGGATATAAAGTATTTACGGAACAATTCCACCTAAAAAGAGGCTATTGCTGTAAAAGTGGTTGCCGACATTGTCCGTATGGATTTAATAAAAAAAGAAACTGATTTTTCATGGATCATATTTATATGAAATATAAAAAAGCAACTGCATATTTTCATCGTGTAGACATTCGGTATCCTTAGTTTGTGCGCTTGCATAACTAATTGAATACTAATATCTAATTTTATCATGATGAACAATTACACAATCGACACAAAACTGACATTCAAAGAACATATTTTACAAGGAATTCCTAACGAATTACCCAATCCAAAACCCTACGATCCAGCGATCAATCACGCGCCAAAGCGTAAAGAAATATTATCTCCAGCCGAAAAGAAATTAGCCCTGCGAAACGCATTGCGCTATTTTGACAAGAAACATCACGAAATATTACTGCCAGAGTTCAAAAACGAATTGGAAACTTATGGTAGAATCTACATGTATCGTTTTCGTCCTGATTACAAAATGTATGCGCGTCCGATAGACGAATATCCAGGAAAATCCACACAGGCAAAAGCCATTATGTTGATGATTCAAAATAATTTGGATTATGCCGTAGCACAACATCCGCATGAATTGATTACCTATGGCGGAAATGGTGGCGTATTCCAAAACTGGGCACAATATTTATTGGTGATGCAGTATTTGGCAGAAATGAATGAAGAGCAAACCTTGGTCATGTATTCAGGGCATCCGTTGGGATTATTTCCTTCACATAAAGATGCACCACGCGTGGTTGTCACCAATGGAATGATGATTCCGAACTACTCCAAACCAGACGACTGGGAAAAGTTTAATGCACTTGGCGTGACACAATATGGACAAATGACCGCAGGAAGTTATATGTATATCGGTCCGCAAGGAATTGTCCACGGAACTACCATTACTGTGTTGAACGGCGGACGTAAAATCTCAAAAAACGGTGAAGGATTGGAAGGAAAACTATTCTTAACTGCAGGATTGGGTGGCATGAGTGGTGCGCAACCAAAAGCGGGAAATATTGCAGGTTGCATCACGGTTTGTGCAGAAGTCAATCCGAAAGCCACGCAAACACGTCACTCGCAAGGTTGGGTGGATGAAGTGATTCACGACTTAGACGAATTGGTCCGCAGAGTCCATTCCGCGAAAGCGAACAAAGAAGTCGTTTCCATTGCTTATCAAGGAAATATTGTGGATGTTTGGGAGAAATTTGACGAAGAACATATTTTTGTGGATTTGGGAAGCGATCAAACTTCCTTACACAATCCGTGGGCTGGCGGTTATTATCCGATGGGACTTTCGTATGAAGAATCAAATGATATGATGGCGAACAATCCAGCACTTTTCAAAGAAAAAATACAAGAAACCTTGCGCAGACACGCCGCAGCGGTCAACAAACATACCGAAAAAGGTACGTATTTCTTTGATTACGGAAATGCGTTTTTATTAGAATCTTCGCGCGCAGGCGCAGATATCATGGCAGAAAATGGCATTGATTTTAAATATCCAAGTTACGTACAGGACATTATGGGACCAATGTGTTTCGATTACGGTTTTGGACCGTTCCGTTGGGTTTGTGCATCTGGAAAGCCAGAAGATTTAGCCAAAACTGATCAGATTGCTTGTGAGGTGTTGGAAGAAATCATGAAAGTTTCTCCAGAAGAAATTCAACAACAAATGGCAGATAACATTCGTTGGATTAAAGGTGCGCAAGAAAATAAATTGGTCGTAGGTTCACAAGCTCGAATTTTATATGCAGACTCCGAAGGTCGTGTAAAGATTGCACAAGCTTTTAATGAAGCGATTGAACGTGGCGACATTGGTCCAGTTATTTTAGGACGCGATCATCACGATGTATCCGGAACAGATTCTCCATATCGAGAGACTTCAAACATCTACGACGGTTCAAAATTCACCGCAGATATGGCGATTCACAATGTCATTGGAGACAGTTTTAGAGGTGCTACTTGGGTTTCCATTCACAATGGTGGTGGCGTTGGTTGGGGCGAAGTAATTAACGGAGGCTTCGGCATGGTTCTTGATGGTAGTAAAGAAGCATCAAGACGCTTACATTCTATGCTATTTTGGGATGTAAATAATGGAATTGCCAGAAGGAGTTGGGCCCGAAACGAAGAAGCAATTTTCGCTATAAAACGCGCTATGGAAGTGGAACCAAATTTAAAAGTGACGCTTCCCAATATCGTTGATGATGCTTTACTAGAATAATAAATATTAGTAAGAACAATATAGTAACCCACAAAAAGAGCAGTGATATGAAAACATTAAAACTATTTTTTCCTGTAGTTATACTACTATTCGTCACTTCTTGTATTTCGGTAAGAGTTGTTGCCGATTACGACCAAGAAGCGGACTTTGACTCTTATAAGACATTTGCGTTTTATAAAACTGGAATCGATCAAGCTGAGATTTCAGATTTAGATAAAAAAAGAATTCTTCGTTCTATTGAAAAAGAGATGACTTCTAGAGGCTTTGTGAAGTCGGACAATCCAGATCTTTTAGTAAACATTATGACCAAAGCGAACAAGCGCGTAGACTTGAACAACAACTTCGGTTGGGGTTGGGGACTCGGCGGCTGGGGCTGGGGCGGCTGGGGCTGGAACCCTTGGTTCTGGGGCGGCGGCGGAATGCAAACCGTTCGAACTCGCATTGAAGGTGTGTTATATATCGACTTGATTGACACCAAGCAAAAAGAATTGGTATGGCAAGGACGCGGCGCTGGAAACCTATTAGGTCGTACTGGAGACATTGACAAGAAGGAAGCGCGCATTCAAGAATTTGTGGAAGAAATTATGAAAGAATATCCGCCTGTAGCTGAAGAAACTCGATAAAGCTATAATTCATATAGAAAAATAAAACCTCGGAAGTTGCTTTCGAGGTTTTTTTATGCAGTTATTTAACATGAGTTCGATATAAGAAATCATCAAATTACTCGTAATTAACTGAAAAGCAGAAATTTGTCAGTTTGAGCGCAGTCGAAAACACTATAAAAGTCAAAATTTCAATTGAATCTCGACTGCGCTCGATTTGACAATTCCCATAAGTTATTGACTATTATACATTTAACAAAATAGTTATATCGAACTCAGGTTATTTAATAATTTCTAATGTCAAACTCATATTATACCAAATCTACTATAAGGGGCAACATGTAAGCTCGTTCATTTGGTATTAAATACTGAATACTCACCTCTAAAAACCAACTTCAATACGTCTTTGCGAAGGTTTTTTATGGAGCTTAGCGAGATAAAAAACCTGTGGCAATCTGTTTCTTTTTTTAATCAAATTTTACTTTGATACTAAGTGCATTTCTCTCCTATTTAACGGGAGATTTAATGATGTTAAAAAACCTGCTGAGCTTTTACCTAAAACCTCCTTTGCTTTTGTGCATTTCCTGCGGTGCTTTTGGTCAAAAGGTGCTGTGGTTTTTTACGCTTTTCTTTGTTTGTTTTTAAAAACCTGATTTACAGATACTTAAATGCTAAGAAAAGTAATCAAACAAATAGAATATAGCAAGGAAAAACTAAAATGTGAATCAATATGATTATATTACTACTCACGCAGCAATTATAGGCAACAATCTTACTCATGAAAACAGGAAAAACAATCGTCTTGCTTATGGGAATTCTATCTCTTTTTACAGGATGCAAACAGGAAAAAAAAGCAGCCTCGAAAAATACTTCTCCTAAGGAAGAATTTGCAATTCTTGAAGCGACATTGGAAAATGGAAAACCAGCTATAGGTTCTTTCAATCTATACTATAAAAGTTATGAAGACAAGGTTAGTTATCCTTGGTGTTTAAAAATTGCTATTGCATTAGATGAAGCGCAATGCCATGAAAATGGATTGGCGAATCCGCAGGAAAATACGATTGCTGTTAGAATGGAAGATGAGTTTCTTGAAAAGATCCAAAAGATTACGAGTTCACATTATATTGGACATGTATTTAATGATACATTTTTAGATATTTATATCTATTTAGATCATCCTGAAAAAGTACATCAATGGTTGCAGACACAGATCAAAAGAAAAGGATTAGCAAGAGAGTTTGGATATGAGATTAACAAAGACGCTACATGGGAAACCGTGCAACAATTTTTCAACTAAAGCGTTGATTCACTAGTAAACAAGATATATATTTGGACTCATATGATACGATATGTACTGTATTCAATTTTACTGTTTGTATCCTATGCAAATGCACAAGAAATCACCTATCAGTTGACGCCTCCAAATGATGAGGAGCAACACTATCTAACGCTTGTAGACGGTGAGATCTTTTATCATGGCATCGTTAGGAAAACATCTAGTGATGATCCTAAAATGACACGTGCCTATTTCTTGTCAAAAGCAATTCAAAAAGCGCGAGATGAAAATGGTAGTCTTCGCCTGAGTTTTGATAATTTTCAATATTCAGATACTGTATTAAAAGTGACTGATTTTGATACTTCTAAAATCGAGGAAGGTGTATTGCTTTCGTTTGAAACGTACAATTCCATGTGGGGTACATTCACTGGGAAAACGATTTCTGTAAAAGCTACGAAACATAGGTATGACAGTCGGTTTGATGAGCTTATGTTTTTGAAAGTTGAGTGAAAATATGCTGTACTAAAAAGCTGCTGTGGTTTTGGTTAAAAGATGCTTTGGTTTTTGTGAGTTGCTACTTTGGTTTTGGGAATGCTTACATTTTTTATGTTTTCTGACGTTTGGAAAGACTTCTTAAAGCCTAAATTATAAAAATAATACTCAACGCACTTATAAAATTTCTTTCATTTTCTTTGAATTTGAGTGGGTTTCTTTTTAGATTTAAGGATATTCTCAAAGAACTTATGGAAGAGTATTACACAGAAGCAACAACATATTAAGGTTGCTAAATACCTCAAATACAAATCACTAGACGACTCATTTATTTCTAACTGAAATCCCTTAAAGCATAGGAGAACTTACTAATTTGAATGGACTTTATTTAAATGGAAATCAAATTACTGAAATCACCGAAGAAATTCAAAGTTTACTCAATTTTAGAAAAAAACTAGAGGAGCTAGGACATTACAGAACGAGATATAAGAATACGGAGAACTTACATTTACATTTTAAAAATCAGCTTGTAAAAGTATTACCGCTTTTAGTGTAACATGTTTTAAGTTTTCCTTAAACATTTCTTCCCACACATTTTTTATCTTTACTCTTTAATAAATTCTACAAAAAATGATTCGTAGCGCATACTTTTTATTAGCTATTTTTTTGATTTCTTCCACAGCAGCGATTGCACAAGACAGTTTGTATATTAAGGTAGATCGTAAAAATCGTGTCAGAGAATTGGGAACAATACAAAATGGAGAAAAGAATGGACTGTTTTTTCGCTACAAACGCAATGGAAAGTACAAATCATTTTTCTATGAAAATGGTAAAAAAGTAAAATCAGGGATTTCGAAAGTTGTGGTGGAGAAGCAATACGATCCAAAGTCCAAAGGTCAAATTTTAGGAGAAAGCTTTGGCATCCTCAAAAATGGACAACGCGATGGACTGTGGCTTACATTTGATACCGACGAACAATTTATTTCAGCTTCACGTTATGTTTCTGGGAACTTGGAAGGAAAGACTTATTATTTTCATGGTGATGGGGAAATTCTACGCTTGGAACACTACGCGAAAGGTACAAAACACGGAATCGTAGAAGAGTTTCACAGCGGTGGTGCTTTACACTATCGAACGGAATATAATAATGGAAAAATCGTTGATGGTGCAGTCACGTATTTCTATCCGAATGGCAATAAAAAAATTGTGATTCATCATAAAGATGGGTATAAATCTGGAAAAAGCACCACCTATTACGAATCGGGCGCGATTGAAATTGAAGGCGAATACCGCGGCAAAGGCAAAGCCGAAGGTCCTTGGAAAGAGTATTACGAAAGCGGCGCACTAAAAGAAGAATATTATTATAAAGACGGACTGTTTCACGGGGAATACATTATTTATGACGAACAAGGCAAGGTGTTGGAGCAGTATGTGTATGAGAATGACAAGTTGGTTAAGACGGTTTTGAATTGAATTCGCTTTGCTCATAGATATTAGACCGCTGCGCTTTTGGTATTTAGACC
Organism: Bacteroidota bacterium; assembly: GCA_039026955.1. Taxonomy (GTDB): domain Bacteria; phylum Bacteroidota; class Bacteroidia; order Flavobacteriales; family Flavobacteriaceae; genus Kordia. The sequence continues at coordinate 42,585 of JBCCLH010000005.1, forward strand.
GCTTCGCTGTTAGAATTAAGACCGCTTCGCTTTTAGACTTTTTCCTATGAAACGCTAAACTACTAAACTTATAAACCCACAAACTTTTTAGTCACAAACTCACAAATATTTTTTGCATTGCTCTTGGCTCTTAAATCCTGACTCTCATCTTTAAATTACTGCACTACTAGAATCTAAATCGCTTCACTTTAGACTAATTAGCTATTACTATTTCCCTATGAAACACTAAACTACTAAACTTATAAACCCATAAACTTTTTCATCACAAATTCACAAATATTGTTTGTATTCCTCTTGGCTCTTAAATCCTGATTCTCATCTCTAAATTACTGCACTACTAGAATCTAAATCACTTCACTTTAGACTAATTAGCTATTACTATTTTCCTATGAAACGCTAAACCACTAAACTTATAAACCCATAAACTTTTTCATCACAAACTCACAAATGTTTTTTGCATTGCTCTTGGTTCTTGAGTCCTGACTCTTGAATCCTAACTCCTGACTCCTTTCAGCATTTCAATTTCCCTGCAAATACGCTTTAAAATACGTGCATTCGTTGATGACTTCTTGGTAGAATTTTGTGTTTTCAAGTTCTTGTAACTGTTCAAAACCTATGGCATGTTCTTGGCAAAAATCGGTAACAATTCTTTGCCCTGCACTGTCATTCCATGAACTATCATAACACATTTCGGATTTTGCTTTCCCAAAAGCAGCTTTCGCTTTGATTTCTTCATCAGATGTGAATTCATAGGCTTTTACATAATAATTCAAGGCTCTTTCTAACATGCTGGAATCGCGTATGCCATCTTCGCTGCCAAAGTCGTCATCACCTACAATTGCATATCTAGTATCATTCCCAGAATTAAGATAATGCAAGGTGTTTACAAACCAACCCAATTCGCTTAAATTATACCATGCATTTCCAAGCATGTAATAGTACGCACCAGCATTTACAGCATCTTCTTGTGCTAGATTTTCAAGACGTTGTAACGTTTTCGCTAAGAGTAATTTATTGTCTTTATAATATTCTTTGTTAATTTCTGGCGTGGTAAATATATCTGGATAGTCTTTGTGAAAACGATCGCTTTGTTCTAAAAAGCTCACATTAAAATATTCGCTGATAGCAATCGAAAAAAGACTGTTTCGAATGCCTTCTTGGTAATAACTTTCTGGATCTTTTACTTGATTGAAATAGCTAATTGCTTGCTCCAAATCATTTTCTCGTAAATAATACGTTCCCAACATTTCATTTATAAAATCATCTTTATCGTCTGGAAACATACTCACAATTAAATGTTCCAATTCAGTTTTGGAAGTCGCTGTAATTAATGCTTTGACCGCTAACAATTCGTTTTCTTCCAAATACTTGTGCATCTCGTAAAGAAAATCAGATGCATAAAAATTTGATGCAAGCTCGTCACCTTCTGCTACTTTGACTGTGGCGTAATGTTCAGGTTGATAGTCTAAGAATGCTGCTATAATTTTTTGACCGTTCTCAGCATATAACTGCGCCATTTTCTGGAAATAAAATCCACGCACGCCGTGATTCCCATACAGATTTTTAGTTCCTTTCAATTCCAAAAACAAACGATCCATCGCATAGATATCTAAGTCTTTCAACTGTACTACTTTAATCGCATACACGAAGATTTCTGCCTGATTCCTGTACGCCGTATTGTTGTACGTCTTTGTAAATGTTTGTGTAGCCGCTTCATATTCTCCCTTTACAATTTCGGTGATTCCTTTAAAAATAGACCAAAGCTCCTTGTTCTTGACAGTCGAATTATTGAGTTGATTGTCAACAATAGCCGCCACATTCGCTATATTTTCAATGAATACTTCCTCTTCTTCACTATCAAGACTGCCGCCAAAATAAATTTCATGCAAAGAATCAAAATAACGCATCGCTAACACTTCAGCGTAACTAGAATTCGGATTGATTTTAAGGATTTCTTCTAATTCAATGACACTATTTCCATAAAATCCGTACAAAAAGTGCAACAATTCGTTTTCCTGTGAATGATTACTCAAATCCAAATCGCGCATCGGTAAACGCAACAAACTCAAAAAAACATCATCTTTTCGATCTTGAAGATTTTCAAATACTTGTCTAAACTGACGTAAACTCTCTACTTTATTACCACTTTTGTACAACATGGTTGCATTGCGTTCCATAGCTTTGTAATAGATGTATTTTGAACGTTCATCATATTTCATGTAAGTTTCAAATAGTTCATTAGTTTTTTCTGGCATGCCTAACTCAAATGCCAAACGCACAATTTGAAACCCGATTCTATTTTTTAAAAATGCATCTTGCGTTTTGCTATATAAATCGATCGCTTCTTGATACATTTTTTGAATATCTTCTGTAGTAGTGGCAATACTTTCTCCCTGATACCACGAACGCTCTAATTCATATTTTTCTTTGTAAATCAACTCACATTTTTTCGCAAACCAAAAATAGTGGAGTAATTCTTCTTTGTTGGAAGCCTTTAAAATATAACGTTCCAATTCTGTTTTCGGTTGGTAATTTTTGGAAGTATAATCTCTTAAGAATTTATCAAAATCTAAAAAAGTCGGATGGTAAAATCCTTTTCTAATATCGTCTTTCGTTAATGCCTGATTGAAATAACGTTCCCATTCTTCCAAATTATCATACGAATCGACATCCGATGCATTCCCGAAAGGTTCACAAAATCGAGCATCTTTACAATTCAGAAAAGGATACAACGACGGATCAGAAATCAAGGTCTGATCCAACAATAAAATATCGCGAACTCCTGGATCATAATAAAACCCACAAAAGCTGAACGTATATACTTTCGCGCTCAGCAACGCCGGAAGTAATGTTAAAAGTAAAACTATCTTTTTCATGGGCTAAAATTTTTGACTTAGTTGTTGAATTGCTGCAGCAGAAAACTGAGCTGCTACGTTAGAGTTGAGATGATAGTAAATGATATTAAAATCTTGTGCTGCATATTTTTTGATCCGATTTGCTAAGGCAGATAAAAGTTGCGCATCAACCGTTTCATAGCGCATTTGATCACCTTTATACAAGTAATGATGTACCGCAAAAACGCCACTTTCTTCTTTATAATAATAATTTCCTTCTTTTTGTAATTGATTGAAAGCAGTACTCGGAACATCCGCCAACAAATCTCGAAACTCTCCTTGATTAAAAACTACTGCCCAAGAAAATAAAGGCAAGGCAACATCATATTTCAACGGATATTCCGCTAAGGAAGCGACATATTTATCGACAGTGTCTAGATTTAAAATTGAATTTGTTTCTGTATATGATGTGACCTCTCCCACATTGTAAAACATAATCACGCCGCTATCTACAGGCGGAATTCCCGTCTTTTCTTTATACTTCACTTGATGCAAACGAATAGTAGCAGACAATTTAGGTTTGCCCATTTCCTGATACGATACTTGGGTTCGGATTGCTTTTAGAAACGTAAAATAGTTTTCGCGTGTTGCCATGGACCAATCGCAATCAAATTGAAGCTCTTTTACATTCAACTCATATCGCTTTAGCAATCTTCCTATTTTATCGCTAATATTTCGTGCTAAGTTTTCTGCTTCCGACAGTTTTTTCATTTCCTTAAAAACCTCATTCGTAATATAAACAACGGGAATTAATTCAGTATTTCCGACAATTTTTGCATCTTCAAATTGAATCGTTGCTGTGGGAAGCGGACCTCTTTGACTTCCCGAATAGGTTACATCGAAAAATTTTGTGTAGAGTTTTTTACTGTCTAACGAATCCAATAGTTTTTTCTTTGAATCACTCAGTTCAAAGTCTGTTGTCCAATGGTAGAAAAAGATTTCTTTCTTTTTAGAGGAACACGAAGTGAGCAATAGTAATAACAGGATTACTATTCCTAATTTGCTAAAATAGTTCATACGGTTTTGTTCTAAAAATGAAGAGTGGAACTCAAATATACAGGAATTCTAGGAAAGAAGTGGTTGATATGTGTATTTATATACTTCTTTCCTCTAAAAATGATACGATACTAAAAACAAAACCCCAAAAGAAGAAACTTTTGGAGTTTTAAAATAAAAGTAAAGATTCGCTTTAAGCCGCTAGATTGCTATCGTCCTCGTTAAAAAATGATTTAGCTATTTCTAAAGCTACTTTTATCATTGATTCTCTTGTAGGATAATTATTTTCATAAGATAGTCTACTGCTAACATCCATATTAGACCTAATTTTAGATTTTTCTTTTATGTAATATGTCTTACGTATCCCTTTATAATTTATCAAAAAGGATATTTCACTAAGTCCTTGAGAAATCCCTGGAATAAATATTAAATCATCAAATTCATAATGATTGGAAAACAAACTCAGTAGTATTTTTCTTTGTTTTGAAACATCTTCACCCTTTAATGGTTTAACAACCATCTGAGAAATATTATTTTTAAAAAAAGAACTCAAACCGTTATCTGTATTCCTTAAAGAACCAAAAGAGGGCATTTTAAATTTTACTTGTCTAATTTCTCCAAATTTCAAACCTTCAATTAAATCTTTAAAATTTGCGCTTGGAACAAACGAAATAAAAAAATCTTTATACCCTTTCATTTTCAAAAATTCATTAAATGAATTTAACAGAGCTGTTTTCACTCCATGATTATTCTTTTTTTGAAGAATCAAAGATGCATACTTGTAATCTTTTGGTATATAAAAAAGAAAAAATAATTCTCTAGCTTGTAAATACTCTGGAATCACGTCAAACAATAAACCGTTGTTATTGTTATCTTTAACAAGCATTTTATCTCCTGTAAATCCTGATTCAAAATCCCCAAGAACAATTCTGTCTTTGAAACTAACTCTAGACAAATTATCCAAAGTAAAAGTTCTCGAGTTCCCTTGAGAGTCATAATATGACTTTTTATTCTTTAATATGTAGTCACAAAATTCCTTGACTAAATATATGAGGTCTAAATGCCCGTTAAAGCGACTTAAAACCTGTTCTTCTTTTGCTTTATTTAAAAGAGTAATTCTATATGGTACGTATATAGTTTTCATAAATAATAGATAAATTATTTTGTTGTGTTCGCTACAACACCAATAAGCTAAAGACATTTGTTCTTATTGGAAAAAACTATAAAATTTTGTATATTTGTAAATACAAAAAGGGAAAAACAGAGATGAGACAATCTTGTTTCTTTATTATAAATAGCCGGCAAGCATTTATTATAATTTTTTCCAAAAAGCAAAAGGGACATGTCTTCATAGTCCCTTTTTTTATGTTTTATTTTATTTAAATCTCAGCTTCATTTTTTAAAAATTAATCAGAATTATCGTTTTAACACCTTCATTTTACAGGCTGAATCTGTAAAACCTGATTAAAGTTACTATTTTTTTTTAATAATTTCAAGAATAACTTATTTTTTTAACATAAATTCACAAAAAAAGAGCATTTTATTTAAAAAATACTCTTTTAGGATTAGATTCGCTATAAGCAAATTATTACATTAGTACATTAATAAATTAGTACCGTATTAATTCGTCAATTTTCGCTTTTACTTTTTCTGTAGATGGAATCATGGTTTGCTCCAAAGTACTGTTGAGTGGAATGGCTGGCATATTTTCCGAACCAATCACCATGACAGGCGCATCTAAGTACTTGAAGCATTGTTCTTGAATCATTCCTGCAATAGCGCGTGCAAAGGAATTATTCACAGGTTCTTCAGTTACGACCAAGCATTTCCCTGTCTTTTTAACGGATTCGATAATCGTTTCTTCGTCTAATGGAAATAACGTTCGCAGATCGATGATTTCAATGTTTTCGCGTTGTCCTTCGGAAGCATTCATTGCCCAATGTGTTCCCATTCCATAAGTAATCACAGTTAAGGTTTCTTTATCATCTTGCTTCCAGATTTCTTGTAGCACATTGGCTTTTCCAAATGGCAACATATAATCTTCTGCAGGTTCGATGGAAGTCGCACCTTTGGTTCCCGGAACTTTTGACCAATACAAACCTTTGTGCTCTAAAATCACGACGGGATTTGGATCGTGATACGCAGCTTTCATCAAGCCTTTTAAATCGGCTCCGTTGCTTGGATAGGCAATCTTGATTCCGCGAATGTTGGTTAGGACAGATTCTACTGAAGATGAGTGATACGGTCCGCCACTTCCATACGCGCCAATCGGCACACGTAAAATCATAGAAACGGGCCATTTTCCGTTGGTCAAATAACACGAACGACTCACTTCCGTAAACAACTGATTGAGTCCTGGCCAAATATAATCTGCAAATTGTACCTCAACGATTGGTTTCAATCCAACAGCGCTCATTCCCACTGTAGAACCTACAATAAATGCTTCCTGAATCGGCGTATTGAACACACGATCATCTCCGAATTTTTGTGCTAAAGTCGCAGCTTCACGGAACACGCCGCCTAAACGTCCACCAACATCTTGTCCGTATAATAAACATTCTTTGTGTTCGCGCATGAGTTCCTCTACAGCAAACAAGGCACAATCAACCATCACGACTTTTTCTTCACGTTCCGGATTGCGCTCTCCTACTTCACTAGTAATTAGCGTCGGCGCAAAATCATGTGTAAACAAATCCGCTGGTGTTGGATCATCTGCTTGCAACGCTTCTTCAAAATCTGCTTTGACCTGTGCGATGGCTTCTGCTTCTATTTTTTCAACCTCAGTTTCTAAAAAACCATTATCTAACAATTGCTGTTTGATCACTGGATACGGATCGCGCGAACGTGCTTCCTCCAAATCGTCACGATACCATTCCATGCGCACACCTGACGTATGATGATTCAACAACGGAACTTTGGCATGTACTAAAATTGGACGACGTTCATCACGAATCGTTTTGATAACTTTTTCAAGTGTTTCATAGCTTTCTATAAAGTTAGCACCATCAATAGAAATCGCATCTAATCCTTTGAAACCTTCTGCATATTCTGCGGCATTTTGCGCTCTGGTTTCTTCTGCATTCGCTGAAATATCCCAACCATTATCTTGTACTAAATATAGAATTGGCAATTGTTTTAAAGCTGCCATTTGAAATGCTTCTGCAATTTCTCCTTCCGTTACCGAAGCATCTCCCAAAGAACAAACTGTAATCGGATTCAAATCGCGCGTATTATCAAATGGGGAATCTTTTGCTGCTTGGTCTTCAATCCCTTGAATTTCTTTGTATTTCATTCCCATCGCCACACCTGTCGCAGGAATCGTTTGCATTCCCGTCGCTGACGATTGATGCGGAATTTTTGGCTTATCAGCATCTCGCAAACTTGGATGTGAATAATACGTTCGTCCACCAGAAAACGGATCATCTTTTTTGGCCAATAATTGCAACATTAAATCATACGGACGCATTCCGATAGACAGCAACATCGCATCATCACGGTAGTATGGAAAGGCATAATCTTGTGGCAATAATTGCATTCCAATTGCACACTGAATCGCTTCATGTCCGCGTGAAGTCGCATGTACATATTTGGAAACTTGCTTAAAATTATCTTCGTATAATGTTGCCATTGCTTTGGCGGTACAAAGCAATGAGAATCCTTTTTCTAGTGTTTTTTTGTTCATTTTTTACTTAGTAGTGAGATTTTAGTAGTGAGTATTGAGTGCCTTTCAAAACTAATTTCTCAAATTCTATAGATATATTTTTTTCAAAGTACTTCTCGATACAAATTTGCAAGGCAAATTTACTCGAAGTGACGTTTAGTGTTTTTTTATGTGATACTAAATTAAGCTTAGTATGAAAATTTTATTTCGATTGATCTCAATACTAACATCTCAATACCCAATACTAACTAACAGAAACCATCCAATTATGCGTATCCTTAAGCTTTCCTGAGCGAACTCCGTTGATCGTGTCCATGACCAATTGTCCTACTGGACTTTCATCAGAAACGTGAATTTCCGTGTCTTTGTAACCGATTGCTTGAATCATCGCGATTCCTACTGCTGTTCCTGTTCCAAAAGCTTCTTCGAGGCTTCCATTTTGAGAAGCTTCTATAATTTCCGAAAGCTTGATCGGACGCTGTTCCACTTCATAATTATGGTCTTCTAAAATTGTAATGACACTTTTGCGTGTGATTCCGTCTAAAATAGCGCCATCCAAACTTGGTGTGATGAATTTCCCGTTGATTTTAAAGAAGATATTCATCGTTCCCACTTCTTGAATGTATTCAAACTCATGCGCATCTAACCACAACACCTGATCAAACCCTTTCGATTTTGCAATTTCCGTTGGACGAATGGCAGCAGCATAGTTTCCAGCCGCTTTTGCTTCTCCTGTTCCACCTTCCGCAGCACGAATGTATTTTGTTTCCGCAAACAACTTGATACGTTTGGTAAAGAAAGGTCCCGCTGGTGACGCAATGATGATGAAGTGATAACTTGTCGCTGCACGCATTCCGATGAATGGCTCAGTCGCATACATAAACGGACGCAAATACAACGCACTTCCTTCCTGTGGCGGAATCCAACCGCGTTCCATGTCTACCAATTTCTTTAATCCCTCCACAAATAATTCTTCTGGAAATTCTGGCATTCCCATACGACGCGCACTGAAGTTTAAGCGTTTTGCATTTTCTTCAGGACGAAACAACAACGGTTCTCCTTCAGTGCTCACTGTAGCTTTCATTCCTTCAAAAATAGCTTGTCCGTAATGCAATGCCATCGCCGCTGGATGCGTTGGAATCATTCCCAAGGGTTGAATTTTTGGTGTTTGCCATGCTCCATCTTCATACGAACAGATAAACATGTGATCGGTAAAAGTTCGGCCTAGTGGAATGTTGTCAAAATCGAGTTTTGAGACGTTGGAAGTCGTTGTTTTGGTTATTTCTATTGTGTGTTGTGTTGTTTCTGTCATTTTTTTGCGGGTTTTGGATGTTGGGTTTTGGGTCGCTGCGCTTTTGGTTGTTTGTTGATTTGTTAATTCGTTGATTTGTTTATTTGTATTTTCGTGTTTACACTGAACTTGTCGAAGTGTATTTATTTTAAATTATTTTCCTTTAAAACTTCACTAATTCCTCATCCCTAATGCCTAATTCCTATAGTAATTTCAAAGTACTTCTCAATAGATCCTGAAACAAGTTCAGGACACTCGAAGTGACGTTCTGAGTTTTGACACTTTATTGTTTCTTTGGCTTCGAGTTCAAATTCAATTTCAATTTCAAACTTTATATCTTTCGATTCGGATCAAATTCTTCTAGATAGTCTCCTACTTTTCTCAGGAACGATCCTCCAAGGTATCCATCTACAACTCTATGGTCAAAGGATAAAGAGAGATACATCATGCTTCTGATTGCGATTTCATCTCCGTTTTCTGTGGTGATGACTTCTGGACGTTTTTTGATGATTCCCAAGGCGAGAATTGCCACTTCTGGTTGATTGATGATTGGTGTGCCCATCAAACTTCCAAAAGTTCCTACATTAGAAATGGTGAATGTACTTCCTTGAATTTCTTCTGGTTTGAGATTGTTATCTCTAGCTGCTGTTGACAAATGATTGACTTCCGTTGCCAAGCCTTTTAGGTTTTTTTCATCTGCATTTTTCACTACAGGAACAATCAAGTTTCCGCTTGGCAAAGCCGTTGCCATTCCGATGTTGATGTCTTTGCGCTCGATGATCTTTTTTCCATCTTCCGATATCGAAGCATTGATACCTGGAAAATCACCAACTGCTTTTGCGACTGCTTCTACGAATAAAGGTGTAAAGGTTAATCGTTGATTGTATTTTTCTTGGAAAGCTACTTTATTCGCGTTGCGCCAATTCACCATATTCGTCACGTCAATTTCGATATAGGCTGTCACGTGCGGCGATGTATGCTTGGAATACACCATATGATCGGCAATTATTTTGCGCATGCGATCCATTTCGATTACGTTATCATGTCCTTCCACAAATTTGATTGGTGGCGGATTGTAACTGCTTTTCGGTTGTGCTGGTTGTGTTGGTGCTTGCGGTCTGCTCGGTAGCGGATAGGTTCTATTTTTTAGATAGTTAAACACATCACTTTTGCGAATGCGTCCGTCCGTTCCTGTGCCTGGAATACTTTGCACTTCTTCAATCGTCATGTTTTCCTTTTTTGCAATGTTTACGATTAAAGGCGATAAGAAGGCATCTGGATTTCTAACGAATTCTGAGTGTTGTATGTTAGATATTGAATTGTTTGAAGTAGGAACGCTTGTTTCTTTTGGTGCTGATTCTGCAACCGTTGTCGCTTCTTGGGAAACTTCCGCTACGATTTCTCCATTTTCGGAAGCATCAATTATAGCAATGATTTCACCCACTGGGACTACATCATTGGGTTGAAAACGGATTTCAGTAATGGTTCCCGTACAAGGCGATGGGACTTCAGAATCTACTTTATCCGTGGCAACTTCTAAAATAGTTTCTTCAATTTCGACCGTATCTCCAACATTTTTCATCCAACTGATGACAGTGGCTTCCGAGATACTTTCTCCCATTTTGGGCATTTTCAGCGGTACAATAGGCATGAGCGTTTGTATTTTTTTGTGTTTTCTTTCTCAACAAATAGCGAACAAAAATACTCATTTCGATTCGTTTCAAAATAAATACACTGCTTTACATTGCCATATGCAGTGTTTTTTTCTTTATTTTTGATTTTTAATTATACTTTTTTCTTTTAGAAGCTGTTTGATGCAGCATTTTTATATTTTTTATCTGAAAACCTATGAAGTTAGATCAAGTTGATTTGAAAATTTTGAAGTTGCTGCAACAGAATAGCAATCGCACCACCAAAAGTTTGGCAGAGGAATTACAGATGTCAACCACGCCTGTTTTTGAACGTATTAAAAAGTTAGAAAAAGAAGGCTATATTGACGATTATGTAGCGCTATTGAATGCTAAAAAGTTAGGCTTGAAGCAAACCGTTTTTATCGGCATCACACTCCAAGGACACACGCGCAGTTATTTGGAACGTTTTGTAAAACAGATCAATACGTTTCCTGAAGTGGTAGAATGCCATCGGATCACGGGAAATTTTGATTATTTGTTGAAACTTGTTGTGGAAGATGTAGAAGCGTACGAAAAGTTTATTATTACGAAATTGACCTTGCTTCCGTATTTGGGAAGTGTACAGAGTTATATTGCGCTTTCCAAAGGGAAACAGACGCATGAGTTGAATTTGGAGGTGTTGTAATCAAAATATTGTGATGAATCCGAAACTCATTATTATCCTTGCTTTTTTAGTGTATTTATCTCCTTTATTTTACCATTCATATTTGGCTTTCAAGGAATATAAAAAGAATAACAAAAATCCATTCAGGAGATTAAAAAAGTTTTTGAAATATACATTGATCTCACTTTTTGTTATTGTTGGAGTGGTATTGACGTTGAATCATACCAACTTCTTAAATTACGAAAGTCCGCTTACTTACGATAAGATTGATGAGATTACTTTTGAAAATTTTCGTGGGTTGGAGTTCTTTAAGAAAACGTTATACGGAAGTAAAGAATTCGCTTATGTTGTAACTTCCATTGAAACTGATATTGAACCAGACTCAGTAAGCGTAATTTCCCTATTTCACCCTTCAAGATCGTACGTATACAACACGCATAGCGCAGATAAAGATTTACTCACACACGAAAAGTATCACATAAAAATTACTGAGCTTTACGTACGAAAAATAAAAGCCAAACTAGTAACTTTGCAACAGCCATCAGCAGAAGAAATTCAAGAAGTTATCTCGCAATTTACTAAAGCTGAAGATACATATCAGAAGAAATATGATTACGATACATTTCACAGTTATGTATTGAGTGAACAAAAAAAATATGAAAGAGAAGTAGATAGCTTATTGGAGTCACTATCTGCATTTAAACAACCAAAAATAAAATTGAATGACTAAGATCAAAATTTTCTTAAGTGTCCTTGCCTGTATTGCACTCACAAATTGTGGAACGGAAGAACGTTTTCCTTTGAGCAAACGTTATTGGGACATTAAAGATTATGAAGCCGTTGTGAATGAGTTAAAGTTTGGCTATCAAAATGATGAAAAGTTACCTAGTTTCAACGATCCTGAAACACGATTGATTGTTGAAAAACTTACAGATGAACAAAATTTTATTGTAGTTCTTGAAGATAAAGAATTAGGACTAAGTTACAAGAATGAAGTTGCGGAATCATTTTTTAAGCGTTGGCGAATTTTGACTTCTGTTTATACAAAATTAGACCGAAAAGATAAATATATCTATGAAAAGGAAATGCTTTCTGTTCATCAATTTGGCTTAGGTTTACAATTGCGTTATTTTGAGTTGGGTAATAAAGAAATTCGAGCCAATGCTGATGATCCGAGTGCATCAAATATTCAAAGTTTAGTAAAATCTAACATTAAGATTCTTGTGAACAATTTTACAGGGTATTTAGATTTCGTGAATGAAGAAACCCGTTTTTCAGCGGAGGGACAACAATTTTTTGCAGAAGGAATTACGAAGTATTTGATACCAATGATCAATCGTTATCCTGAAGCTGATTTTGATAATTTGAATCGAAAAGTAGATTTACTACTGAAGAAAACCAAAGTTCCTGTAATTAAAACCGCTTTGGAAACATTGAAAGAATTGATTTTTGAAAAGATCAATAGAAAACGCAATAAAGGGGAAAGTAACAGCTAATTATTTCATGTATGTCTTATATCTCCAACAGCAAACGAAATTTAGTTCGCATCGTTTTTGATATTGCTAACGATCACGGAATTACGATAGATTCTTTCTCCTATGACTGGATTCTGAAACTCTCAAAAAACAACATTCACAAACATATTTTTGGTTATAATTTTGAGTTGAATTCTGCTACTTCCAAAATGATTGCAGGCGACAAAACAGCGACTACGGATCTGTTGCAAGCAGCCAATATTCCGACTGTAGCACATACGTTATTTTTAAATCCAAACATGGAAAAGTATGTGGGAAGTATTGGAAATTGGCAGCAAATTTTAAAGTATTTCCACGAAAATAAGCAACATATTGTCTGCAAACCTGTGGACGGCACTGGCGGAAACGATGTGTTTTTAGTAAAAACCATCACGCAACTAGAACAAGCGATTCATGAGTTGTTTGCGAAATATAGAAGTATTTGTTTGTCTCCTTTTTACGATATCAAGAAAGAATACAGAGCTGTGATCTTAGATGGTGTAGTGGAATTGTTGTATCAGAAAAACATTCCTTCTGTCGAAGCTGACGGCTCCAAAACTATTTTAGAGTTGTTGCAAACTAACTTTTCAGCAGACGCTTTAGACACGATTCTAGCTATTTTTTCCAACAACAAAGATCAAAAACTAAGTGATATTCCTCCGAAAGGAACCATCGTAGAAGTCAATTGGAAAAGTAATTTAGGCGAAGGTGCACTAGCAGAAATCATAGAAAATGAAAGCTTAGAACAACTTGCCATCAAAGCTGCAAATACAATCAATATTCGCTTCTGTTCTGTGGATATTATTGAAACAACTTTTGGAGAGTTCTATGTCTTGGAAATCAATGCTGGTGTGATGATTGAGCATTTTTTAAATAGCAATCCGCAAGAATATGATCGTGTGAAAGCGATTTATGAGAAAGCGGTGTTGCGGATGTTTGAAGTTTAGGAAAGAATTCTAAATTCTATAATACTACCATTGACAAGTTTTTATAAGTATTTGTATTGCATATATTTAAACTTAACTCTGCATCTATGATTCGTCATTACGAGCGTAGCGCGGTAATCTGTTTATTTCATATTAACATTATGCTTTGATAGTAGCAGATTGCCACAAATTTCTACGAAATTTTCGCAATGACGTATCTGAGTACTTCATGACATATATAATTTGTCATCACAAAAGCTTGTTGAAATTTTTAATCTGTTGCCTCAATATGACAATCACTTCCCCATAAAATCCCTTAGCGTATCATAAAACGCTTCCTGCGTAGGACGATCTTTCGGAACTTCACGTAGCGGTTCAACTTCTCGAAGACTTTCATGACAATCGGCGGGTAATTGTTGATAGAGTTGTGTGCCTTTGGTTTTCCATGCAATCATTTCGTCACTAACTTCTTTGATGATTTTCGCAGGATTTCCCACCACCAAACTACGACGCGGAATCACTGTTTGTGCTTTTACAAATGCCATCGCTCCAATGATACTTTCGTCGCCAATTTCTGCATCGTCCATGATCACCGTGTTCATTCCCACCAACACATTTCGACCAATATTGGCACCGTGAATGATCGCTCCGTGACCAATATGTGCACTTTCTTTCAATACAATCGATTTTCCTGGAAACATGTGTACCGTACAATTTTCCTGCACGTTTACTCCATCTTCTAAAATAATTTCTCCCCAATCTCCACGAATGGCAGCGCCTGGACCGATGTAACAATCTTTTCCAATAATCACGTTGCCTGTAACGGCAGCTAGCGGATGTACAAAACTACTTTCGTGTACGACGGGAATATATCCTTTGAATGAATAAATCATTAGTATTGAGGTGTTAGATGTGAGTATTGAGATTTTCTAATTGTGTAAAGGTAGTTCATTTCGGCAAGCTTTACCAAGTATCAACTTCTAGTGGTCTTGAGTGCGCGAAAAATATATCGAAAAGTAATTGAATGCGCGAATCTTAAACCTTTGTACTAGTCAACTTCATAGCTGTTCTCGATACATTTTTATATTCGCTTCGCTGTATAAAAACACTCGAACTGACATGTGGTGAAATTGAAGTCGAACTTGAATCTGAAACTTCAAACGTCAGATTGAGTGAAATTCTGGAAGAATTTTGTATCGAAATCTGCTTGGTAACTACATTTTCAAATGAAAGCATTCCTTTTCAAAGTACTTCTCGATAGATCCTGAATCAAGTTCAGGACACTCGAAGTGACGTACTGTGAAATTGAAGTTGAACTCGAAATTGAAGTTGAAACTCTAAACGTCAGATTGAGTGAAATTCTGGAAGAATTTTGTATCGAAATCTGCTTGGTAACTACATTTTCAAATCAATTCATTTTCAAATCTTCAAATTAACACATTCGTACATCAAAAAATTGATACATTGCTACATTAAAAAAACGGTTCATTTTTTGTAATTTGTCAATCATGAAATCAATATTTTTTTCTTTATTTTTTCTGTGTTCCTTTGTCAGTTTTGGACAGAAAACCATCATAGCGACGCTGCAACAGCAAGATAGCTTGGCAGTCGATCGTTTTGTAGCGATAGACAATTTTGGTGCGTTGTATGTGATTCAAGATAATATTCTCATCAAACGACAAGACGGAAAAGAATGGGTGTATAATAATTTGCAACTAGGCGATATTGCTACGGTTGATATTTTAAATCCACTGAAAATTACACTTTTCTATAAAGATTTTAATACGGCGATCGTTCTCGATAATACCTTAAACGAGATCAAAAAAATCGATTTTAATATTACGGCTGAATTCAAAAATCTTGCTGCGGCAACTACTGCAAACGATCGTAATTTTTGGATTTTTGATACCAATACGCAACAATTGGAAGTATTTAACTATCTACAGCAGACAACGCCTGTGCAAAATTTACCAATTCCTGAAAAATTCGTCGCACTTAAAAGCAATTATAATTTTTGTCGCGTTTTGACGGAGACCACACTGTATCTGTACAATATCTACGGAAGTTTGCTCTCTGAAAAACCACTAGAAGGCGCGACTGATTTTGACATGACGAATGAGGAAATTATCTTTTTAAAAGACAAACAATTACACTATAGTATTGATGATGACGTTTATCTTATAAAAATACCATCTGACGGAATTGCCATCAAACAGTTTTCGCTTCACGATGATATCTTGTATATTTACGACGGAATTGTATTGTACCGATTTCAACTCAAAAAACCAACAAAAGAATAAGTAGAATGAATAATTTTAGAATCGACTATAAAATCCGTTAGTCCGATTGTAAAGCAAACACCTAATCACAGAATCACATGCATGTTGCAATTGCCGGAAACATTGGCGCAGGGAAAACAACGTTAACAAAATTATTGGCAAAACATTACAAATGGGAAGCGCATTTTGAAGATGTAGTGGACAATCCGTATTTGGATGATTTTTACACACAAATGGAACGTTGGAGCTTTAATCTTCAAATTTATTTCTTAAACAGTCGTTTCCGACAAGTATTACAAATTCGTGAAAGCGGTAAAAAAGTCATTCAAGATCGTACGATTTATGAAGATGCACACATTTTTGCGCCCAATTTACACGCTATGGGATTGATGACAAATCGCGATTATGAAAATTACCAATCGCTGTTTGAACTGATGCAAAAATTAGTAGATGCACCCGATTTATTAATCTATTTACGCGCTGATATTTCTACGCTCGTTGCGCAAATTCACAAGCGTGGACGCGATTATGAGAATTCCATCAGTATTGATTATTTAAGTCGTTTGAACGAACGCTACGAAGCTTGGATTACCAAATATGATCAAGGAAAATTACTAATTATTGATGTAGACAATTTAGATTTTGTAGACAATCCTGAAGATTTAGGAAGTGTTATCAACAAGATTGATGCAGAAATTCACGGATTGTTTTAAGCAACGCACCTTTCTTTAAAAATATATGTCAGTTCGATTTTTAATACTAAAGCATGGGATTTTAGAAAGGTCTAAATGTTAAATGTTAAATTTTGAATTAGTTCAAAAACTAAACTTTTAAATTTACACACTTTCGAGTATCATTTTTTATTACGAATACACGAGTTATTTGGGTGTTGGACTTTATAGCGATCGCAAAGACATAGTAAAAAATAAAACATTGGTACATTTTCAAATTAATAAATTGATATGTTAAAAATGTCAGTTCGAGCGCAGTCGAGAAGTCTTAGATGCTCAATTTTCTAATGAATCTCCACTACACTCGATTTGACATACTGAATCGTTAAATCACATTAACAACCTGTATGACATGTTCTACAGTGCAAAGGATCAGAAAGTGGATGCGCCGCAGTATTGCAGTTTCCACAGGTTTGTCCGCTACAATTGTTGCTATGCGTTCCGCCACTTCCGCCGCTTCCAGTTCCGTTGCAATTGTTATATTCGGATTCGAACGGAGGATAATAACCACCGCGAACTTCCGATAAATTAGACACATTTGTTTTTCCTAAACTCAACTTTGAGGTGAATTTCTTTTTTTTCATGTTGTAATATTTTATGGTTAATAATTACTCGTAAAATATCATTTTTGTAAGACTTTTCTATTGTTTTTTCCCATACGATGTCTACGTAAATACAAGAAAAGATGGTGGTGTACCTAAAATTGTGTACTTTTCTCTAAAATTATTGCGATACGAATGTTCAACTTTTTTAAAGGATTTAGTGATTCTTCCAAAAACACCACCGCCAAACTCTACGTAACTCCACATTTTTCGTTACATAGACTACAAACGGAACTACAATCATTTTATAAAAAAGCATCGCAGGAGCATTTGACATTCAAGAAGATTCGTAAAGGTTTTACCGTTGATGTGGATTTAAAAAATGATCCAAAAAAGGAATTGATTACCGTCACGCGACTGCAATTTATCAAAAATGAAAGTATTGTGTATGTACAGGCAATGTATGTGGAGAAGCATCTTTCTTCCTATCAAGAGACTAAAAAAGCGGTTGATTTTGAACTTTCCAAACAAGCATTCTTTATTCACTTGCAAGAATTTGTGTTAGCCACTCAAAACGATCATTTGTATGCGCTTGATAATACTGAGCAATTGCCTTTTGTCACTTCTGTAGATTTAGAAACGCAGAACTTCATTTTTCATCAATTACTAATTAAAGAATCTATACTTAGTATTTTGGGCATCACCGACGTTCAGTTAATCACAGAAGATGTAGCGACTAAAAACGTGAATTGGCTTTTTGTGTTGACGTCAGACCGTGTTTTTTTAGTGGGAAAAGATGCAGAATATCAGTTTACTACCACACAACTTTCTTCAGAAAATTTCACAATTCAAGAAAAAACAGGCAAAGATTTAATTACGACAGAAACGGTATCGTTTTACACCGAATTTATGAACGATACGTATTTTAGAGAATTGTTACCTGTGATTATATCCAAAAATCGATTGGCAACTTTTGGAGATGTGTTGGCGATAAACTATTCAAAAAAGGAAGCGCATATTACCTTAGCTTTTCGCCTATTTCAGTTGCAAAGTGCTACTACAGATACGTTCAAAAATACGCTCAAATCTGAGTTAATTCAGTATTTGAGGCGTGGTAGAATTGTTGTGGAGCAAGAAATTGGCTGGTCAGACATTTTTATAAAATACATTCCTGAGCACAAAACTTTTGGCAAAACGTTGGTACAAATTGTAACCGATTGGCAATTGACTTTTTCTGAACAACAGAAGATTTTAGGACTATTACTTCCGTTTCAACAAAAGGAAACTGCCAAACATACGATTGCTTTTCATGAACATGTATGTGCTTTGTTTTTACAGAAAGAAAAGAAAGCGGAAGTCATTTTCGAATTCAATTTGAATTATGCGCAACATTTAACGTATGCGCGACAATTTTCGGATGCAAAAGCTGTGTATCAAACCATTTACGACACACTTCCTGATGATAGTATCACCGATTTATTGCCTGCAAAAACTACCAATATTTTTAAAGGCGAAGGTGGAAGACAATTGAAAATTATCATTTTGGAAGCCATTCTACACATTCAGGAAGCATTAGAAGAAAATACTTCCAAAACCGTGCATCAATTAGCGGAATTGCAGCCGTTGGTCGCTTCACGAATTGCAGCATTATACATTCATGAGAATTATCAAGAAAAAGCGGCGATTATTCAAGAGATGCTTCAAACAAAAACATTTAATCTCACAAATACATTTGATAATAATTCCTTTCAAACCATAGAAAAGAAAGCAATTTTACCTGAAGTTATTCCAAGTTGTTTTAAAAACGCCAAAGGCTTTTTCGATACTTTGAATAATTTTATTGCAGCACTGAATCCGCCAGATTACAACGCTGTAATTTCTTTTTCAGATCAACTACAAACAGCCAATTATCCTGAAATTGCACAACGCATTACGGCGATTTGTACTGCGCTAAAAATGAACATTCCTGAATGTTATATTGGTCGTGGAAATTATGCTAATTCTGTGATTGGTGTAGAAGGAAAACCTGCATTTTTGATTGTTGGCATCAACTTTTTAGAGTCGAAAAGTATTCGTTATTTGGAACCAAATGCGCTCTTATTTTTGATTACAACCGAATTGGCACATATTTATTTTGAACATTCAAAAATTACCTCAACTGATGTTTGGCGTGGTGCAGCCGATAAAGGATTTTCGTTGATTAATTTACTGTTGACGCTTTTACCGTTTGCGGGAAATATAGGAACCTTGTTTGGGAATACAGCAGCCATTGAACAGTATGAAACTATTTTGAAACGTGTGGAGCAAATGGCAAATGCTGCTGAAAAAGGCAAGGAAATTAAGGACATGAGTGCTAAATACGAATGGAATCCTTTTACTAAAAAAACAGCAAAAACAGATACTTCTGAAAACCTGTTAATCACTTCAAGATTGATGGAAATTGTGGCGGATAAAGTCGCGCTGCTTTTTTGTAATGATTTGAAAGCTGCGGCAAAAGGATTGCTAGTCGGCACCAAATTTTATGAAGTGTATCATGAAGAGATTACTGAAAATGGTGTGCAAGCATTTCTCTCGCAAGTCAACGAGAACGATGAGTTTGTTCATCAAGAATTGATTATACGTTTGAAAAGTCTGTGTGCTTTTTACATCTCTGACACTTTTGAAAATTTGAAAAAACACGTATATATATAATTCCCTTTAAAACTGTATGCATTTTGGAAAAATTAACCACTCAACTCGAGAAACCTTTCGAGGTGACTATATCTGAAGTAATTCATGAAAAATTAAAACTTTTACAACTCAAAGATAGTGACACACTGATAGATTTAGGTTGTGGCGACGCACGTACATTGATTGCTGCTGCCCAACTTTTTAATGTAGGCTGTGTCGGTTACGAAATACTACCTAAAGCTATTGAAATTGCTAGAAAAAATATAGAAGTTGCTGGACTTTCAGATCGTATCAAAATTGTGGAAAAAGATTTCCTAAACGCTGATGTTTCCAAAGCAGACGCGCTGATTTTATACCTAACACGCAATTCTTTGGGCAAACTCTCCATGAAGTTAGAAAACGAACTTCCCAAAGGCACAAGAATCGTAACGCATGATTTTGACATTCCTGGATGGAAAGCGGAAAAAGTGATTGATTTTAAATCGAAAGAAGCTTTTTGGTTTACATTTTATGTGTATTGTGTGAAGTGATTAATGCTACCATAAAATAGTCCAAAACAAAAACAGCAACCTTTCGATTGCTGTTTTTCTTTATTATGAAGTGATTTAAACTTTTTCTTCTGGCTGTGAATTTATCTTGTTTTGCTCTGATTTTGACTTTTTTTCTTAACGTAGCTAAGGCTATGCTACTAAAAAAAGGCTTCATCAGACCAAAAAATCTAGAATTCTCGCTACAAAACAAAAAGTTTAAATTACTTCTATATAAAAGTCGGTCTTTTATAGATTTTCCTCTTTCATTGTAATAATGTTCAATGCAACGTCTGCTTCGTCAGCTTCTTGTGCATTGACTTGAATTACGTTTGTATCCACTTCTTCTGCAGTCGTGTGACCTTCTGAATGTCCTCCTAAGATTGGCGCGATTACCAATCCAACTAAACAAGTTAATTTGATCAAGATGTTCATTGATGGTCCTGAAGTATCTTTAAATGGATCACCTACTGTATCACCTGTTACGGCAGCTTTGTGTGCATCAGAACCTTTGTAAGTCATTTCTCCGTTGATTTCAACTCCTGCTTCAAATGATTTTTTAGCGTTGTCCCAAGCTCCACCAGCATTGTTTTGGAAGATTGCCCACATTACCCCAGAAACACACACTCCAGCCATATAACCTCCTAAAGCTTCTGGACCAAAAGCCAATCCGATGATGATTGGTGTGATGATTGTGATTAATCCTGGAATCAACATTTCTCTTAAGGCTGCTTTTGTAGAGATGTCTACGCATTTTCCGTATTCTGGCGTTCCTTTTCCTTCCATAATTCCTGGAATTTCACGGAACTGACGACGTACTTCTTCTACCATTTCCATGGCTGCTTTACCTACAGATTCCATTGCTAAGGCTGAGAAGATTACTGGAATCATTCCACCTACGAATAAGGCTGCTAATACGTCTGCTTTAAAGATGTTAATTCCGTTGATTCCTGTAAACGTTACATAGGCTGCAAATAATGCTAAAGCTGTTAAGGCTGCAG
Source organism: Bacteroidota bacterium (assembly GCA_039026955.1). Lineage (GTDB taxonomy): Bacteria > Bacteroidota > Bacteroidia > Flavobacteriales > Flavobacteriaceae > Kordia. Next base: position 63,912 of record JBCCLH010000005.1, read on the forward strand.
ATGCAATTGCAAATCCTTTTCCAACTGCTGCTGTCGTATTTCCAACAGAGTCTAAAATGTCAGTACGCTCACGTACGTGTGGTTCTAATTCGCTCATTTCTGCAACTCCACCCGCGTTATCTGCGATAGGTCCGAAGGCATCAATTGCTAACTGCATTGCTGTTGTTGCCATCATTGCAGAAGCTGCTAATGCTACTCCGTAGAATCCTGCTAATGCGTATGATCCGTAGATTGCCGCTGCGAATAATAATACCGATAAGAACGTAGATTTCATTCCTACTGCCAAACCAGCAATGATGTTTGTTGCGGCTCCTGTAGAACTGTTTTGTACGATATCTAATACTGGTTTTTTACCTAAACTTGTGTAATATGCTGTTACTACAGAGATCAATGCACCTACTGCTAAACCAATGGTTGCTGCATAGAATACATGAAGCGCAGGAACTTTTACCGCTTCTTCTACTCCAAAGAAATTCATGTTCATTGTTTCTGGCAACATCCAATCGATTAGGAAGAAACTTGCTGCTAATGTGATAATGATAGAAACCCAGTTTCCTGTATCTAACGCTTTTTGTACTTGTGCTTCTTTTGCTTCGTTGCTTTTTATGTTTACTAAGAATGTTCCGATGATCGATGCTAAGATTCCCACACCTGCGATGACTAATGGCAATAAGATGGGTCCCATACCGTCAAACGTTTCTACAGACTGACCTGCTGCTTTCATATCGCGAATTACGTAGTTTCCTAATACCATTGCCGCCAATACGGTTGCTACATACGAACCAAATAAATCTGCTCCCATTCCTGCTACATCACCTACATTGTCTCCTACGTTGTCTGCAATCGTTGCTGGGTTACGTGGATCATCTTCTGGAATTCCTGCTTCTACTTTTCCTACTAAGTCTGCTCCTACATCGGCTGCTTTTGTGTAGATTCCTCCTCCAACACGAGCAAATAATGCAATGGATTCAGCTCCTAAAGAGAATCCTGCTAACGCTTCTAACACTACTGTCATTTCATTGTAGAAATCGCCACCGCTCATAAATTGCTTCATGAAAAGGATAAAGAACAAGCTCAATCCTAATACAGCTAATCCTGCTACTCCTAATCCCATTACTGTTCCACCACCAAAAGATACTTTTAGAGCTTGTGGTAAACTTGTTTTTGCTGCTTCCGCGGTACGTGCATTTGCGTCGGTTGCAATACGCATTCCGATATTTCCTGCCAATGCTGAGAAAATAGCTCCAACAATAAATGCAAGGATAATCATATAGCTTGTTGTTTCTACTTTCCAAGCTACCAATCCTAAGAGTCCAGATGCAATGACTACAAAGATTGCTAATAACCTATATTCTGCATTTAAAAATGCTAAGGCACCTTCTTTGATACTTTTTGAGATTGACTGCATTTTTTCATTTCCTGCAGCCTGCTTTTTTACCCAACTCATCTTGATGAGCATAAAAACAAGACCCAAGATTGCCAAGGCGATTGGCACATAAATCATGTATGATTCCATATTGTTAATTTGATTTGTTAATTAGCGGCGTAAAAGTAACAAAATCAAGCAGAAAAAAAAACCTCCCAAAGTGATTTAGAAGGTTTTTTTAAGTTTTATGATGTAATCTTTTTTTTATATCGTAAAGTCGCCATTTTTTTTGTGTTCGCTGGCTTCGTAACGCGCAATACATTTATCTACAATTTCATATGCTTCTGCTGCATTTCCCCAACCACCAACGTCTACTTTCTTCTTTTCTAAATCTTTGTAAACTTGGAAAAAGTGTGTAATTTCTTTGATTCTGTGTGGATTTAAATCTTGGATATCTTCATAACTATTCCAGATCGGATCGCTTACAGGCACACATACTATTTTTTCGTCTGGTCCTTTTTCGTCTGCCATGTGGAACACACCAATCGGTTTGATTTCCATCACACACATTGGGAACGTTGGTTCTGTCCCTAACACCAATACATCTAACGGATCACCGTCAAGCGCTAAGGTTTCTGGAATAAAACCATAATCGCCAGGATACATCATCGATGAAAAAAGCATTCTGTCAAAGCGAATCTTCTTTAAATCGAAGTCATATTCATATTTATTTCTACTTCCTTTTGGAATTTCAATCAGTGCATCAAAGGTTACTCTTTCTTTCGCTTTCATCTTCTGTAAATTAGTATGCATTTTGTAAAATGGGGTGTAAATTTAGTCAAAACAGTTTGACTTACAAATTGGCAAGCATTAATATTTTGTTAGATTTGTACGGTTTTTGATGGGATTATAGTCACTAATCTGCCTACACTTTTTTGTTGGGCTATAGTTTCATCATTAAACACTTATTTATAACACATTCATGAACTTGTATTTTACTCCCAAGTATTTCTTATACTTTTCTATTTTTTGTATTTGTACTTTTTCTGCTATTGGATTTTCTCAAGAACAAGAGATCGATTCACTTGATCAGTATTCGTTTGAGGAACTTGATCAAAAATTTTTAAAGGTTTTCTATGAGAATCCAAAATTAGCGAAAGTATATGCTAACTATTCTTTTGAGCTTGCCGAAAAAGCGAACAGTCCACGAAAAAAAGTATTGGCGCTCATAAATTTAGCAACTGCATTTAATGCGACGAGTGAGTATGAAATTTCAATATCTTATATTGACCGCGCTATTTCTTTAGCTACAAAGACATTTAAAGGGCAAGAGTTAGAAGCAGCCACTTATCATACCAAAGGTATTTTTTTCTTTCAAAGAAGTGATTATGAAACTGCCTTTGAAAATTATACCAAAGCGTATGATTTTTATGAAGATTCAAGTCAAGAATTGACCAAAAATAGCATTTCACATAATATCGCACTTATAAAAAACGCATTAGACGATCATGCGGGAGCGTTGGATATTTTGAAAACGAATTATAACAACTTTTTAGACACGCCCATATCAGAAAGAAATACAAAATTTAGCAGTTCATTTTACATCAATACTTTATATGCTTTAGTCGATGTATATATTAAATTATCAGATGACGATGAGACAAATAAAGCACAGCTTTTAGATTCGGCAACTTTTTATAATAAAGAAGGCTATAAAGAAACTATACGAACCAATCATCCTAGCGCAATTTCCTTTCATACACAAAGAGGCATTTTGAGTTACGAAAGAGAACAATACAAAGTGGCGCTTCACGAATTGGATGCATCTATAGAAAAAATTAAGCAATCAAGCTTTAAAGAATTATTTACTAGCGCGTACTATTATAAAGCGATGAGTTTTAAAAAGCTAGCAGAAATAGATAGTGCTATTGTATATTTTCAAAAAATGGATTCTGTTTCTCAAAAAAACAATATTAACTATCCGATGTTGCAAAGAGCTTATCATGAGTTGGTAGAAATATTTAAGGAACGAAAAGATCGTGACAATGCTTATAAGTATTTGGATTTGTATAATGAAAATGATCGTATTAATGAGCGTACTACTGGTACTGTTCGGAAAGATATTCATGAAAAATTTGATTTGATACGTTTAAAGTCTGAAATAGATGCACTGAACAAAACGCAATCTAATTCGTTAGTATTGATTGGTGTATTGATTGCTTGCTTGGGAATATTTTTCCTTTTTTACAGAAGACAAAAAGTAAAAAACAAAGTTGCTTTTGAAAAGTTAGTCACACAATTGGAAACAAAGAAAACACATACAATAACCGTTCAAAAACCAAAAACATCGGTCGTCATTGACGATGAAAAAGTGATTCAAGTTTTAAAAGAATTGGAAAAGTTTGAAAGAAAAGAAGGGTTTCGAAATAAAAACTGCAATTTGGAATTTGTAGCTAAAAAAGTCAAAACCAACAAAACCTATTTGTCTAAAATTATTCATGAACACAAACAGGTAAAATTTATTGATTATATCCGAAATTTACGCATCAATTATGCTTTAGAGAGATTGAAAGATGATGTGGTTTTTCGCTCCTACGATCTCAAATCTATCGCTGAAGAATCTGGTTTTAAGTCACCCGATATGTTCTCAAGAGCTTTTGTAAAGAACACTGGAATTTATCCATCTTATTATATCAAAAACATCAATAAAATCAATAGCTGACATGCCCATCAAACAACCTACAATTGTAAGATTATCGGGATATTTTCTTTTTTGTAATTGCCTGAAACCTTAATTTGACACTCGAATTTTAAAACTGTATTACAATGAAAAAATCAAAAAAATTATCTCTGAGAAGAATTAAAATTGCAAGTGTTTCTAATATGTATACTTTAAGAGGAGGAGGATTTACTAGTGATTGCCAATCAGTACCCTGTAATCCTACTACAGGTTATACTTCAGATTGTACTATGGCAGGTCCATCATGTACGAGCAATACGACTACACATACAAATCCAGATAGCATTACATGTAGAAGTGCAGGTTGTAACAATGACACAACTTCAAATAGTGGTGATAGCGGTGGTAACACTACTGTTCCTGGACATTCTGTTGAAATTTGTTAAAAATAGTAATCGACTATTTTAAAAGAGGCTTTCTTAAAAGTATTTGTAAGCGTCATTCTGAGCTTGACTCAGAATCTCATTACACTGATTATCAACTGTTATGAGAAACCGAATCAAGTTCGGTTTGACGAAGTCTGTACTTTTAGACAGCCTCTTTCCCCTCTAAAAACCTAATTAATTTCTTAGCAAATAAATACCGAATATGTTGGTATAGTACAACCTTCTTGATTGGTATTACAATTATCGGACAAACCTGTTCCTGTTCCCGTACCTGTTCCTGTACAATCGTCTGTATTTGCGCCGCTTGTAGTAGTTACTGGATCGCAAATTCCTACTGGCTGACATGAAATTGAATTGTCTGGCTGCAAACTTCCACCATGTACGTTTTGTAATCTACTTAAGTTTGATACTGACTTCTTGTTCAATGCTAAACTTTTTAAATTTCTTTTCTTCATAAAAATGAGTTTTAATTGTTAATTCTGGAACCAAAACTAGTGGCAAAAATCAGCCAATACAACAAACGAACGCTACTATTGGATAATAATCGGTTATTTCAAAACACAATCAAACAATTGAATTACAAATACTTATACGTTTTTAAATTCAACTATTTTTGCTAAGAATTGTACTTTTCATTTTACGATAATTGTAGCTTTATCAGCAGGAAATTTATAGAGTTGGACTAAGATATAACTGGAACGCACCAACATTTTATTAGATTTGTATGGTCATTGATGTAACTATAGATGCTCGCCTGCCACCCATATTTTATTAGATTTTAGTTTGACTTTCAATACTTTTTATATTTTTTTATGTACTTTTATTTTAGTTCCAAGTCTTTTTTATCCTTTTTAATTTTTTGTATTTGTATTTTTTCTTTGAATGGATTTGCTCAAGAACAAGAGAAGGCAATAAGGCTGCCTAAAAAATCTACCAACATTGCCTTAGCAAAGTTTTTCTGAAAGTGTAGGTACGGTACAACCCGCTTGATTGGTATGACAATCTACGGTTAATTCATTTCCTGTGTCACCAAAAGTATTGGATGGACAGCCTGTATCGTGCGTAGGACAACAAATTCCGAAAGGTTCACACGAAATTGTTTCCGGTTGCATCGTTCTGCCATACAAATGATTCACGCCGTTTAACACAGATATCGATTTCTTGTTAAGCAATAAGTTTTTTACATTTTGTTTTTTCATAATTCATGTGTTTTAATTCATAATTCTAGAACCAAAACTAGAGGCAAAAAACGACGCAAACAACAAAAGGAATCGACTATTAGATAATAATAAACGCAAGAATTAAAATATAATTAATTGATTTTATAATACTTAACAAACCTTGTAACAAGAAATAATTTACTAAGACACATTACAAAAGAGATCAATAGTATTTCAGTTTTTGCGATTCCCTAATTTTTCTCTTAAAAATTTGTTACAGCTTTTTATTTGCTGAAAAGTAATTGTAAATTCATTCCTGAAAATAATTCGTTTTTTTCACTGTATATATGTTTTCCCTTTTATGAATAGATTGTTGTTTTGCTTACTATTTTTTGTGTGTACTGGATTTTACATGTCTGCACAAGAAGATCACATACAAATTCCTGATTCTTTAAAAACACAACCTTTTGATACGCTTCAGAAAAAGTTTTATTACTACGAATTCAAAGATGTACAAATCACAGAAAAATATGCGGAAGCTATGCTTTGGTTAGCTCACAAAAATGAAGATGCTTCTCAAATTCATAAAGCGGAATATTGTACTGCAAGAATTGCTTCTGCTTTGGGCGATAAAGCTACTGCAGAGCGTTTTATTAAACAAGCATTGGCACATAGTCGAGCAGAAAATGATAGTGTATACATTCTAAAAAATATTTTTTTACGCGGAAAGATTCATGCTGATTTTGGAGAATATTTGGAAGCAACGCCTTATTATGTGCAAGCAAAGGATTTGGTCAAAAACGATCCTGATCAAACAAGATTTCATATCATTTCACATAGCATTGCTTTGATCAAAAATCAAGTAAATGACGTGCGGAATGCCATTGAGATTTCAAAAAAGAATTTACGTTTTTTTGAAACAAAAGATGAAACCGCTTTTTATCCGCTCACCATTAATAGCCTTATCCTACTAGGCAGTGCGTATACCAAACTCGCTATTAAACATCTAAACAAGCCTGAATTACATCGCGTGTATATCGATTCTTCCATGATATACATTGAAGATGGAATGAAAATAGCAGAAAAGTATGGAGATAAAGAAGCCAAAGTAATGCTTGCGGGAAGCAAAGGTCTTAATTTTTATGAGTTAGGAGACTTTAAAGCATGCTTAGAAATTCTAAAAATTGCTGAACAGCAGAGCATTGAACAAGAATTAATGCGAGAACTTCCAATGACTTATCTCTATCAAGGAAAATCCTATTACAGTTTACAACAATACAATAAAGCTATACTACATTTGGAAAAAGCCTATGAAGCTTCTAAAGAGTTGAAAATCGATTTTCCAAATTTACAAGAAACACTGTTTTTATTGGCGAAATCATATAGCGAAGTGGGCGATACTAAAAAAGCGATTCAATACTACGATCTTTTTTATGACAAAGACAAAGAAAATGAACAGATGGCCAATATTACTTCCAAAACACTTTATGAGAAGTATGACATTCCTTCTTTCGAGAATCAAATACGAAAATTAAAAAACGAATCTAAACGTATTGGCAATAAATATACCTATACAAAATATATAGCATGGTCGCTTTTAGTCGCATTTATAAGTATCTTGTTCTTCTACATAAAACGACAATACCAATACAAGAAACGTTTTGAAAAACTCTTGGTGCATATCAATACATTAGAACAACAAAAAGAAATTTCAAAAGCTACGCCTGCACAAAAGGAAACTAACAGAAAGAAACCTAAAATTGCAGATGAAAAGGTGGCAGAAATTCTGAAAAATCTAGAAAAATTTGAAAGAAAAGAACTTTTCTTAAGCAATAAATGTACACTTACCTATGTAGCAAAAAAGGTAAATACGAATAGCACGTATTTTTCCATCATACTTCAAGAACATAAAAAGAAAAAGTTTGTACAATATCTTTCCGATTTACGCATTGAATATGTGCTAAAACGACTGAAGAATGATCCTGTATTTCGATCGTACGATATCAAATCTATTGCACAAGAAGTAGGTTTTAATACAGCAGAATCTTTTTCGAAAGCCTTTAAAAAACGAACTGGAATTTATCCTTCTTTCTTCATCAAAAGTCTTGATAAACTGAACGATAGCTAAAAAATTAGTACTCGTTTTTTTAAAATATCGACTTATTTATTTTGTTACAAGCCGCTGTTGCATGTAATTTAACGTTCACTTAGAAAACCTGTTAATTTACATTCATAATGAGAGAAGAAAAAAAAGTCCCCTAAAAAAAGCTCAAAATTATCCCTAAAAGCCAACTACGTTGAGATAGTCCCAGAGCATTCAGAAGAAATAATTGAAAATATTTTGACACAAGCGTCCTAAAATGCCAATCTCGATTATTGAGCACCATTTACATGAAGTAGCTTGCTATACCCTGAGAGATGTGCAAATTCAAAATGAAATTAGCATGTTGACTTGCTACTACTTCAATATTAATTTATCAAAATCATTAAATCCATTCGTATGAAAAAGTATAAAAAGCTGTCATTGAAAAAAGTGAATATTGCATCCATGAATCATCTAAAAATTAACAAAGGTGGAACCAATGCAGTAACTGATTTATGTGATTCAAAGCTGGTATGTTCGGAAGATCTCTCAATATTCCAAACTCTTTGCTGTGATGTAAGGGTAGACGAAAGTACGCCAGAAGTTACCTGTATTACCATAGAAGACAATTGCAAAACAAAAATGACAAGAGCTTGTACGATCTAATTTAAATATAAAATTAGTGCTACTAAATCAACATAAATTTACAAATCATTAAATCCTTATTATTATGAAAATGAAGAAAAAACTGTTATTCAAAAAAGTAAGTATCGCTTCAATCAATCATTTACAAAGCCTTAACGGAGGCGGTACTATCCCAACAACCGATCCTGGCAATGGTTGTTTCTCCGAAGAAACTGCTCCAGAAACTACCTGTATTACCGTAGAAAATAACTGTAAAACAAAAACTACGAGAGGCTACACAATTTAAAAACACATGAAGAAATTGCTCAATAATATAGCACCATAGATGATCCAGTGATTTTTCTCTTAAAAGTTTGTTACAACTTTTTATTTACTAAAGAAGTAATCGTAAATTAACTAAGAATTTTAATATTTAAATTACATAGCATGAAGAAGAAAAAACAAAAATTATCTATTAAAAAAACTAAGATTGCTTCTATTAGTAATTCAAAAGAAATCTATTTTATTGTTGGAGGCAATAAAGAGCAAACAGAAACTAGTTGTGCTTGTCCTACACCTACAACAAGAGGTGCAGGATCTTTATGATCTAATACCAATTAAACTATAAAATTCAACTTTAGAGACGAAGTTGCTTTGGTATAAAAAAGCTACGAACGCTGAACTTTTAAAAAGTTCAGTGTTTTTTTGTGTCTAAAAGTAAAATCCAAACGCACCTGTGACGCCAAATTTTCGGGCGTCAATGTTGTTTCTATAATTTCCTCTAAAGTTAAAATCGATTCGGAAGACTTTAAAGATGTTTCCAATTCCGAACGAATATTCCCAGTAAATTTGCTGATTTGGTGCAATGATTTCTGGCGTAAGTCCTCTAAACGGCAGACTTTCAAATGCAGGAATATTCATGTCTACATTTTCCTGTGAAATTTCTCCCCAAACTCCGCGAATACTCACGATTTCACGCAGATTCAGTTTTCGCAAAAACGGGATTCTTGAAAAAATACGTCCGTTAAAATTATGTTCTATGTGTAAAGAAGCGTACGTATCTGTCACAAATTCATAGAAATTCAACTGCGAGAAGGTATTGTGAATTGAGAAATACGCTTGGTTTCCTGGCACTACATTTAATAAACTTAATGGCACGGTTCCAAAGGTTTTTCCAGTTTCAAAAGTGGTAAATGTGCGTCCAAATCCGCCAATTTGAAAAGGTTGTCTGTAGAATAATTGCAGTCTGGAATAATTAAAATCACTATTGAATAAACCTTCTACACCACGTGCATAATTTAAATAAATTCGTGGGAAATCCGTATTTACCAATTTACGCTCCACACCATGACGAATGGTTTTTCTTCCTGGCGTCATATCAATCGAAAAGTTCACTTCCGACTGTACTAATCGATCATTAATTCCATTCGGCGCCTGCGGATCAATATATGATAAACTAAAGGTTGATGGCGACGCAGATCGTGTGGTTTTATAGGAACTTCCCAAACGGAACGTCAAATTCTTGACGGGTTCCATCTCGATAGCCAGCGTAGATAAATTGATATCTGTCAAACGATCACTATTTCCAGAAGCCAGTAAAGCAGACGAAGCAAAACTTCGTCCCAGCACATTGTCATTGACCGTTAAACTCACTCCTGTTTGTTCGACATCCCGTCGATTTCCGGCGGAAATAATCAATCGGTTTTTAGGGTTGAGGAGCCACTTTCCTGAAATTCCATATTTAAATCGGTTGTCTCTAAAACCGTATGCGCCGTATCCTTCAATACGCCATTTATCATTTGGTCCAAAATACGTTCGTCCACCCGCGCGAATTCGAATTCCTTCTACATCATTGAATCCAAATGTGGAGAAAATAGGTCCGTAATCCAAATTGAGCTTATCAAACTCAACATATCCTGAAGCTAGGATAGAAGCCAAGTTATACAGACGTTTGAATTTGGGGACAGTTTTCAAGGTGTCTAGCATTTTATAGACACCTTTTTCATCTTTATTCAGCTTTTCCATCCGGTTTTCTGCCCAAAACGCATCATCCCGCTCATAAATTTCAGGATTATACGGATTGATTTCTTCGTTGTAAAAGTCAGAAGGTTTCTCTTGATCAAAAACATAATTGTCATACAAAGTCGTACGTTTTCCGTAGACTCCTTTGGATTTTTCCTTTTTATTCAAGGCGAAATCAGACAACATATAATCGCGCTTTAGCAAAAATACAGAATCATTCAACACATCAAATTCTTGCTCTATATAAATTTCTTTTACCCAGTTGATATTGGCGCTTTTACTGGCTTGAAGATTAATCTTCTTGATCGCAAACGTAGAATCATTCACCCAAAAATCACCTTTAAACGTCAACTCGTTTTTCCGTCTCGGATAAAAGACAATATTATAACACCATTTATTGTCAATAAACGCAGTATCCACCAAGACATAATTATACGTATTGATTCCTGTGCGCGACAATGGACTTGTAAAACTCTTGTCGAAAAACTTTAAATAGTTGTTGTAAATATCGTAATCGGCATACAAATCTTTGATGAAAGAGGTAATAGTTTCGTTGCTACTAAACCCAGAGTTTTTATTCCCAATTAAGTCTTCTTTCTCTTTGTTTCGTTCGTTATCACCGTAGACTTTTGAGACAGCTTCATTGATGAAAATTGGCAGATAGGTTTTTCCCGTAATGCTTGAAGTGTCAATTTCTTTGAAGATAAATTCCATCCCACGAAACAGTCTGCTTTTCATCATCGCACTGTCGATGGTATTCAAATCAAACTCTACTTTTTCGTATTTGTCGTAGGCATACTGTTTGAATTGCCGAATTCCGTTGAAGCGTTTTCGCTTCCAAATTTTACGGAGTATATCAATCGCAGGATTGTTCTTTTTGGGCTGTTTTCCCGAAACAATCACCACTGCTTTTAGTTTTTCACCTTGTTCTAAGGTGACTTCCATTTTATAATTTACCTTTTTTGTCAGTTCGACTTCCTTCGTTTCATATCCCACAAAAGAAAAGACGACAACTTTATACGTTTTATCAGATTCCAAATAAAAGCGACCATTTTCATTACTGATGGTTCCTTCAATAGAATTCTTAAAAACAACATTAGCAAAAGGTACAGGTTCCCCTGACGAATCTTTAATTACTCCGCTTACTTTTGTTTGGGAAAAACCTGTATAGCAAAATAAAAAGGCTAAAAAGCAATATAGTGTACTCCTCAAATTTGTATCATTTTAAAAACAAAAACTTCATCAACAAACATGCCGATGAAGCTTCTATAATGTTAAAAGTTCATGTTTATTTGTACATAACTTTCTTTACAGCTTTCATTACATCATTTTTATTTGGCAACCATTCTTCCAATAACACTGGAGAATAAGGTGCTGGCGTATCAGCTGTATTTATTTTTTGAATTGGCGCATCTAAATAATCGAATGCTTGTGCTTGTACTTGGTATACGATTTCCGTCGCAACGTTTCCAAATGGCCAAGCTTCTTCTAAAATAACCAATCTATTTGTCTTCTTTACGGAAGTTAAAATGGCGTCGTGATCCATTGGACGCACTGTACGCAAATCGATTACTTCACATGAAATTCCTTCCTTTGCTAATTCATCTGCAGCTTTGTAAGCTTCTTTGATGATTTTTCCGAAAGAAACGATTGTTACATCGGTTCCTTCACGTTTGATATCTGCAACTCCTAAAGGAATGGTGTATTCTCCTTCTGGCACTTCACCTTTATCGCCATACATTTGCTCAGATTCCATAAAAATTACTGGATCATCATCTCTGATCGCTGTTTTTAATAATCCTTTCGCATCATACGGATTTGATGGAACGACTACTTTCAATCCTGGACAGTTTGCATACCAGCTTTCAAAAGCCTGCGAGTGTGTTGCTGCCAATTGTCCTGCCGAAGCTGTTGGACCACGGAAAACAATTGGAATATTCAATTGTCCACCTGTCATTTGACGCATTTTTGCAGCATTATTTATGATTTGATCGATTCCAACCAACGAAAAGTTGAAGGTCATGAATTCAATAATTGGTCGGTTTCCGTTCATTGCTGAACCAACTCCAATCCCTGCAAATCCAAGTTCTGCAATCGGCGTATCGATTACTCTGTCTGCTCCAAACTCGTCAAGCATACCTTTAGAGGCTTTGTATGCTCCGTTATATTCGGCAACTTCTTCTCCCATTAAGTAAATGCTTTCATCTGTGCGCATTTCTTCGCTCATAGCTTCAGCTACCGCTTCTCTAAACTGTATTGTTCTCATACAATTATTTATGTTTTAAAAAAGTGAAAAACAAAAATAACAATTAATTCCAAAAATGGGGATTCCAATATCAAACATTTCACAAAGAAGAATGTTTTTATGATTTCTTTAGTAAAATGATACACTCTTTGAAAATCTTCTTGATTTTATGGTGTGAAAAGTGTTAAAATTAGTGGGTTGCAATTTTGTCAAAAAATAGATGCTTCTCGAAGAACAATCCATAAAAAGTATAGAAAAGAAAAATTGCTCAATTCTCAGCCAAAATCGAATTTATCTTTGCTAAAATTATGATGAATTCAACCTAAAAGGCATAAAAAATTATTGATAATTGAAAAAATTAGACGAAAAACAAAAAATATTGAAAATTTATTATGCGCGCATAGCATTTTTAGAGAAATATTCTGTATATTCGTCGAAAATTTAAAATTTCAATTAAAACATATAAATTCCATGAAAATATTAGTATGTATTAGTCATGTACCAGATACCACTTCAAAGATCAACTTTACCGAAAGCGACACTAAATTTGATACTACTGGTGTACAGTTTGTGATTAACCCAAATGACGAGTTTGGATTAACGCGTGCCATGTGGTTTAAAGAAAAGCAAGGAGCTTCTGTAGATGTTGTCAATGTGGGAGGTGCAGAAACAGAACCAACACTTCGTAAAGCCCTAGCCATCGGAGCTGATAGAGCGATTCGTGTCAATGCAGAAGCAACTGACGGATTTTTTGTAGCGAAACAATTGGCAGCGGTTGTAAAAGAAGGTGGCTATGATTTAGTCATTGCAGGAAGAGAATCAATTGATTACAATGGAGGAATGGTTCCTGGGATGTTAGCAGAAATAACAGGTGCTAATTTTATTAACACATGTATCGGATTAGAGATTGAAGGAACAGCGGTTACGGCTGTACGTGAAATTGATGGAGGAAAAGAAACTTCTAAAACTTCACTTCCGTTAGTCATTGGAGGACAAAAAGGATTGGTAGAAGAAAGTGATCTTCGCATACCAAACATGAGAGGAATTATGATGGCACGTAAAAAGCCATTGAATGTGATTGATCCTGTAGATGCAGGAAAAGAAACTGCAGCGGTAAAGTTTGAAAAGCCTGCACCAAAAGGAGCTGTGAAGTTAGTAGACGCAGGAGATATTGATGAATTGATCAACTTATTGCACAACGAAGCGAAGGTAATTTAATCTGTGATTAAATCATTCCGAATTTATTTCGGAATCTTTTCAATCAATAAACTAATGTAATCATTTAACAGATCCTGTATCAAGTTCAGGATAATTTTAAAAAAGTAAAATCATGTCAGTTTTAGTATATACAGAATCAGAAAACGGAAAATTTAAAAAGGCAGCTTTTGAAGTTGCATCCTATGCAAAAGAAGTTGCAACCCAACTAGGAACGACAGTAACTGCAGTTGCAATCAATGTTGAAGATACAGCAGAATTAGGAAACTACGGAGTAGATAAAGTATTGACAGTATCTACAGACTCATTAAAAGATTTCAACGCAAAAGCCTATGCGTCTACAATTCACCAAGCAGCAGCAAATGAAGATGCCAAAGTGGTGATTGTAAGTTCAAGTGCAGACAGCAAAACTCTAGCACCAATCTTAGCCGTGAATTTAAATGCAGGATATGCTTCTAACGTAGTGGCTGCTCCATCAAGCACAAGTCCATTTACAGTAAAAAGAACAGCATTTACCAACAAAGCATTCAATATGACAGAAATCAATTCTGAAGTAAAAATCGTAGGTGTTTCTAACAATGCGTTTGGTTTAGTTGAAAACTCAGGTGCTGCGGCAACAGAAGCATTCGCACCAAACCTAGATGATTCTTTATTTGGTGTAAAAGTAGAATCACTAGATAAAGTAACAGGAAAAGTAACGATTGCAGATGCAGAAGTAGTCGTTTCAGCCGGAAGAGGATTAAAAGGTCCTGAAAACTGGGGAATGGTAGAAGAATTAGCAGACGTTTTAGGTGGAGCAACGGCTTGTTCAAAGCCAGTTTCTGACTTAGGATGGAGACCGCATGGAGAGCACGTAGGACAAACAGGAAAGCCTGTGGCATCTAACTTATACATTGCCATTGGAATCTCTGGAGCGATTCAGCATTTAGCTGGAATTAATGCCTCTAAAATAAAAGTTGTCATCAATACGGACCCAGAAGCTCCTTTCTTTAAAGCAGCTGATTACGGGGTTGTGGGAGACGCTTTTGAAGTAGTTCCACAACTAATCGAAAAATTGAAGGAATTTAAAGCGAATAACGCATAATTTTTGTTAAATTGTGCCCAACAAAGGGCTATCTAAAAATGGGAATCCCTTTTTTAGATAGCCTTTTTTTATGAGAATGCATTTCAGAGACAAATGAGTTTAGTAAAACTAAATATAAAGGGAATTTCATATAGCCAAACGCAAAATGGAGCGTATGCGTTGATTTTGAATGAAGTAGATGGAGATCGAAAACTCCCAATTGTAATTGGTGCTTTTGAAGCGCAGTCCATTGCCATCGCTCTTGAAAAAGAAATCAAACCGCCGCGACCTCTGACGCATGATCTTTTTAAAAACTTTGCAGATCGCTTTGATGTGGTAGTAAAACAGGTGATTATTCACAAATTGGTAGATGGCGTATTTTATTCAAGCATTATCTGTGAACGCGATAAAATAGAAGAAATTATTGATGCCCGAACTTCTGATGCTATCGCTTTAGCCTTACGTTTTGACGCACCAATTTTTACGTATAAAACCATTTTGGACAAAGCGGGAATCTTCCTTAAATTGACTTCTAAAGAAGAGGAAGAAGAAACCGAAAAAGAAAGCATTGTTGTAGACGAATTATTCACCGATGAAGATGAAGAAATGGACACTGTAGAAAGCACGCGCGACAATACTCTAAAAACCTTATCTCTCCAAGAATTATACAATATGTTAGATGGTGCTGTAGCTGATGAAGACTACGAAAAAGCAGCCCGACTTCGTGATGAAATCTCTAACAGAGAGCAAAACAAATAACAAAACACCTATTCAAATGCAGAAATTTGTAGCAAGTATTCTTACAGTTTTTTGTGTGCTTTTTAATGTAAGTGCCCAAGAAGCTGGAATCGATGGAACCTGGAATTTTAGCAGCATACAAAACGATCAAAACGAGCACATTCTTCCCATTACAGATGCAGACAAGCTCACGTTACAAGCAGGCGAATTTGAATACCAACTTGCCGCAAAAGACAATCTGAAGGCTAGCGGAGATTATATCTACCAAAACAATTTATTAGTATTTTACTACAATCAACCAAACGATACCATTCGCAAGTATAAAATTACGACGCTGAATGATTCTGTTTTGGTTTTTAAGGAGAAAGGTATTTCGTATCATTTCAAAAAAGATAAAATAATTGATAATTCTGGAGCAAACTGGCAATTGTACAGTAATATTATCTATGAAGATCTAGCAAAATATCCTGACAGCATTAAAGTAGATATAGAGTTTGCTAAAGGAAAAGAATTTTTAAGTTTAAAGAATAGTGGAGCTTACGAAAGTATTTTAGAAGGCGGTTTTAATAAGGGATACTGGCTTCGCAACAATAACTTGTTAGTTTTTAAACAAAAAGCACCTACTAATATTGACGTGTATTATGAAATTATAGAAGAAACTGACAGTACTTTAAAGATAAAAAAAGGCGCCAATCAAATTTTTACATTTATTGCCGATACACATCCTAACTACATTGTACCAGAAAAAATTGAATCTGAAATTATTCAAAGTGAAGGTATCACATTTACAAGTATTTGGCGTGGTGTTTTGGGAATGCTTTCGTTAATTTTTATAGCATTTTTATTTAGTAAGAACAGAAGAGCTATCAATTGGAAAACTGTTGGAATTGGACTTACGGTTCAGCTATTAATAGCTATTGCCGTACTAAAAGTTGATTTTGTAAAAACGATTTTTGAAAGTGTTGGACAAGTATTTATCAACATACTCGATTACACAAAAGCAGGAAGTGAATTTCTATTCAGCGGTGTAATGGACGTAAATTCGTATGGATTTATTTTTGCTTTTCAGGTATTACCTACAATTATCTTCTTCTCTGCCTTAACTTCTGTACTATTTTATTTAGGAATCATCCAAAAAGTAGTAAAAGGAATGGCAAAGGTATTGACAAAAATTTTGGGAATTTCTGGCGCAGAAAGTTTATCGGTTGCTGGAAATATCTTCTTGGGACAAACTGAAGCGCCATTACTTATTAAAGCATATTTAGAAAGAATGACGCGTTCTGAAATCTTATTGGTCATGGTCGGTGGAATGGCCACGGTGGCAGGAGCAGTATTAGCCGCTTATATTGGATTTCTAGGTGGAGATGATCCTGCGATGCGACTTTTTTACGCGAAACATTTATTAGCAGCCTCTGTGATGGCAGCACCAGGAGCGATTGTGATTTCTAAAATATTATATCCACAAACTGAAAAGATTGATAATAATGTGGAAGTATCACAAGAAAAAATTGGTTCTAATATTTTAGATGCGATTTCAAATGGAACCACTGAAGGATTAAAACTAGCTGTAAATGTTGGTGCTATGTTATTGGTATTTGTTGCCTTTATTGCGATGATTAATGGAATTTTTGGTTGGATTGGAGACATAACTTCTTTAAATGATTGGATGGCAGCAAATACACCATACTCACGATTCTCCCTAGAAGCTATCTTAGGAACTATCTTTGCTCCATTAATGTGGTTAATTGGAGTTGCGATGGAAGATATTATGCAAATGGGACAACTGCTAGGTGTAAAACTCGCTGCAAGTGAATTTATTGGTTACATTCAATTATCTGGAATGATTAATCCTGAAAATGCTGGACATTTAGTATTTAACAAATCTATCATCATGGCAACATATATGCTTTGCGGATTTGCTAACTTTGCCTCTATTGGAATTCAAATTGGAGGAATTGGTTCCTTAGCGCCAGGGCAACGAAAAACATTGTCAGAATTTGGAATCAAAGCTCTAATTGGTGGAACTATTGCATCTCTAATTTCTGCAACCATTGCAGGAATGATTATTGGGTAAATCTTATTATCTTTTAGTAGCAAATGCCATCATCATTGACGCTTTTAGATAAAAGTTAATTGGTTTTCTTAGTGCTTAAAGTTTGCAACCTATTTTGAAAACCCAAAAGAAAATCGTAAATTGTCGTTTACAAACGAAGAATTACCTGAATCAATATTTTGTCTATGAGAAAAGTAGCTGACCATAAAAATGTAACGAAATCAAAAATTGCTTTCTTAAAATATTTAGATAAAATTATTCAGCCTGAAGCTGAAAACTTAGTTGTGCATCCAAAGATGGAAGTACAAGAAGGAAGCGCTGTTTATATTAGTCAATCAACACATACAAAAACTCTTAGCGTATTAGGAGTCGTGGGGCAAGGTTTTCCAGATAAAATTATAGCTCCAAAATTTGTGTATTCACCAATAGATACTATTACATCTGCACGAAATGGTGTTAAATTCAATGATTTTAAAAATATTTATGATCTAATGAAATTGCCTAACAATAAATGGGCAGAAATTATGGGTGTTAGCGAACGTACGATGCAGAGTATTCTTAAAGAAAAACGAAACCTTGACCAAAATAAATCTGAGAAATTAATTTCTTTTTTAACGCTCATTGAATATGCTTTAGATGTTCTAGGAAACAAAGAAAACGTGCAGGAATGGCTTCATTATAAGTCGCCTGCTTTACAGGGAAAAGCACCTGTAGAATATGTTGATACCTTTCAAGGCATTACCATGTTGCGTGAGGAGTTATTCAAAATTGATTCTGGAAACTTGGCATGATTGTTTACAGAGTTTGTGGTTCCAAATACGCGAATGATATTTCGGGTGAAAGTTCTAGAAAGCAAAAAAATAATCGCTGGAATTCGTACGGTACTCCAATGTTATATACTTCTGAAAGTCCAGCTTTGTGTGCTGTTGAAATTCATCAGTATCTTCCACCTGCGTTCATTCCAAGGAATTACTCGCTTCTGAAAATTGAAATTCCCGATGACAACCATTTACAGATTGATACTGCTTTTTTCTCCACTGAAAAATGGATTGACAAAGTAGGCATAACACAATCACTCGGCGACTTTTTTATTGAAGAAAATGAACATTTAGTTATGAAAGTTCCTTCTGCAATGATTTCATCTTGCTTTAACTATTTAATCAATCCGAAACATAAAGATTTTGGCAGTATAAGAATTGTAGATGCATTAGCATTTCCAATCCAAGGAAAACTATTCAAAAAATAAGATGCTTTTTTTCGTTAATAACATATTAATAAAATACAAACGCTTTGCTGTAAAATCGAAGCGTTTTTTTTATTTTTATGAACTGCAAAAAATTGTATCGCATCATTTATAAATAAAGGAAACACTATGAGACAATATTTAGATCTTGTAAAACATGTATTAGAACACGGAAATGAAAAAGGAGATCGTACAGGAACTGGAACAAAAAGCGTTTTTGGCTATCAAATGCGTTTTGACCTCAGCGAAGGGTTTCCCATGGTGACTACGAAAAAACTACACTTAAAGTCCATTATTCATGAGTTATTGTGGTTTATTAAAGGTGATACAAACGTAAAGTATTTGCAAGAAAATGGCGTGCGCATTTGGAATGAATGGGCAGACGAAAATGGCGATTTGGGTCCAGTCTACGGACATCAATGGCGTAATTGGAACAGCGAAAGTATTGATCAGTTGGCGCAAGTCATTGAGACCTTAAAAAGCAATCCAAATAGCAGACGTATGATGGTTTCTGCGTGGAATCCAAGTGTGTTGCCTGATACTTCTGTTTCATTCAGTGAAAATGTTGCCAATGGAAAAGCAGCGTTGCCACCTTGCCATGCGTTTTTTCAGTTTTATGTGGCTGATGGAAAATTATCCTGTCAGTTGTATCAACGCAGTGCAGATGTCTTTTTAGGCGTTCCTTTTAATATTGCTTCGTATGCGTTATTGACGATGATGATGGCACAGGTGTGCGGTTATGAATATGGAGATTTTATTCATACCTTCGGTGATGCACATATTTACAGCAACCATTTTGAGCAAGTAGAATTACAGTTGACACGCGAGCCGTATCCGCTTCCAACCATGAAGATCAATCCGAATGTAAAAAGTATTTTCGATTTTACGTTTGACGATTTTGAATTGGTAAATTACCAGCATCATCCGCACATCAAAGGTGCAGTTGCGATTTAATCTTTTGATCATTCGCTTGAATTCAGTCTGTGAGAAGTTTCAAAAGGAAATGAATTAACATAATTAAAACCATATACCACAATGAAAAAAATTCTTCTCTCAGTAATTATCTGTGCGATGGCGTTTGTTTGTAATGCACAAGAGCTTTTAACAAACAATAATCAATCTTCAAAAGCAATGGCAGCCCATAAGTTCCAGCTAGATCAATTTGCTATTTATCCTGGCTGTGAAGGCAAAAAAACAGTGGCTGCACAGCAAGAATGTTTTGGACAAGCAGTTTCGAAACACGTAAATAGAAATTTCAACACAGACATTGCGAAGGAGTTAAAAATAGAAGATATTATAAAAATGTATGCTGTGTTTAAAATCTCTGAAGAAGGTGAAATCATTGATATAAAAACGCGTGCTCCACATCCAGCACTTGACGAAGAAATAAAACGAGTTCTCAGCTTGATTCCCGAAATAGAACCTGCAACTTCCAGTGGAGAACCGATTGCGGTTTCTTTTACCCTACCAATTGTATTTTCAATTTAAAACGCTAAAAATTTTTAATATGAAAGCTTTTTTTACCATTTTATTACTGTTTTTATCGGCACACACAAGCATTGCCCAAGATGATGTACTCATTAAACAAAAGTATACGATGCCTCCTCCACAAGCTGAATTTGCTGAGGGTTGTGAAGACGCAGAAAATCGTTTGGACTGTTCGGATGAAAAGCTACGAAATGTTACATTTGAAGCGTTGACAGTATCTGATATTGAAAAAATAATGCAGCAAACTGAAAAGGATACTATTTTCATAGATACGAAATTATTTTTCGATAAAAACAAACAACTTGATCTGGAAAAATCTTTTGTACGATTTCATGAAACAGAATTAAAGTTTTTTGAGGGTGATTTGAGTTTTTCATTGAATGATTTGCCATTCAAACCAAGTCCAAAAGTAAAGCGCAATGCACCCATTTTTCATAGTTTCCAGTTTGTAAAAATTGATCGTAACCACAAAAAATTAATTCCATTACCTGAATACAAACCTGAACGTATTCCATTTAGCGGACCCGAAAAGTACATTGTATATCCAGGATGTGAAGATAAAACTACGAATAAAGACTTAAGACGATGTATGTCGCAAAGCATATCAAAATATGTTGGCGAAAATTTTGACACCGATTCTTTTTCCAAACTTAATTTGGAAGGAATCCAACAAATATATGTGATTTTTATGGTTGAAAAAGATGGCAGTGTTTCTATAAAGAAATCGCGCGCATCGCATCCAGCATTGGCAGCAGAAGCAGAACGAGTTGTAAAAATGCTTCCCAAAATGAAACCTGGAGAAATAGAAAACACTCCCGTAGGCATACAATACACTTTGCCTATTGCTTTTAAAGTTGACTAAATTATTTCTATTGAAATACGCGTTGTTTTCAAGAATGATTTGTAACTTAGAGAGAGTCGCAATTTACACCTATGATTTTACTCGATTTTAAAAAGAATTACATTCTTGATAATGGTTTCGCGCAATTACGACCTTTGCAGGCAGACGATTACAAGTTTTTACTACCATATTCGCTGAACGAGCCTGAATTGTGGAAATATTCCTTAGTTCCCGCGCATAGTGAGGAAGATTTACGGAATTATCTCGCCATTGCCATAGAAGGAAGAATGGAAGAAAAAGCCTATCCTTTTATTGTCTATGACAAACGCTACAATACCTACGCCGGCTCTACTCGATTTTACGATTTTAATCAAGAGCATCAAACCGTTTCGCTTGGTTATACTTGGTACGGAAAAGATTTTCACGGCACTGGATTGAATAAAAATTGTAAATTTTTGATGCTTCAATTTGCCTTTGAACATATGAAGGTACAACGCGTGGAGTTTCGTGCGGATAATAATAACAAAAGAAGCATTGCCGCTATGAAAAGTATTGGTTGCAATGTAGAAGGTGTATTACGAAGCAACTGCGCCACCGCAGAAGGTAGACGCGATAGTATTGTCCTCAGCATTCTACGCTACGAATGGTTTAGTCGCGTAAAGCGTGAATTGTTGAAGAAATTATAAAAACAAAAAAGCTTTCTACATGGCATAGAAAGCTTTTTCAAATAATTCAAATTCTAATTATAAACTCAAAACTCCGTTTTCAGCAGCTGCAAACTCATTCCATTTGTATGCGTCTGCTTCTTCATCGTTTGTATAAATTCCATCTACTACATAACGGAACTCGTATTCAGCATCTTTTGCTAAATCAACAGTTCCCTTAAAGGTTCCATTCTTTAATTTTTTTAAGCTTGTCGCTTCTGTATTCCATTCATTAAAATTTCCAACCACAGAAACTGCATCAGCTTCTTCAGCAGCAACACTAAATGTTACTTTGCAAACTGGTTTACTTTTTAAATATTGTTTTTTAATAGCCATAATTTCAAGTATTTAATCAGGTCAAATGTATATAAGAATTTTTGGGAAACAAATGAAAGAATTCATAAAGATGTAAGAATTATCATTTTACTAAAAAATAGCTTTTAAAATCGCAAAGAATGAAAAATTTTTATGCTTTATTTAAAAGATTCACAACTGCATTTTAACACTCTTTCCACCTGATTTTCAACGATATCGTTTGCGTAATGTTGCGATTACAAAAGGATTTCTATAGATTTCATTCATCCAAAAAAAATGCATTTCATGGGGAAAGTGTATCTTTTCGTTCCAACAGAATGTACTATTCAAAAAAGAAAAGTATCTTTATAACATAAAAAAGAGTTTCAAACATGAAAAAATTTATTCTTCCTGCAATATTTTGCCTCGTAGCTCATTTTGGTTTTGCTCAAAATGCTACAGACATGTCAACACCTAAAGTTGCTCCAAACGGAACAATGAACTTTTCTGTAATGGACAATGCGCCACAATTGAAAGGTTGTGAAAATGCAGGTTCAACACAGCTAAAAAATAAATGTACTTCTGACAAAATAGAAGCCTTCATTCAAGATGCATTTAACCAAAATATTGCGCGTACCATTGAAAATAACACAGCAGACAATGCAGTATACATTCGTTTCATAGTCAATACACAAGGAACAGTGGAAAATGTTGGCGTTCGAACCAACAATCCTACTCTTAAAAAAGAAATAGAACGAATTGTAAAAACACTGCCTTCTTTTACCAGAGGAACACACCAAGGTGTAAGTGTTAATGTTTCGTATGCAGTAACTCTTCAAGCAGATAGATTGATTAGAAAACGCAGTTAAGAATTAGTAAACCTACATGCATGTTTGGTAAAAAAGAAAAACCTACCACACAAATAGACCAAGACCAATTAGCACTTATTGAAACGGCACAAAAACGTATCAGACAAAAAAAACGTCTTTATTATCATTTTGTGATTTTCGTCATTGGATCTGCACTACTTGTATTGATTAATGTTGTATTGGGCATGGGCGAAGACACCAAACTCTTCGGCACCAATTGGTTTGTTTGGGCTGTATTTTTATGGCTTGCTGCCTTTTTATTTCATGTGTTTGATGTATATGTTACGAATAAATTCATGGGGAAAGCATGGGAAGCTCAACAATTAGAAACCTTAGTGGCACAACAAGAAAATCGCATTGCAGAATTGAAACAAAAATTTATAGATCAAGAAACAAAAGTGGCCGAAGTACAAGCCAAAGCTGAGATTGCCAACGAGCCTGTACCCGAAGTAATTGATCGAGGCAACTTAACTATTATTGTGGCGGCTTCAGAAAATAATGTAATTGGAAAGGACAATCAACTTATTTGGCATTTGAGTGACGATTTGAAACGTTTTAAAAAACTGACTTCAGGACATCACATCATTATGGGACGCAAAACCTTTGAAAGCTTTCCAAAACCATTACCCAACAGAACACATATTGTCATTACCCGACAAAAAAACTATAAAGTTCCCAAAGGCGTTATTGTGGTACATACGATGAAAGAAGCGGTCAGTGTCGCTACGGTAGCAGATGCAGAACCATATGTAATTGGCGGCGGCGAAATCTACAAACAAGCCATTCCGTTTGCGACAAAAATTGAACTCACGCGTGTACATCACGAATTTGAAGGTGACACGTATTTTCCAGAAATTGACATGAAAGACTGGAAAGAAACGGCAAATACCTTTCACAAACTAGACGACAAGCACGAATACGAGTTTTCTTTTATTACCTATGAACGCGTTTGAAATCAACTACATACAGGCTGTTTTCGTGTACAGATAAGAAGATACGCTTCTGATGATTTTAAATCTCAATTATCGAGTAAAATTCTTTACTTTTGCCAAACATTTACAAAAACTTCTTTCAAAGAAGATTTAAAGACATAGCAAATGAAAGCATATATATTTCCTGGGCAAGGCGCTCAATTTACAGGAATGGGCTTAGACCTTTATGAAAATTCTGATGTGGCACAACACCTTTTTGAAGATGCCAATCGTATTTTAGGATTTCACATTACCGATGTAATGTTTGAAGGTACTCCGGAAGATTTAAAACAGACGAAAGTTACGCAACCTGCTATCTTTTTACATTCTGTCATTCTAAGTAAAGTCCTTGGGGACAAATTTCAGCCGGAAATGGTGGCAGGACATTCTTTAGGGGAACTTTCTGCTTTGGTTGCCAATGGTGTGTTGACTTTTGAAGACGGATTAAAATTGGTATCACAACGTGCTTTGGCAATGCAAAAAGCCTGTGAGATTCAACCAAGTACGATGGCGGCTGTGTTAGGATTGGACGATGCACTTGTTGAAAAAGTATGCGAAGAAACTCCAGGAATTGTCGTAGCTGCAAACTACAACTGTCCTGGACAAATTGTAATTTCGGGAGAAGTTGAAGCGATCAATACAGCTTGTGAAACCTTGAAAGAAGCTGGCGCTAGACGTGCGTTGGTATTGCCTGTTGGTGGTGCTTTCCACTCGCCTTTGATGGAACCTGCGCGCGAAGAATTAGCTGCTGCTATTGAAAATACCACATTTAATACGCCAAACTGTCCAATATATCAAAACGTAACCACGACTGCGGTAACCGATCCGAGTGAAATTAAAAAGAACTTGATTTCTCAATTGACAGCTCCCGTAAAATGGACACAATCTGTACAGCAGATGATTGCTGACGGCGCTACACATTTTACAGAAGTAGGTCCAGGGAAAGTATTGCAAGGATTGCTACGTAAAATTGATCGTTCTGTAGCTTCAGAAAGTGCCACTTTTGGAAACGAATAAACGCTAAAATATGGCTAGATCACTGCGAATGCTCATCATTTTTGGATTGATTTTACTGAACGTCGGTTGCGACCAAGTTTCAAAATCAGTTGCCAGAACACATATTGATGCTACCGAACGCATTTCAGTGATTGGTGAATATGTAGTGTTGATGAAAACAGAAAACAAAGGTGCTTTTCTCGGATTTTTATCTTCTATGGAGAATCCGATTTTGAAAAGTATCTTTCTCATCGTTTTACCAATTG
This sequence comes from Bacteroidota bacterium, assembly GCA_039026955.1. Lineage (GTDB taxonomy): Bacteria > Bacteroidota > Bacteroidia > Flavobacteriales > Flavobacteriaceae > Kordia. The sequence goes on from JBCCLH010000005.1 coordinate 89,279, forward strand.
CCGTGTTATTTTTTATCCTGCGAATGATTATTGTCAATACAGATTTAGATCGTTACATGACTGTTGGTTTGTGTTGTATTATTGGCGGTGGCATTGGAAATTTATACGATCGTATCTTATACCGTTCCGTGACTGATTTCATGCATATTGACTTAGGCGGAATTTTTAAAACAGGCATTTTCAATATGGCAGATGTCTCCGTCATGCTCGGTACCGCACTACTGATTATCTCCTTTATCAAACGAAAAGAAATTTCTTTATCATAAACAAACATAAAAGGCTGTCTGAAAAGGTAATTTAAACGTCATTCAGGACTTGATCCAGAATCTCATCATACTGATTATCAACTGTTATGAGAAACCGAATCAAGTTCGGTTTGACGAAATCTGTACTTTTTAGACAGCCTCTTTTTTATGCTCTTCAGTTTCAGGTATACAAACCGTTTCTACTACTAGCAGTTGCCAATTCCTATCCTAATTCTACACAAACCTCAGCTTTTTCAAAAAGAGAAAAGTACAAAAGAATAACCATCGCTATCCGATTAAGCTACAATTCTGCCAAAAAAACTGTCAAAACCCTCACGTCAAACAAATTGCAATGTTAACTACGGTTTTACCGTACTCGTATTACATGGGGTTTTTATATTTTAAAATTAAAGTTAGACCAAAAACTTCTAGTAGTATGAAAAAAAGAAATGTAAAATCGTTGAAGCTGCACAAAAGTTCAGTTTCAAATTTGAATTGTGACAATATGAAAGGCGGAGCAAATTCCTTCTTTAAATGTCCAACATTGCAAAATCCACCGTGTACATCATTTATTGATGCATGTCCATCGGCTTGGATATGTCCAACAGATATTCCAGAACTCTGTGTATTTCCTTAAAATTATCTAAACTTAAAACATATTAAATCATGAAGAAAAAAAATGTAAAATTGCTAAAACTTAGAAAAAATTCTATTTCAAATTTAGAAAATGATCAACTTAAAGGTGGACTACAGATAACAGATATTTGCACATCATTTATTGATGATTGTCCAACGGTTTGGACATGTCCGACGAATATTCCTCAAGACTGTATTTTTTCCTTGAATTGTTAAAATAAAAGCAGAAAGGCGCAAATGTTCGTTTTTCTTGCTTTAGATTATCTATAACCAAAACCTAAAATCATGAAAAAAAGAAATTTAAAATCATTGAAATTGCGTAAGAGTTCCGTTTCCAAATTAGGAAATCACACTATGGGAGGAGCTATTGACAGAGGAGGAATTGCAATTCAAATTACATTAATCCAACAGTGTGGCTCGCAAATTGACGCTTGCCCTTCTGCACTAGGGTGTACATTCCAAGTGGATTGTCTGCTAACAGTTGATGTTGGTTGTCAGACACTAAATAACAAATGTGAGACCTTTAATTATCCGTGTCAATCACTGTTTGAATGCGCATAAATTAAATTAATACAAAAAGGAGGCTGTCTAAAAAGTCTTTGCAAGCGTCATTCTGAGCTTGATTCAGAATCTCATCACACTGACTATCAACTGTTATGAGAAACCGAATCAAGTTCGGTTTGATGAAATTTGTACTTTTTTGACAGCCTTCTTTTCTTATTATAATGTAAGTTATCTATAACCAAAAAATCAAAAACCATGAAAAAAAGAAATGTAAAGTCGTTAAAGCTTCGCAAAAACTCAATTTCTAAATTGGGAGAAGTTACTGGAGGATTTGCTTCTCCATTTACAAAATTTAACTGTGGATCACAAATTGACGCATGTGCTTCTGCACTTGCATGCACAACGTTTCCAGTTACTTGTCAGACATTGAACAATAAATGTCCCACATTTAATTATCCTTGCCAGTCACTAGTTGGATGTGCATAATTATAACTAAAAAAGCGGGTTTTTCATAGCCCGTTTTTTTTATAATAGAATCTTTCTAAATTAGATACCATGCTACAAAACAGGTATTTTCACGGAAATCAATGCGATAAATAATATATAGATTTGGTAACCAACCCAATAATATCAATAATATGAAAAATTTACTTCTTAAAACGTTGTCTATCGTTTTGGTTTTAGCATTGACTGTTTCTTGTGGAGAAAAAAAAGAGAAGGAGAAAGAAAAATATAAAACCGATGAAGGCGGAGCAGCTACAGCTCAGATTGTTTTGACAGCACCTGTAAACGATATGCTTCCAGCGGATGTACTACAATCTTGCACGGTAAGTAGCACTGATTTCAGCTCTTGGTTTTCTTCGAAAGCTATTTCTAAAAATGGTTCTGTAAATGCTGCAAATTCTTTGACTGCTGTACACAATAACAATTGCGACTTTTACAAATGGTCTGAACAAATGTTTTTATGGATTACCTCACCAAATACCTCTGGAGATTACAGCAGTGGAACCGTGATGGAATCCGCTAGTTTTTATACCGTATCTACCCTTGTGGATGGTGTTCGCACATTAATTCCTCACAAAAAAGGACAAGTCATAAGTGCAGTAGCCAATACTCAAAAAAATGACACATTTATTGAAACAGAGGAAGCACAAGCAGGAACCGATGATGTATTGATGGCGCAAAATGGTTCCCTTATTTACTACATAACTATGGTGAATGATGTGTATGCTCAATTTTTGAATGGAGTTGCTAACAGCGGAGGAAGTGTTGGCGGAAATGAATTCCCGACTACGAAAGCGCAATTAGCTGCTATTATTGCTTTTGCCAAAACACAAGGAATTACAGTTAAAGATCCAAATACGCTTACCATGGAACTCAAAACTTCTTGGGTAGATGCGAGCACGCTAACCGATACTAGTAATTATATTACCATGAATGCTATTGTTCCCAAGTATGATACTAGTGATAATACTAAATGGACTCCTACAGGTTCAGAAGAAAAGAAATTAGCCATGATCGGAGTGCATATTGTAGGTACTATTGACGGACATCCAGAAATGGTTTGGGCTACTTTTGAGCATGTAGACAATTCACCAAATCTGGCGTACACCTACTTGGACACGCAAAGTAAAACTAAAACCCAACCTGCTGATACAGGAAATGATTGGTTATTGAATGGTAAAAGTTCAGATACTATTTACAATCAATCACACATGTTTTTTTGCAACTCTTATGAAATAAAACAAAAAGCATGTGATGTAGAAAATGCTATCGTAGCACATACGGGACACACTATTAGTCCTAGTAATACGAAAAGAACAAGACCTTGGGGAGTTTCAGAAGATGGTGCGCCTAACCCTGAAAATGATAGCGCAGCAGCTTCTAACAGCGAAGTAATTTCTACAAACAATAGCGTATTGAGCCAATTAACAGACGGCGATCTCCGTAAGAATTATATTTTTATTGGAGCTACTTGGACTGACGGTGGAGCGCCACCAAATGGACAAAGTTATTCGGCTGATCACCAAGATGCTGGTGTATCCATAGGAACAAGTCAATTAGCAAATAGTACCATGGAAACCTATGTACAAGGAACAACCAACTGTTTTAGTTGCCATCGTAGTTTTACGAAACCTAATTTAGAACCTGCAGATTTAAGCCATGTGTATTCAGATTTACTAAAAGGAGAAACGAAAAAATAAACATTCAGCGACATACTGAATATATATAAACAGCAAAGATGCTGCCTAAAAAGTCTTTGTAAGCGTCATTCTGAACTTGATTCAGTATCAAGTTCGGTTTGACGAAATCTGTACTTTTTAGACAATCTCCTTTTTCGTTTTTGATTATAGTTTATGTAGTCTTTCTAATTTTCTGTTCCCATTGCCAAGCAGAAAGCATCGCTTCGTCAAGTGTGGACGTTGCTTTCCATCCTAAAATTGTATTTGCTTTTGTAGTATCTGCATACGCGGAAATGACATCGCCTTCTCTTCTACCTACAATTGTATACGTAAGTTTTTGCTTGCTTACACGTTCAAAACTTTCAATGACTTCTAATACCGAACTTCCAGTTCCTGTTCCGATGTTGAATACCTCAAACGAAGTTTCGTATTGTGCGTTGAGGAGTCTTTCTAGTGCAGTTACATGCGCTTTCGCGAGATCGACTACGTGAATGTAATCACGAATGCAAGTACCATCTTCCGTCGGATAATCATTTCCGAAAACAGACAATTCTTTCCGCAATCCGATCGCAGTTTGTGTAATAAAAGGCACTAAGTTTTGTGGAACTCCATTCGGTAATTCTCCAATTTCAGTACTTGGATGTGCCCCAATCGGATTGAAATAACGCAACGAGATTACTTGTAAACCTTCCGTGATTTTAGCGGTATCTCGTAAAATTTCTTCGCCAATTTGCTTGGTGTTTCCGTACGGAGAAAATGCTTGTTTTACAGGCTCAGCTTCTGAAATCGGCTTCATTCCGGCTTGACCGTACACCGTACACGACGAACTAAAAATAAAAGCGATTTGTGTTTTGTGCTGAACTTGCTGTAAGATGGTAATTAACGTAGAGAGATTGTTCTCGTAGTACAACAACGGATTTTCAACACTTTCGCCCACAGCTTTACTCGCCGCAAAATGAATGATTCCGCTCACATCATGATGCTTAGTAAAGAATGAAATCGTAGCTTGCTTGACGCGCAAATCGAACTCTTCAAACGTAGGTATGATTCCTGTGATGCGTTCAATTCCTTGAAGGACATCAATAGAAGCATTGGAAAGATTGTCAATAATCACGACTTCAAACCCTGCCAATTGCAACTCTACCACCGTATGAGAGCCAATGTAACCTAATCCGCCTGTTACTAGTATTTTTTTCAAGGTGTTTTTGGGTGTTGGGTTTTTGGTCGCTTTCGCTGTTGGTTTTTGGGTTTTCTGTGGGTTTGTTAATTTGTTTTGGCTCTAACTCATAACTTATAGAATTTCACCACAAATTCACAAATATTCTTATATGCTTTTAATTTGCTTTGAACTTTTCTAATTCAAAATTCAGCATTCAAAATTTCAAAAACACAATCAACTACCTATCCATTTACAAAATCCAATACAGTTTTGGTGATAAACGCAATTTGATCATCATCCAATTCTGTGTGCATTGGCAGCGAAATTACTTCTTTCACCAACTGATTTGTTACAGGGAAATCTGCTTCGTTGTAACGTTCGTCAGTGTATGCTTTTTGAGCGTGCAATGGAATTGGGTAGTACACTCCACAAGGAATTCCATTCTCGTTTAAGTGTTTCACTAAGGCATCTCTATCCGTATCTAAAACGCGTAAAGTATATTGGTGGTATACATGACAACTACAATCGCCTTTTTCTGGATGACCACAAAGTTTTACAGTTTTAGGCGTAACGATTTTATCATTTCCTTTAAGTGCTTCTGTATATTTATAGGCTGCTGTTTGACGTGCACCATTGTATGCATCTAAATGTGGCAATTTTGCACGTAGTATAGCTGCTTGAATCGAATCTAATCGAGAGTTTACACCTACTATATCGTGATGGTATCGCTTGTACATTCCGTGATTTACAATTCCTCTGATCGTATGTGCCAAATCATCATCATTCGTAAAAATAGCACCACCATCTCCATAACAACCTAAGTTTTTAGACGGGAAGAACGAAGTAGAAGCCACATGACCGATGCCACCTGCTTTTTTCACACTTCCGTCTGCAAACGTGTAGCTTGAACCAATGGCTTGTGCGTTGTCTTCAATGACAAATAAATCATGCTCTTTGGCAATTTCTAAAATCGCTTCCATGTTGGCACATTGTCCAAACAAATGTACAGGAACAATGGCTTTTGTTTTTGGCGTGATTGCTTTACGAATGGCTTCAGGATCAATATTGAATGAATCTTTTTCCACATCAACCAACACAGGTGTGAGTTTCAATAATGCGATTACCTCAACCGTTGCGGCAAAAGTAAAATCGGCAGTAATGACCTCATCACCAGGTTTCAATCCAAGTCCCATCATGGCAATTTGCAACGCATCGGTACCATTGGCACATGGAATGACATGTTTTACATTTAAGTATGCTTCTAATTCTTGTTGAAATGCACGTACTTCAGGTCCGTTTATGTATGCAGAAGAAGCAATAACATTTAATACGGATTGATCAACTTGGTCTTTAATATGAGCGTATTGCCCTTTGAGATCGACCATCTGGATTTTCTTCATTCGTATCTTTCTTTAGTTCCAACAAAATTACAAAATTGTACAACGGTACACAATGAATTTAAGGGAAAGAATGTATTTTAGCAGCAAACTACACGCAATTGTATTTTATCTACAACATATTGGTTTATATCGCAAGTTTCTTTATCAAGATTATTGCACTTTTTAATCACAAACTTGGGCTTTTTGTTAAAGGTAGAAAGCGTGTTTTTCAAACCTTAGCCAATCACATCAACCCAACAGATAAAGTTATCTGGTTTCACACGGCTTCTTTGGGCGAATTTGAACAAGGATTGCCTGTATTAGAAGCGCTAAAGGAGAAATATCCAACACATAAATTCGTCCTCACTTTCTTTTCGCCTTCAGGATATGAGGTTAAAAAAGATAGTGGCGTTGCAGATATTATCACGTATTTGCCTTTAGACACCAAAGCAAATGCCAAAAAGTTCCTGAAACTTGTACATCCTGAATTGGTTGTTTTTGTAAAGTATGAGTTTTGGCCGAATTATTTGGCAGCGCTGAAAAAACAAGACATTCACACGATTTCCATTTCGACAATTTTTAGAAAATCACAAGTGTTTTTTAAGTCGTATGGTGGCTGGATGCGGAAATCGCTTTGTGCATTTCATCATATTTTTGTACAGGATGAAACCTCTCAACAATTGTTACACAGCATCAAGTATACAGATGTTACCATTAGTGGAGACACTCGATTTGATCGTGTGTTGGAAATTTTAGATCGTGACAATTCGCTTTCTTTCATTGAACAATTTAAAAACGATACTACCACAGTTGTCATCGGAAGTAGCTGGCAGGAAGATGAAGCTATTTTTGTTCCCTTTATCAATGCATCCACCGAAAATTGCAAGTTTATTATTGCGCCACATAACATCAAACCACCTGAAATTCAGAAGCTAAAAAACAGCATCAATAAATCGACAATATTATTCTCCGAAAGGGAACAACACCAAGATTTGAGTCAGTTTGAGGTTTTTATCGTAAATACGATTGGTATTTTAACCAAAGTATACAGTTATGCTGATATCGCGTATGTTGGCGGTGGTATGGGAACAACGGGTTTACACAATACGTTAGAACCTGCTGTTTTTGGGATTCCGGTCGTAGTTGGGAAAAATTATACAGGTTTTAAAGAAGCCGAAGATTTGGTACAACTTGGCGGTATTATTTCCGTGAATTCCAAAGCGAATTTTCAAGAATTGATGCTGCGTTTTATTACAGATGAAGACTATGCAACTAAAATTGGCGCTATCAATCATTCGTATGTGCATGCCAATGGCAACGCTAGCACTATCATTATGACTTATTTAGACTCATAAAAGACTTCCTAGTATAGCATTTATTATTACCTGAACGTTAATTTTACCAAATGTTAAAAAGATGTTAAAATATTCTTTGTGAATGAGTAAAAGAAGTGGTAACATTGCTAAACAATTAACAATAAATAGGAAAAAAATGAAAAAATTAGTATTGAGAGCTTCTCTTGTAGTGGCTCTAATGATTGGGATGACTTCTTGTGAAGAAGTAAAGAAAGAAGGTGACAAAGCGAAAGAAACCGCTAAAGAAATCGTAAATGATGCAAAAGAAACGGCTAAAGATGTCGTAAATGAAGCGAAAAAAACAGCAACTGATATGGCAAATGACGTGAAAGAAGGTGCTGAAAAAGCAGTTGAAGATGCAAAAGAAGGCGCATCAGAAATGGCAAACGATGTAAAAGAAGGTGCTGAGAAAGCAATTCAAGATGTAAAAGATGCAGCTAAAGGAAAAGTAGATGAAGTTAAAGACGCTGCTAATAAGAAAATGAATGAAGCAAAAGATGCTGCAAATAAAAAGGCAGAAGACGCTAAGAAAGCAGCGATGGATAAAATACATAAAGGAGGAAACGGAAAATAATTCTCCATTGTGTTGTTATAAAAGCAAAAAGCTTCTCTGTGGCAGAGAAGCTTTTTTATGTTCTTTATTGACAATTTGTTTGGTACCCTGTTAAGCACATAGAACCTGTTTTTGTCGGAGGTGGACATTCACCTGGAAATTCACTTAGTGTTGTTGGTCTATCGTGTTGCCAACTTAATCCACCCGTAAGAGAGTTTTTAGCTAAGTTAGATACTAGACTTTTGTTAAGCTTTAAGTTTTTTAGATCTTGTTTTTTCATGATATTAAGTTTTCGAGTTAAGATTCTAAAGTTACTTAATTACAGCTATTTAAAATACGGTAAAACCGTAAATTTCTCTGTCATTTCAGACAAAAGCAGATTCTCTTTTAGTTCTCAATTATAAACTGAAACAAGCACTCATAGATTTTGTGTGCAACAGGTTGATTTTGACTTTTAACAAATCGGTAAGGTGTTTGCGTCTACTTCAACTGTTAATACACAACCTTTTCCTGCAGTCACCGTACATGTTCTGAAGTTTGACAAACAAGGATTGTTACCATTTTGATCTATGATTGTACGAATACAAAATCGGACTGAATTTTGTCCGCTTGCACTTCCGCCTCGGTTTTGCTCTAAATTAGAGATTGATATTTTGTTTAATGATAAGTTTTTGATGCGCTGTTTTTTCATGATGTTACGTTTTTTTGGTTATAAATTGTATTGAAAAAGATGCATAAAGGCAATCAACATATTACATATCAATTGCCTTTATTAATCTTTTTTACTGCTACACTTTGTTAGCAGATTGGGTTTGTAAAGCGATCTACTTCAATAGTCAACACACAACCTTGCGCTTGTGTCTCGTTTGGACAAAGCACTGCCACGCGTGTTTCTAGACAAACATTTACTGTTTTTTCATTCAGGATTGAAAGAATACAGAATCGGATTGAGTTTTGTCCGCTTACATTTCCACCTTTGCTTTCCGCTAAGTTAGAGATTGACTTCTTGTTTAGCGCTAAGTTTTTGATACTCTTTTTTTTCATGATTTTTAGGTATTTTTTGGTTTATGAAAAAAAAGGTATGAAATGAAGAAAACAAAAGAAAATGTTTTAACAGTGTAGATTGTTCGTTTTATAAAACAAACAATCTACACGTCGCATATTAACAGCCAATACGAATGGTTTGACAGAATTCGGTATTGAAACAAAGGTTATTTCCATTGGCATCTACAAGCGTAGCACACACTTTGGAGCCATTATTTCCTCCTGTTATGGCTTGACTTTTCACTAGCGTAGCAATTCGTTTTTTCTGTAACGCTACTTTTTTAAAACTTTTTTTCTTCATGATACTAGATTTTTGGTTTTCCATCAAATTAAGAAAAAACTCATCCCACAAAAAGTTTTATCGCACTATATACATGAATCAATTGCTTTTACTTTTTGATGGTAAAATAAAAGAAAGAGCAACCAACACTTTGAAAGCGTTGATTGCTCCTGAATATATATAGATAGATAAGATGTGGGCTTATTTCACAATCATTTTCTTAGTCACCATGATTTCACCATTAGAAACCAAGCTATAAATAAACATTCCTTTTCCTATTTCGCTTGAACTGATGGTTACTTTTCCTCTTTGACTTGCTAAATTGTAATCTCTCACAAATTTTCCTGACATGTCAAATACAGAAATTACTGCTTTGGCATCTCCTGGCATTGTATAGTTAATTACTGTTTGATTTGTGAATGGATTTGGTCTGTTTTGCTCCATCGTAAATCCTAATTCCACCTCATCGTTGTTACCTTCCAAACTGTTCTTAGCTGCAGCCAACTCATTTCTTAAGTCTGCCAATTCTGTTTCTAATACAGTCATTTTGTTGTTCATGTCTTTTAAGCTTGAAGCCAATACAGAAATTAATCCTGTGTAGTTTACCGCTTTATACTCGAATGTACTAACTTGCTTTGTACGATCTTTTTTATCAAACACTGGTTTGTTGATAGTCGTCACTAATTCTGGAAACACTTCTTCTATATTTTGTGCTAAGAATCCGTGTTGTAATTGTGATGGTAAGTTTAGATTTTCGTTTTCTTTAAATGTATACGTAACTGTTTCTAATTGATTTAATTTTTCTAATACATTTTCTTCTGCTTTTATATTTTCTTTCAATCTTTCGTCAGAAGCTGTAAAAGTTCCTCCTACTACAGTAACATTCCCATCAAAATATCCTGCAAAACGGTTTGCCGCAACTGCAGCACTACCAAAAATAGCAGCGTTAAATGTAACAGGTCCGATACTGATACCGCCACCGCCGCCAATTTCACTACGTACTCCAAAGGTATCATTGTTACCACTTTTTGCCACAACGTCTACTCCGATAGCTTCTCCACCATCTGTTTCTACTTGTACAGCAACTCCTGTAGAAATTGCAGAGTCTCCATTTTCAACAACACTAATTCCTGTTTTAACCTTTCCTTTTTCTAAGTTGATGGTTTTAATTCCTGTGAATGTAGTCCCGTTGTTTGTATTGTTACGTACAATAAAACCAGTTTTTATATTTCCTGGCACCGTACTGAAATCAATTCCCACAAGTGGCTCGTTAGATGCTAGTGGTGTTCCGAAGAAGGTTCTACCATCAAATGTCATGGTTGCATTGAGTGTGGAAATGGTTGATGTAAAACTGTTTGCGGCTCTGAATTCCAAATTACTCTTGTTTGATCCAATCCACTGAATTCTTGGATCATTATCATTGATGTCTTGGTATCCTAAAGTCAAGGACGTTTTAGGTAATTGAAAACGCAATCCGTATACGATTTGTGATCCAGTTTTTAATCTTCCGATAGAGAACCAACGACTTGAAGAGAAGTCAAAAGCAGATCCATCATCAAGTTGTGTGACTAATCCTTTGTCGAATCTGAAAATTTCTCCACCACCAAATTGTTGCGGAATTGGTGTATTAATAATTGGCTGTACTGGTCCGTCTGATTGGTTCTGCGCTAAAATCATTCCGGAGAAGAATAGCGCTAACAATAAAATAATTTTTTTCATAGTAAAATAAATTTAAATTGGTTTTTGTTTAAAATTACTCAATAAAAAGTTAAACAAATTACGGATTAACCGTAAAATTAAAAGGTTAAAAAACAATCTATTACGAAATAAAATTATGTTCGCGTAGTATTTTTATTTACTAAAGATTAAACAAAATATAAACTTACCTTAAAGAATACTACTAAAAAAGCCGAAGTTACTACTCCTCCGACTTTTCCTAAAATATGTATAGATTTTGTAAAATTTTATTGATGATTTATCGAATGATCATCTTTTTGGTCATAATTACCTCATCATTTGAAATTAACGCATATACAAAGATGCCTTTTCCAATCTCGCTAGCATTGATGGTCAATTGCCCTTTTACATTGGATATATTGTAATCTTTGATGAATTTCCCTGATAAATCTACTACCGAAATAGTCGCTTTGGTATCTTTTGGTAAGGTGTAATTAATCACAGTTTGATTCGCAAACGGATTCGGTCTGTTTTGTTCCATAGAAAATCCTAGTTCTCCGGGACTTTGAGAGTTTAAGGTTTCTCTAGTGTCTGAATCTTCTCCTTTTAAAGCAGCGATTTGTGCTTCTAAAGCCGCTACCTTACTATTTAACTCTTTTATTTGTGCGGATGATTGTTCATTTAATTCTTTAATGCTCGAAGTTAATACTGAAATTAAGCCTGTGTAGTTTACTGCTTTGTATTCGTAAGTTCCTATTTGGAAATTTTTCTCATCTTCAATCGGTTTACTAATCGTTGTGATTAATTCTGGAAAAACTTCTTCGAGATTTTGTGCCAAGAATCCGTGTTGTATTTCCGAAGGTAGATTTAAATGTTCATTTTTTCTAAATGTGTAAGTTACCGCATCCAATTGCGATAATTTATCCAATACATTTTCTTCTGCTTTTACATTTTCCTTTAACTTTTCATCGGAAGGTAAATACGAACCTGTCGTAAAAACATTTCCATTAAAATAGCCAGCATAACGATTGGTAAGTATTGCAGAACTACCATAAATACCTGCGCCAAAACCAGTTCCCGTATTCGGAATGTCTCCTCGAACTGCATACGAACTTCCATTGCTTGTTCCTGAAATTCTTGCTGAGACTCCAATATTTTGATAAGATGCACTTGTATTTACAAGTATCCCTGTAGACAGATACGAAGAACCCGCACTTTCAACTTGTATTCCTGTTTTGATATATCCTGTTTGATTGTTGATCGCTTTGATTCCTGTAAAATACAATCCTGAAGTATTATTATTTTCTACAATAAGTCCTGTTTTCGTACTGCTCGAAATATCGCTATAATCAATTCCTACTAATGGTTCGTTGGAAGCAAGTGGTGCTCCAAAATACGTTTTTCCATCATTTGTCATAGTTGCAACTAAGGTAGAAATAGTGGAAGTAAAGCTGTCTGCTGTTCTAAACTCTAAGTCGCTTCCCACAAAGTTTGAAGCCCCAATCCATTGAATTCTAGGATTGGTATCGTTTACATCTTGATATCCAAAAATGGCTGCTCTATTTGGTAATTGAAAGCGCAATCCGAAGACATTTTGAGTTCCAGTAGGCAATCGTCCCATGGAAAACCATCGATCATTCGTAAATCCAAAACCTGTTCCTGAATCTAATTGCGTAACGATGCCAGGACCAAATCTGAACGTTTCTCCTGTAATTGGACCAGGCGTTGTAATTGAGTTCGCTACAAAACCTGAAGATTCATTTTGCGCGAACGTAATTCCCACAAAAAATAAGGCTACTAATAAAGTAATTCTTTTCATGTTATAAAAATTTTAATTGGTTATTTTTAAAGTTAACTATTAAAAAGTCAAACAAATTACAGGATAACCATAAAATTAATATGCTAAAAATCAGCGAATTAAAAAATAAAATGTTAGTCACGCGTGTATTCAGATGATGCTTACATCATAAAAATTAAAGAGCATTTAAAGAAGTACAAAAGCAAAAAAACCGAGATATTGCTATCTCAGCTTTTCATATATTGCATAAGGTTTGTTAAAGACTTTACAATTTATCTAATGATCATTTTTTTGGTCATAATCACCTCATCATTTGAAATCAACGCGTATACAAAGATGCCTTTTCCGATCTCACTTGCATTGATAGTCACTTGTCCTTTTATATTGGATATATTATAATCTTTAATAAATTTTCCTGATAAATCTACTACCGAAATAGTGGCTTTGGTGTTTTTTGGCAAGGTATAATTGATCACTGTTTGATTGGCAAATGGATTGGGTTTGTTCTGCTCCATAGAAAATTCTAGCGCATCATTATGTTGAGAATTTAATGTCTCTCCTGCACCTGTTAATGCTGAGATTTGCGATTCTAGTGCTTCAATTTTATCTTCTAATTGCGTGATTCTTGTGGACGACTCTTTTTCTAGTTGCTGCATCTTTTTTGTTGACTCTTCTTTTAATTCTTTCAAACTTGATGTTAAAATTGAAATCATTCCCACATAGTTAACAGCTTTGTATTCATAGATACCTAGTTGCTTGTTTTCTTTATCCAAAATAGGTTTGTTAATCGTAGTGATCAATTCTGGGAATACTTCTTCTACATTTTGCGCTAAGAATCCGTGTTGCAGTTGCGAAGATAAGTTTAAGTGTTCGTTTTGTTTGAAGGTGTATGTTACCGCATCTAATTGTGATAACTTGTCTAACACATTTACTTCGGCTTTAATGTTTTCTTTTAGTTTCTTATCTGATGACATAAATATCCCTGTTACCGTGACATTTCCATCAAAATAACCCGCAAAACGATTTGGATCTGTTGATGAAGTACCGTAAATAGCAGCACCAAAAGGAGGAGATTTTGACTCAGCAGCACTAGCTATTGATCCAAAAACACCATATGTTGGTCCATCAACACCATTATCTGTGACAATTGCTCTTACGCCAGTATTTTGAGTTCCTCCATCCAAACGAATATTAATACCTGTATTTTCGAAGCTAACACCTAAAGTACTTTCAATATCCAAGCCTGTTTTAACAAAAGCGCCGGCATTATTTATTGATCTTATAGCGGTATTAAAAGCACCATTTTGCCTCGCATCAGTTTCTAAAGTTAAGCCCACACGCGAAGAAGCGCCACTCACTTCAGTGTAATCAATACTAACTTTTGTGTCAAATGCAGCTAATGGATTTCCAAAAAACGTTCTTCCATCATTTGTCATTGTTGCTACTAACGTAGAATTGGTTGATGTAAAATTATTAGCAGCTCTGAATTCCAAACTAGTTCCGAAAGCAGATGAATCTCCAATCCATTGTATTCTCGGATTGATATCTCCTGTATCTTGATAGCCCATCGTTAAAGCTCTGTTTTTTAATTGAAAACGCAAACCGAATACTTCCTGACTTCCCGTATTAAGTTTTCCGATTGAAAACCACTGACTCGCATTAAAGTCAAACGCAGTTCCTGCATCTAATTGTGTGACTAATCCTGGTTGGAATCTGTAGATCTCTTGTCCGCCAAATTGTGGTCCAATTGGCACATTGATAATCGGTTGTACTGGTCCATCAGATTGGTTTTGCCCTAAAGCAATCGTAGCAAAAAATAGTGCTACTAATACAATAATTTTTTTCATGGTTATGTAAATTTTAATTGGTTATGTTTAAAATTATTCAATAAAAAGCTAAACAAACTACGGGATAACCATAAAATTAACTCATTTAATATCAGTATTTTATATAGATTTTAATTGCATGTAATACTAGTTGTAATTAAAAAATAAAACACAGTTGCGCGGCAAGATATCCACAAAAAAAGCCGAGATTTTACAATCTCAGCTTTTACTACAGTTTTTGGTTGTTTTGAAAATGCTACTTCATTTATCTCACAATCATCTTCTTGGTCATGATCACTTCATCATTTGAAATTAACGCATATATAAAGATGCCTTTTCCAATTTCGCTCGCATTGATTGTTACTTGTCCTTTTACATTAGATATCGTGTAATCTTTGATGAATTTACCTGATAAATCTACTACTGAAATAGTCGCTTTGGTATCTTTTGGCAAAGTGTAATTAATCACAGTTTGATTTGCAAATGGATTCGGTTTGTTTTGCTCCATTGAAAATCCTAGTTCGCCCGTTGTTTGAGAATTTAAGGTTTCTCTAGTACCAGGATCTTCACCTTTTAAAGCAGCTATTTGCGCTTCTAATGCTTCAATTTGATTGTTAAATTCTTCTTTCAATTGCTGCATATCTAAAGCTGCTGCTTCTTTGATTTGCTGTATATCTTTCTTTGATTGCTCGTTTAATTCGTTCAAGCTTGACGTTAAAATTGAAATCATTCCGAGATAGTTAACAGCTTTATACGCATACGTACCTACTTGTTTGGTTCGGTCTTTTTTATCAAAAATCGGCTTTTCAATTGCGGTGATCAATTCTGGGAATGTTTCTTCTAAATTCTGTGCTAAGAATCCGTGTTGTAACTTCTTTGATAAATTCAAGTGTTCATTCTCTTTAAATGTATACGTTACAGCTTCTAATTGAGACAACTTTTCCAATACATTTTCTTCAGACTTAATGTTTTGCTTTAATTTCTCATCCGATGGTAAGATCATTCCCGACACAAAGATATCTCCATTGAAATAACCCGCAAATCTATTCGTAAATACTGGCGAATTCCCGAAAATAGCTGCCCCAAAAGCTGGCGTCGTAGATGGACTTGAGATAGAAGCTAGCACACCAAATGTACCTCCAGTAGTACTTGAAGCCGAAATTAATGTTCCTATACTTTGAGAAGCATCAGCGACTAATATATTAACTCCTGTAGACAAGTTTGAATCTCCTCTTTCAAATACATCAATACCAGTTTTTACCACAGCCTTTTGGTCATTGACCGTTTTAATTCCTGTGTAGGTAGCTCCAGAATCAGTGTTTTGAACAATTAAACCTGCCTTGTTATTTCCAGATACTTGACTATAATCTATACCTACTAACGGATTACTAGCACCTGATGCTGTAGTAAAAGGCGCTCCAAAAAAGGTTCTTCCGTCATTGGTCATGGTGGCTACTAACGTGGAGTTTGTAGAGGTAAAACTGTTGGAAACTCTGAATTCTAAATCGGTTCCTCTAGCAAAATCATCTCCAATCCACTGAAGTCTTGGGTTGACATCTGCTACATCTTGATATCCCAAGATAACAGCTCTATTTTTTAGTTGAAAGCGAAGCCCATACACAGATTGAGTTCCTGTATTTAATCTTCCTAAAGAAAACCACTGACTCGCATTAAAGTCAAAAGCAGAACCTGCATCCAATTGTGTGACAATTCCTGGGCCAAATCTAAATGTCTCTCCTGGGAGCGGAGCTGGAGTCGTAATTGTAGTCGCAATGGCACCCGAGGATTCATTTTGCGCATAGAGCATTCCCGCGCAAAATAGTGTTAATACTAAAATAATTTTTTTCATGGTTAAATAAATTTTAATTGGTTTTGTTTAAAATTAATTATTAAAACACCAAACAAATTACAGAATAACCATACAATTAAAACGCTGAATATTATTCAGTTATATAAAAATTATCATTATTTTATATGTATGAGATTATCGACAAAGAAGAAAGAACTTGCTATGGTAAAAACGAAAAGCCGAGATATTGAAATCTCAGCTTTTCAGTATAGTTTTTGTGCGTTTATGAATACTACATCACTTATCTCACAATCATCTTTTTGGTCATAATGACTTCATCATTTGAAATCAACGCATAGACAAAAATGCCTTTTCCAATCTCACTCGAATTGATTACTAACTGTCCTTTTTCACCAGATATATTATAATCTCTGACAAATTTTCCTGATAAATCTACCACAGAAATAGTTGCGTTTGTATTTCTAGGTAAGGTATAATTAATCACAGTTCTATTTGTAAATGGATTGGGTTTGTTTTGCTCCATTGAGAATTCTGACTCATTATTATTTTGAGCATTTAATGTCTCGCTCATTGATGCATCTTCACCTGTTAAAGATGCTATTTTCGCTTCTAAAATTTCAATTTTATCATTCAATTGTAGTGATTCTTTTTCTAACTGCTGAATTCTTTTTTCTGACTTTTCATTTAATTCCTTCAAACTTGATGCTAAAACTGAAATCATTCCATTATAATTCACAGCTTTATAAGCGAAAGTTCCTGTTTGTTTATTGTCTTTATCGTACACAGGTTTGTTAATTTCCATGATTAATTCTGGAAAAACTTCTTCAAGATTTTGCGCTAAGAATCCGTGTTGCTTTTCTCTAGGTAAATTAAGTTCTTTTAGTTCTTTAAAGTTATATGTTACTGTATTTAATTGCACTAGTTTTTCCAATGCATTCTCCTCAACTTTAATGTCTTTTTTTAACTTTTCATCCGAAGGCAAATACATTCCAGTTGTAAACACATTTCCATCGAAGTATCCTGCAAATAAATTAGGTACAGTTCTAGCGAATCCTTGAACGGCTGCCCCAAAGCCAGTTAGTGGTGTATTTAGAAAATAAGCAGCAGTTGCTTTAACGCCAAAGGTATTTCCCGCAGGATTTACATACACAAATGATTCTACTCCCGAGTTGTTTGTGGAACCTATCAAATTAACACTAACACCTAAATTACTAGAACCGCTACCTGATCCGCGCACTCGAATCCCAGTTTTACTAGTCGTTGCACCAGAATTTTGAATAGAGATACCTGTTCTAGATGCTAAGGTTCCAGAAGCACTTACGGTATTGTTTATAGCCAATCCTGTACGAGAAAAATTAATGGTATTCCCGAAATCTATACCTACTTTAGCTCTGTTAGAAAGTGAAAATGGAGTTCCAAAAAATGTTTCTCCGTCATTTGTCATCGTTGCAACGAGTGTAGATGATGTAGAAGTGAAACTATTGGCTACTCTAAATTCTAAATCACTAGAAGCAAATGATCCAGCACCAATCCATTGAATTCGTGGATTAGCATCTCCTAAGTCTTGATATCCCATAGTGATGGCTCTGTTAGGCAATTGAAAACGCATACCGTATACGGTTTGACTTCCAGTATTTAATCGCCCCATAGAAAACCAACGATCATTGGTAAACCCAAAACCTAATCCTGCATCTAGTTGTGTGACCAAGCCTGGACCAAATCTGAAAGTTTCTCCCGGAATTGGACCAGGAGTTGTAATAGAAGTCGCAATACTTCCTGCAGATTCATTTTGTGCGAAAGTCATTCCCACAAAAAATAAACTCATTAATAAAATAATTTTTTTCATAGCTAAATAATTTAAATTTTGTTTAAAGTTAATACCAAAACTTTAAACAAAATTATGGGATACCCGTAAAATTAGCATGTTATAAATTAGAGAGATACAAAATAAAATCGTAAACATGCATGTAGTACTATGCCATACATGAATACTATCCTCATTGAGATTATAGAATGAGAAGTAAGAAAAAAGCCGAAGTTTCTCAACTTCAGCTTTCGTTTGTTGTGCGGGTGAAAGGACTCGAACCTTCACGCTGTTAGGCACTAGATCCTAAGTCTAGCGTGTCTACCAATTTCACCACACCCGCAAATGTGGCTGCAAATATAAAGAACATTTTTTATTTTCAAAGGAACTGAAACGTATTTTTTGCTGCTTTTTTAGTACTTTTGAGTGACTACTAAAATTCAATATATTCCATGAATAGTATAAAATCCTATGTAGAAACGCATAAAAATCGTTTCATAGATGAACTCATCGAACTTTTAAAAATTCCCTCAATAAGCGCTGATCCAGCCTACAACCAAGATGTTATTGATACAGCGACGGCTATTAAAACCAGTTTAGAAAAAGCAGGTTGCGACCATGTAGAGATCTGCGAAACGCCAGGATATCCTATCGTATACGGACACAAACATATTTCAGACGACTTGCCAACAGTGCTAGTCTACGGACATTATGATGTACAACCGCCAGATCCATTAGATCTTTGGGAAAGCGGACCATTTGAGCCTATCATAAAGAAAACAGAAAAACATCCTGATGGCGCTATTTATGCGCGTGGTGCTTGTGATGATAAGGGACAAATGTACATGCATGTGAAAGCTATGGAATTTATGACAGAAACTGATCAGTTGCCTTGCAATGTAAAATTTATGATTGAAGGTGAAGAAGAAGTCGGTTCCGAAAGCTTATCATGGTTTGTAGAACGTAATCAAGAAAAGTTGGCGAATGATGTCATCTTGATTTCCGACACAGGAATGATCAGCAATACACAACCTTCTATCACCACAGGTTTGCGCGGATTGAGTTATGTGGAAGTAGAAGTTACAGGTCCAAATCGCGATCTCCATTCAGGATTGTATGGTGGTGCGGTGGCGAATCCAATTAATATTTTATCTAAGATGATTGCTTCGCTTCATGACGAAAACAATCACATTACCATTCCAGGTTTTTACGATAAAGTAGAAGATTTATCTACCGAAGAGCGCGCCGAAATGGCAAAAGCACCTTTTTCACTTGAAGCATATAAAAATGCTTTAGCTATTGAAGCTGTATACGGCGAAGCAGGTTATACAACGAATGAGCGTAATTCCATTCGTCCAACTTTAGATGTCAACGGAATTTGGGGCGGATATACGGGTGAAGGTGCCAAAACAGTAATTGCTAGTAAAGCATACGCTAAAATCTCAATGCGTTTGGTGCCGAATCAGGAATGGAGAGAAATTACAGAACTCTTCAAAACACATTTTGAAAACATTGCGCCAGCAGGTGTTACAGTAAAAGTAACACCGCATCATGGTGGACAAGGGTATGTAACACCAATTGATAATATTGGTTACCAAGCCGCAAGCAAAGCTTATGAAGATACTTTTGGAAAAACACCGATTCCACAACGTTCAGGAGGAAGTATTCCGATTGTATCACTATTTGAAAAGGAATTGAAAAGTAAAACCATTCTGATGGGATTTGGATTGGATAGCGATGCCATTCACTCACCGAATGAGCATTTTGGAATCTTCAATTACCTCAAAGGAATTGAAACCATTCCGCTATTTTATAAGTATTTTACAGAACTTTCTAAATAACGTGAGTTCCATATAACTAATTCGTTAAGTAAATAATAGTTAGCAACTTACTAAAATTGTCAAATCGAGCATTGCTGTGAGCACCGAGCGAAGCTCACGAGATTCAATCGAAATTTTAACTTTCATAGTGTTCTCGACTCCGCTCGAACTGACAGATGTTTAATTTTCAGTTAATTACGAGTAATTTGATGATTTCTTATGTCGAACTCACGTTAAATAATAAAAAAAATCCGCTGTACTGGCGGATTTTTTGTTGTATATGCAATACGTTGCTGGAATAGCGTTATTTTATCATCAGTTTTTTATTCATTGAACGTTCTCCAGAAGTTGCTTTTAAAATATACAATCCCGTTTTTATTGTTGAAACATTAATAGTATTATGAATGTTTTCTTCTCTCATTATCAATTCACCAATAGTATTGTAAATTTCAACTGAATCAATCGGCAATTTACTATCAATAACAACCGTATCTGAAGCAGGATTTGGATACATTTTTAAGCTACCTTCGTCGAACTCATCTGTGCTTAATATATTTTGATACACACGCACATAATCAATCACCATTGGGCTTTCTGTAAAGCTTGGATCAATAGCGCCTGCAAAACCGCCCATCGCGATATTTAAAATAAGATATTGTTCCAAATCAAATGGCCATGTACTAGCGTCTTTTATTGGCGGATTGTATGTGTAATACCCAATACCATCAATCATAAAAGTAATCTGGTTTGGCGACCAATTTACAGAATACACATGAAAATTATTCGCAACATCAGGCAGTACTTGTGAATCTGTATTTATTGTATTTCCTGAGCTTGAAGGTGTGTGAATCGCACTTGATACATGATTTGTAGCACCTAGTCCATGTTCCATAATATCAATTTCTCCGCAGGCTGGCCACGTCGTTGTTCCAAAGCCTTGTGTTTGCCAGTACGCGCCTATTTCGTTTACATTTTTACCTAAAGTCCAAATTGCTGGCCAAGTTCCATCTCCGCTTGGTAATTTCGCACGCACATCTACTCTACCATAGGTAAAAGCAAATTTGGAATTCAAGCGTGCAGAAGTATAATTTAACGTGACACCATCTTGTGAAAAGCTTTCACTTTTGGCTACAATATTTAAAAATCCGTTTTCAACATATGAATTCTCCAATCGATCTGTGTAATGTTGTTGCTCACCATTAAACCATTGTCCTCCATTAGGTCCCAAGGTTTGATGATGCCATTTTGAAGCGTCTACCGCTGCTGGAGTAGTACTATCAAATTCATCCGACCAAACCAAATCTGTATAGATTACATCTAAAGCATTTGGATCTGTTGGTACGTTTCCGTCGTTGATATCATCGATACGAAAAGCTCCTGGGATGGTACTGCCATCATCTATTCGTATCACCATTCTATTGTATTGTCCTGTACCACTGACAGTAGCAAAATCAAACGTCAAATCCGTCCATACATTTTGAGAAGTAGTCGTTTGACTTACCTCAACGTCAGGATTTGTTCCATTTTCCAACTTCACCACTATGGTGTGAGAAAGTGGATCAAACGAATAAAATCGCAAGGTAATTTCGTCTTCCACATCTAGATCAATAGGTCTTGTGAGATCTATATAATTTCCTTGTATTGCTGGAGAACTATCACGAAAAAATTGTCCTGTATCATTGCTTGCGTCAATTGGACCTGGGACAATCGCAAATGTACTACCACCAAAACCTGTAAATGTATGTGTACTCTCAGAAAAGTCAAGTGGCGTTTGTTGCGCAAACACAAATTGAGATATTAGTAAGAATAGTGTAAAGATTTTAAAGTAATTTCTTTTCATAGCAACAAATTTTGTCAAATATATATTTTTAAAGCGCTAATTCGAATTTTTCCACCTATACAAAAACTATACAAGTCACATAAATATTGAAACTATTCTGTTTTATATTTTAAATTTCACTTTGTTTGTTGTTCGTTGTTTGTTGTTTGTTGTTTGTTGTTTGTTGTTTGTTGTTAAAAATAAAAAAACAAATAATGAAGTTAAAATGTGTCATGCCAATTCTGAATTTAAATGAATCACAACACAAAATAGATAACAGACAACACATAACAGAGCGAAGCGATCAACCCAAAACCCAACACCAAAAACCTAAAACCTGACAACAAAAACACCTCTACACTTGTAGAATTAAAATTTATGTTCTACATTTGTAGAGTAATATTGCAGTGATTGGTGTAAAATGATCATTTGTATTTTGTAGTCGACCGAAATATGAATCTTCTTTTACCACAATCAAAATCATAAAATTTTGACCTGTGAAACTATCAAAAACAGAAGAACAATTGATGCAGCATTTATGGAAGCTTGAAAAAGCTTTTATGAAAGATATTTTGGAACAATACAACGATCCAAAACCTGCAACAACTACCATTGCCACGCTATTGAAGCGCATGACCGATAAAGGCTATGTTGCGTATAAAACGTTTGGAAAATCGAGAGAATATTATCCATTAATCAAAAAATCGGACTATTTTTCCAAGCATGTCAATGGACTCATCAAAAACTTTTTTAACGATAGCGCTTCTCAATTTGCTTCCTTTTTTACAAGAGAGACAAATTTGACGAAAGAAGAATTGGAAGATTTACGCAAACTTATTGACAACGAAATCAAAAAGAAGTAACAAATGCTTGTGTATATTCTGAAATTTAGTGCCATTCTCGCCATATTTTTAGCGTTTTACAAACTGTTTCTCGAAAAAGAACACACACATGTATTCAAACGTTATTATTTGTTGGCAGCGCTTCTACTTGCCGCAAGCATTCCGTGTATTACAGTGACGACGTATGTAACCGCAATACCTGTTGAACCTGCTGTTAGTATAGTTTCTGTGGAGACAGAAATGCCTTTGCAAACCGCATCAGAAGTAGTCAGCATCATAGATTGGAGTACTATTTTATGGACTGTATATAGTATTGGAGTATTCCTTTTTGGAAGTACATTTATTCGAAATTTATGGACGATGATTGCCAAAGTGCGACGAAATCCAAAACAATCAAGGAAAGATGTAACGTATGTATTATTGAATGAAAAAATAACACCACATACCTTTTGGAAATACATCTTTTTTAACAAATATATTTTCGAATACCAACACATTCCACAGGAAGTCATTTGGCATGAGGAAACCCATGCAAAACAACGACATTCTGTAGATATCATTCTTGTAGAAGCGTTGCAAGTTATTTTTTGGTTCAATCCGTTGCTATATGTCGTAAAAGCATCAATCAAATTGAATCATGAGTTTTTGGCAGATCAAGGCGTGTTGCACAAAGGTGTCACACTTTCTGTGTATCAAGAAATTGTACTGCGATTTTCCACACGTTCCACAGCGACAAATCTGGCGAATGCCATCAATCATTCATCCATTAAAAAAAGATTTACAATCATGAAATCATATACATCAAAACGAACAATCCTGCTTCGTAGTTTATTGCTGATTCCATTGCTAGTGCTTACTTTATACAGTTTTAGCACCAAAGAAACTATCGTACAAACACAAGAATCATCAGTACAAACTACCAAGCCTACACAAGCGCCACAACAGAAACCAGTGGAGCAAACCAAGACAAAAACCGACACAAAACCACAAAATGGAAAAGTAACTGTCGATTCCTATTTTGCAGGTGTGCGATTTGTACATTACAAAACAGCGATCCAATATAAAGATACGCTTGTTGGAGTAGACCCGATTCTTGATAAGAAATACGAAGAGTTGACCGAAGCGGAGAAAAACAACAAAGAAATGCGCTTTGCATTCTACATTCCAAAACCGATGGAGAAAAAAATGCCATCAAATGCCGAACTAAAAAAATACTTAAATAAAAAAGTATACGCCATTTGGATTGACGGCGAGTCGGTAGACAATGTAGAATTGGCAAAGTACAAGCGTACTGATTTTGCTTCGTATTCTGCTCCAATGACAATTACCAAAACAGGAAGGTCTGAAAAGTATCCGCAACCATTTTGGTGTATGTTTTACACGCACGACTATTACAAAGCAAAAAAGTTTGGCGAGCAAAAAACAAAATATGGCGGACCGTATGTGATGTCTTTTGGAAACATCAAAAAGGTCAATAAAAAATATAAAGAATAACTTATACCAGTTATGATTTGAAATTACAGTAAAAAAAATGATGATTTTATTACGGTAATTTCAAGTTGTAAAAGGTATTAAATCCACTACAAACTCATGATCACATATATCATCAAATCCGGATTGTGCTTGGCGCTGATACTTTTAGTATACAAAGTATTGCTAGAGCGTGAACGCATGTATGTGTTCAACCGATATTATTTACTTTTCGGGTTGTGTTTTGCGTTTGCTGTGCCTTTCATTACGATGGAAACGACAGCAGAAATTCCATTTATACAAGACACAACTGTAAGCAATCTTCAAAATTTAGATCTTGCTGCATTACAGGTAAATATCGCTGAACACAAACAGGAAACAACAGCCATTCCTACTTGGATACTTGCGATCATGAGTGTGTACGCGATTGGATATTTATTATACTTCTTTCGCTTTATTCGAAATATCTATAAAATCTTTTATAAAATCATTACAGGTGTGCGCGTGCGTTACAAAGTCGCTTCTTTAGTTTTATTGAAGGAAAATGTATTGCCACATACATTTTTACACTATATATTTTTACGAAAAGAAGCGTACGACACCCACAATATTGCGGAAGAATTATACACACATGAATTGGCGCATGTTTCACAAAAGCATACGCTAGATATTATTCTCATCGAATTGATTCAGATTGTATTCTGGTTCAATCCATTACTAATGTATTACAAAAAGGCCATACAGCTCAACCATGAATTTTTAGCAGATGACGCTGTATTAAAATCAAACACACAGGTTCCGACATATCAACAATTGCTATTGGCAAATGCACACGGAAGCCACAATTTACACTTGGCCAGTAATTTAAATTTTTCTGTAACTAAAAAGAGATTACAAATGATGACAAAACATACAACTCGTGGACGCGCTTGGCTTGTGGCCTCGCTCACGATCCCAATTTTTACAGCAGCGATATTTTTATTCAGCACAAAAGTAATCGCGCAAAAAACAGTGACAAACAATGTAGCAACTTCAGCTACGACTATAAATTTTCAAAAAGAACAAGACCCTAAAGCCGAATATTATAAAAATGCAACGTTTGTTTTTGAAGATGCGCAAGGAAACAAAACTGAAAAGAACTATTCAGAACTGACCGCAACAGAGAAAGCAAGATTGATTCCACCACCACCAAAGCCTACCGCCAATGCACCAACCGCAACACAATTAAACAATTGGAAAAACAAGACAAAATTTGCCGTATGGGTAGATGGAAAAGTGATTGACAACAAAGAAATCGTCAATCATAAAATTGTGCACTACACACAAAGTTTTGTATACAAAAATGCACGTAGCAAACGTTTTCCACAAAGCTATCAAGTACACATGCACACTGCTGCAAGTTTTAAAGCGATGCAAAATAGCCACAAAACTACTCTAAGCAACAATGCAGTATTGTATTTTAAAGAAGGCAGCGATATGATACAATTGGGCAAGAAAAAAGTAGGTGCCGTAAATGAGCAAACGGAACTACAAAAAGCACCTTTTTACGCAACTGACACTGCAAAAGGACCAATGGCAGGAATCATTCCTTATAATGACACGCCAAAAAAGAAAACACAACGCCAAAATGACATCACCATATTAATCAATAAAGAAGAAAAGTTTTTAGTAAATGGTAATTATGTGGTGCCTGATCTCAAGAAATTAGACAAATTAATAAAGTCTGAGCTTGCCAAAATCAAACACAAAAAAACGAGAACAGCTTCTATAGTGAGTGATCCTACTGTTTCCAAAGATTTTGTTTTAAAAACGCTGACACTCTTAAAGGACAATAATATTTACGATATTACCTTGAAGACTTCAAACAAAGATGATGAAATACGTCTTCCACCGCCACCACCAGCGCCACCAAAACCTCAAATTAAAGAAATTACAGTTCCTCCTCCACCGCCTCCAGCACCAGTACCATCTGATGGAGAACTGAAAGACCTTGAGATCATGCATAAAATCATGAGAGGAGGAAAAATGGAAACTATGATGATTAATGGCAAAAAGTATTATGCAGTAGAGAAGAATGGCAGAAAATACATTTTTAATGAAAATGCCAAACTTGTTGATAAAAATGGAAAAGAATTACCGCCACCGCCACCAAGAGCTAAGAAAAAAGCAAAAATTAAGGAAGTCAAAGTAAAGGAGATTAAAATCAAAGAAAAAAATAAGGCAAAGGCAAAAAATAAGGATAAACAAAAAAATAAAGCCAAAGCCAAAGAGAAAAATAAAGAGAAGGCATCGGCTGAGAAAGTGAAAGTAATTGAAGTAAAAGAAAAATTACGGGAACAAAAACAGTAACTAGAGAGGTTCTTAAGTACGATTGTAAAATCAACTAAGAACCTTTTTTTATGTATCTTTAAAAATATCAATTAAAAAACACCTATCTAATGAAAAAATTATGCTTTGTTTTCGCATTGCTTATTGTAGCTTCTTGTGCGAAAAAAATTGAACCTGCAACCGTAACCGTCTCTGAAACTGATACTGAATTTATTATTGTCAGAACGCCTGTCGATGATATTACACTTTGGAATAATAAAGCAGATACCATTTATCCAAACGAGGCTAACAAATTTGTCTTTCAGAAAAAAATTGAGCAGCCCGAATTTATCCGAATTATTATTAATGAAACGTACTTAAAAGCCATTTTGCTTCCGGGAAAATCAGTCACTGTAATTCCCGCAGAAAAGAAATATACTTTTAAAGGCGAAAACAGTGCTGGACAACAATTTTTAAACGATGCCAAACGACCGTACTTTACGGTTAACGAAGCACGTAAATATGAAAAAGATACGACAGCGACGCTAATTTCCTCAACGATCAATTCGTTAAAGCAACCTGAATTAGACACACTGCAAAGTTTCATCGACACACGGAAAATTGATACAGATTTTGCCGAAATTCTCAAAAAGGAAATCAATTATTTTTATGCACAACGCACTGTACAAGCAATTAATTCAAAACGTTATAAAAAAACAACTATTTCTGAAGATTTGCTAGCACTTATCGATGAAACTGCAAAAACCTATCCGCTGAATACGACGTATAAATCTGATAGTTGGCAAATGTATGCAGAAGCTCTTCTGCAAGAAAATGCCATGTTTACAGAAATGATAAAAGGAAATATATCGAAAGATTCCATGCAAAAGTATTATTTGGAAGACAAATTACATCCGTACTATTACCAACTAATTACTTCTTACAAAGATGCAGAAATTGCAGAAAAAGCAGCTGCAACGTTTATCATTCAAAAAGCCAAGCAAGAGAAATTTGAAAAGAGCTTAATCAGTGTATACGAACAGTTTCAACAAGATTTTCCCAATAGTGTATACACAAAATATTTAACAGAAGATATTGAAAAAATCAAACGCTATCATGAAAAAATTGCAGGTGCGATGCCTGCGAATGTTCATTTTTATGAAAACGAAGAAATTGCCAGTTTGACAGAGATGCTTCCTGATTTAAAAGGTGAAAAATACTATGTAGATGTGTGGGCGACTTGGTGCGGACCTTGCAAAGCCGAGTTTAAATACAACGAACCGCTAAACGCTTTCCTAAAAGAAAAAGGATATAAAAAACTGTACATTTCGCTCGATAAATCGGAGCAGCGTAAAAAGTGGAAACAGGACATTAAATATTTTGATTTGAATGGACTCCACTTACTGGCGAGTCAAGCGTTTTTTGCCGATTTTGAAAAGAATCATTCCATGCATGAAGGTTATGTGAGCATTCCGCAATATTTGATCATTGACGATGGCGCTATCGTAACAAATAATGCACCAAGACCGAGTCAATTGGACGAATTAAAAGCATTATTGGATAATTAACGCCATTTTTTGTAACATTTCTGAGAACTCTGCGTTCTTATAGATGAAGTGATGTATACTTTTTGTTTTGTAGCGGAAATTATAGATCACTCCGACATCATCAATCAAAATCATCTTATGTTACAACAATTTTTTCTCGTCTGTTCGGGCGTAGACAGCGACCTTATAAATGAATGTAGTCGCGGCGAACAAACCAAATATGCAGGTATTGGCGCCACCGTTTTCTTCACCGCACTCATGGCTTTTATTGCCAGCGGATATGCTTTGTATACCATTTTTGACAATCGCTACGCCGCTATTGGTTTTGGACTGATTTGGGGATTGCTCATTTTTAATTTAGATCGATTTATTGTGTCAACACTTCGCAAGAAAGACTCCAAATTTGCCGAGTTTTTACAAGCGACACCGCGAATCATCTTGGCAGTTATTATTGCTGTGGTGATTTCAAAACCGTTGGAATTGAAGATTTTTGAAAAAGAGATTGATCAAGTATTGTTAGAACAAAAAAACGAACTGACACTTGCCAATAAAACACAAATCGCAGCACAATTCACTCCTGAAATCGAACAAATTACACAAGAGATTTCCGATTTAAAAGCAGAAGTCGCAACGAAAGAAAAAGAAGTCAATGATTTATACGAAACCTACATTGCGGAAGCAGAAGGCAGAAAAGGTACAGAATTGATCGGAAAAGGTCCGGTATACAAAGAGAAGCGCGAAAAACACGATGCCACACTGCAAGAATTACAAGCATTGCGAACTGCCAATGCAGAAAAAATCGCAACAAAAGAAGCCACTATTGAAAACTTGATTGCACAACAGAAAGCTTCCGAAGCCAATACACAACCGATTATTGATGGTTTTGATGGCTTGATGGCACGCGTCGATGCGTTGAATACCTTACCGTGGTTGCCTTCCTTTTTTATTTTTCTATTATTCTTAGCGATTGAAACAGCGCCGATTTTTGCAAAATTATTTTCCTCAAAAGGAGAATATGACTTGAAACTTCAAGATGCGGAAAATGCAGTAAAAACGTGGGTAGAACAGAAAGTTCAGCAACGAAAAATCTTGTTACAAACCGATATTTCATTGAATCATAAAGTGTACACAGATCTTGCAGAAGAAGATGAGATTTACCATCACAAGCGCAAAAAGGCGCGTGAGTTGATGCAGTTGCAAGCAGATGCTTTTTTTAATTTACAGAAAAAACAGTTTTAATTAGAGGTACTTTTTAAGTGTTTGATCATGCGTTGTTGGGCTTTAGCTTGGGCGGTTTGAAGACTACTTGCATATTCGCTTTCGTCGGTGGCGCGGTATAATACTTTTCCATTTTTGTAGACGATCCACCAATATTTGCTTTCTTGAAAGTATTCCGCCTTTAAATGATAGCCATCTTCTGTGATGACTTCTTTGAACTTTTTATTTCCTGTCCATCTCATGAATAAAGTAGGTTTTATTATGGAATTAAAAAGTAGGAAAATTATTTGGAATAATTCTAATTAGTGACGTTAAATGCCCTAAAGCTTAGACGAATGCAAGCGAAAGTATCGACGAATGTATGAACTTACAATAAATTCAAGCGTTGCATGAGCTCTTTTCGGTTGGCTCTACTTACAGGAATCACATCTTGCTTGATTAACACACTGTTATCTTCAATATCCACAATCTTTGTCGTATTGATGATATACGAACGATGTACTTTTAAAAATAAATGTGCAGGCAACTTTTCTTCTATTTTCTTTAAGGTAGAATGTACCACGTAGTTTTTGTCTTCTGCTTTGATTTTAATATAATCGCCTTTCGCTTCAATTAGGCAAATATCTGGTACATTGATTTTGACCAAACGGCGATCAATATTTACATACAAATCATTTCCAACAGTCGAATTTTCTTCAGGAGTTGTTCCTGCTGTGGATTCTTCTGTTTTTTGGACAACCACACGTTCTTTGATCCTGGCTACCGCTTTGGCAAAACGTTCTTGTGTGATGGGTTTTACTAAATAATCAACCACACAATCGTATTCAAAAGCATCTAAGGCGAAGTTTCTATCGGAAGTAGTTAGGATGACTAATGGCGGATTTTTCAATGTCTGAATAAAGTCAAAACCTGAAAATGTAGGCATGTGAATGTCTAGAAAAATCAAATCAACTGTATTGCTGTTTAGATATTTGATCGCGTCGATAGCGTTATCAAACTCTTCTGCAATGTTGAGTTCTTCTATCTTTTTACAGAGCTGCTTTGTTATGGCTCTCGCAGCAGCTTCATCATCTACAATTATACACTTCATAGGTAGGTAGGCTTAAATAGTCATTAAAAATTCTTCCATGTTTTGCAAGATGCTGAGGAATGTATCAAGGCGTTCGGGATTGTCATTTTTCAGTTCTTCTTCAAAGGCAATTGCAAAGTCATAGCTTTTTTCGAGCCCCAAAATACTAATTTTATGTTTAATTTTATGTACAAGCGCTGCGGAATTTTGATAGTTTTGCTCACGAATGCTTTCTGTAAAAGCTTCTTTCTCTTTAGGAAGCTCTTTTTTTAAAATCGCAATCAAATTGGCTTCAAATTCTGCATCGCCATCGGAAAGCTCTTTTATGTAGGATAAATTGGGACTGTCTAATTCCATATTATTTTTTTAGTTTAAAGAAAAAAGTAGTGCCTTTTCCTTCTGTTGATTCCAGCGAAATGGTTCCTTTATACAATTCGATAATTTTTTTTACGATTGATAAGCCAATTCCTGTAGACTTTCCTTTTTTGTCTAAAGTTTGAAATATTTTAAAGATTTTATCGTGATACGCTTCAGCAATTCCCACACCATTATCCGAGATTGAAAATTTCCAGAAGGTTTTTAATTCCGTAAACTTCACCTCTATCCTACCTTCTGGCTTGTCGATATAGTTGATTGCATTGCTAATCAAATTTTGAAACAACTGTTTGATACGCGTTTTATCTGCGTTTATAGTTGGCAAATTGTCTGGATATATGAACTGAATGTGCTCTGGAATATACAGAATATTTTGAATTTCTTCTAGAATTTCTTTCACATTGACTTCTTGCGTGGTCAATTTTTTATCACTGACACTTGAATATCGCAAAATTCCGTCAATCAAAGCGTCCATTTGCTCTAATTTGTTGTTGAGCTTGTCAAAGGTTTCATTCGCTTCTTCATCCAAAACCGCTTCATAATCTTCCTGAAACCACGAAATTAATGCATTGATACTTCGCAAAGGCGATTTTAAATCGTGCGAAACAATATGCGCAAAATCGCGTAATTCTTTGTTGCTTCGTTTTAAGTTTTCGAGCAGTTCTTTGTTTTCGCTTTCTGCGGCAATTCTTCGTTCCAAATTTTCAGCATTTGTCAACTGAATCGATACCAAATTGGCAACATTTTTAAACAAACGCAGATGTTCTCTAGTAAAAAAGTTTTTGGAAGAATGCTCCGAATCAATCACACCTACAACTTCGCCTCGTACAATGATTGGCACCGATATTTCTGAGTAGCGACGTTTGTCGTCCACTACATAACGCTCATCTTTCGTCGTATCGTGAATCAGTTCGGCTTTTCCGGTTTGTGCTACATCTCCAACAATTCCTTTTCCAAACGGAATGTATATTTTATCAATAATTTCTTTATTCTCATCTACTTTCGCGCCGTATCCTGCAATTTGTTCTAGTAGATTTTCTTCTTTGTTCACCAAATACACCACGCAATCTTCAAATTCTAAATCATGTGCAATAACGTTAGCAATTTCCCAAGCAATGTCGTGAATGGTAAGTTTTCCAATAAACGAACGTGTTAGGTTGTTTAAGGTATCCAACATTAATCGTCTTTTATGTTTGGCAGAAATATCTTCTACAAATGCCAACTGATATTTTATATTTCCAGCACTATCGCGTACACCAGTAACACTCGTTTTGGATAAAAACGCAGTGCCATCTTTTCGTTTATACCTTTCTTTCAAACTGTAATGATCAATTTCCTTGTTGACCATTCGCTTGTAAAAACTCCTTGATTCTTCATGTCCATCTTCAAACGAAAGCGCTTCCACAGACGTTCCCAACAACTCTTCTTCCGAATATTTTATAAGTTTCTGAAACGCATTATTGGTTTTGATGATTTTTCGA
This sequence comes from Bacteroidota bacterium, assembly GCA_039026955.1. Taxonomy (GTDB): domain Bacteria; phylum Bacteroidota; class Bacteroidia; order Flavobacteriales; family Flavobacteriaceae; genus Kordia. The sequence goes on from JBCCLH010000005.1 coordinate 121,480, forward strand.
TCTTGCGCGAGTACAATTCCCAACGTAGAATTGTCTACAATTGCGGCTAATTGTTCTTGTTGCTCCTCAAAAATAACAGCATTTTCTTTAGCTTCGGTAATATCCCGTACGATTCCTTGTGCTGCGATGATTTGCCCTTCTTCATTGTATATTAAACTCGAATTTACCTGTACCCACTTTATTTGCTTGTCTTTGGTATACACGCGAGCCTCATAGTTTGGAAATGTACCATCTTGAATCAATTGTGCAAAGGAATTCATCGCATACGCAAAGTCTTTGCTGTAAATGATATTGACTAAGTTAAAAGGTTCTTTTTTGATGTCATACCCAAAAAGCTTAACCGCAGCATCATTCATTTTGATGACATTTCCTGTAGATGGATTGATGACAACGAAGGCGTCGAGAATATTGTCGAAAAACATATCATACTCACGAGTTTTCGACTTGAGCGCTTCACGCGTTTCTAGCAATTCGCTAGTCCGATGCAAGAGCAGCTCTTCGGCTTTTTCACGTGCTCTTTTTTCGTTCTGAAGGGCGAGTTCCAGGGCCTGAATCGTATCTTTCATTGAACGCAATTGTAGTTTCAAGGGATTTTTTGTGTTTGAAGATACTAAATTCCAATTAATTTTCGGTCAATAAACATAATTAACCGACGAAATGTAATTTTAAAGCTTTGGTTGGAAGATTGTGTAGAAATGTGAGAGGCTAGAATTCAATGACTTCATTCACCATCCAATAGTCTACTACGCGCTGTATTTTTTTAATATAGTCTTCGTAACGCAATGGTTTGATGATGTAGCCTGCAATTCCTAAATTATAACTTTCTAACATGTCTTGGTGATTGTTAGAAGTCGTGACAATAATTGCGGGAATGTAACGTAAATGCGGATCATTCTTAAGTTCTTTTAAGAATTCAAGACCGTTCATTTTTGGCATATTCAGATCTAGAAGAATCACGTTAGGCAGCTCTTGTTTCTTTTTCAAGACTTCTAGCGCTTCCTCTCCGTTCTTCGCCTCGAGGATTCGATGCGTAAATCCCAACTTCTTTAAGGATTTTTTGAACTTCAATACCTCGATCTCATCATCTTCGATAAATAAAAATGAAAGATTCTCCATCATTTCGTTAACTTATAGTTTTCAGCAATTAGAACGTAAATTTCTCCTTTATATGCGAGAACACACAGTTCTTTCGATTAAACGTTTTTTTTAGTAGGTTAATGGTCTTTTTAGGCAGATTAATGGTTTTGCTTTTTCTACAATTTTTCGCCTATTTTCTGCCTTTTTTCAGCTATTTTCTTATAGTTTACGCTGATATTGCTCTATTTATGACCTGTTTGGGCGCACAGGGTATTTGTCTTTTCTATGCTTTGTTGGATTGAACTATTTGAATTTTTACTTATGAATAGTTCGATTTTTTTATTGGTATTTTGCCAACTCCGCTTGTTGCGTTTTTGTCATTCCTTTGATCACCAGATCATACGAATGATCAATCAATTCTTGTACAAATGAGCTTGGAAGTTCTCCTTGAAACAATTCTACGGTATTCCAATGTTTCTTACTCATATGAAAACCTGGTATGATACTTTCATATTCACCTCGAAGTTCCTCTGCTCTGTCAGGATCACATTTTAAATTGACAGCACCAAGTCCTTCTTCCCATTTTTTCAGTGATGTCAGCGCAAACATTTTTCCCAAAACTTTAAAAACTAAAGTGTCTTGATCAAAAGGAAATGCTTCTGTGACCGCTGGTTTACGAATACAATATTCGCGGAGTGATTCAATGTTCATATCATCCTATTTGCAAACAAGATATAAAAATCTATGCAATAGTTGTACGGATAGGGAAAAGTTAAAAAGTTTATGCGTTGATGTCGGTACGATCAGGCAAACCTTTTCTTTTATTCTTTTGTTTAGTTGTCGCCTTTTGGATTGGAGCAATGTCTAAGCTTACCAAAACATCATTTAAGTAATAAACGACTTTATCAATTAGTGACATCTTATTGTTATTTACATTATTAGGTCGTTGCAAATATACGCTAAGATTGTCTTAGTAAAGGTTAGGTTTTCTTTAAATCCATATAAAATTTCGATAAAATACCAATTTGCGTATTATGTAGTCCATAAAAATAGTAGAGAATTCATTTTTTAGGTAAAAATATACATTTCAAATATTTATACGTCTTCGCTTTTTTCGTGTTCTTTTAGATAGCGAATTTCATCTTCTGGCAGTGTGATTTTTGAATAATCCAATTCCCAACCAATCGTTTCTACAATTTTTTCAATGACCAGAATAGCATTCAATGCTTCTTGTTTTGCTGTGTCTAATAAACCACTTTCTGGAACTTTTTGAATAATGTGTTGCTTGGCTTCTTTGTTAAGTTTGGTCAAATCGTCTGCGTTGAATTTATTCAGCAATCCATCTTTAATATCGTAATAAGTAAAATCGGTTTCCACCGTTAAAATTTCAGGTTCTGGAAAATGAACAATTCGTATTTTTTTATGATTTTTATCTGCTTCTAAACGTAGCTTTTGCAAATCATACCCAACACTTGCTTTCGCTTTAATGACGATAAGTGCGCGTTTTTTGCTAGAAATCATGCGTAAAAAGTGTGCAGATGTATCTTCGTAATGGTAAATTTCGCTGAAATCACCTTCTACAGTAGTGAGTTTACACACATTCTTAATCTTATCCAACAACAAATGCGATTGCTGTGTGATGCGTTGTTCTGCTTGCCTTTTCCCAAGATACACATACACAACATACGCACCAATTCCTCCAAATACTACTCCTAAAACAATGTCCATATACAAGCGATTTACAAAAACCATTTCTGGTTTGCATGCGTATAAATGTACTATTTTTTAATGATCTGCTGTAAAAATTGAGGTTCGCTATAAAAGATGACAAAAAGAACTTACGATATTCCTAATATTCGATTTCTTGCTTCTTCAGTTTCTTTAATACCTTCTTGCGTTCGAATAAAAAGCTCAATGATTGCATTTTCAATATCTTCATTTTCGTTTAAACCGTTGAATACATTTCGAATCATAGAAGAACCATAAGGCCTGCCACTTCTACTAGTCACATTCTTTTCTTTCAAAATTTTTAGGACGCCATCAGTATAGTGATATCCTAGTACCTCTTTGAGTTTTTCACGTTGTTGTTTTCGTATCATTTGTATGCGTAAATTAAATATAATTAGTTAATTGCTATATTTGTGTCGATTTTATGACACACGTTATAGAACTGACAGTATAATATTACAAACTATTTTCTACATATAGAAATTTTATGTAGAATAATTTCATAAAATGATGAAAATAATCGACAGAATAATCATCTTCATTAAGCATAAAAATTTAAGTATGCGTGCGTTTGACAAGTCAATAAACGCGGGAAACGGCTACATTAGTAAGCAAGCCAAATCGAATGCTTCTGTGGGCAGTGACGTTATTGAGAGGATAATCGGCGCGTATCCTGACTTGAATCCGCTTTGGTTGCTCACCGGTGATGGAAACATGCGTATTGAACTTACGGAAGAGGAGAAGAAAGACGACAGTAAAGAGCCTCCACTTAAATACGATACGATTGATGCACTTATTGATCATAAAATTGAAGATGCCATACAGCGTCAGTTTCAAGTGCTCTTAGATAAATTAGATACTTTTCCAACAATGGAAGAGATTCGAAAAGAAATCCAAAGAGTGCAAAACAACTCCTAAATCAGGACTTTTCTTCTTATTTCAAACACTATTTAGCCTAAAAATTGAGAATCGACGGTATAAAATTCCTGTCTTTTCCGAAAAAACTCTATATCTCAAAGAAAAATATGTATATTTACGAGTTCACTAATTTGTGCTGATTTACTGTCAGTTTAAGTGACGTTTTTATGATATTTAAACTATTCTCTATGAAAGCATATGTTTTCATAGTTTAATTTCTATATAAAATGAAAATAATCGACAGAATTATAGAGTTTATCAAGTATAAAAATATGAGTATGCGTGCTTTTGATATTTCAATAAAAGTGGGCAATGGCTATACAAGTAAGCAATCGAAATCAGGCGCTTCTATTGGTAGTGATGTGCTGGAGCGTATAATCGATACGTATCCTGAGTTAAATCCGCTTTGGTTGATCACTGGAAAAGGTGACATGACGGTTCCTATCAAGAAATCGGGCGAACCTGTTCCTGATTATGGAGAAACGATTGATGAAATTTTAGAAAATAAGATCAAACGTATTGTACAAGATCAATTGAAGGAGTTCAGTGATAAGTTAGAGTCTTTCCCAACCTTAGATCAAATCAGCAAAGAGATTCAGAAGAATCTTCGCGGCGAATAATTACTTCAAAATCTTATACAAAACAGGCTTACTCGGCGTCGCATCGTTTTCAAAAGGTGCAATTTGAATGTTTATGTAATACGCGCCATCTTCTATGGAATTTGCCACATAAATAAATTCTGTAATCGTGGCATTCATACGAATGTTGCCTTCTGTATTCCAAAAAGCATTGTGCGCTGCCAGTGTGCCTCCATCTTTTTCTTTATCCACACTTGGCAAATCGATCAATAAATGTTGAATGCCTTTGTCACGAAGATAGATTGCAGCTTCTGCTTCTAAATATGGCGGATTGGTATGCGAATACTGTCTATTAAGTTTTTCTGTAAAATTTGGCAAGGTACGAATCACAATCGCTTCCCGTTTTTTATTCCCGATGATCGATTGCAATTGTTTTTTAGAAATGACAAAATCGTCTTCTTTTCGTTCGGGCACTACCGTGATCAATTCCGCATAAAAGAAAAACTGTTGTAAATGTTGATTGATGGAATGTACTTTTTCCGTGATATGTCCCACACATTCCGTATGCGTGCCGTGCGCATGTGGATTAAAATAGATATTATTGAAATTGACGTCGCCGCCTTCTTTCACACTGCCAACCCAATCATCCATTCGTACTGCTTCAATTTTTGGCGCGTCAATATACCAAGCGTTGACGTTGTCTTTAGAAGCCCGAAGCGGAATGGAAATGTCTAGCGGTTTTGATAAATCTATTTGGTGTTTGGCACTTTTGCGTTGGATGGTACAAATCATAACACAAAAATACAAATTGATTTTCCAACCTAAGCGGGAATTCCAAAAAACTGTATGAGCGTTTATACTTTGAAAAAATCAGCAGCAATTCCGTCACATAAAAATTTCCCTTTTTGGGTGGTTTTGATAGTGTTTTTTGTTTGTTGTAAAGTTTTTTCTTTGAAATATACCTCAGCATTTTTTTTGGTGTGATGTAGATATTTTTCACCGAATTCCTGTTGAATGTATGCTAAGGAAATTCCCCAAATCGTGCGCAAGCCTGTCATCACATATTCGTTATATTGATCGTCTTTGGAAAGTTGTTCTGTAGTATTGGGAAGTATATTTGCTTCCAGACTTTTTATGTATTTCGGATTGTTGGAAACGTTCCAACTTCTTGTCCCTTTTTGATACGAATGCGCGCTAGGGCCAATGCCCAAATATGCGGCATCTTTCCAATAGGAAGTGTTGTGTTTGGAAAAATAGTCTGGTTTTCCAAAATTGGAAATTTCATAATGCACAAAACCTTGTTTTTCCGTGGCTGAAACTAACTCGTTAAAATGTGCCAGCGATTCTTCTTCAGAAACATCTTTGAAAGTTCCTTGTCGGATGAATTTTTCCAAAGCTGTTTTCGGTTCTACCGTAAGGGCATAACTTGAAATATGTGGAATTCCAAAACTGAAAATCGTCTCTAAGTTTAACTTCCATTGCTCCATGGTCATGTCTGGAATTCCGTAGATCAAATCGATCGTAATATTATCAAAATATTGTGTGGCAATTTCCAGACATTGTTTCGCTTCTTGACTATTGTGCGCGCGATTCATCAAGGTTAGATGTGCATCAAAAAACGATTGAATTCCGATACTTAAACGGTTGATTTTCGATTGAGACAGTTCAAGTATTTTTGCTTCGGTTAAATCATCAGGATTGGCTTCTAAAGTAATTTCTGGCGCTTCAGAAACCTTGTAATTTTTAAAAACAGCTTCTAATAGCAAATTGATTTCTTCTAACAAAAGTACACTCGGTGTTCCACCACCAAAATAAATAGTTTCCACGATGGTATCTTCCAATTCTGACTGACGCAATTGCAATTCGTTCACTAACGCTTGCAACAGTTGTGCTTTCTTCGCTAACGAAGTAGAAAAGTGAAAATCGCAATAGTGACAGGCTTGCTTACAAAATGGGATATGTATGTAAATTCCAGCGATAGCTTTACAATTTTATGAGTTTGAACAGCGCGTTACAAATCGGACAATGACCAAAATAAGAATAATACTACTGATGGCAATACGCCAACCTGGAACTCGTTTTCCATTGCCTTCATGTACTTTTTCCGCTTTAAGCTTCGTTTTACGGTCTGCCAGTCGTTTTTCTTCTTCGGCATCTTTTTCAAAATCAGAAAAGTTTACCACAAATGCTAGTTTTTCATTGGTAAGTCCGCAAACAACGCCTTGTGACAAACTGAAAAAGCGATTGATACAGGTTTTAAAGAATTCTAATTGTTCATTCATTGAAGTTACTATTTTAGACTATTCTTGAGGAATCACATACAGTTTAGGATTGATTTCTTTGAGCGAATCCATATTATGTTGTGATATGCACTAGAGAAATTTCATTTTTTGACTCTATTTTGATTTTCTTTCACAAAACTTGCCCAGCCTGAATAATTTTTACCCACATCCACTCTACCTGAATTGTAAAAGTGACACACTGCTGCTGCCAAACCATCTGTAGAATCTAAGTTTTTAGGCAGTGTTTTGAGATTGAGCAAACTTTGCAACATTTTAGCAACTTGCTCTTTGCTGGCGTTTCCATTTCCGGTAATTGCCATTTTTATTTTTTTGGGAGAATATTCTGTGATCGGAACTTCTCGTGACAAACCTGCTGCCATCGCCACACCTTGCGCGCGACCGAGTTTTAACATAGATTGCACATTTTTTCCGAAAAACGGCGCTTCAATCGCAATCTCGTCTGGATTGTAGGTGTCAATCAATTCTACGGTACGTTCAAAAATGAGTTTTAACTTTAAATAATGATCCTTATATTTTTGAAGTTGCAATTCGTTCAACTGTAAAAAGTGCATTTTTTTACCCACGACTTTGATCAATCCAAAACCCATAATCGTGGTTCCAGGATCAATTCCTAGGATAATTTTCTCTGTTATAATTGGCTTCTTTTCTGAATTCATTGACTTCAAACGGTATCATTTTCATGAAAGATGACTTCATGATCAATTTGTTTTCCGAAATGCTTTACTTTGCACTATGCGGATTTCGGGTTCACACAAAACTAAGCAATTCTTTACGTTGGCTATAAAAGTAGCGATACTTATTGGTGCTGCCTATTTTATTTATGACAAATTACTCAACAATTCGCAATTAGATTTTGATACTTTTTTATCGCAATTACAAACTTCCGAACTGTTGCATCCTGTAATAATTTTAGGATTGTTAGCAATTACTTTTTTAAATTGGTTTTTGGAAATTGTAAAGTGGAAAGTGCTCGTTAGTAGTATCAAATCCATTTCTCTTTGGGAAAGTGCTTCGCATACTTTAGGCGGATTGACAGCTTCGTTGTTTACACCCAATCGAGTCGGCGAATATGGTGCAAAAGCCTTGTATTTTCTGAAATCGGAACGAAAACGTGTGGTTGGATTGAACTTTCTTGGAAACGTTGCACAATTGATAGCAACCTTATTTTTTGGTGTGATTGGCTTTACCGTATTTGTCATTCAATTCAGTGTAGAATTGCCTTGGGATAACATACTACGTGCTGTTTTTGTTTTACTCTTAATTTCAGTCACTTTTCTTTTAGGAGCTAGGCAAAAACAATTTCAGTTAAAGGGTTTTTCATGGGAACGGATTCGTAATTTTATTCGGAATGTTTCTGGGGGAATTCATCAAAAAAACTTCAGCTTAGCGGTAATTCGTTATCTTATCTTTTCGCATCAGTTTTATGTGTTGTTGTTATTTTTCGGATTGAACACTTCGTATTGGCTTGCCATGAGTACTATTACTGCCATGTATTTGATAACTTCTTTGATTCCGATGTTGTTTATTTTTGATGTGGTGGTGAAAGGAAGTGTTGCTGTGTGGCTTTTTGGCTATCTCAACATTTCAGAATTGAATATTCTTTGCGTAGTCTCTTTGATGTGGATTCTCAATTTTGTATTGCCGAGCATAGTAGGAAGCTATTTTGTATTAAAGTTTACGCCTGTACGAACTCAAGAAAAATCGGTTATTTCATGATGTTTTGGTGGATTCTTTGTATTTGTGGGAGTTATGCATTGCTGATTATCAGCTTGATCTATGGTTTTTGGAAAGTCCCAAATACAAATCGACAAGAATATGTAGCGACGAAAACTGAATTTTCTGTGATCATTCCATTTCGAAATGAAGCAAAACACTTGCCTAAATTATTGAAAAGTATTTCGAATTTACATTATCCGAGAGAAAAGGTTTCTTTTTGGTTGGTAAACGATGCTTCCGAAGATGATTCAGTTGCCATCATAGAAAAATTCTGCCAAGAAAATACAACTTGGGATATTCGTATTTTACAAAACAATCGCGTGTCCAATTCCCCAAAAAAAGATGCTATTGTAACTGCCATTTCACAAATTCAAAGCGATTGGATTGTCACCACAGATGCAGACTGCATTCTCCCAATTTTCTGGCTCAGTTTTTTAAATCAGAAAATTGTAGCAGAACAACCCAAAATGATCGCCGCGCCTGTTACGTACGAAGAAGAAAAATCATTCTTTAGTTATTTTCAATTACTGGATTTTTTAAGTCTTCAAGGAACCACCACAGGAAGTTTTGGTTTGGTCATTCCGTTTATGTGTAATGGTGCCAATTTAGCCTATCAAAAAGAAGCTTTTCTAGCAGTCAATGGATTTTCAGGAAATGATACGATTGCCAGTGGTGATGATGTGTTTCTACTCGAAAAATTTATTCAAAAGTGGCCAAAAAAAGTCGTCTATCTAAAGTCAAAAAGCACTTTGGTCAAAACCTATGCGATGCGTACTTGGAAGGAATTTGTTTCACAACGTATTCGCTGGGCTTCCAAAAGTGCGAATTACAATTTATTTACAGGAAAAGTAATTGGTGTCATCGTCATTTTAATGAATCTGCTTTTTTGTTTGCTTCCCATACTTTTATTTACAAAAATTTCATGGAAATTGTTAGTGGGCATTTTTGTGGCAAAGATGAGCATCAACAGTATTTTATTAATACAAACATTGCGATTTACGCAGCAAAAAATCAGGCTTTTGTATCTCATAATCAGTAACATAATCTATCCATATTGCACTGTCTTTATCTTTTTCAGATCACTATTTTCAACCTATACGTGGAAGAATAGAAGTTTTAAAAAGTAAGAAAGTTTTCTTAATATTTCTCAAAAAAGTTTGTGAGTTTCATTTTTTTTCTAATTTTAGAAACATAACCAATCGATTACCACATGTACACCACACCAACTTGGAATATTTTCCAAAAAATAGGATTTCGCTTTTTCTTTATTCATGTACTTTTATATGCATTTCCTTTTCCTTTAGATGCTTTTTCATACCTACGAACCAATGTTGTTCAGTTTTTAAATGATACACTCTGGGGAAATATAGTACCTTTAATTGGAGATACATTTTTCGGACTTGAATTGCCAGCACAAAGTCCCATCACTGGAAGTGGCGACATGACGTACAATTATGTACATTTATTTTCATGCGTGTTCCTAGCGGCTGTTGGTGCAATTATCTGGACAGTAATTGATCGCAAACGAAAAAACTACATAAAACTCCTGCGAATATTGGTGGTATACATGGCGTATTATGTGTTGTACTCAATGCTTAGTTACGGATTTTACAAAGTATATCCGCTCCAATTCCCAGCGCCTACTCTAGGAAGACTGATTCAACCGTACGGACATTCCTCGCCTATGGGAATTGCCTGGACATTTATGGGTGCTTCAAAAGCATATACTATATTTTCTGGAGTGGCAGAAGTGACTGCGGGACTCTTGTTAATTTTTAGACGTACACGAACCTTAGGAGGATTGGTCGCATTTGGTGTGATGCTGAATGTATTTATGATGAATATGTGTTACGATATTCCTGTGAAAACCTACTCTTTCCACTTGATGTTTTTTGGACTTTTTATCTTTTTACAAGATTGGAAACGCGTATTTGCAGTATTCTTTACAAAAACTTCCACAACGCCGAGAAGCTTCCCAAAATATTTCAAAAAACCAGAATATCATGGCGCTAGTATTGTATTGAAAGTAGTTATTTTGGGGCATTTCTTTTATGGAACTTTATTCGATGCGATAGAATCTTATGATAACTACGGACCAAATGCGCCGAAACCACCAATGTATGGAATTTATGAAATTCAGCATTTTCAAAAAAATAAAGATACCATTCCGATGTTAGTGACAACAGATACTTTGTGGAGACGCATTGTGTTTCAGCGTGAAAACTACTTCTCTGTGTATTATATGGACAATAAGAGTAAATGGTTAGCCATGAAGCTTGATACGGTAGCAAAAACCATGGAAGTCACTAATCGTAGAGATTCTACGGATGTGTATAATTTTAAGTATACGTTGAAAGATAGTATTCTCACCTTAGATGGTTTGAATAAAAATGACACCATACTGATTAAAGCGAAACAATATGATTTGAAGAAATTTAAACTGATTAATCGCGGATTTAATTGGATTAATGAGTATCCGTATAATCGCTAAGATTAAGTATACTTAAAATGTTAATTGTGAAAATTAGGTTTCGTGGTATAAACGCGAATCAAAGGTGAATTTTTGAATTTTCACAACGCTTATTTTATGGAAATCTATGTGTAATGGATTCAAAATATAATTGAATTCGTCTCGCACAATGGCTGATGGTACTTTGAGCACCGCAAATTTGTTATCTTCTACAAATCTGGTAAATATTTCTTGTGTCTTGCTGTTGTAAGGAAAGGTATTCCAGTTTTTGGGAAGCTTTTGGAGTTCGTAGATGGAAACTTCATCTGGAATGTCAATATGCACTAAAATACGATCGCTTGGCAAGTCTTCTGTAATGTCCAAATGCATCACCACTTCTAAGTAGGCTAAGGAGATGTGTTGTGAGGTATACACGGCGCGCGTTCCGATTTCATTCCAACGTCCGCCAATTTTTTCTGCGCCAATTCCCGAAAGCAAATTTTTCTTTCGTTTGGCTCTGTCAATTCTGTAAACGATCATCAAGCAAAAATTCCGTAATCAATACGTCGTATTTCGTCAATAACTAGTTTTACGCCGTAACTGGTATCCAAAAGAGAAAAAGGCGTTTGCCCACCCAACACTTTGCTTTTTTTGTTGAGCCATCTTCTAAATTTCTTTTCATCACCAAATACTTCAAAACCTTTTGAATAGACTTCTGCAATTTCAAATAGGCGCTCACTCACTTCTTTGTCGTAACTTGCCTTTTTGGATAAAGTAGAATACGAAGCTGGAACAATTTCTGATATTTTTGTAAGTGGCAATGCAATACGCATGCTAAACTTTTTTAATTGTGAACGTGTCACGCCGCTTCGAGTGGCATGAATGACTTTTAGCTTGTTTTGCGGCGAATCATTTCGATTGTCGATGTAACTTGTTAAGGTTAAGGCTTCCATATATGAGTATTTTTACCTAGTATACTATGCAAATTTACAATTTTTCTACGAGACCATCACTTGAAATTGTGTTTTTTTCTTATTTTTAACGAAAATCAAAACAGATGAGTTTATTCGGATTGAAAACTTCAAATCCTGCATTTACCAGTTATTTTTGGAACGGTACAGATAAGAGACGTGATACAGGAAAAATGACACTTCGCGGCGTGATTTTAAAGTCCGTTTTTTGTCTGATGCTTGTCACGCTAGCTGCCGCGGTTATGTGGAAATTATACTTTGACGGTGTTGATATCAAATGGTATACTTCGGGCGGAGTGATCATTGCATTGGCAAGCAGTATTATCATTTCTGTCAAACGCGAATGGACGATGCCGCTGACACTAATTTACGCAGTTGCCAAAGGTGTTTTTATTGGAGGATTTAGCGTGATTATTCATAACAAATTTCCGTATTTACCATTTCAAGCAGTTATTATTACGCTGGCGACTTTTTTGATTATGCTGTTTCTGTACATGGCAAAAATTATTGTAGTGACAAAAAAATTGATAAGTGTGATTATCACAGCCACTACCGTAATTTTTATTGTGTATGTCACTGCATTTATTCTGAGCTTTTTTGGAATTACAATTTCGTTTCTTTGGAGTAGCTCTTGGTATGCAATCGCGTTTAATGTAGTGGTTGCCATTTTTGCTTCACTCAGTTTACTACTTGATTTTGATTTTATAGATCGCTACGTTGGGAAAGCCAAAAAACACTACGAATGGTTTGCCACTTGGGGATTGTTAGTAACGATTATTTGGTTATATGTAGAAGTGCTTCGATTGTTACAAAAACTGGCTGCTCGATAAAAATTTTACTTTTTCTCTTCCACATTTAAAATAATCGGTAAGATAAATTTTGTGGTGACTGGAATGCCTCTTTTGTACGCAGGAGATGCTTTTGGAAGTTGTGTTGTACTTGCAGTAATGAGACTGTCTAAACTTGGAATGTACTTCGCAGTACGTGGCTTTTTTTGAATCGCCGAAATATTCACAATTCCCAAGGTATCAATATGCAATTCCACCTGAATCGTATCTTGAATATGCTTTGTGATCAACAAATTATTCTGCGTTAATTGCTCGTAAATCTGATTGGTTAAGGTTTCAAAAAAGCAGGCTTTCTGTGCTTCTGTATCCAACGCATCACAGTTTGAAAATGAAGGAAACACATCAACGGTATTGAGATTGATGCTTTCTTTTTCTTGGGCAACTATGGTTTCTTGCGACACTACAGGCTTGTTGAAAAAGTCACAAGATGCGCAAACAAAAAGAAGGAAGCAATATGTCCAAAGTTGTTTCATCAATACAAATATCATGAAAAATACAACTTTTCAATAGTTTGCCGTAATTTTTGGATTGTTTATTCTGATTTTAGATGAATTTCCTCTTTTAACTCCCGAATACGCGTTTTGACTATTTTCTGAATTTCGATTTTGGAGTCTGGAAATTTTTCTAGGAAACGTTCGTACAATTTTACTTTTGCCTTCGGATCGGAATAGTAATTGTCTGCACATTGTGCCAATCGAAGTTGCGCCAATTCGTATTCAGGATTTTCTTCCAAAGTCATATTGAAGAGTTTCATGGCTTTTTGGAATTCTTTACGATCAAAATGCACCATTCCCAAAATATAATAATCGCCTGAAGGATCGGTCATTTTTGCTACAATTGCTTGCGACGCGTGATGTTCTGCTTTATCATTTACACCATCTTGATAATATAGTTTTGCCAATTGTGAATGGTAAAACGAATTTCCCCGATCGCGTTTTAGCGCTTCTTCATAATATTTGATTGCCTTTAAAATGTTTCGGATTCTGTAGGCTGAAAATGCTGCTTTTTCATACACATATTGCGTTGCTTTTTTTCGGTTGATTAATTTTTCAAACCAACGCAAGGCTTTTCGGTGTTGTTTGTACGCATAAAATAATTGCGCATTATAACCGATGATTTTGGCATCTTCTTCATTGTTAGCTAGACCTACGTTAATGATTTGTTCTGCCTTTTCAAACGCTTGGGTTTCTAGACCATTTTTGATGAGTTTGTAAATACTTTTTTGATGTTGCGTATCCAACTGAAAAGCCGTTTCGTAGGATTTTATGTAATCATCTTGCTGTAACGCTTCTTTCACCAAACCCACTTGATAATGAAAATTTGGATTGAGCGTATCTTTTGCCTTCAGTTGTTCAAAAGTAGTCAACGATTTTTCCAATTTTCCCGTCGTAAATAACAACTTCCCATAATCATATAACACCAGCGTATTTAGCGAATCTACTTGCAGTACCTTTTCATAGCTTTCAATCGCGTTTTTAGTATTTCCTAAGGCTTTGTATGCTTTTGCGATTTGTGTGTTTTTATAGCTTGTATTTTCAAGTGTTTTATAAATGTTTATAGCTTTTGAGTAGTTTCCGACCTGATATAAACTATCTGCAACTGACAAAGTCGAAGATTGCGCTCCGACTTTGTGTATGATCATTCCAAAAATAACGGCTAAAATGATTCTATTCATACAATTTTACTCTTGTATCATAAATGTAATTGGCAACACATATTTCACGCTCACTGGCTTTCCATCTTTCATTCCTGGCTCCAATTTCGGAATAGATTTAATTACTTTTTCTGTAACCTTTGTTAAGTCAGGATGTGGCGCTCTTACTAAAATATCTGCTACATTTCCACTCTTATCAATTACGAATTTTGCAAATATTTTTTGCTTTCCTACCAAACCTAGACTTTTCGCATGTTTCGTGTCAAAGTTTTCAGCAACATGCTTCTGAATGGATATTGTGAAACACTGTTTTAACTCATCTAATGTTCCTTTATCTTCACAACCTGGATACACAGGTACTTTATCTAAAATATTAAACTCAATGGCTTCCGTTTCGACTTCTGTATAACCCGCTTCTTTCGTCATACTTTTTTTACGTGCTCTTAGATATGACTTGTAATCTTGTGATTCAGGCAATGCTTCTGGCGTTTCTCCTTTAGCGATAGCTAATTGTCGTAACGCAACAAATATCTCTTTACTCAACTTTTGCGATTTTTCGTATTGTTCTTCGCTCATAATCTTCACATCTGCAATACTTTTAGTAAAAGCATTTTTAGCGTTTATTGCATCTTTCAGCTTCTTTTCTGCGTTTTCAGCAGTAAGTTCTGTTGTTTTATCTGAATCGGAAATGGTGGAATCTTCACAAGAAGTATACAATAGCGATGCGACCAGAATTGGTACTAATACTAAGTATTTTAATTTCAATATTTCACGGGATTTTTTCTTTGTCAACATAATGATTCGTTTTTTAATTAGTGAATTTTTAAAAAATTGATTGGTAAACGAAAACTGTTGTGTTTGGAAGACTTCCGCCAACAATTTTTCATAATAATCGGATTTGTTTTTGGTTTGAACTACCGCTGCATCAGCAATGTATTCATGTATTTCAGAGATTCGTTTTTGATATATATATACTAGCGGATTGAACCAGCACAGAATGCGCAACAGTTCAAAATACAGCAAGTCTAGCGAATGCTTTTCACGAATGTGCACCAATTCGTGTGAAAGAATGTCTTCTAGTTTGACTTCATCAATTTGTTCGCCAATAAATACAAAGTTGAAAATTGAAAACGCCAAGGTACTTTTGGGTATGATGACCAGTGTGTAGTTTTCATGTTTTACGAAACGTCCTTTGAAACGAAGTCGCAGTAATTGCACAATCTTATAGATAAATAAGATACTACTCACTGCAATTCCTATGATCAAAAACCAGTTCCAAGTCGGTTCTATTGGAGCGACTGCTTTTTGTGGTGTTAGAACGATTTCAGGTAATAATACAATGTATTCTTGCGGGACTACATTTTGAAAACTTTCAATCTTAATGAAAGGCAACACAAAGGAAATCAGCGACGAAAAAATAAGATAGATGCGATTCCAATTGAAGAAAGTTTCTTTTTTGAGAAACAAATCGTATCCCAATAAAAACAAAAGCTGAAACGCAACGACTTTTATAAAATATACCATCATGATTCCTCGTTATTTTTTTCAATTTCTTTACGTATTTCTTCTAATTCCGAAGTACTGATATCATTTTTTTGCATAAAAAACGACACCATACTTTTAAAAGACCCTTGAAAATAACCGTTGACCAATTTAGAAATGGACTGATTGCTGTATTCAGATTGTGCCAAAAGCGGAAAATACACGTGTCCCTTCCCCACTTTTTCATAGCCTACAAATCCTTTGCTTTCCAGAATACGCACAATGGTAGAAACGGTATTGTAGGCAGGTTTTGTACCTTTAAAATTTTCAATAATCGTTTTTACATTGGCTTTTTCTAGTTGCCACAGAATTTGCATGATTTCTTCTTCTGCTTTCGTCAATTGTTTCATTTGTTACTTTCTATTTCTTAATAAGCCTATTTATTTTTAAACTAATTTCTTAGTTCAATAATACAAATATAACTAAATTTTTAGTTTAAACTAATTTTATAGTTGAAAAGAATAAAATTTAACATATTGAACTATTGGAAATTACTTATTGAGAGTTTAGTTGTTCGGGAAATATATGTGTTTGATGAAGAAGATATTTTTCAGTTGATCCTAATTAGAAATCTGGTTTCTCACTAGAGATTACTTGATTTTAGATTCAAAAAAGATATTGAGACTCTTGTTGGAATTTGGAGTTACTTTTGGGGAGAGACTGTTTAAAAAGTCTGAAAAATGCATTATTCTGAGCTTGATACTGAAATAAATTCAGTATCTAGCTCAGAATCTCATCATGTTGATTTTCAACTGTTATGAGAAACCGAATCAAGTTCGGTTTGACGAAACCTGTACTTTTTAGACAGTCTCTAGTTCAACTTACAACTTTGCGTGCGCTCGAAGAGCTTCAAAGTTTTTACTTCAAAAAATATTTTGTGTTTCTTGTTCGAAGATTGTAATGCTTTTTAGGAGATCCCGCTCTGCAGCGGGATTAGATCAACTTACAACTTTGCGTGCGCTCGAAGAGCTTCAAGGTTTTTACTTCAAAAAATATTTTGTGTTTCTTGTTCGAAGATTGTGATGCTTTTTGGGGGATCTCGCTCTGCAGCGGGATTAGTTCAACTTACAACTTTGCGTGCGCTCGAAGAGCTTCGCAAAGTTGAGTTTCACTAAAATAAAAAAGCATCCCTATTTTCGGTGAAGAAAAAAGGAAAGCTTTTCATTGGTTTAACTACTAAACCAAGGCAAACCAAAGGTTTACCTTAAACAACACAACTAAATCATTTTGCCAAAAAAAGCTTCTCAACTTAGGAGAAGCTTTCTGCAATTTAGCGGTCTGGACGGGACTCGAACCCGCGACCCCATGCGTGACAGGCATGTATTCTAACCAACTGAACTACCAAACCGTTGCTTGATTGCGGATGCAAATATACACCACAATTCTATTTATGCAAATATATTTTAGCAAAAAATTAAAGTTTTTTTAATGGCATCATGCAAACTTTTGTCTTTCAACTAAATAAGTAAGTAGGATTTTTTCAAACTTTTCGTTGATATCCGCCGTCACATATTTGATTTTGTATTGCGCACATTTCATTTTTAATTGTAGAAAATAGTCCGAAACTGCTTTTTGATAGTTTTCCTGCACCGTGTCTGCATAAATATCAATATGCTCGCCCGATTCTACATCGATGAAACGCTTTGGTTTGTTGTCGAAATCAAAGTTGAGTTCTTTTTCAGAATCAAAGACATGAAATAAAATGACTTCGTGTTTGTTGTATTTTAAGTGTTGCAAGGCTTCAAAGAGTTTTTCATCGGCTACACCATCTTGAAACATATCCGTAAAGAGGAAAATAAGGCTTCTGCGGTGTATTTTCTCTGCGATTTGATGCAAATATGTGTAGGTATCAGTCTTTTTATTAATTCGCTTTGTCGTGACTGCATTGTCAAGTGCATTCAACAAGAGTTGATGATGACGCTCACTTCCCTTTTCAGGTGCATAAAAATCATAATTGTCTGAATAAATACTTAAGCCAATTGCGTCGCGCTGCTTTTTAAGAATATTCATTAATGAAGCGGTTGCCAATACCGAGAACCCAATTTTATTCAGGTTGTCAACTGATTGTGTGTCTACTTCGGGATAATGCATAGAAGAAGAATTGTCAATAATAATATGACAACGTAAATTGGTTTCTTCTTCATATTTTTTGGTGTACAACTTATCCGTTTTCGCAAATAACTTCCAATCAATATGTTTGGTACTTTCGCCAGCATTGTAAATTTTATGTTCTGCAAATTCTGCCGAGAAACCGTGAAAGGGACTTTTATGCATTCCAGAGATAAAACCTTCTACGACTTGCTTTGCGAGCAATTCTAGATTTTTAAATCCAGATGTTTTATTGAGTTCTTGTTGTAAATTCACAAGTATATTTTCTTTTATTTAGAATATAAATGTACAATTAAATATTGTTTTTCAGCGTGAGTGACAGTTGTCCTAACACGGTTTTAACTTTTTAACCTAAGTTCAATTTAAAATTTTATCTATAATTCTGATTGCTATAAAGTTGTGCTAATGTCAAATCGAGCATTATCGAAATTAAAATGCATTTTAATTGAAGATACCTAGCGAAGCTATCGAGATTCCTTGAAAATTATAAATTCTTAGCTGTTCTCATGAGCTTCGCTCGGTATCTACGATAATGCTCGAACTGACAATCTATTGTTTATTAATCGGACTCAAGTTTTAAACCAAAACTTCAGGAAACAAAAAAGGCTTGACACGATGCCAAACCTTTTCTATTTGCTATAAAATATATTTTCTACGCTAATAATTTGTCTAATACTTCAGTGTATGTATTTTTTGGAGCAACTCCCACTTGGCGTCCTACTAATTCTCCATTTTGGAAAACTAATACTGTTGGAATGTTACGAACTCCAAACTGAGCTGCAAAATTTTGATTTGCGTCAACATCTAACTTTCCAACAACTGCTTTTCCATCATATTCTCCAGCAATTTGTTCAACAACTGGTCCTAACATTCTACATGGTCCACACCAAGCTGCCCAAAAGTCAACCAATACTGGCTTTTCACTTTTTAATACTACTTCTTCAAAATTTGCATCTGTGATTTCTAATGCCATAACTATATATTTTTTAGATTTTACTTTAACTTTTGTTTAATATGCAATATTAGTCAAATATTTTCCCAAAACTTACATCCCGAGTATTTGTTTTGGTTATGTTCCAATTGATTTTTCTTATCACTTACTAATTCCCAAAAAGTTAAGGACTTATGCAATTTATCGGGTTACCTCTACGGTATAAGTGGAAATGAGATCGTCTTTAATATATAGGTGAACGTCATAAAATCCAGAATATTCAAACTTGTAATCGATGCTCAGAGATTTGTCTTGAATAGAAACTTGTTTAGGATGTACTTTGCGTTCTCGAAAGCTGTTTTCAATGATTAAATTGACATCTTCAGTATCCACTTCTTTTTGAAGTTGTAGTGTAAAGTTAAGAGGATCATTTCTTTTTATGGCATTGTGCATTTTTTGCGGATAATTATGATCGCTAAAATAGGAATAGGCTTTGTTGTAAATGATTGGCGCTTGCATAAAGTCTTGAAAAGAAGGTGTGTTGCCTTCTATCAGAAACCATTTTTTATCAATCGGATGGTGATTTACCGCAAAGATTTTAGGTTCTGCTAAGAAGAATCCATCATTAAAATCGAATTCAAAATGGTAGGTTTCCGGATTCGGATTGCCGCTTGCCCAAGTAGGATCGCACAGATACCATTTTCCATTCAACTTTACCG
Source organism: Bacteroidota bacterium (assembly GCA_039026955.1). Taxonomy (GTDB): domain Bacteria; phylum Bacteroidota; class Bacteroidia; order Flavobacteriales; family Flavobacteriaceae; genus Kordia. Next base: position 141,023 of record JBCCLH010000005.1, read on the forward strand.
CGTTCCAGGAGTGATTGGGCGAATCCAGCTTTTTTAGATTGATCGTACTGGTTCTGCCATATCCGTGAATCATTTCGCATTCAATATCTGCCAAATTTGCCAATTCTTTCACCAAATACGCATATCCAGTACAAATAGTAGAACGATTTCTTAGCAATTGCTTGAAGACAATTTTTTGGAATTTCGTATTCCACGCATTGAGTTTTACAGAATCGTTTCTGTAACGATAGCGATTGCGTTTGTTTCGTTTGTAGAGATTGTAATCATTCGCGATACTACTGCAAACCCATTTAAAAATCGCGCGAAAGCGTTCAACGTCCGTGTCTAATTGTGAAGTAAGTTTATACACTAAATCGGGTAAGTTATGTAAGGTTTCATCCTTGTATTCCAACGCAATCTCATCCGCTTTTTCAAAGGAAATATGCGTAAAATCTGAGAGTTGAGCAGTTGCCTGAAACACAAAGATGAACAGGAATATGTGTTGTATAAATATTCGCATGAAACTAAATTACTTGTACAAGTGTATTTAATTTTTTCGCTTGGATTTGTAACGTTTGTTGGAGTTGACAGCGCCCATAAACTCTACTACTTCATCTGATAACACCGCTTTTACAAAGTTTGTATTTTCTCTAATTTTATATTCAATCATTTCATATCCTAAAAAGCTAATCACCAAAACATCCCCTGTTTTAAGCGCTACGGGAAATGTAAATTCTCCTTTTGCATTGGTTACTGTTCCTTGATTTTCGCCTTTTAAAACTACATTGGCACCTTCCAGTGGCCCTTTTAAATCGCTAACCGTTCCTTTAATGGTTCTTGTTTGTGAAGTTGATTGTCCATACGCCGGATTAAACGCGAATATAGCCACTAATAAAATGGTAACATACCAAATTTTCTGTGTAAATGTTACTTGTGTTTTCATGTGTTTCTTTTTTAAGTTAATCTCTTTTATCAAATACGTTTCATGTCAATAGACGAACGCATTACCAATTCTGATTTTTGCTACTGTAAATATAAATGGCATTGCTCCTACTATAAAATACGATTGAGTAAACTTCTCTTTTGAATGAGTGAATGCCTGCTTTTTTTTCAATTCATTACGAATTAAAAGCTAGTACATTATAAAAATAGTGAATTTCTTGTTCAGTAGACTGTTAAAATTATAAAGTACGATCAAAGAGTAGGAACGCTTTTGCTATGTGAATATGAAACATAAGCAAGTAATTTTTGATACAAAACGATCATTATTTATGATTCGTCATCACAAACTAAAGTGATCTAGCGATCTGTTTATTGTAAAACGTATTTGTTATTTGAAGCTACAGATTGCTTTGTCATACTTCCGCGCAATGACGTATCAAAAAATAAAACATTGGTACATTTTCAAATTCACAAATTGCTACATTAAAAAACGTCACTTCGATTTCTATGACAAAAGCAAATGATTTTGCGAAAAAGTTTTGATTTTTGGTTTAGAAATCTAAAAGTGTAAATTATTACAATATTTGTGATAGAAGCAAAATCACCATTGGTACATTTTCAAATTATCAAATCGTTACATTAAAATAAACGTCACTTCGAGTGATTTTGAGGAATGAAAAATCGTATCGAGAAGTACTCTGAAAACAAATCGTTTTTATCCACAAAAATTCTGAATCGAAGCAGTTCTCGATACAACGAATCACAGATTCGCCACTCGAACTGACGTTTAGCAATACAATTACATCTCTATTTTTCAAAAGAGAATCGATTTATCAAACGCTACAAAATCTGAAAAGTGATGTTTCACGCCAGCAGCTTTAAGTTTGTCTTGGTTTTCTGTACCGATTCCGATAAACTCAATTCCTAAATTACGAGCTGTTTTTACATCCCAAATACCATCGCCTAATGAAATGATACGTTGAAAATTGGTGGCTCTAAAATGATTTTTTGCTTTCGCGATCGCTGATTTGACGATTTCTTCTCGGGTAAAATACTGATTCGATGCTTCTAATAATGAGGAATTATATTCGATTCCCGCACGATTCAATTTAAATTCCGCAGGCAATAATAGAGAACCTGTGGCAAAACAAACTGCATAATTCGTTTCAAAAATAATGTGCTGTAAAAAGTTTTTTGCGCCTACAATTTCAGTAACCTGACACTCTTGAATTTCTTTTAAAAATGCTGCTTCAAGTCGTTGCAACATATACTCAGAAAATCCACGATTGACATCACTTTCGTAGTTCTTTTTTGCGATGAAACTATCTGTCAAATGCTCGTAACTTTCCCAATCGTCATTGACATGTTCCACACCAATACTGTGCAACGCATTGACAAATCCTGTTTGATGTATATTTTCGCTATTGAGCAGTGTTCCGTCAATATCAAATACGAGGAGATTTTCTTTTGGTGGTATTTGTTTGTGTAGCATTATTTAGACTTTCAACATTTTGAATTCAAAAAGGAGGCTGTCTAAAAAGTCCTCAAAAATGTCATTCTGAGCTTGACTCAGAATCTTATCACACTGACTATCAACTGTTATGAGAAACCGAATCAAGTTCGGTTTGACGAAATCTGTACTTTTTAGACAGCCTCAGTTCGACTTACAATTTTGTGTGCGTTCTTTGAACTTCTCAAAATTGAGTCTCACTAGTTGATTTTATACAACACATCTTCCTCCGACAACGCATCCAACAATTCCTGAGTAATATTTACCTTTTTCTTCTTACTAGCCGTTTTCAGTTTGATCTTTTCTTTAGCTTCATACAAAGTGAAATGTAACGATTTATCACCCTTATGTGTGGCAACAATTTCATTGATAAAATTGAGTTTTTCTTCTTTCAATTCGTTTACGTCTAATTGAATCGTCAGTTTTCTCGCCGCTGTTTCCATGACATCTTGCAGCAATTGCATGGAGTTGAATTGCAATCTCGGATCGCCGCGTTTTCCGGTATCGCGATTCACCCAACCTTCGCGAATAAAGGCTTTAATGTATACGAATGAATTCGGAACAAAGAAATGTCTGAACTTTAAATATTCTTCTCCAAAAATTCGGAATTCATAGGAATTGGAGTAATCTTCCACCGTAAATAATGCCCAGCCTTTTCCGTTTTTAGACACTCTGTGTTGCACTTCGGTCACCACGCCACCAAACGAAATTTCACGATTTACATATTCTTCCATTTTGGTAAAGCACGTCAAATCGCCATTACAGAAATAATCCATTTCCGTTTTAAAATCGTCTAACGGATGTCCTGAAATATAAATTCCCACAACTTCTTTTTCGCGTGCTAGTTTCTCCATAGTTCCCCATTCTTCACATGGTGGCACTTTCGGCTCTGCAATTTGCACTTCACTCGATTCGCCAAACAAACTTACTTGCGAGGAGTTTTTATTTTCTTGGTATTTTGCTCCATATTTCACCGCTTTTTCTAAAAAGGTGATCGTATCATTATTTTCCGTGTGGAAATATTGTGCTCTGTGCGTATCGCCAAACGAATCAAATCCGCCTGCTAACGCCAAGTTTTCAAAGGCTTTTTTGTTGGCTGCGCGTAAATCAATTCGCTTTGCCAAATCGAATACAGACTTGTATTTTCCTTCGTTGCGCTCTTTCACGATGGTTTTTACCGCACCATGTCCCACTCCTTTGATCGCACCCATTCCGAAACGCACCGCACCGTGATCGTTTACCGTAAATTTATAATACGATTCGTTTACATCTGGTCCCAAAACGTCCAATTTCATACGTTTACATTCTTCCATAAAGAAGGTAATAGTTTTGATATCATTCATATTGTTGGAAAGTACCGCCGCCATGTATTCCGCAGGATAATGCGCTTTTAAATAGGCAGTTTGGTAGGCAATCCAAGCATAACAGGTAGAGTGCGATTTGTTGAAGGCATAGGCTGCAAACGCTTCCCAGTCTTTCCAAATTTTCTCCAATTTATCTGTAGCATGTCCTTTTTCAGAAGCTTGCGAAATGAATTTCGGCTTCATCTTGTCCAGCACGGCTTTTTGCTTTTTACCCATCGCTTTACGCAAGACATCAGCTTCACCTTTAGTAAAATCTGCTAATTTCTGCGAAAGTAACATCACCTGCTCTTGGTATACTGTAATCCCGTAAGTTTCTTGTAGATATTCTTCACACGCTTCTAAATCGTATTCAATGTCTTCTTCTCCGTGTTTTCTGCGGATGAAACTTGGAATATATTCCATCGGTCCCGGACGATACAAAGCATTCATGGCAATGAGATCGGCAAACGTAGTTGGTTTGAGCGATTTCATGTGCTTTTGCATTCCGGGCGATTCGTACTGGAACACACCAACGGTTTCTCCTCTTTGGAATAATGCGTAGGTTTCTTCATCGTCAAGCGGAATGTTTTCGATGTCGATGTCAACGCCGTGTTTGTATTTGACAAGCTTGACTGTATCTTTTATCAGCGTTAGTGTTTTGAGTCCTAAGAAATCCATCTTTAGCAGACCTGCACTTTCCACCACCGAGTTGTCAAACTGTGTACAGTACATGTCGGAATCTTTCGCAAGAGCTACCGGAACGAATTTGGTAATATCGTCTGGAGTAATGATGACACCACAGGCGTGAATTCCCGTATTCCGTACCGAACCTTCTAAGACACGCGCCATGTTCACAGTTTCTGCCTCCAGATTGTCTTGCTCTGCAATTCCGACTAGTTCATTAATGAGCACGACTTCTTCTGCTCTAAATTTTTGTTTGAGTTCCGCTTCCGATTTTCCAAAAATCTTAGCCAGTTTAGTGTTTGGAATCAACTTTGCGATTCTATCTGCATCGCCTAATGGCAAATCTAACACTCGCGCTGTATCACGAATAGAAGATTTTGCTGCCATCGTACCATAGGTAATGATTTGCGCTACTTGATTTTCACCGTATTTATCGATTACGTATTGCATCACACGTCCACGACCTTCATCATCGAAGTCAATATCAATATCGGGCATAGAGATACGATCTGGATTTAAAAAACGCTCAAAAAGTAAGTCGTATTTGATTGGATCAATATTGGTAATCCACAAACAATACGCAACTACCGAACCTGCTGCCGATCCACGTCCTGGACCTACTGAAACGTCCATGTTTCGCGCTTCACGAATAAAATCTTCTACAATTAAGAAATATCCTGGATATCCTGTGTTTTCGATGGTTGCCAACTCAAAATCGAGTCGTTCTTTAATTGCTGGTGTGATTTCTCCGTAGCGTTTTTTGGCGCCTTCATAGGTTAAGTGACGTAGATATTTGTTTTCTCCACGTTTTCCGCCGTCCATTTTATCTTCTTCAAACTGGAACTCTTCTGGAATGTCGAACGCTGGCAATAATACATCACGTGCCAATTCAAACGGTGCTACTTTGTCGACAATTTCCTGAATATTGAGAATCGCTTCTGGCAAGTCCTTAAACAAGGTTTTCATTTCGTCTGGCGACTTGAAATAGTATTCCTGATTCGGCAATCCGTAACGATAGCCGCGTCCACGACCGATTGGTGTGGCTTGTTTTTCACCATCTTTTACACAGAGTAAGACATCGTGTGCTGTGGCATCTTCTTGTGAGATATAATAAGTATTGTTTGAAGCAATCAGTTTAATAGTGTGCTTTTTCGCCAATTTTACCAAAACATCATTCACACGATCTTCGTCTTCTTGATTGTGACGCATCACTTCCACATAGAGATCGTCTTGAAAGGTTTCTTTCCACCAAAGCAAGGCTTCTTCCGCCTGCGTTTCTCCTACATTTAGCACTTTACTCGGCACTTCTCCGTATAAGTTTCCCGTAAGCACGATGACGTCTTCTTTGTATTGCTCGATGACTTTTTTATCGATTCGCGGCACATAGTAGAATCCTTTAGTGTAAGCGATGGATGACATTTTTGCCAGATTGTGATAGCCATTTTTGTTTTTGGCTAAGAGCACAATCTGATATCCGTTGTCTTTTCTAGTTTTGTCTAAATGATCTTCACAGACGAAAAATTCGCAACCTACGATCGGCTTTAGCAATTGTAGATTGGTTTCTTCACCATTTTCCTCAGCTTCCGCGATTTTTGCTTTGATGCCTTTGTTGAAACCACTCACTTCTTTTACAAAGTGAAACGCGCCCATCATGTTTGCATGATCGGTAATGGCGACAGCTTGCATGTTGTATTTCCCAGCGGCTTTTACCAAATCGCCAATACTGGAAGTAGATTGTAAGACGGAGAATTGCGAATGATTGTGCAAGTGTGAAAATGGTGCATCTTTTAGTGCTTCAAGATTGTCTGCGATTTCTTGTTTGGAAATTCCATCGCTGGCTTGTTCTTTTGCGAGACGATTTCGTATTTTTTCGGATGCTGCTTTGAGATTGATGTGTTGCAATCCGATCATTTCGATGGGTTTCGGATTGTTTTCCGAGAAACGTGCGAAATAATCTGGTGTTACATCTAATTGCTCAATGGTATATTCTTTTCTTCGGATGAGTTCTAAGAAACAGCGCGTGGTTGCTTCCACATCGGCGGTTGCGTTGTGTGCTTCTCCAAATCCAATTCCGAACAAATGATTGTGTAATTCTGTGAGTGTTGGCAGTTTGAATCGTCCACCGCGTCCGCCGGGAATTTTACAGAGATTTGCGGTGTCTTCTGTACAAGTATCTAAAACAGGCAATTCTTGCAAATTGTTGACAACATTTTCACGGTAGAATTCCGCACCCATAATGTTGACATCAAAACCTACATTTTGTCCCACAATAAATTTTGCTTTGGACAAGGCAATGTTGAATTTTGCCAATACTTCTTGCAACGTGATTCCTTCTTCAGCGGCCAATTCGGTAGAAATTCCGTGAATTTTCTCTGCATCATATGGAATATTGAAACCGTCTGGTTGTACCAAGTAATCTTGATGTTCGATGAGGTTTCCTAATTCGTCGTGCAATTGCCAAGCGATTTGTATACATCTTGGCCAGTTGTCCGTGTCAGAAATAGGTGCGTCCCAACGCTTTGGTAACCCTGTAGTTTCGGTATCAAATATTAAGTACATAGAATGCTTTTGTAAAGAGGAATTTTAAACATGTAAAATTACAAATTTATTTGCTGATTTTAATAGGGAGTTATCAACACTGTATTAGTGGTTGAGCGGCTTGTTGGAAGCTCTTTTGAGGCACGAATTGAAGCGGTTTTGTGAAAGTTATTAACTATTTTTGTGCCTCAAAAAGCGACTAGCGAAGACACGACCGCACTTTTTCGTGCGGGAATACCAAAAAAAGTCAATTTAACTCCTTGTTTTTCAGAAATTATAGTATTTTTGCAGCCTCATTAATAACAGAGGTCGTGAACCTCACAAATTAATTTTTTATGCCTGTTAAAATTAGATTACAGAGACACGGTAAAAAAGGAAAACCTTTTTACTGGATTGTTGCCGCTGATTCGCGTGCAAAAAGAGATGGTAGATACTTAGAGAAATTAGGTACTTACAATCCAAATACCAACCCTGCAACGATCGACTTAAATGTTGATGGTGCTGTACAGTGGTTACAAAACGGAGCGCAGCCAACTGATACTGCACGAGCAATCCTTTCTTACAAAGGAGCTATGTACAAAAATCACTTGCTTGGTGGTGTTCAAAAAGGTGCTTTGACAGAAGAGCAAGTAGACGAGAAATTTAATGCTTGGGTTGCTCAAAAAGAAGGAAAAGTACAAGGAAAAGTAGACAACTTAGCAAAAGCAGACGCTGAAGCAAAAGCCAAAGCATTTGAAGCAGAAAAAGCGGTGAATGAAGCGCGTATTGCTGCCAATGCTCCTGTTGTAGAAGATGCGGCTGAAGATGCTGGGGAAACTCCTGCAGGTGAAGAAGAATAAATTATAGTTTCGATATAATTTTTAGCCTAGTAAATGTTAAATTTGCTAGGCTTTTTTTATGATGTTATATTATTATAAGTGTAAATAGTGTGAGTTCGATATAAAGAATCATCAAATTACTTGTAATTGACTGAAAAATAAATACTTGTCAGTTCGAGCATTGCTAAAAGTACCGAGTGAAGCTCACGAGAATACTACAAAAGCTAAAACTTCGATTGAATCTCGACTGCGCTCGATTTGACAATTTTGATAAGTTATTTATTATCATACATTTTAATTAAAGAGTTACATCGAACTTACGTTAAATAAGCTATTATTATGCGAAAAGAAGATTGTTTTTATTTAGGAAAGATTGTTAAGAAGTATAGTTTTAAAGGTGAAATTTTAGCGAAACTGGATACGGATCAACCGGATTTGTACGAAGATTTGGATGCGGTTTTTGTGCAATTGGGACGTGATTTTTTGCCGTTTTTTGTGGAGAAATCTTCCTTGCATAAATCAGATTTGTTACGCCTAAAGTTTGAAGATGTCGATACGGAAGATGATGCCGATCAATTGTTAAAATGCGAACTGTATTTGCCATTGGCAGCTTTACCAAAACTGGAAGGCAATAAGTTTTACTATCACGAAATCATCAATTTTACGGCGGAAGATACTGCTTTTGGTATTGTGGGAACAATTTCTGGTGTGAATGATAACACTTCACAACCTTTATTTGAGATTGATCGTGACGGAATTGAAATTTTGATTCCAATCAATGATGATATTATCAAGAAGGTAGATCGTGACGCAAAAACGATTTATATTGAAGCGCCTCAAGGATTGATAGATTTGTATTTGGAATAATTATGAGCAAACCGTTTCGATTTAAACAATTTACCATTCAGCAAGATAAAACTGCTATGAAAGTGGGTACTGATGGAGTTTTGTTAGGTGCTTGGGCTTCCGTAGAAACCCATCCGTTTTCTATTTTGGATATTGGCGCAGGTACTGGATTGATTGCTTTGCAATTGGCACAACGTTCACATGCCGAAGTGATTGATGCTATTGAGATTGATGACGATGCGTACGAACAAGCTGTTGAAAATTTTGAAAATTCTCCGTGGAGCGATCGGTTGTTTTGCTATCACGCAGGTTTGGATGAATTTGTTACTGAGGTTGAAGATAAGTACGATCTGATTGTTTCCAATCCGCCATTTTATAGAGAAAATTACAAGACTGATAATACACAACGTGATACCGCGCGTTTTACCGATGCGTTGCCTTTTGAGGAATTGTTAGCTGGCGTTTCGCATTTGCTAGCACCTTCTGGAACGTTTCACACCATTATTCCGTATAAAGAATACGAGCATTTTATTCATCTGGCGGAAGCCAACACTTTATTTCCACACAAAACTTGTCATGTAAAAGGAAATCCGAAAGCTGATTTTAAACGCAGCTTGATTTCTTTTTCAAAACAAAAAACAACACATATAACCGAAGAATTGGTCATAGAAATTGAACGACATCAATATACAGATGCATATATTTCACTCACGAAAGACTTTTATTTAAAAATATAACAATTTGCTTTTGTTTTGTGACATTTCATTAATTACTTTTGTGAAGATGATTTACGAACATTGCGTAAATTTGAGTAGATAAAAAATGCTATAAACACACGATTAATGAAACCAGATTTATTCCAAGCTCCTGATTACTACAACCTAGACGAGCTCTTAACAGAAGAACATAAATTAGTAAGAGATGCAGCCCGCGAATGGGTAAAAAGAGATGTATCTCCAATTATAGAAGACTATGCACAACGCGCTGAGTTTCCAGAACAAATCATTGACGGATTGGCTGGTATTGGAGCATTTGGACCGTATATTCCTGCGGAATATGGCGGTGCAGGGTTAGATCAAATTAGTTATGGATTGATTATGCAAGAGATTGAGCGTGGCGATTCTGGTGTACGTTCAACCGCATCGGTACAATCTTCCTTGGTGATGTATCCTATTTGGAAATATGGAACAGAAGAACAACGCAAAAAGTTCTTGCCAAAGTTAGCTTCTGGTGAATGGATGGGTTGTTTTGGATTGACAGAGCCAGATCACGGAAGTAATCCTGGTGGTATGACGACCAATTATAAAGACATGGGCGATCATTATTTGTTGAATGGTGCTAAAATGTGGATTTCTAACGCGCCATTTGCACAAGTTGCAGTCGTTTGGGCGAAGAATGAAGAAGGAAGAATTCACGGTTTGATTGTGGAGCGCTGTATGGAAGGTTTTTCTACTCCTGAAACGCACAATAAATGGTCGTTACGAGCTTCAGCAACTGGTGAGTTGATTTTTGACAATGTAAAAGTTCCAAAAGAGAATTTATTACCTAATAAAACCGGATTAGGTGCACCCTTAGGATGTTTGGATTCTGCACGTTATGGAATCGCTTGGGGCGCAATTGGCGCTGCAATGGATTGTTATGATACTGCGTTGCGTTATAGCAAAGAACGTATTCAGTTTGGGAAACCAATCGGAGGATTCCAGTTGCAGCAAAAGAAATTAGCCGAAATGATTACAGAAATCACCAAAGCACAATTACTAACATGGCGTTTGGGTGTATTGCGTAATGAAGGAAAAGCGACCTCAGCACAAATTTCAATGGCAAAGCGTAATAATGTAGAAATGGCATTGAATATTACACGTGAAGCACGACAAATGTTAGGCGGAATGGGAATTACGGGAGAATACTCAATTATGCGTCACATGATGAATTTGGAAAGTGTGGTAACGTATGAAGGAACGCACGATATTCACTTATTAATCACAGGATTGGACATCACAGGATTGAACGCTTTTAAATAAAACAGAAAGCTTTTAAGAAGCTTTTTTCAATAAATCAAAACATGGGCAACGTTTACAACGCTTGCCCTCTCCTTTTTTATATTTTTTACAACATTTACTTTTAGCGTTCTTGGCAATCTTAACTTTCTTCTTCTTAGATTTCGCAGGAACTTCTTCTAAAGCAATTAAAAAAGACATAAAAAACTCATTTACATTTATCGTGGTAAATATATATTATATTAATTTATTCTAAATAAAACAGTTGAATTTTAACATAAAATAATCTTCATAGATTGAAGATAAAAATGAGAACGATTAGTGAATAAGAAAAGTTTGGGAAATCTCTTTTTAGGTTAATGGAAGTTATTTTTCACTACTAAATGAGACCCCCTAATTTCTCAATTTAATATATAACTAACTTTTATATTTCTCTAAGTTTCCTCAGCAACACTAAAAAAAAAAGGGAGAATCACAAGTCATGATCTCCCTTTTATCTAATAGAATAATACTATTATAATGAGATTCCCCTAAACCTCAATATGTTTTTAACAAAAATAGGCTATATCGGGATAGGTGAATTATGATTAAACATTACTTCTATTACGGTTTTACCGTAATTATGTTACGTTGTCATTTTTTGAGTTTCGTAAGATGCTAATTTACAAATAATTGAAGATTTAATTCAATTTGCAACAAAAAGAAAAATCTCCAAAAACCGTAATTTTTGGAGATTTTTTAAATGATTAGATGCGTATTTTAGTCACAATGACTGCCTTCTGTTCTACAAGGTCCGTATACTACTGTGTAGTTTTGATCACATTCATTGGGTCCATTAGGAAGATCAGGAAAAACTGGTCTTGTTTTGGTGGATGTTTGACAATTTAGGGCTTCAGTGCTACAAAAATCAGAACCGCCTTTGATAGCAGCTTTTATGAGTGTAACCTCTAACTTTGCAATACTGAGTTTTCTTAGATTTAATTTTCTTTGTTTTTTCATAATGTAATAAAAAGTTTAAGTTCTAAAATTACTTATGAAAGCCACTTTACACAAAAAATTACAATCGTATTTACGTAAATACGACTTGTCAATTTTCCGTATCAGCAGTGAGTTTATTAAGGTTTTAATGTAAAAAGATGGATAGATTTCTACAAGGAATAAAACTTTTATCGTGACTATAACTTGAATATACAACAATAAGTTCTAAAAGATAAAAATCTCCAAAACCGTAAGCTTTGGAGATTTTAATTTCTTACAATTCTGTATTTAGATACAAGGAAAGTCTTTTGTATCATTAGTAGTTTTACACACATTTGGACCATTAGGATCTGTAAACTCTGGTCTTGTTTTTGTGGATGTTGGATCACAATTTACAACTTCCGTGTTACAATTTTCGGAAAAACCACCTTTGATAGCAGCTTTTATAAGTGTAACATCTAATTTTGCAATACTAAGTTTTCTTAGATTTAATTTTCTTTGTTTTTTCATAATGTAATAAAAAGTTTAAGTCCTAAAATTACTTATGAAAGCCACTTTAGACAAAAAAATACAATCGTATTTACGTAAATACGACTTGTCAATTTTTCCTATCAGCACTGAGTTTATTAAGGTTTTTAATGTAAAAAGAAGGATAGATTCCCGTATGTTTTTTAAATGCTTTCGAGAATGATTCTGCCGTATTAAATCCCAATTCAGACGCAATCGATTTGATATCGTAAGTTCTAAATTTAGCATCATTTTTTAGTCGTTTTAGCGCATATTCTAAACGTAAGTCCGTAATGTATTGTACAAATTTTTTCTGCTTGTGAGATTGTAAAGTTTTGGAAAGATAGGTACTGTTGGTATTTATTTTTTTAGCGACATAATTTAAGGTACATTTTTTTTGTAAAAACAATTCTTTCTTTTCAAACTTGTCCAAACCATCTAAGATTTTCTTAATATTCTCATCGGTAATCACATAGGTTTTTACAGGTTTTTCTTCCTCCTTCTTTTGTGTTTTTTCAATCGCTCTTAGATCTTTTAAAATTGTATCGAAGCGTTTTTTGAAGGTCTGTGCTCTGTTCTTGTAATACAAAAAAATTAATAGGGACACAATGACTAAAAAAATACTAATGTTTCTAAACATTTTGGACAAAAAATGCTTTTCTTCCGCTTCATCTTGCAATATTTCAATTTTATTTATGAATGAAGGGACATCGTATTTTTTATACAAGTTTTCAGATGCTTGACGCTTCATTAAATCGCTTTCTTTGTTCTTTTTTTGATATATATTCCAATACTTTACAGAGGTTTTGACATCTCCTTTTTTTTCATAAGATTGCGCTAGTAACGTATAGGCTTCTTGAAGATGTGGCGAATAGGTATCGTCTTTAGTGATGATGGAATCTGTTTTTAAAAGGTAAGTCAATGCATTATCTATATCATTTTGTAAAAAATAATTTTTCCCTTTATGTAAATATACTATGGACAGTTGGTTGTTTAATCCAAGTTTAAGTATTTGCGCTTCGGTGTCATCAAAATTCTTTAAAGCTTTTGAAAAAGCGCCTTTTTTTTGATAGATAATTCCTTGAGTTGCTGTAAAAATACCGTGAATTTCTAAATCACTAACCGCAAGACTTTTCTCTAAACCGATCCTATTATACATCATCGCTGAATCAAGATACTGCGTTCTTTCTTCTGTAAAATCGTCTGCAATGGCTACATAGATATTACTGAGTCCCAATAATACATTTAAATATTCTGTTACCTGTGCCTCTTTGTCCAAGATTCCCTCATCATACAATGCAAGATTCTCCTTAGCTTTCATCAATGCTTGTTTTCTGCGTCCAATTTGGTTTTCAACTAAAGCAATATTCTGTCTGATTTTTGCTAATTTAGCTACATCCTTTAACTTTTCATAGTATGGATACACTTTCATATACTGCAAAATTGCATCTGCATAATCATCATATATAAAACTAATTCCTCCTTTTAAGCGCAAACTATTATAATATTTTTCCTCATCATTTGCCTCTAAAGTCAATTGAATTGCTTGATCTACAAAAAAATAGGCGCTATCTTTTTTTCCTAACACATTATAAATTTCGGCTTTTAAGAAAGCTGCTTTATGCTTTTTTATAAGATCATTTTCTCCTTGAATTCGTTTATAATAAGCCGAAATATAGGTTTTGGCAAGCAACGGATTTTTATAACGATTGGTTTCTGCAAGTTTTAGTAATGATGTGGTAGATAATTGATGAAATGAATCCTTCCCTTTATCTGTTTGTGATTGTGCACATAGAAGACACGCAAATAAAAAGAAAGGTAGGGAGAAAAATAATCGCTTCATAAGATTAAAAATACATTGTTTTTGGCTAAAAAAAGTAGCTACAGTAGCGAAATTTCAACTTGAAAGAAAAAGTTTATTTTCCTCTGAAGAATTACACTATTTTTTATCAAGAGCTAACTACGACAACTGCTTCTGTTATACTAGTCTGTACACTATTTTAAAAGTTACTATTTGTTAAAACAAAATTCTACTGCAACTACAGCAAGAATCTTAAATATTACCTGCAAAAATAACGCCAATTTAAGATGTTTGTTGCAAAGGCATTTTGAACTTTAGAAATTTTGTTAACATTTAATTAACAAGATAAAACTGTAAAATTGACTCGAAATTCAACGCTTATTTGCAAAATTCAACGCTTACAAAAAAATGTTGCAATGCATTGGATCAATTACTTCTTTTAATACAGAAAACTAAAGTCAACTAGCCTCTTTTCCCCATTCTTTTTTAAAGAAATTAGTAACTAAAAACGTATTGTATGATTGCACAAAAAAGAACAAAACAAAGGCTTAGTATTGCAGATAATTCTCAGTACCTGCGTATCGGTAGCAAACACAAAGGAGCCTATTTTAAAAAATCACTAATCATCTACATTGAAGCTTGTGAAAGCTATTCTTGGATTCATCTCATAGATGGTTCTAAAGTACTTAGCAGTAAAACTATTGGTTATTATGAGGAGTTATTTTCCAATGAAAATTTTACGCGTATTCATCGCTCTTATTTAATCAATCCTTTACATCTGAAACGGTATGAGCCTCGCTATAGACTTGTACACTTGTATGGTGAACATGTGCTTTCGGTAAGTCATCGAAAGAATCGTTTGATTGCTAAAATGGCACAAAATCAGGAACTCAGTACGCCTTTCCGAATGGCGGTATAAAACATCCCTTAAATAAATAAAAAACTAGTACATACACAAAAATTAAAAATTTATGAAACATTGTATTGCATTGTTGTGTTTGCTCTTAAGCGTTGGCTTTTTGCAGGCACAGATAGGTACCATTAGTAGTGGACAGAGTTCCTCTAATGGACAAGATGAAATTGCGCTGCCCACTATTGTTCCTCCTGCTCCAACAGTTGCAAATTTAATGCGCTTTGAAGAAGTTCCAGTAGATTTATACTCAGGACAAGCTAGCATTGGTATTCCGCTAGGTCAGGTTGCTATTTCTGACATGTTAAGTTATCCGATTGGCATCCAATACAACACACAAGGTGTTCGTATTGATGAGCGTTCAGGTTGGCTGGGCACAGGATTTTCTATGGCGACAGGCGGTGTCATCTCCAGAACTGTTCGCGGCATTCCAGATGAGAATAACTCACGGGCACTTGGGTTTGGAGTTTTACATAACAACTACAAAAACTTTGATACCATGTCGGTTACACAAAAGGAAGAATTTTTATGGAAAACTGCCAATGGTGTCGACAGATATGATTCACAGTATGATTTGTATCAATATAACTTTTTTGGAAGAAGCGGTCGTTTCATAGTTCAAAATAACTTTGGACAGCTAACACCCGTAATTATTGGTAGTGATACTAATGATAAAATTACCATTTATCACAATTCAAACTTCGAAATTACTCGATTCGAAGTCACGGACACCAATGGATATATTTATAGTTTTGAAGAAACAAGTTTCAGTGCTATCTACAATAATATAGTAAGTACGAATCAATTTGGAAATAATTCTACAGCATCTACTACCATGGGAAATGGTACTACCAATGCATGGCATTTAAAAGACGTACGACTTCCTAACAACACAGTGCTTTGTAGCTTTACATATCAAACGGTACAGGAAAATTACACTACACCTACTTCGACGACGAAAAATCTAGTCTTGGGAAGTCCTGCGTATGGAACAAATCAAGTATCAGATATCAATAAAGGCATGTTGCTTCCTAAAATTGTAAGTTCTTCACAGCAGATTTATGGGACACAGAAATATGTAGATGAGGTCACGATGCGCAATGGTAGTAAAATCAAATATCATTTGGCGTTAGGACATCCTGAAATGGGACCGCATTCAGTAACCACCGCAAATTCAGGAGCAAAATTAAATCATATTGAAATCTTTGAACCGAATGGAGATTTACATAAACGTATCAATTTTAGCTTTACTACATCTACTACTAATCGTTTGTTCCTGACAGGAGTTTCAGAAGTTTTTGACACCAAAACTTTAGAATACACATTGGACTATAAAAATTTAAATGAGCTTCCGGGTTTTGGAAGTGATTTAAAAGATGTCTGGGGATACTACAATGGTGATTATAACAGTAATATTAACAGTAACGACTTGATTATAAGATCACGCGCAGTAAATCCTTTAAAGATTGATACGGGAACCCTAACAGCTATTACCTATCCACTCGGAGGAAAAAAGGAATTTACTTTTGAGTCCAATGATTTCAGTTATCAGGGAGCGGAAGATTACGATTACATGAAGATTCCTGACAACCGACAGATATACAATCGTTATGGAACACTCGATATTCAACTTAATGACACAACTTCTTCTAACAGGTTGTTATTGTATATCGATAGAATTCAGAAAGTCCAAATATTTAAAAGTCAGCTAAATGTAGATCTCTGTGGAAATACTAGCAAACATAGACTTTCACTCTCTAGAGCTGTTCCAAAGTCTGGAGTTACAGTAACTCCTCCATCTAATGGAAGTTATGCTACTAATCCAATCTCTAATTTCGAACATGCTTCAAGCGGCTTTGCTTTTACTTTCGATATTGAAAATGGCAATGATTTTCCTGTGATATCGCCAGGATGGTATTTTATAGAACTCACCACTCCACAAATAGAATTCTCGCAATGTGATTTTTCTCAAACAGGTGTATCTCTTACTGTTGATTTAAAATATACAGAATTCAACCTTGTAACCAAAATCATGAAAGGTGGTGGACTCCGTATTCAAAAAGTAGCCTTCACTGATAATGGTGATGAAAAACAAAAAACAACTTATAGTTATACTGATATTGAAAATGTAATTGAAGGAAGCCTCCAACCCATTCGTAATTTTGACGGCGAAAAATCTAGTGGTTCGTACGAAGCCAATTTAAACAGTAGAACCTACACCAAAGGAAAAATGCATCCTTTTATAACTTCTTACAACTGTTTCCTTTCT
Organism: Bacteroidota bacterium; assembly: GCA_039026955.1. Taxonomy (GTDB): domain Bacteria; phylum Bacteroidota; class Bacteroidia; order Flavobacteriales; family Flavobacteriaceae; genus Kordia. Next base: position 158,145 of record JBCCLH010000005.1, read on the forward strand.
GATAGAGGAGTATTAAGAACACCTGAATTAGTACAATATGAGGTAATACGAGATATCAATGAAGTATTGACACCAACTACAAAAGGAAACTATGTGGGTTATAAGCATGTATCCGTTAAAAAAGAAAATACTGGCGAGGAATTGTATACGTTTATATCTCCTAGAGATGTTCAACTATTAACTCTTAGCAACACCAATTATCCGTTTGCTCCAGTAGAAAACAACGACTACAAACGTGGTGTGGTTGAGAAAAAAGAAGTATTTAACGAAGCTGGAAAACGACTTGTTGAAGAAGTGTTTCAATACACAGATGTATCAAGCATTGCGGAGACGGCACATATGATGTTTGATCTCAAAAATGTAGATTGTCCTTGGGATCAGTTTTACAATTCGTTTGGTACGTATGCATCAGGAACAGTAGAAAATCACTCTGAAATATGTGGTCCCGATGTTACTTATGAGTTAAATGTAGGAACCTGCCATTCTTCTAATCCTGATCCGAATGCTGGTGTCAGTACCGATGTAACCTTCCAAACGTTTAATTATATCAAAGGAATTCTTTTACCGAGTGAGACGACTCGAAAAGAGTTTTTCTATGACGAAAATGATGTGATGTCCGAAACTGTAACGACTACAAAATCTATTTTTAATCATAAGAATAGAATCAAAGAAAAAACAACTGAGTTTGCAGAAGGTGGCTATACCACGATTTACAAAGAAGAAATTCGCTATCCATATGACTATGAATTTGCTGAGTACACCTCAGCAGAGCAAACAGTTTTGGATAAAATGGCAACGATCAATCAAATTGAAGCGCCTGTGCAAAACAAACAATACAAAAATGGAGTGTTGATCTATGATACTCAGCGAATCTTCAAAGAATTCTATCCGAATGTAATCAAAGTTTCAGAAATTAAAAGTGCCAAAGCGAATACCATCAAGCAATCACGCGTGAAATTTCATGGTTACACGAATCTAGGGCAACCGATTGAAGTTTCTCAAACCGATGGAACACGTATCAGTTATGTTTGGGGATACGACAGCATGTATCCAATTGCTAAACTAGAAAATGCTTCCTATGAAAACTTAACTTCATCACAAGCCACTGCATTTGCCAACGCCTATTTGGCTTCTAATGCGGATATTAATACTGGATCAGAAGATGCACTAGAGTTGGCTTTAGAAAATATTCGTACTAGCTTTCCAGAGGCAATGGTGACTACGCTTACGTACGATCCTATGATTGGTGTGACGCGAACTACTGATCCAAGAGGGTACACTAGTTATTTTGAATACGATGAAATGCACCGACTAAAAAGAGTAAAAGATGCAGATAATCATATTCTAAGTGCCAATGAATATTTATATACCAATGGCGATACTTCGTTGACAAATTATGTAAAGTCAACTGTCTACCAGAGTGCGACTCTAGATGGTCTAAATCTTGGGAACTGGGATAAAATTGAAACGATTAATTACGCAGATGGCTTAGGAAGAGCCAAGCAAGCCATTGGCATCCGACAAGGTGGAAATGGAGAAGACATCGTAACGCCATTTGAGTATGATGATTTGGGCAGACAAGAAAAAGAATTTTTACCGTATGCAACTGCGTCATTGAATGGAAACTATCATGCAAGTATGTTCAATGATCAAGCGACTTTTTACAATACGGCTAAATATGAAAACACCACAAATCCATACAGTGAAAAATCATTTGAAGAATCACCTTTATCTAGAGTTTTAGAACAAGGAGCACCAGGACTCGCTTGGCAGTTAGATAAATCAGTTGATACGGATCATACGATTAAAATGGACTATCAGATCAATACGCACAATGGTGTGTTTACAGATATGGCATTTGATAATGTAAAGCGTTTTAGCGTAACCTACACAGGCAGTGGATTTACCAATATGACTCTAAATGACGATGGTTATTACCTTTCGGGAGAGTTGTACAAATCTATTGTAAAAGATGAAAACTGGCAGCCAAATCAAAATCACGAAAACGATCATACTATAGAAGAGTTTACCGATAAATTAGGTCGTGTTGTATTGAAGAGAACCTACAATGAAAACGAGCGTCACGATACTTATTATATTTATGATGATTACGGAAATTTAGCTTATGTATTACCGCCACTAGTAGATGTATCTGACGGAGTTTCCACGGATGAATTGACCAACCTTTGTTATCAATATAAATACGATCACAGAAACAGACTGATTGAAAAGCAGTTACCTGCCAAAGAAAAAGAATACATCGTTTATGACAAATTGGATCGTCCGGTGCTCACTCAAGATGCTAATTTACGATTAGAAAACAAATGGTTATTCACCAAATATGATATTTTAGGAAGAGTTGCCTATACAGGTCTAGTAATCAATGCGGGTGATCGCACAACGCTTCAAACACAAATGGACGCTGCAAACACTTATGAAACTAGATCATCAAGTGCTACTACCATAGGAAATGCCTCTGTTTTCTACACCAATACGAACTATCCAAATGATTCTTCAGTGATTGTACTGACGGTAAATTACTATGATGACTATACATGGGATACGCAAAATTCTTTCGAGGCAAACTACGAAATCAGTCAAACTGGATTGACACCTAATACAGAAGAAACCTCTTGGGAAAAGGAAATTTCAACTTCTTGGACCAATGCCGGATTCATCACAGATGGAACTATTGAAGGTGATGGTTATATTGAGTATACCATTGGAGCCGCAGACAAACGTATGATGGTTGGACTTTCACATGAGGTCACTGCTTCACAGACAAGTCACACTTCTATTGATTATCGCATCTATACTGGATATAACAGTGATCGAGTGTATGTGTATAATGGAGCGAATTTAGAATCAATTCCTCTGACGTATGCAACACAAGGAGATATCATGCGAGTAGAGCGCAATGGAAATCTGATTCTATTTAAGAAAAACGGAACTACGTTTTACTCAATTACAACGAGTTATACAGATACATTAGTGGGAAGTGGTAGTATTGTTGACAATGGTGCGATCATAGAAAATATTCATATTGGATATTCTGTATATGGACAAACCTTTACACAAAATGTAAAAGGACTTCCAACTGGTGGAAAAGTTCGTACTGTTGGAACAAATCAATGGGCAACAAGTGAATCCTATTATGATGAAAAAGCACAAATCGTTCATGCGACTTCTAAAAATGAATATTTAGATACTAAAGATGCCGTAAGTACACGACTTGACTTTACTGGAAAAGTACTGGAAAGCAGAACGACGCATGTTTTGGAAACTAACAGTCCAATTGTAACAGTGGATGAATATGTATATGATGAAAATTCACGTCTATTGTATCAAACCAAACAAATCAATGGTGGCAATAAAGAAGTGATTGCGAGACATCATTATGATGAACTTGGGCAATTAGAAAAGAAACAAGTGGGAGGTGCATTGCCAAGTCTGAGTTCCTATTCGAATTTAGTGAATGTTACTGTAAGTGGAAATGCAATTACCAAATCAGGCAACAACAATGCTTGGGACGGCGCACTTACTACAACTAATACGATTAGTGGCGATGGATACCTAAGCTATCAAATGCCACAAAGCAATAAATCGATTATCATTGGATTATCAGATACTGTTGGTGATGCAAGTCATCAAAGTATTGACTATGCCATTTTTACCACTTCTTGGGGTGTAGTCCGTGTACATGAAAATGGAGTCAATCTAGGAGATAAGACCACATATCTTACAGGAGATATTTTCAAAATTGAACGTAGAGGCACAAAAATCTACTATCTTAAAAATGGTGAAATATTCTATATGGCTAATGGAGTAACTGGTGCGCTCATGGGCGATATTTCTATTCATAGTACAGGTGCTAAAGTGGAAGATTTAGTCCTTGTCGATTTAGAAAATGAACTTCAAGAAGTAGACTTTACCTATAACGTACGCGGATGGTTAAAAGGAATCAACAATATAAATGATCAGCAAAACGATCTGTTTAGTTTTGCAATCAAATACCATGATATTGTTGATCCAACAAAGCAGTTATTCAATGGAAATATCAGTAGTACACTTTGGAAAACCAAAGGACAAGACAATTCCTTAAAAAGCTATGTCTATGAATATGATGCTTTAAATAGAATTACAAAGGCTATTGATAATACAGGGAATTATAATCTAGAGAATGTAAGTTATGACCAAAACGGAAACATTACGGATCTTATTCGATACGGACACAAAAATGCAGCGGCAACCGACTTTGATATTATGGACAACTTGTCCTATCAGTATGCTGGAAATCAACTATTAAATGTCACCGATGCAAGTACGGTAACTTTTGGATTTAATGATGGAAACGTACATACAAGTATCGATCCTACTGATAGCAACAATGATTACAGCTATGACGACAATGGCAACATGGTGAAAGATAAAAACAAAGGAATTTCCAACATCACTTACAATTATTTAAACCTACCAACACAAATAACATTTGACAATGGAAGTACCATTTCGTACATTTACGACGCAACTGGTGTAAAACTTGAAAAAGAAGTCAATGATGCGCAGTTTGCAGGTGCAACATATACCTATTATGCAGGGAATTACATTTACAAAAAAGAAAATTCTCAAGGGCAGCAAGATGTTGTACTTACGTTCTTTAACACGGAAGAAGGCTATATTGAACCTGTATATGAACAAGTGACCACTACTAGTACATTTGGCACATTCACCCGAACAGTACTATCAGATTTTGAATATACCTATCAATACAAAGATCATCTAGGAAACATTCGTTTGTCGTATCAAGACATGAATGAAGATGGAATAATCGATGCTGCAACGGAAATCAAAGAGGAGAATCATTATTATCCTTTTGGACTCAAA
>JBCCLH010000006.1:0-152400 GCA_039026955.1 Bacteroidota bacterium
TAAAAAAGCAATTAAAGCTTATAATATTTTAATTTTGAAATATCCAGAAAAAAGTGGTTTCTTTGCAGACCAAATTCGAGCAATAAAAAAATTACAACAAAATAATTAACATACAATGAGTTCAACTTATTACATATTTATAATCTTAATCCTTATTGTGGCATTCCTATTAATGCTGGTAATAATGGTACAGAATCCAAAAGGTGGAGGATTGTCTTCTTCTTTCGGTGGCGGTGGAAACCAGCAGATTGGTGGTGTGCAGAAAACGACAGACTTTTTAGATAAAAGTACTTGGGCGTTAGGAACTATTTTAATTGCATTGATCCTAATTACGAACTTTACGAATTTAAGTGCCTCAGGACAACAATCGGTAATCTCTGGAAAAGATGTGCCACAAACAGAGCAACCAGCAACAAACGATACCAATACAGATAACGCAACAGACGGAACAAACACAGAAGGAGAAACTCCTTAATTGAAATTAATTCTCTTGTTTTAACATATAAAAAGTGCCAGCTTCTGACAAGCTGGCACTTTTTTATTTCAAATTGTCAGCATTCCTACAATGGCATAATTTCTGACTGTTTGGTATGCGTAAATAATCAAACAATTAAAAAATTAAATACTTAACAAAATGAGCAAAGTTAATATCAAACCACTAGCAGATAGAGTTTTGATTGCCCCATTGCCAGCAGAAACAAAAACTGCTTCAGGGCTGTACATTCCAGATTCGGCACAAGAAAAACAACACAGAGGAACTGTAGTTGCGGCGGGTCCAGGTAAAAAAGACGAACCGTTAACGGTACAAGTTGGCGACACTGTTTTGTATGGAAAATTCTCAGGAACGGAAATCAAGTTCGATGGTGAAGACTACATCATCATGAGAGAAGATGACATTTTAGCAATTATTTAATTTAACTCTGTAACATAACTAAAAAAATCATGGCAAAAGATATAAAATTTGATATTGAAGCACGCGACGGACTGAAACGTGGTGTGGACGCTTTAGCAAATGCAGTAAAAGTAACCCTAGGACCAAAAGGGAGAAACGTAATCATTAGCAAATCATTTGGAGCGCCATCTGTGACGAAAGATGGAGTTTCGGTAGCAAAAGAAATCGAATTGGAAGATGCGCTTGAAAACATGGGCGCACAAATGGTGAAAGAAGTCGCTTCAAGAACGAACGATTTAGCCGGTGACGGAACTACAACGGCAACCGTATTAGCACAAGCAATTGTAAAAGAAGGATTGAAAAATGTTGCCGCAGGTGCAAATCCGATGGATTTAAAACGCGGAATTGACAAAGCAGTAAACGCGATTGTGGAAGATTTACAAAAGCAATCAAAGAAAGTAGGGGATTCTTCTGAAAAAATAAAGCAAGTAGCTTCTATCTCTTCTAATAATGACGAAGTAGTTGGTGACTTAATTGCACAAGCGTTTGGAAAAGTTGGAAAAGAAGGTGTCATCACTGTGGAAGAAGCAAAAGGAACAGATACCTACGTAGATGTAGTAGAAGGAATGCAGTTTGACAGAGGATATTTATCTCCGTATTTCGTAACCAACTCTGAAAAAATGGAAGCTGAATTGGAAAGTCCGTTCATCTTATTATTCGATAAGAAAATCTCTTCCATGAAGGATTTAATGCCAGTATTAGAGCCTGTAGCGCAAACTGGAAAGCCTTTATTAATCATCGCCGAAGATGTGGACGGTGAAGCATTGGCTACTTTGGTAGTAAATAAATTAAGAGGAGCGTTGAAAATTGCAGCGGTAAAAGCACCTGGATTTGGTGACCGTAGAAAAGCCATGTTAGAAGACATCGCGATCTTAACTGGCGGAACGGTAATTTCTGAAGAAAGAGGATTTACCTTAGAAAATGCAACTATCGAAATGTTGGGTACCGCAGAAAAAATTACGATTGACAAAGACAACACTACGATTGTAAACGGAGCTGGAGATGCAGAAATGATTACAGCGCGTGTTGGACAAATAAAAGCACAAATAGAAACGACTACTTCTGATTATGACAAAGAAAAATTACAGGAACGCTTGGCAAAATTAGCCGGTGGAGTTGCTGTATTATATGTTGGTGCGGCGTCTGAAGTAGAAATGAAAGAGAAAAAAGACCGTGTAGACGATGCGTTACACGCAACAAGAGCTGCCGTGGAAGAAGGAATTGTTGCTGGTGGTGGCGTTGCTTTAGTTCGCGCGAAAAGTGTATTAGAAAGTATAACAACGGATAACTTAGACGAAGTAACAGGAATCAAAATCATTGCACGTGCTATTGAAGAGCCATTACGTACCATTGTTTCAAATGCAGGTGGTGAAGGAAGCGTTGTCGTTTCAAAAGTAATGGAAGGCGAAAAAGATTTTGGATACAATGCGAAAACGGATGAATATGTAGACATGCTAAAAGCAGGAATCATTGATCCGAAGAAAGTAACACGTATCGCGTTAGAAAATGCAGCTTCTGTAGCTGGAATGATCTTAACAACTGAATGCGCATTGGTTGATATTAAAGAAGATGCTCCTGCGGGAGGAATGCCACCAATGGGCGGAGGAATGCCAGGAATGATGTAAACATTTTTTGAATATAAACATAAAAAGCCTCTCAAGTCATTGAATTTGAGAGGCTTTTTTTTGAGTAATACCAATTAAACTATAAGATGCGACTTTAGAGACGAAGTTGCTTTGGGATCATAGGACGCGGTGAATGGGTTGCATAGCCGTGAACCTATTCGCAAGAAACTAGGATGCCAAATGAACGAGTCTATATGTTGCATTTTATAGTTTAATTGGTATAAAATACATATGAATTAAAAAATTTAAAGTCTCTCATAAATAATCTTTATGCAAAATGTTAATTATTGGTATTCTTTTTGTAGAGTAATTGAAAACCAATGCTTTGAAATTCTATGAAGAGACACTACTTTTTTTTACTATTTATTTTTGCCTGTTCGGTATGCTATGGACAAGAGTCGTTAAAAATAGAAGACGAATACAACGCATATTTTAAACTCCCAAGAGAAGGTTTATTTCTTCATCTCAACAAAACAAGCTACTTTACGGGAGAAGAAATTTGGTTCAAAGGCTATACGTACGACCAAAGAAATCAGCTCTCTTCCAAAGCCACAACAAATATTAATGTCGGAATTTACGATGCAGAAGGAAATCAGGTTAAAAAAGCCTTATTTGCGGCAGAAAATGGCGTGACACATGGAAATTTTGCGGTAGATTCTACCTTAACTGCGGGCACCTATTATATAAAAGCAGCGACCAATTGGATGAAAAATTTCAAAGAAGACGATGCTTTTATCCAAAAAATTGAAATCATTACCAATGAGAGAATTACCAAAAATAAAATCTCGGAAGAACCGCGTTTCGATTTTCAATTTCTACCAGAAGGCGGACATATTGTAGCAAATACCATCTCCAATATTGGCTTCAAAGTGATCGACAATAACGGGAAAGGTGTCGCCGCTTCAGGAATTGTCTATAATGCTGAAAAAACACAAGTCGCTTCCTTTGAAAGCAACACATTAGGCATGGGGAAATTTTTGTTGCAAGCAGAAAAAGGCATGCAATATACTGCCGAAATTACGCTGGAAAACGGAAACACGCTCACCGAAAAATTACCACAAATAAAATCGCAAGGAATTTCACTGACGATACAAAGTTCATCCAACGACAAAGTTATTCTCGATTTCAATACGAATGAAGAAACCTTAGCGAATTATCCGAATAAAAACTATAAAATATTAATCCACCAAAGTGGAAAATTAAAACTAGCGTCTTTACAATTTGGCGATACCAAAAAAGTAGTCAGCATTGAAAAAGAGCGTTTATTCAAAGGTGTCAACACAATTACCGTGTTTGACGATCAACAACAACCGATTTTAGAACGTTTATTTTTCAACGATTACGGCATCAAAAACATACGTATCAATGCTGCAAAATTGAATACCATTCAAGATTCTATTCTGCTTTCTGTAAAAGAACTCAATCTGAAAAAAAATGCAAATGTGAGTATTTCGGTTTTGCCAGAAGGAACCGAAAGTTACAATCCGAAGCACAACATCATTTCCAATTTCTATCTCAAACCGCATGTACGAGGTTATATTGAAAATCCACAATACTATTTCCATAAAATGAACAGAAAGAAAAAGTACGAGTTAGATGTGTTACTACTCACCCAAGGTTGGAGTCGCTACGATTGGGAAGATATTTTCGGAAAAAAACCTAGGGTCAGACATAATTTTGACACAGGAATTACCCTTACAGGACGCGTCAACCGACCGACGACAGGTATAAAACAGCTCTTTTTACATTCTACCAAAAATCATTCTGCAAAATTTATTGAACTTGGCGAAGATCAAGACTTTAAAATGACTAATATCTTTTTGGAAGAGGGCGAAGAAATAAAATTTTCGTATATCACAAAAAAAGGGGCGTTGAAAAAGCCAAGCATGTATTTGCGATTTTTGACAACCAATAAAGAAGATAAAATCTCAGAAGTATACTTAGAAGAAACCAAAAATATCCAATCGGAAACGGCGGATTTTACCGTACCAAAAGATTTCTTTTACGAAGCTGCCGAAGAACTAGATACAGTGACTTTAAAAGCAGAAAAGGAAAAACCAAAATTCAATGATCTTTTCCTATTGAATCCATCTGTCACAGAAATTACACTTGAAGAATACAAACGGTATATAAACTTTGTACATTTTATCAACTATCACGGATTCAATGCTAGAGAAGAATTTGGACAAGTATTTATCTCTGCCCAAATTCCACCACGCGGAACACCTGCGGTATTTTTCAACGATGTCCGCCTACTAGATTTTAGCATTCTCTACAATATGTCTTTAGCAGAATTAGAGCGTGTTGTGATCGACAGATATAGTTCAGTTCCGTCCATTCGAGGAATGAATACGGGCGTTATTAAACTATATACACGAAGAACACCTTTATTCAAAAAACCTGGCGTAGAACTTCAATATTTAGCAACTACGGCACCGACATCATTTACTGTAGGGAAAAAATATTATGCACCGAATTACACCTCCTATTTAAATCCTGTATTTCAACAATACGGAGCAATTTCTTGGATTCCATCAGTAGCGCTCAACGCGGAATCAGCGAGCACATTTAAAATATACGACACCTACACAAAAAATGTGACGCTTTTTATTGAAGGAATTTCAGAAGACGGCGATCTGATTTCAGAACGCAAGACCATACAAGTGCGTTAGCGCACTAGGAACATTCAATAGTTCTGCACCGACTCTCACAAGAGATGAACTATATGTAACTATTTAACTTAAACCGATTTGTATGAAATACAAGTACATATTCATCTTGCTCATTGTTTTGAGTACACTCCCGTTATTTGGTCAACAGACAACTATTGAAGAAGAATACTATTCGTATTTTAAACTTCCGCGAGAAGCCTTGCACATTCACCTCAACAAAACTACCTTTTTTAAAGGGGAAGAAATTTGGTTCAAAGGCTATACCTACGATCAAAGAAATCAGCTTTCATCAAAGGCGACTACCAATATCAATGTAGGAATTTATGATGCGGAAGGCAATCAGATAAAAAAAGGTCTGTATGCTGCTGAAAATGGTGTCACGAATGGAAATTTTGCAGTGGATTCTACTTTTTCTGCAGGAACGTATTATCTGAAAGCGGAAACCAATTGGATGAAAAACTTCAAGGAAAACGATGCGTTTATTCAGAAAATTGAAATCATCACTGAAGAAACGCTCAACAAAGAAAAAGAAACCCAAAAAGCACGTTTCGATTTTCAATTCTTACCCGAAGGTGGACATGTAGTTGCAAATGCCAAAAACAATATTGGTTTTAAAGTCATTGCCAATAATGGAGAAGGTGTCATCGCTTCTGGCATTGTGTACGATGCTGAGAAAAAGCAAGTCGCTTCTTTTGAAAGCAATACCTTGGGAATGGGCAAATTTCTATTGCAACCTAAAAATGATACTCAATACACTGCCGAAATCACCTTAGAAAATGGAGTTAGCATTACAAAAAAACTTCCCAAAGCAAAGGCGCAAGGCATTTCACTCATGATCAAAAATCTGTCTGATGAAAAAATTGTGCTCGAATTTCATACGAATGAAGAAACACTGGCGAATCATCCTAATAAAACCTACAAAATACTCATCCATCAAAATGGAAAATTAAAAACGGCTACGCTGAAATTTAATGGCATCACAAAAGCAGTGAGTATTGAAAAAGAAAATTTATTCAAGGGCGTGAATACCATTACGGTGTTTGACGATGAAAAACAACCGATTTTAGAGCGTTTGTTCTTCAATGATCACACTATTAAAATGGCAAACCTAAACGTTGCCAAACTCAATACGCTCAAGGATTCTATCATACTTTCCGTAAATGAACTCAACTTCAACAAAAACGCAAATGTGAGTATTTCTATCTTACCTGAAACCACTGATGGTTACAATCCTGATCACAATATCATTTCGAATTTTTACTTAAAACCACATGTGAGAGGTTTTATAGAAAAACCACATTACTACTTCCACAACATGGACCGAAAGAAAAAATATGAGTTGGATATTTTACTGCTCACGCAAGGTTGGAGTCGTTATGAATGGGATAACATTTTTGGAACAAAACCGATGTCTAGTCATCCTTTTGAAAACGGCATCACTATTTCGGGACGCGTCAACAGACCTACAACTGGCGTGAAGCGCATCTTTCTACACAACACCAAAAATCACAATGCGCGATTTATTGACTTAGATGAAAATCAAAAATTTAAGCTTAGCAATCTGTTCTTAGAAAAAGACGAGCGCATCCGCTTTTCATACGTCGCAGAAGATGGAACTTTCAAAAAACCAAGCATGTATCTTCGGTTTATTGTGAGTGATAGAGAAGATAAAATTGCTGAAAATTTCCTCAACAAACTCAACGATTCCGAAATCAAAACTGAACTCACACTACCTGAAAATTTTGTGTTTGATAATCTTGAAAAACTAGACGCGGTTGTTTTAGAAGTAAAAAAGAAACAACGGTATGAAGATCGCTTCATGAAGAACCCAATATTAACCAAAATCACCGAAGAAGTCATTGCAGAATTTGACGATACGGCGAATTTTATACGTGAAAACGGATTTTTCAGAAGACAAGAAGGTGGCGAAGTATTTGATCCCAGTCGTTTGATCGGCGGTTTCCCTGTGATCTTTTTTAATGACAGCTATTTACGCAAAGGAAATATGGTGGTTTTGTATAATTTAAAGCTTGAAAATATAGATCGAATTATCATTGATGAAGAAAGTCTAATTCTATGGGAAGGACAAATGCGAAAGGGCATTATTAAAATATACACTCGTGAAAATCCCCTATTCTCTCGTGACATGCGAAATTTTGTCTATCTGTCTACCAAGACTACGAAGTCATTCACAAGAGGAAAAAAGTATTACAGTCCAAATTACGAATCGTTCTTTAATCCTTCATTTCAAAAATACGGAACCATCTCGTGGTTGCCAACGGTAGAATTAAATACCGAGAAACCGACGAGCTTTAAAATATACGACACCTACACAAAAAACGTCACCTTATTCATTGAAGGCATCTCTGAAAATGGTGATTTGATCTCAGAACGGAAGACGATAAAAGTCCGTTAGCAAACTGTTACCGAAACGCTTGTAAAAGCAACATTTATAATAAATTACATTAACGAAAACCAATGATTATGAAAAAAAAGTACTTGCTATTACCGATTATCCTGCTAAGTTGCTTTCAAATTTTTAGTCAGCAAAAAAAGGTAGAAGACGAATATTACGACTATTTTAAACTTCCGCGAGAAGGATTGCATCTTCATCTAAATAAGACAACTTATTTTCAAGGGGAAGAAATTTGGTTCAAAGGCTATGCCTACGATCAAAAGAATCAGCGTACTTCGAAAGCTACTGCTAACATCAACGTTGGCATTTACGATGCAGAAGGAAATCAGGTTAAGAAAGCCTTGTTTTCGTCTGAAAATGGCTTGAGCTATGGAAATTTTCCTGTCGATTCAACCTTCACCGCAGGCACCTATTACATCAAAGCAAAAACCAATTGGATGAACAATTTCAAAGAAAACGATGCATTCATCCAAAAAATTAAAATCATTACCGATCAAGAAACTGCCGAAACGAAAGTGACAGAAGATGTAAAATTCGATTTTCAATTCTTGCCAGAAGGCGGACATATTGTAGCCAATACCACCAACAACATCGGCTTTAAAGTTGTTAATAACAATGGAAAAGGTGTGATCGCGTATGGCGCTTTGTACGATCAAGATCAAAACAAAGTTGCTTCCTTTGAAGCCAATGCATTGGGCATGGGGAAATTTTTGCTATTAGCGGAAAAAGATGCCATCTACACTGCAGAAATTTTCATGGAAGACGGCAGCATTCTCAAAAAAGAATTGCCAAAAGCAAAGGCACAAGGTGTGTCACTTATTGCACGAGATACTACGGAAGATAAAATCATTCTTGAATTCAACACGAATGAAGAAACCTTAGCGAATCATGGGGATAAAAGCTATAAAATCTTAATTCAACAAAGTGGAAAATTAAAAACAGCATTTTTAAAATTTACAGACACGCAAAAAGCCGTGAGCATTGAAAAGGAACGTTTGTTTAAAGGTGTGAACATCATCACTGTATTTGACAACGATCAAAATCCGATTTTAGAACGTTTACTTTTCAACGATTACGGAATTAAAAAACCCAACTTAAAAGTAGAGAAACTCAATACACTGAAAGATTCTGTAATTCTTTCTGTAAAAGCGCTCAATCTCAACACAAAAGGAAATATTAGCATTTCTGTCTTGCCAGAAAGAACCGAAAGTTACGATCCAAAACACAACATTCTTTCTAGTTTTTACCTAAAACCACATATAAAAGGACTGATTGAAAATCCGCAGTATTATTTCCACAATATGGACAAAAAGAAAAAATACGAGTTGGATGTTTTATTGCTCACCCAAGGTTGGAGTCGTTACGAATGGAAAGATATTTTTGAAAACAAACCGATAGCAAAATACAGTTTTGAAAATGGAATTTCAGTCGCGGGACGTGTCAATCTGCCTGCTACAGGTGTGAAACAAATTTTTATCCATGCGACAAAAAATCACGATAGCAAGTTTATTGACTTGGACAAAGACCAACGTTTTGAACTCACAGGTTTATTTTTGGAAGAAGATGAAACACTCAAATTCTCGTATGTTTCTGAAAACGGTCCGTTGCGCAAACCGAGAATGTATGTTCGATTCACGACGCCTAGCAAAAAAGATAAAATTCCAGAAATATACTTAGAAGGAGAGACTAAAAACATCAAATCGAACACTGCGAATTTCAGAGTCCCGGATGACTTCTTCTACGAAGATGCAGAAGCACTAGATGCGGTACTTTTAAAAGCTGAAAAAGAAAGACCTAAATATAACACAGCCTTTCTGCTAAATCCATCTGCTAAAGAAATTACCATGGAAGAGTACAATCGTTACTTAGACATTGTAGAATATTTGAACTTCAATGGCTTTAATGCAAGTCAAAGCATGGGACAAGTTTTTATCAACTCTAGAATTGCTGGCGGAAGACCACCTAGTGTATTTTTTAACGATGTGCGTTTAAATGGTTTTGACATTCTCTTTCGAATGTCTCTAGCCGAAATTGAACGTGTAGTGATCGATAGATATAGTGTTGCGCCTAGTCCACAGCAAGCGACTTTAGGTGTCATCAAAATATATTCGCGTAAAACGCCTTTATTCGAAAAACCAGAACTAGAGAGTCCGTATTTAAAAGCTACTGCGCCATTATCATTTGCGGTGCGAAAAAAATATTATTCGCCAAAGTATGCTTCGTATCTAAATCCTGTATTTGAAAAATTTGGTGCTATTTCTTGGTTTCCTATGATAGAACTCAATACCGAAACCGCAAGCACTTTCAAAATATACGACACCTATACAAAAAATGTCACCTTGTTCATAGAAGGCATCTCCGAAGATGGTGATTTGATCTCTGAACGTAAAACCATCCAAATTCGTTAGAAACCGAAACACTTGTAAAACGATGATCATGAAAAACAAATATGTACACATACTGCTACCGCTTATCATATTGAGTTGTTTTTCGTCATTTAGTCAAGAAAAAACAATTGAAGAAGAATATGCGGCGTATTTCTCCTTACCAAGAGAAGCGCTTCATATTCACCTCAACAAGACGACGTTTTTTAAAGGTGAAGAAATCTGGTTCAAAGGCTATGCGTATGACCAAAAAAACCAGCTCTCCTCAAAGGCGACTACAACTATCAATGTGGGCATTTATGATGCAGAAGGCAAGCAAATCAAAAAAGCCTTGTTTGCGGCTGAAAATGGAGTAACTAATGGAAATTTTGCAGTGGATTCAACTTTCACGGCAGGAATATACTATGTGAAAGCGGAAACCAATTGGATGAAAAACTTCAAAGAAAACGATGCCTTTATTCAGAAAATTGAAATCATCACTGAAGAAACGCTCAATAAGGAAAAAGAAACTCAAAAAGCACAATTTGATTTTCAATTCTTACCAGAAGGTGGACATATGGTTGCAAACACTACAAATACTATTGGTTTTAAAGTCATTGCCAATAATGGAAAAGGTGTGGCTGCTTCTGGGATTGTGTACGATCAAGAAAAAAAACAAGTAGCTTCTTTTGAAAGCAATAGCTTGGGAATAGGCAAATTTCTATTCCAACCCAAAAACGACACACAATACACTGCAAAAATTACGCTGGAAAACGGAGCCAACATCACAAAAGAACTTCCAAAAGTAAAAACGCAAGGGATTTCACTCATGCTCAAAAATCTATTCAGTGACAAGATTGTGCTCGAATTTCATACAAATGAAGAAACACTGGCAAATCATCCTGATAAAACCTATAAAATACTCATCCATCAAAATGGAAAACTAAAAACGACGGGGCTGCAATTTAGTAGCACCAAAAAAGCGATCAGTATTGAAAAAGAGCATTTATTCAAAGGCGTGAATACAATTACGGTGTTTGACGACGAAAAACAACCAATTTTAGAGCGTTTATTTTTTAACGATTACGGAATTAAAACTGCGAATATAAACGTGACAAAGCTCACTACGCTCAACGATTCCATCATACTTTCAGCAAAAGAACTCAACTTCAACAAAAATGCAAATGTGAGTATTTCCGTTTTGCCAGAAGCAACTGATGGCTATTCCCCAAATCACAATATCATTTCCAACTTTTATCTCAAACCACATGTAAGAGGCTTTTTAGAAAATCCACAATATTACTTTGACAACATGAACCGAAAGAAAAAGTACGAGTTGGATATTTTACTGCTCACGCAAGGTTGGAGTCGCTACGAATGGAACAATATTTTTGGAAAAAAGCCACTAGTACAACATCGTTTTGAAAACGGCATTACCATTTCGGGACGTGTCAACAAACCTGCTTCCGACGTGAAACGTATATTTTTACACAATACAAAAAATCACAATGCACAGTTCATTGACTTAGATCAAAATCAGAAGTTTGAACTAGCAGGTTTATTTTTAGAAAAAGAGGAAGAGATTCGTTTTTCATATGTTTCTGAAAAAGGCATTCTGAAAAAGCCGAGCATGTATCTCAGGTTTATATTGAACGATAGCGAAGACTACATTTCAAAAGATTATTTACACACCTTCAAAGACTTCAACATCAAAAACGAACTATCTGTACCAAAAAACTTCGATTTTGAAAACCTCGAAAAGCTAGACGCCGTTGTTTTAGAAGCAAAAAAGAAAAGAAGATATGAAGATAGGTTCTTAAAACAACCAAAATTGACCATAATTACGGAAGAAGTTGTAAAAAAGTACGATAACATTCTCAATTTTATACGCAAAAATGGTTTCAATGAAGGATTTCGAGGTAGCGAAACTTTAGATCCTCGCTCTTTCATTCATGGGAGTCCTGTGGTTTTCTTTAACGACCAGTATTTACGCCCAGAAAGTATGACGGTTTTATATGACTTAAAGCTTGAAAATATAGAACGAATCATTATTGAAAGATATACCGATATTCTATATGATGGAGATGTCCGAGAAGGCATGATCAAAATATACACCCGTGAAACTCCCCTATTTGCTAGAGACATGCGAAATTTTGTCTATCTACACACGAAAACACCCAAATCATTTGCTACGGCAAAGGAATATTACACGCCCAATTATGACTCATTCATAAGTCCTGTATTCCAAAAATACGGAACCATCTCGTGGTTACCTACGGTAGAATTGAACGCCGAGAAACCGACAAGTTTTAAAATATACGATACATACACAAAAAATGTCACCTTATTCATTGAAGGCATCTCTGAAAATGGTGATTTGATCTCTGAACGGAAAACGATAAAAGTCCGTTAGCAAATTGTTACCGAAACGCTTGTAAAAGCAATATATATAATAGATTACATTAACGAAAACCAATGATTATGAAAAAAAAGTACTTATTGTTACCGATTATTCTGCTAAGCTGCTTTCAACTTTTTAGTCAGCAAAAAAATGTGGAAGATGAATATTACGACTATTTTAAACTTCCGCGTGAAGGTTTGCATCTTCATTTAAACAAAACAACCTATTTTCAAGGAGAAGAAATTTGGTTCAAAGGCTACGCGTACGATCAAAAGAATCAGCGTACTTCAAAAGCTACGGTCAACATCAACGTAGGAATTTATGATGCAGAAGGAAAGCAGGTGAAGAAAGCATTGTTTTCTTCTGAAAATGGCTTGACATATGGAAATTTTGCCGTCGATTCTACATTTACAGCCGGAACCTATTATATAAAAGCAGCAACCAATTGGATGAACAACTTTAAAGAAAATGATGCATTCATCCAAAAAATTAAAATCATTACCAATCAAGAAACTGCCGAAACGAAGGTGAAAGAAGATGTGAAATTTGACTTTCAATTCTTGCCTGAAGGTGGACATATTGTAGCCAATACTACAAATAACATCGGCTTTAAAGTCATCAACAACAATGGAAAAGGTGTCATTGCTTATGGAACTTTGTTTGATCAGGATAAAAACAAAATCGCTTCTTTTGAAGCGAATGCATTGGGCATGGGGAAATTTTTGTTAAAAGCAGATAAAAACGCCACCTACACCGCGGAAATTTTCATGGAAGACGGAAGTGTGCTCATAAAAGAATTACCCAAAGCAAAAGCACAAGGTATCTCACTTATCGCGCGAAATACATCAAAAGATAAAGTCATTCTTGAATTCAACACAAATGAAGAAACGTTGGCGAATCATGCGGATAAAAGCTATAAAATCTTAATTCAACAAAGCGGAAAATTAAAAACAGCATCCTTACAATTTACAGATACACAAAAAGCCGTAAGTATTGAGAAGAAAAGTTTATTCAAAGGTGTCAACATCATCACTGTATTTGACAACGATCAAAATCCAATCTTAGAACGTTTGCTTTTTAACGATTACGGAATTAAAAAGACAGATGTAAAAGTGGAAAAACTCAGAAAGATGAAGGATTCCATCATACTTTCTGTAGAAGCGCTCAATCTCAACACAAAAGGAAACATCAGTATCTCTGTATTACCAGAAGGAACCGAAAGTTACAATCCGAAGCACAACATTCTTTCTAGTTTTTATTTAAAACCACACATAAAAGGTCCGATTGACAATCCACAATATTACTTCCACAATATGGACAGAAAGAAAAAATACGAGTTGGATGTGTTATTATTGACGCAAGGTTGGAGTCGTTACGAGTGGAAAGATATTTTTGAAAATAAACCCACAGCAAAATATAATTTTGAAAATGGAATTTCAGTCGCAGGACGTGTCAATCTGCCTGCCACAGGTGTAAAACAGCTCTTTTTACATGCAACAAAAAATCATGACAGCAAGTTTATTGACTTAGACAAAGATCAACGTTTTGAACTCACGGGTTTATTTTTGGAAGAAGACGAAACACTCAGATTCTCGTATATTTCTCAAAACGGTCCGTTGCGAAAACCAAGTATGTATGTTCGATTTTTAACGCCTGGCAAAGAAGACAAAATTCCAGAAATCTACCTAGAAGGAGAAACCAAAAAAATCATATCCAACACTGCAAATTTCAGAGTTCCAGATGACTTCTTCAACAAAGATGCAGAAGCATTAGGTGTAGTACTTTTAAAAGCAGAAAAAGAAAGACCTAAGTATAATACAAATTTTCTACTACATCCAAGCGTTACCGAAATTACTTTAAAAGAATACAATCGTTACATATACCTTGTAGAATATTTAAATGATAATGGTTTTATTGCCAGTGAAGATTTTGGGCAAGTAGTTATCAACTCCAGAATTGCTTCTGGAAGACCGCCTACCGTATTTTTCAACGATGTACGCTTAAAAGATTATAACATTCTTTTCAAAATGTCGTTAGCAGAAATTGAACGCATCGTGATCGATAAATATGGTATGGCACTTGACCCACATAAAGCGACCCAAGGCGTTATCAAAATATATTCACGAACCACACCATTATTTAAAAAACCAGATGTAGAAAGTCCCTATTTAAAAGCTGCTGCGCCACTATCTTTTGCGGTTCGAAAAAAGTATTATGCACCGAGATATACTTCGTATTTAAATCCTGTATTTGAAAAATTTGGGGCTATTTCATGGCATCCAATTGTAGAACTCAATACCAAAACTGCCAGCACTTTTAAAATATACGATACCTATACAAAAAACATCACCTTATTCATAGAAGGCATTTCCGAAAATGGTGATTTGATCTCTGAACGGAAAACCATCCAAATCCGTTAGTTACAAAACGCTTGTAAAAGCAATATGTATGATTATGACATTAAGTAAAACCGATTATCATGAAAAACAAATATGTATATATACTCCTACCACTCATCATACTGAGTTGTTTTCCGCTATTTAGTCAGGAAAAAACAATTGAAGAAGAATATGCAGCGTATTTCACCTTACCACGGGAAGCGCTTCACATTCATTTAAACAAAACGACCTATTTTCAGGGAGAAGAAATTTGGTTCAAAGGCTATGCGTACGACCAAAAAAATCAGCTATCATCAAAAGCAACCACAAATATCAATGTGGGCATTTATGATGCAGAAGGCAAGCAAATCAAAAAAGCGTTGTTTGCGGCTGAAAATG
This sequence comes from Bacteroidota bacterium, assembly GCA_039026955.1. Classification (GTDB taxonomy): domain Bacteria; phylum Bacteroidota; class Bacteroidia; order Flavobacteriales; family Flavobacteriaceae; genus Kordia. The sequence goes on from JBCCLH010000006.1 coordinate 15,207, forward strand.
GAGTGACCAATGGAAATTTTGCGGTAGATTCTACCTTCACCGCAGGAACATATTACCTAAAAGCAGAAACCAATTGGATGAAAAATTTCAAAGAAAGCAATGCATTCATTCAAAAAATTGAAATTGTCACTGATGAAAGTATCAAAGAAAAGATACAAAAAGAAGCAGCCAGTTTCGATTTTCAGTTCTTGCCAGAAGGTGGACATATTGTCGCAAACACCAAAAACAATATTGGCTTTAAAGTCATTGCGAATGATGGAAAAGGCGTCACGGCTTCAGGAATTATTTTTGATCAGGAGAAAAAGCAAGTCGCTTCCTTTGAAAGCAATACCTTGGGAATGGGCAAATTTCTATTTCAACCAAAAAAAGATCGAGAATACACAGCAGAAATTACGCTGGAAAACGGCGCAAGCATCACAAAAAAATTACCAAAAGCCAATGCACAAGGAATTTCGCTGATGATCAAAAATCTGTTCGACGATAAAATTGTACTTGAATTTAACACGAATGAAGAAACCTTGGCAAATCACCCAAATAAAACGTACAAAATTCTCATTCACCAAAATGGCAAACTAAAAACAACTGCATTGCAGTTTAGCGATACGAAAAAAGCGGTGACCATCGAAAAAAAGGGATTGTTTAAAGGTGTGAATACGATTACGGTATTCGATAACGAACAGCATCCGATCATGGAACGCTTATTTTTTAACGACTACGGAATTAAAAAAGCGAAAATTAACGTAGCGAAGTTGAACACCATACAAGATTCTATTTTACTTTCTCTAAAAGAACTCAATCTTAACGAAAAGGCAAATGTGAGTATTTCTATCTTACCAGAAACGACCGATAGTTACCATCCTGAGCATAACATTCTTTCCAATTTCTATCTCAAACCACATGTAAGAGGTTTTGTGGAAAATCCGCGATATTATTTTTACGACATGGACCGAAAGAAAAAATATGAACTAGATGTATTACTGTTAACGCAAGGTTGGAGTCGCTACCAATGGAAAGATATTTTTGAGAACAAACCTAAAATAAAGTATCCTTTTGAAAATGGAATCACTGTTTCGGGTCGTGTCAATAAACCTGCTACTGACATCAAACAAATCTTTTTACACAGCACAAAAAATCATACTGCAAAATTTATTGACATAGATGAAGATCAACGATTTGAACTTACAGGTTTATTTTTAGAAGAAGATGAAAAAGTACGCTTTTCGTATATTGATGCAAAAGGTGAGTTGAAAAAACCAGGCATGTATCTTCGATTCCAAGTGACCGATAAAGAAGATAAAATTGCAGAAGTCTTTTTGAGTGAAACCATCAATGTGTCCACCACCGCAAACTTTACCGTGCCCAAAGATTTCTTTGTGGAAAAAGCGGAGGAATTGGATACCGTAGTTTTAGAAGCTGAAAACTCAAGATTGGCATATGAAGATCCGTTTATGGCTGATCCGCAAGTTACAGACGTTACCGAAGAAGATTATTACACACATTACAACATCATCCGATTTCTTCGCATGAATGGTTTTGACGCAACAGAACAAGATGGCGGTGTCATAGTACGACATTGGTCGCGTCACAGAGGTGCGCCTGGTGTATTTTTAAACAATAGACAATTACTGGGCAACGGAATGCGCATGTTATACAACATGTCGTTGTCAGATATTGAACGAATTGTCATTGACAAAGACAGCAGAGTACCGATTAATGGTGGTGTGGCAGACGGAGTCATAAAAATTTATATGCGAGAAGACTCCATGTTTGCACAACAAGCAGACGATATTGTGTATTTGGCGACCACAACTACGAAATCTTTTGCGACAGGAAAAGAATACTACGCACCAAATTACAGTTCCTATCTCAATCCTATTTTCAAAAAATACGGAACCATTTCTTGGTTGCCAACCGTAGAATTGAACACAAATACGGCAACAAGTTTCAAAATTTATGATACCTATACCAAAAATGTAACCTTGTTCATTGAAGGAATTTCAGAAAATGGAAATCTCATCTCTGAACGGAAAACCATCCAAGTTCGATAAAACCCAACACAAAACCTCTGAAGCAATACAAAGCGAAGAGGTTTTGTTACTTTTTTCTACGATGAATAGAAACATTTTACATCGCGATTACCAAGAAAATTTTAGCTTTTTTTTAATAGTTCAAAAAGTAGGTACATTCTACTAAAACCTTAATTTAGAGCTTGGATTTATGCACTTACTATGAAAAAAAACTATCTATTTTTACTCCTATTCATTTTAGGAAGTTCCTTAAGTTGCAGTTACGCACAACAAAAAAAAGTTGAAGACGAATATGCAGCATATTTTACCTTACCCAGAGAAGCTTTATATGTACATCTCAACAAAACCATCTATTTTCAAGGAGAAGAAATTTGGTTGAAAGGCTATGCGTTTGATCAAAAAAATCAATTGACGTCAAAGGCAACAACCAACATTCATGTCGGCGTATACGATGCAGAAGGAAAGCAAGTGCAAAAAGCGTTATTCAGAGCGGAAGATGGTGTGGCAAAAGGAAACATTCTAATCGATTCGACATACACCGCCGGAACTTACTATGTGAAAGCGGAAACCAATTGGATGAAAAACTTCAAAGAAGACAATGCATACATTCAAAAAATTCAAATTCTCACAGATCAATCGAAAGCGAAAGATGCAGTAAGCGAAGAGGAACGGTATGACTTTCAATTTCTTCCAGAAGGTGGAAATTTGGTTGTGGCAACTCAAAATACGATTGGTTTTAAAGTCATCAATCAACAAGGAAAAGGCGTTATTGCCAACGGAATTGTGTATGATGCTGACGGAAACGAAATCACTTCATTCAAAGGAAATGACAAAGGTTTGGGCAAATTTTTATTCTATCCAAAAACCGATCAAGCATATACTGCTAAAATCACGCTTGAAACGGGAGAAGAAATCACGCAAGTGCTACCAAAAGCAGAAGACAGCGGAATTGCACTGACGCTTAAAGATCCGTTTCAAGATAAAATCTTTCTCAACTTCAACACCAATCAAGCTACGTTAGAACGTTTTCCGACCAGGAAATACAAAGTGCTCATTCACCAAAATGGAAAACAAAAAACCATTGAATTCTCGTTTGACGGCGCAACAGAAAAAATTGTGAGTGTCTTGAAAAAAGATTTGTTCAAAGGTGTCAATACGATCACTGTTTTTACGGAAGACAATACGCCCATTCTAGAACGTTTATTTTTCAACGACCACTTTATTAAAACCTCAAAAATTAATATTGCCAAAGTACAAACATTGAGTGATTCTATCGTGCTTTCAATTAGCGAATCTGAATTACAGGAAAATAGTAATGTAAGTATTTCGGTCTTGCCAGAATTGACAAAAGCCTACGAACCGCAGCACAATATTGCCTCGCATTTTTACCTAAAACCACATCTAAAAGGTTCGGTGGAAGATCCGCAGTACTACTTTAGAAAAATGACGCGCAAGACAAAATATGAATTGGATATCTTATTGCTCACGCAAGGTTGGAGTCGTTACGAGTGGAAAAATATTTTTGAAGAAAAACCGAATGGTTCCAATCGTTTTGAAAACGGAATTACCATTCAAGGAACCGTAAATCGTCCTGCGAAAAATGTAGATCGTTTATTTTTGTATGCGACTAAAAATCATTCTGCACAATTCATCGATTTAGACAAAGATCAAAAATTTACCATATCCAATTTATTTCTAGAACAAGGAGAAGAAGTGCGTTTCTCGTACATGGATAACAAAGGACGTTTTAAAAAACCAAGCATTTATTTGCGTTTCAAAGTCAATGATGGAAAAGATCAAATTTCTTCTGAAATTCGCAACGAGAAAACGCCAATCTTACGCAATGCTTCCACTTTTCAGGTTCCAGAAAATTTCTTTTACGAAGAAGCACAACAATTAGATCAAGTGGTGATCAAAGCCAAGAAAAAGAAAGAAATCTATACAAAAGAGCCAATTTTGATGAACGCGAAAGTCACGAAAGTAACCAAACAAATCTACGAACGCTACTTTAACGTGACCGATTTCATTCAAGACAACGGATACGATGTATTTGAAAATTTGGGACAGGTTTCCATCACTACCAGACGACGTCCAATAGCATCACCATTGGTGTTTTATGACGGCGCCCAATTGACAAATTTGACGATTTTATACGGTTTATCCACTGCAAACGTTGAAAAAATTGTCATCGATAAAACGGGACAAGGACAAGGAATGAACGCAGGTTTTGGTGGTGTCATTAAAATCTATTCGCGTCAAACGCCTTTGTTTGAAAAAGGACCTGGCGAAAAAATGTATACAAGCGCCAAAGCGCCCGAAGCTTTTACGCCTACCAAAGAATACTACGCGCCAAAATACGCCTCCTATTTCAACAGTACTTTTGAAAAATACGGAGTAATTTCATGGATTCCAGAACTAAAACTTCAAAATTCGGAAGCTGTCAATTTCAATATCTATGATACGCGTACCAAAAACATCATACTGTTTATTGAAGGGATTTCAGAAAGTGGCGAACTCATCTCGGAACGTAGAATCATTCAAGTCCGATAAAAATTTCATCTTCTAAATTCAAAAAAAAGCTGTATCTTTAAATAAATGAAGGTATATAATTATTTTAATAAGAATTATCATTCAAAAACAATAATTACATACTTTTAATAAAAGACCTATTCTCACATTATTCCCCCAAAAGTGAATTGTTCCCAGCAAAATTCATTTTCAATACAAGTCTGTCTTGAAGTATTTCTTGACGGTATTTAAAAACGAATTACAACTGTTGAGCCATTATTTATGAGAAAAAATTATCTTTTATGTATGTTGCTGTGCCTGTCGTGGTGCGCACTTTCGCAAACGAATGCTTCTATTCGTGAAAACTATCTAGATCATTTTAAATATTCTGAAGAAGAAGCTGTTTTTATTCACCTTAACAAAACCAGTTATTTAGTCGGAGAAGAAATTTGGTTAAAAGGATATGTGTATAGCAAACGAGACGAAAAAGCTTCGAGAACCTCTTCCAATTTGTATGTAGGATTGTACGATGCTGATGGAACTCAAGTTTCCAAAAAGCTACTTCGAATTCAAAACGGAATGGCACAAGGAAATATTGAGTTGGATGAAAAATTAAACTCAGGTCGCTACTACATCAAAGCCACCACACAATATATGATGGATGCACAACCTGAAGATGATGCTTTTGTTGAAGAAATTGTTATCTACGGAGCTACTGTGGCAACCAAAGCAGACAATAATACTGCTGAAACTTACGATATTCAATTTTTACCCGAAGGTGGACATTTGGTGAAAAATATTGAAAATACCATTGCTTTTAAAGCGATCAATCAGGAAGGAAAAGGTGTCTATGTCACGGGAATTGTCTATGATGAAAACGATACGGAAATCACTGATTTTGAAAGTAATAATTACGGGATTGGCACTTTTGAGTTTATTCCGAAAGACAATACCATTTACAAGGTAAAAACAACTTTTAAAGAAGAAGAAACTAGTCAACAGACATTGCCCAAAGCAAAAGATACAGGCATTGCGATTCAGGTAAACGCTATTGAAAAAGACAGCATTAAAATTTCATTAAACACCAATCCAGAAACTTTGCGATCTATTGTTTCTAAAGATTATACTTTATTCATTCACAAAGATGGAAAAGCACGTTCGATGCCTTTTTCTTTTAAAAATACAGAAACTGTCACGCTGACAATTGCAAGAGACGGACTCTTTAATGGCGTCAATACCATCACACTTTTTGACGGGAGAGTTCCTATTTTGGAGCGTTTGTTTTTTAATAGAAAAACGCCAAAAAATCTTTCTATAATGGTTAAAAAGGGAAACACAGAAAAAGACTTTTCTGATTTTTCTATTTATCTCATTAAAAGAAGAAAAGGAATTTTAGAAGCCAATGTGAGCATTTCTATATTGCCCGAAACGACCGAAGCGTACAATCCTGCACACAGCATGTATTCTAGCTTTTATCTAAAACCGTATGTGAAAGGTGAAATTGAAAATCCGAAGTATTATTTTCCGAATACCACCAAAACGAAGAGAGAAGACTTGGATGCTTTATTGATCACGCAAGGTTGGAGCGCATACGATTGGACTTATATTTTTCAAAATCCTTCCAAAAAACGAGCGGTAGAAAACGGCATCACCATCAGTGGTACCTTAAATTTCCCGAATAAACGTGTAAAAGGGATTCTTTTGCAAGACACCAAAGAACAACCTGCAAAATTCATTCCGCTCGATAAAGAACGAAAATTTGTAATTAAAAATTTATATCCGCATGCGGATGAAGAACTTCGTTTTTCAGCAGTAGATTACAGTAAAAAATTCTTAAAACCTAGATTATATCTGACGTATAGTGCCAATTCAAAAGAAGATCAAATCACCGATAATATGATTATTGATCGTTCCTTTTTAAATAAACTAAACATCTTTTCGCTTCCTGACGGATTCTTTCCAGAAGATGCGGAAGACCTTGAGGCTGTTCTCATTGAAGGCGCGAATAAAAATCAGCGAAAAAGTATTGATCCAATGATGGTAAAAGGGAAAGAAACTGTTTTTGGCATTGAAGAATATTTGCAATATCCACAAGTAAAAAACTTTATTGAGAACAGCGGTTATCATGTATGGGAAGATCCTTTAAGCAATACAAAACTTAATATTACACCAAGAAAGAGGCTAACATTACAAGGAAATCCCGTAGTGCCACTTATCTTTTTAGACGATGCGCCACTAAGTGATTTTTCAATTCTGCGTGATTTTTCATCCTCACAAGTAGCACGAGTTATTGTAGATAAAAGCGGACAAGGATATGGCTTGCGTGGTGTTGGTGGTGTCATTAAAATTTATACGCGAAGAACACCGCTTACGGAAACGGCTCCTATACGAAGAGACTCGTATGCGGGCTACACACCGCCAATAGGATACAGTCCGCACAAACGCTACTACGAACCAAAATACCAATCGTATACGAGCGACACTTTCCAAAAATACGGGGCAATTGATTGGCAACCGAACATTACCATTCCAAGAAGAGGCCCGTATAATTTTATTGTCAAACACAAAGACGTCAAAGCCATCACGATGTTTATAGAAGGTATCTCAAAAGACGGAAGCTTGATTTCAGAAAAGAGAACCATTACGCTTGTGGAGGAGGAATAGGTTGTTTTTTGTTTTTGGGGAGTTGTGGAGTTGTGGATTTGTGGATTTGTTAATTTGTTTTTTGTGGATTTGTGGAGTCGTGGATTTGTGGATTTGTTTTTTGTGGATTTGTTGATTTCCTTTGAAAAATACCAATATACGAACATACCAAAATACCAACATACCAAAGGCAAAGCCGTGTCTAAAATTCCAAAAGCAAAACATGTCTAAAAGCATAGCGCATCTAAATTCTAACAGCGTAGCGCGTCTAGAAAGCGTAGCGTATCTAAGCTAAAACTCCTCATGCTTTATCTTTCGTTGATAATAAAAAGCAGGCAGTAAAATCAACACAAAAAGTGGTTGAATTAAAAAGCGGCGTACATAAAAAGTAAGTAAATAATCTTCGGATAAATCGTGTTTGATCAAATAAAAATAGAGTGAAACTAAAATCATAAAGGCAATCACATACAATCCGAGAGAAAACTTAACGACATTCTTGTTTTCAAACGCAATATAAATAATTGCTAAGGAAACTATCATATTCAAACCGTACCGAAACAGGTGACTAAAAAAGAGCGACCACGTTTCATAGCTCGGAATGGTTCCTTGAAAATAATCGTACTTAAAAAAGTTTAAAAACGGATCGTAAAAGAGTTCGTTTTCAAAAGCTCTAATTAAGACAAGCAATCCAAACAAAAATCCAATGACGATATATTTCCAAACTTTCTGCATCTACTTCTTTGAAAACTTTTGCACCCAAAACATCCATAACAAAAACACCATTCCATAAATGATGGTCGGAAACACTATTTGATGTAGTACATATTCTTTATCGGGAAAACTGTACAAGCCAATTCCCAACACGACAATTCGAAACAAATTTGCCAAATACACCAATACACTTCCTACAAGCACAAATAAAACTGTATTTTTAAAATTCCCTGTAAAGGCAATCACAAAGGTGATGAACAAAATCAACACACTAATGGAATTACAGCCTTCCACAATGCGTCCCACATAATTGCCATGCATCAACAACTTCATTGTAGGTTCGGACTCGTGAACTTCCACGCTCGCATCATACCCAAAGGCATCAATAATACTTTCGGTTTGATCGGCCACAATGCGCGTAACACCATCAGGTTCGCCCTCAAAATTTGACAAATACAAGCTATACACATACGTCAATACCGCGTATACGATAAAGAATTTGACAATAAATCCTAAGGCTGATTTATATTTTTGAATGCTTTCTAACACAATTAAACGCTAATCTCGAATGCTACAAACTTACAGTAAAAGCTTTGAAAATATCACATTTTCTATAAAATTTGTCGAATTCATTTTTTCTGTGATTTTATTCACAATTCCAAGAAAGGGAGTTCTCTTTTTTTCGACTATTTTTGTCGAATAATTAAGATTAAAACATGGCATTAGCATCCTATAAACCCGAAATCGAAACCATTATTTCTAACGCAGCACTTTCTGTAGACGATCGCATGACCAAAATTTGCGAACTCTTACAAGAAAATATTGAACACTACGACTGGGTTGGATTTTACTTTCGAAACGGAGACAAACCCGAATTAAAATTACGTGCCTTTGCAGGCGAACCCACAGATCATACGATTATTCCTTTTGGAAAAGGTATTTGTGGACAAGTCGCAGTTTCCAACCAAAACTTTTTAGTTCCTGATGTAAAAGCGCAAGACAACTATATTGCGTGCAGCATTCACGTGAAAGCAGAAATTGTGATTCCTTTATTTGTAAATGGAGAAAACATTGGTCAAATCGACATTGACTCGCACACACCAGATCCATTCACCAAAGAAGACGAAGAATTTTTAGAATTTATCAATGCAAAAGTGGCGGAGATTCTTTGATTAGTATTGAGGTTTTAGTAGTGAGTATTGAGATGGTTTCAAAGGAAACTCTTTTTTATTGACTTTACCTTAAGAATAAAAGATAATTTGTGATAGAAGCTGTTTATTAGTTTATAAGTTTACTAGTTTAAGTTGCGAAGCAAAAAGCTAAAAGCAAAACAAACAAATCAACAAAAAGCTGGCGTTCATTAGTTTAAATGTGAACGCCAGTTTTTTTATGAAATAAATCCAGTAATCAATCATTTATAAATGCCGAAATTAGACGCAATCTTACCGTCTATTTAGTATATTTACTCAGTTCAGAAGACGAACGCAAACATGAAAATTCAGTATATTGCAACTCAGTTGCATTAAAATAAATCCATTCCTATGAAATTGAAAATATCTAAACTTTTTGTGTTACTACTTTGTTGGATACTAAATTCAAATCAAGCTTCCGCACAAGGGTTTGAAGGCTACTATCAATATCCTGACATTCATCAAAATACCATTGTTTTTACGGCAGAAGGTGATATTTGGAAAGTATCCATTAACGGTGGACTCGCACAAAGATTGACAACACATGCCGAAGAAGAAGAATATCCAGTCATCTCACCTGATGGAAAAACTGTCGCCTACTCCGCAACCTATGAAGGTCCCAAAGAAGTCTACACCATTCCCATTGATGGAGGATTAACAACGCGTTGGACCTATGAATCGAGTTGGTCTGTAGTTAACAGTTGGACACCAGATGGTAAAATTGTGTATCAAACCAACAACTATAGTAAGCTACCTAATCCGCAATTGGTTACTATTGATATCAACTCCAAAGAAAAATCTGTAGTACCACTCCATCAAGCTAGTGAAGGTATTTTTAATGAAGAAGGCACCTGCTTTTTTGTCCGTCCTCCGAATCATAATGATAGTGCTAAACGCTATGTAGGTGGTTGGGCACGTCAAATCTGGAAATTTGATGGCACGAACGAAGCTATAAAACTAAGTACCGATCATTTGGGTGAAAGTTGTGAGCCAATGTGGCATGATGGACGCGTCTATTTTCTTACGGATAAAGATGGCATTATGAACATTTGGTCTATGAATACAGAAGGAAAAGATCTAAAACAACACACCAAACACGATTTGTATGACGTTCGTTATGCCAATGTAGACAATGGAAAAATTGTATACCAACATGGGGCTGATATTTGGTTGCTAAACATTGCTTCTGGAGACTACAATAAAATCGATATTCGCTTAACTTCAGATTTGGAGCAACTACGAGAAAAGTGGGTGGAAGATCCTCAGGATTACATTACTTCCGTACATCCTGATGCAAAAGGTGAAAAAATTGTTGTAACTGCTAGAGGTCGTGTCTTTGTGGTTCCTGTAAAATCAGGGAGAACAGTTTCCTTTACGGAACAAAAAGATGTGCGTTTTCGCGATGCGGTTTTTTCTCATGATGGAAAAAATATTGTCACCTTATCGGATGAAAGTGGCGAATTTGAATTCGTGCAATTTCCAGCAGATGGTTTAGGCACCACAACTCCTTTAACTACTGATAAAAATACACTCAGGTACCAAGCGATTCCGTCTCCAGATGGAAAATGGCTTGCGTATGATGACATAGAAGGCAATATGTATGTCTTCAATATAGCGACAAAAACTAGCAAAAAAATATCTACCAATACGGAAGGTATTCTAGACTTTTCTTGGTCGCCCGACAGTCAGTGGCTGGCATTTGCAGAAACTGCTTTAAACACAATGCTACAAATTAAAGTGTATAATATAAATGACGAATCTACTTTTGACTTAACAACGGACAGAGCCAATAGCTACAATCCGAATTGGAGTCCTGATGGCAAATTCATCTATTTCTTATCCGATCGAAGTTTTTCCACGTTGGTGGGAAGTCCGTGGGGACCAAGACAACCGGAACCGTACTGGGATGCGAGTGAAGTTATATATCATGTAGCACTCAAAAAAGGCACAAGATCACCTTTCAGAGAAAAGGACGAACTCATGAACGAAAAGAAAGAGGAAGTCAAACCTACTAAAGACAAGAAAAAGAAGAAAAAGAAATCGAAAGACATTGAAAAAAAATTAGTAGTATCTATTGATAAAGAAGGAATTCAGTCTAGAATTGCAAGAGTTCCTGTCGCTCCTGGAAATTATTACAACCTGGCAGTGAATGACAAAGCGCTCTATGTAATGGCTACAGAAACTGGCGTCAACGCGAAATCGCACCTAAAAGTAGTCAAGATCACGAATGAAAAACCAAAACTCACCAATATGGCTTCTGAAGTCAGCGGTTTTGAAATGACACGAGATGGCAAAAAATTACTCGTCAGAAAAAGAAGATCGTATTATATGGTCAATGCGGGTACTGGCAGTGTCAAACTAAATGATAGTAGGATTGATGTAAGTAGTATGAAATTTTCTATTGATCCGAAGCAAGACTGGAAACAAATGTACAAAGATGCTTGGCGCATGCAGCGTGATTATTTTTACGATAAAAACATGCATGGTGTTGATTGGAATGCCATGTACGAGAAGTATCTTCCTTTCATAGATCGCTTAACGACTCGAAAAGAACTCACAGATGTCATTGGGCAATTGGTAGGCGAACTTTCTGCCTTACATACCTATACAAGTGATGGTGACAACCGAAGTGATGAAAAAAACATTCAAGTAGCGAGTCTTGGTGCCGAAACAAGCAGAGACGAAGCCAATGGTGGCTACAGAATCGAGTACATCTACAAAGTAGATCCTGATTATCCAAACCGAAAATCACCACTCGATGATCCGTATCTCGATGTCAGAGAAGGCGACATTATTACCAAAGTAAATGGTAGAGATGCGCTAGCTGCAATAGACATTGGCGAATTGATTCGGAACCAAGCAGGAAAACAAGTGCGATTACAACTAAAAAGAGGAACCTCAACCAGAGATATCATCATCAAACCTAGAGGCAGTTCGTATTGGTTACGCTATGCGGACTGGGAATATGCGAATCGTCTCAAAGTAGATGAAGACAGTGACAATCAAATCGGATATGTACACTTAAGCGCCATGAGCACTTGGGATATTGGGCAGTTTTACCGAGAATATTATCCAATCTTCAATAGAAAAGGACTCATTATTGACGTTCGAAACAACGGTGGTGGAAATATTGACTCTTTTATTCTGGAAAAATTACTGCGAAAAGCATGGATGTACTGGAAAGATAGAAGCGGACAACCCACTTGGAATATGCAATATGCATTTAGAGGACATATGGTTGTATTAGTGAATGAAAAAACAGGTTCGGATGGAGAAACTTTTGCAGAAGGTTTCCGAAGATTAGGACTCGGACAAACGATTGGTATGCGTACGTGGGGCGGACAAATTTGGTTAACAGGCGTAAATACCTTAACAGATTACGGAAGAGCGGGCGCTCCGATGTTAGGCGTCTACGGACCTGAAGGAAAATGGCTCATTGAAGGTAACGGACATGTTCCTGACATTGAATTGGACAATTTACCACACGAAACCTTCAACGGAAAAGACGCACAATTGGATGCTGCCATCAAACATTTACAAGACAAAATCAAAGAAGATCCAAGGAATGTGCCGCCTGTTCCTGCGTATCCGGATAAGTCTACAAGGAAGAATCGTAAAAGGAATTAATTTTTGTTGATTCTTTAAAATAATACATCACCTTGGGAATACTTGAAATTATATTACTAATCCTTTCGGCGATTTTTCTATTGGTGCTGATTGCATATATCATTCGAACCGTAAAAGAAAACAAACGCGGTTGGAGAGCACAACCAATAGGTCGAGATAGTATTCTGTATCAACAAAAGATCAAAAATGAGTGGAAAGAAATTCAAATTGAAGGAGAAATGTTAGTAGGTGACATTCATAAAATTATTTATTTCAAAACAGAGCAAGATTGGGCAGCATATCCAGAATGGGCACAAAATCGTACCGAAATCATTCAACGAATCAAAATTGACTATCCACCACATAGCACAGAATATCTAAATGATTGAAAATTCATCACTTTTAAATATTAGTGATGCGTTTACTATAAAAATTATTGTCATTCTTTTATTTATTAAGGATTTTTAAAGTTTTACATTTTTCAGATTTGAATTTCGTAGCCCAAAGAAACTTTGTTAAGTTCAAAATGATTTTCGCTAATCCCATAAACTACGATACTTTAAACGTCTCTTCGAGTGATTTTTCGTAATGAAATGAAGAAAAATAGTATCGAGAAGTGCTTGAAGGTTCCAAAGTTTTCATCGCTTCAGTTAACATATCACTAATATCTTTTAAAGACCAATCCTACCATTCCACAACCCAATCCCAAACCACCCCAAAATTCTCTCATAATTATTTGAAGAAGAGCGTGTTTTTTTAGTGGTAATTATTACTTTTGCAGCTTCACACAACACAATTAAACAACTCAATTCGAATGGATTCCCAAAAACAAGCAACATCCGCTTTAATTTCGGTTTTTAGCAAAGACGGTTTAGCACCTATCGTAGAAAAATTACACGCGCTAGGTATGACCATTTATTCTACAGGTGGCACAGAAAAATTTATCAAAAATCTTGGTATTCCTGTGGTTCCTGTTGAAGATGTGACTTCGTATCCTTCTATTTTAGGCGGACGCGTAAAAACATTGCATCCAAAAGTGTTTGGTGGTATTTTGAATCGTCAAAACAATGAAAGTGATGTCGCCGAATTGGCACAATATGAAATTCCGCAAATCGATATTGTCATTGTAGACTTATATCCGTTTGAAAAAACTGTGGCTTCGGGCGCAAGTGAGCAAGACATTATTGAAAAAATTGATATTGGAGGCATATCACTAATCAGAGCTGCTGCGAAAAACTTTGCAGATGTGATGTGCGTTTCTTCCGTAGAAGATTACGAAGGCTTTTTACACTTGTTAGAAACGCAAGAAGGCGCTTTTTCTTTAGCAGATAGAAAAATGTTTGCAGCGAAAGCATTCAACGTTTCTTCACATTATGATACAGCGATTTTCAACTACTTCAATCACGATCATGAGATTGCTGCGTTGAAAGTAAGCGAAACGCAAGGAAAAGTATTGCGTTACGGAGAAAATCCACACCAACGCGGATTCTTCTTCGGAAACTTTGACGACATGTTTGAAAAGTTACACGGAAAAGAATTAAGCTATAACAATTTATTAGATGTTGATGCGGCAGTCAACTTGATGAGCGAGTTCACCAACGATGATCCAACATTCGCAATCTTAAAGCACAACAACGCATGCGGATTTGCCACACGTGCAACCATTTACCAAGCGTATGTAGATGCCTTAGCGGGCGATCCTATTTCTGCTTTCGGCGGAATCTTAATCGCAAATACAAAAATTGACAAAGCTACCGCGGAAGAAATTCACAAACTATTCTGTGAAGTAGTCATCGCGCCATCGTATGACGAAGATGCATTAGCAGTTTTAAAAGGAAAGAAAAACAGAATCATCTTAATTCAAAACGAAGTAGCCTTGCCAGAAATGCAAGTGCGTACGTGTTTAAACGGTGTATTGCTTCAAGACAAAGACACAAAAACAGACGCGAAAGAAGATTTAACATATCCAACTAACAATAAACCAACGGATTCGCAGTTAGAAGATTTACTATTCGCTTCTAAAATTTGCAAACACACAAAATCAAATACGATTGTTTTGGTAAAAGACAAACAATTGTGCGCAAGTGGAACTGGACAAACAAGTCGCGTTGATGCGTTGCGTCAGTCGATTGAAAAGGCAAACAATTTCAAATTTGACTTAGACGGAGCGGTGATGGCAAGTGATGCTTTCTTCCCGTTTCCAGACTGTGTAGAAATTGCAGATAAGGCAGGAATCAAAGCAGTAATTCAACCTGGTGGATCAATCAAAGATCAATTGAGCATCGATTACTGTAATGCGAATGAAATTGCCATGGTATTTACAGGCACAAGACACTTTAAACACTAATACCAAAACATTATTTTATAACTAATTTGGTATAAATTTTTTATAACTTTGTAAGTCACTAACACTGAATTACAAAACACACTCTAACAGCAGACATAACACATGGGATTTTTTGACTTCTTAACTGAGGAAATCGCGATAGATTTAGGAACGGCTAACACCTTAATTATCCATAACGATAAAGTAGTTGTGGACAGTCCATCAATTGTCGCCAGGGACCGAATGTCCAACAAAATTATTGCTGTCGGTCAAGAAGCTGCACGCATGCAGGGAAAAACCCATGAGAACATCAAAACGATTCGTCCATTGAAAGATGGAGTTATCGCCGATTTTGATGCATCTGAAAAAATGATCAGTCTGTTCATAAAAAATATTCCAGCACTCAAAAAGAAGTTATTTCCACCTTCGTTACGTATGGTAATTTGTATTCCTTCGGGAATTACAGAAGTGGAAATGCGCGCTGTAAAAGAATCGGCAGAACGTGTTAATGGAAAAGAAGTCTATTTGATACACGAGCCAATGGCAGCTGCCATTGGTATCGGTGTCGATATCATGCAACCAAAAGGAAACATGATTGTAGATATCGGTGGTGGAACTACGGAAATTGCGGTGATCGCTTTGGGCGGAATTGTCTGTGACAAATCAGTCAAAGTAGCAGGAGACGTATTTACCAACGATATTGTATACTATATGCGTACGCAACACAACTTGTATGTGGGAGAACGTACCGCTGAGAAAATCAAAATTCAAATTGGAGCCGCGACGGAAGATTTGGAAATTCCGCCAGAAGAAATGTCGGTACAAGGACGTGACTTACTAACGGGAAAACCAAAGCAGGTACAAATTTCGTATCGTGAGGTTGCCAAAGCCTTGGACAAATCGATCTTACGTATCGAAGACGCAGTCATGGAAACCTTATCACAAACACCGCCAGAATTGGCAGCAGATATTTACAATACAGGAATTTATCTTGCCGGTGGAGGATCAATGTTACGCGGATTGGACAAACGTCTTTCTCAAAAAACTGACTTACCAGTGTATATTGCTGAAGATCCATTACGTGCCGTGGTTCGTGGAACAGGAATTACGCTGAAAAATCTTAGTAAATTCAAAAGTGTATTAATTGGGAAGAAGAACTAAGTAGAACATGCAACATATCATCAATTTTCTAATCAGGAATAAAAACTTTATTCTGTTTTTAATGTTGCTCTCTATTTCGTTGCTCTTTACGGTTCAATCACATTCCTATCACAAAAGTAAATTTATCAACTCTGCCAATTGGCTTTCGGGTGGAATCTACGAAGGATTTAATGGTGTTTCTTCTTATTTCAATCTACAATCTGAAAATGAGCGTTTGGCAGAAGAAAACCGCCGACTCAAAAATATTCTTTACAATAAAAAAGACAGTTTGAGCACTGTTCAGTTTATTGACAGCACTTCCTATCGAACGGATTATTTATTTCGTTCTGCAAAAATTACTAAAAACAGTTACGCGAGTCGTAATAACATCTTGTTGATCAACAAAGGAAGCAACGACAGCATTGCCATCGATATGGGCGTCATCAATTCCAAAGGTGTCATTGGCATTGTAGATAATGTAGGCGGAAGTCACGCAACAGTAATTAGTCTGTTAAACTCCATCTCAAAAATCAATGCGCAATTCAAAAACAGCAATCATTTTGGAACATTGACATGGAATGGTAAAGATCCAAATATTGTACAATTGGAAGACATTGAAAAATTAGCTCAGTTTACCGAAAATGATACTATTGTTACGGGAGGAAACTCTACTTTATTTCCGAAAGGCATTCCGATTGGAACGGTCAAAGACTTTCAACTCAACACACTAGAGAATTTATACAAGATCAACGTACAATTATTCAATGACATGACCGATTTAGAACATGTGTACGTCATTGAAAATTTACACAGAGAAGAAATTGATAACTTATTAGCTCCGCAAAACTAAATGGGTTCTGTTATATTTTGGAATAGCGTCCGATTTGTCATCGCAGTCTTAGCGCAGGTTTTGGTATGCAATCATATCGAATTCATGGGCTATATCAATCCGTTGGTGTACATCTATTTCATCTTCTTGTTTCCACTCAATGCGAACCGAAGTACCTTTTTAGTCATTGCCTTTTTATTAGGATTGACGGTTGATACCTTTTCAGATACAGGAGGCGCACACGCCGCTGCTTGCGTCATCATCGCCTACATCCGACCATTTGTATTGCGCTTTGCTTTTGGCGTGAGTTATGAGCATCAATCGGTAAAGCTTGAAAACACAGCCTTTGGACAACGTTTGGTATATGTGTTGATTCTGACGGTGATTCATCATTTTTTCTTTTTTCTGTTAGAAATATTTAACATTTCTTCCATCCTAATCATTCTAAGAAATACCGCATTCTTTAGTATATTTACTATTCTAATCATCACACTATCAATAACTTTATTTAGTCGTAAAAATTCATGAGGAAACTGTTGTTATACCTTGTCGTGGTCTCTGTAGGTGCAATTTACACAGGACGTCTCTCCTACCTTCAATTATTCAATGAAGTGGAAGTGGCGACCAATTTCCTGAATGATAGTGCTATCAAAACAGAATATACCTATCCGCAACGTGGTTATGTGTATGACAGAAACGGAACTTTGCTCGTGGCAAACCAACCGTCGTACGATGTGATGATTATTCCACGCGAAATGAAAGCACTAGATACGCTGGAATTCTGTAAATTTTTACGCATTACAAAAGAAGATTTCCTAAAGCGTTTTGAAAAAGCAAAAAACTTCTCTTGGCGCGTTCCGTCGGTATTTGTGGCGCAAATGGCAAAGAAAGATTATGCTTATCTGCAAGAGAAAATGCATCACTACAAAGGATTTTATATTCAAAAGCGATCTATTCGCAACTACCAAACCGATCACGGCGCTAATGTGTTGGGCTTTATCAGTGAAGTAAACAATTCCGATTTAGAAAAGAATCCCTATTACCAATCAGGCGAATTGATTGGTCGTACAGGAATTGAAAAGACCTATGAAAAGGAATTGCGTGGTGTAAAAGGTGTGAAACGCATTCAAAAGGACATTCACAACAAAATATTAGGCTCGTATAAAAATGGCGCTTTGGACACACTTCCCGTCAACGGAAAAGACATTCAAATTACGATTGATGCCAAATTGCAAGCTTACGGTGAAAAACTCATGGTGAACAAACGCGGCGGTATCGTTGCCATTGAACCTTCTTCAGGAGAAATCCTTGCACTAATTTCGGCACCAAGTTACAATCCCGATTTGTTAGTCGGACGCCAACGTTCAAAGAATTATAGCGCATTGCATTACGATTCTATCAGCAAACCATTATACGACAGAGGTTTACTTGCACAATATGCACCAGGTTCACCATTTAAAACGCTGAATGCACTCGTAGCACTGCAAGAAGGCATCATCACCCCAAAAACGACCTATACCTGTCGCAATGGATATTATTATGGAAGAAGTGGTAGTAAAATGGGTTGTCACTGTGGAAGCGGAAAGCGAAACGTTATCAACGGAGTTGCCAAATCTTGCAATGCGTATTTTGCCAATGCCTATCGTCAAACCATTAGCAAATACGATTCGCCACGAGAAGGCATGAATGTATGGAGCGATCATATCAAAAGTTTTGGCTTGGGCGAATATTTCGGAAATGACTTATCTACAGGACGAAAAGGAAGAATTCCGTCGGGTGATTATTATACGGATACCTACTTCAAACGTGACAACTGGCATGTGTTGAATACGATTTCCAATGCTATTGGACAAGGACAAGTAGAATTGACGCCGATTCAATTGGCAAATATGACAGCTGCCATTGCGAATCGTGGATATTATTACACACCACACATCATCAAGAAAATTGACGGAAAACCATTAGAAAATCCACACTTTACAGAACCGAAACACACTACGATTGACAAGCAGCATTTTGAACCTGTGATTCAGGGAATGCATGATGTATTCAGCATGAAAAAAGGCGGAACTGCCAAATGGTTAAATGTTCCTGGAATAGAAATCTGTGGAAAAACGGGAACTGCGGAAAACTTTACCAAGATTGAAGGCGAACGCACACAGCTCACCGATCATTCTATTTTTGTGGCTTTTGCACCAAAAGACGATCCAAAGATTGCCATTGCGGTGTTTGTGGAAAATGGATACTACGGCGCGCGTTGGGCAGGAAAGATTTCCAGCTTGATGATAGAGCAATATTTAAAAGGCGAAATTAGCTTGAAGAATATGGAAAAACTGGTGCTAGAGAAGAGTTTGGAGGAAGAATATGCAAAGCCACTAAGTGGAAAACCATTTACGATTAATGAGTAGAGAAGTAAAATTTGTCAAAAAAATAGATTGGCTTTCCATATTGCTGTATTTTTTGTTGGTAGGCATTGGCTGGATTAACATCTATTCCGCTTCCGTCACTGAAACGGCGAACGGTTTTCTGGACATGAATGAATTGTATGGAAAGCAATTGTTTTTTATTGGAACAAGTATCATCATTATTGTGCTCATTCTTTCGATAGAAGCTAAGTTTTACGAACGGTTTTCCAGTATTATTTATATCGTCGCACTGGTGAGTTTACTCGCGTTGATGGTGCTTGGGAAAGAAATCAACGGTGCCAAATCTTGGTATGCTATTGGGAGTTTTACCTTGCAACCTTCGGAGTTTGCCAAAGTCGCCACTGTACTTGCCTTAGCAAAGTTTCTGAGTGATATTCAGACGAACATCAATCTTTTTAAGCATCAATTATTTGCATTTGCGATCATTTTATTGCCGCCTATGCTCATTATGTTACAACCCGATGCGGGAAGTGCCATGGTGTATATGGCGTTCTTTTTTGTATTGTATCGTGAAGGTTTGCCTGCTATTTATCTGTGGATTGGTTTTGGATTGATCTTCTTATTCATCATCACCTTGAAACTTGGGTATATTTACACCATCATCGGAACGGCAGTAATAGGAATCGCTTGTATCTTTTTCTTCTTTAAAAAGAAATTAAAACGAGAGCGAAAAACTACTTTAGCCTTAACTTCTTTAGTCGCTGCGATCGGATTTATTTTAGCCGTAAACTACATCTTTTACAATGTATTTAAACAACATCATCGCGATCGTTTTACCTTGGTTTTGGGCTTGGAGAACGATCCTGTAAAGTTGGAAAAAATGCGAAAAACCTTTGGTTTCAACACCAATCAATCTGAAATTGCAGTAAGTTCTGGTGGAATGTGGGGAAAAGGTTGGCAAAAAGGAACGCGTACTAAGGGAGATTTTGTCCCTGCGCAAGACACCGATTATATTTTTACTACCGTGGGTGAAGAATGGGGATTTGTAGGAAGCACCGTGGTTATTATTCTATTTATGATCTTACTCATACGAATTTTAAACCGAGCCGAGCAGCAGAAAAACAAGTTCAGTCGCGTGTATGGCTATAGTGTCGCCGCGATTCTTTTCTTTCACTTTGCTATTAACATAGGAATGGTTATTGGTTTATTTCCTACTGTGGGAATTCCACTGCCTTTCTTTAGTTATGGAGGTTCGGGACTTTGGGGCTTTACTATTTTACTCTTTATTTTTATTAAGCTGGATGCGAATCGGATTAATGAGTGGTAGTTTTTAATTTCTACTGAATTTTATACAACACAACTCGTTGCACATTCGCAAAAGAATAATTGACAACACCTTTTTCTTCGGCGATTTCTTTTCCTGAGGTGACTTCAAAAATAAGTGCATTCTCTAATAATTCCGTAGTAGAAGTTAAGTAAATATCATTTACTTTGAAGAGACTGTACAGTTTATTGCTTACGTTGTATTCTACCAATTTCACGCCGTCACCTTCATCTAACAGATAACGTCCTTTTTTTAAGTCGTCCACCACAAGTTCATAATCTTTGACTACAGGTGTTGTTGGGGAAAGATATTCCGTTTTCCAAGTATATCGACCACTTGTGTCCGTTTTTGCTGCTGTGAATCGTACTTTGACACTATCACGCAACGTATTGTATTGATAGATATGCATCATTCCTTCCCAAACACCGAGACATTTTTCAGGAAAAATTAGCGCATCTACCGATTCAACTTTCGTAGTCAGTATGGTTGAATTTATACTAGCAGTCTCAACCTGCTGTGCCATACAAGGAAATACACATACAGATAAAAGGAAAACAAAAAAATTCTTCATCGTAGATTGTCTTTAATGATTAGCAGTTTAAATATATAAATAATTGTTGTGCCAATAACCGATTCCTTTTTAGTGTGCGCATCATTTTGAGGTCAGAAATGTTAAGTAAGGAATTACCGTACACACTTCTGAACACATTTTTGTAATTTCTAGATCATAACCAAAAAAATTACTACCATGTTACAACAAATTTCAACAGTAGGAACCCTATTAAACAAAAAGCAACAAAGTCAAATTAAAGGAAGAGACGGAATGGTTCCTGGAATGGTTCCCATAAATCCAACACAATGTAGATATTGTAGCGGAGAGTGGCTAGAAGATTTCGGATTGTGTGCTTTGCCTATTGGCTATCCGTGCGGACTTTAGTAATACAATACACGCAAATTACGATGAAGAAGCGGACAAAAGTTCGCTTTTTTTATAGGATATTCGTCATTTTATAAAATGAACAGCTTGATTTCTTAAAAAGAACTATTCATAGTATGTAGCTCAAAAATACTTTCTATCTTTAGTCAGTCTTAAGTAATTTTTTAATTTCCCCTACCAAAATTAAAACAACTGAATGGAACATATTATACTTTCCCTGTTAACGAACAACAGCTATTTAGATATCAACCGTGAATTATTGAACTTGCAATTTTTGTCACATCCAGAATATCCAAGTTTAAAATCCATTACCGATACACTCGATTATTTTGAGATTGAAAATTTAGCCGCTACCGTACCCAAAGAAGCATTGGATCAGATGCCGAATTCGTTTTTAGCGTTGGTCAAAGGTGAACGCGGTGATGAAGTCGTTTTGGTAGAAAAGAAACGCAATGCCATTCAACTATTGAATACAGAAGAAAAGAAAGAAAAAATTTCGGAAGCTGATTTTTCGGAACGTTGGACAGGAACGATTGTCGCGGTGGAAGAACAAGAAAAGAAGAGTGGCATTCAATCCATTCAACAAGCACTTCCCTATTTTATTGTGGCTGCAGTGGCGTCTGCAAATGTCATTCTAAATTTTAATATTACCTATTTATTATATACCGCACTTACTTTAGTCGGACTGTACATTAGTATTTTAATCATTCGAGAAGATTTAGGGATTAAAAGTAAAACGGTTGCAAAAGTTTGTGGTGCCATTTCTAAAAATAGTACTTGTGGCGAAGTCATCAATACCAAAGGCAATAAAATATTTGGAATCATTTCTTTAAGTGATGCTTCATTTGTGTTTTTTGCGGGTTTATTTTTGATTTTATCCTCTATCGGATTTCATCATGCAACCTTACTTGTCATGTCTTTAGCGGGACTTCCTATCGTCATATATGCCTTATACCGACAAGGTGTTGTGCTTAAAAAATGGTGTGCATTGTGTTTGTTAATTGCTGGAATCTTAATTTTACAAACCGCATTATTACTCGCAACTTTTAACTATTTCTGGTTCTTTTATACAGCGTATGTTGTAAAACTGGTGAGCATTTTTGCATTACTCTACATTGCTTGGATGTATTGTAAATCGTATTGGGAAAGTCATGAGAAACTAGCCACTACAGAGACCAACTTCTTAAAATTCAAGCGAAATCCTGAGTTGTTTAAAACTTTATTACAAGAGAAAAGCGTGCTCAATCCAAATGTGATTGAGCAACCATTGCGTGTTGTCTATGGAAATCCTAAGGGTGCGATCAAGTTACAAGGTGTTACCAATCCGTTGTGTGGCTATTGTACAGGCGCTTTTGAAGCCTATGATAAGTTGATGAGTACGTATGGAAATGACATTCAGTTAGAGTTTATTTTCAACGTTCCTCCAGATACAAAAAACAAGAGTACGCAAATTGCTTCTCAACTCATTGATTTGTATCTAAAAGATCCAAAACAATCATACGCCGCTTTACAAGAATGGTTTGCAAATAGAGATGTAGACGCATGGCAAGCAAAGTTTGGGTTGTCTGAAAGTGCCATGGTACAAGAAATCTTGGCAGCGCACAAAGAATGGTGTGGCATCAACAGTGTAAATTATACACCTGCCAGTATTTTGAACGATCAGTTCTTCCCACAATCCTATGAGATTAAGGATTTACCATTGTTTATTCAGGATATGATTTTGGAGTTGCAGGGAGAAGAGACTTAAAACTTTAGACCTCTGTTGCAAAAAGCAGTAAGTAGCAACGACTCTTTCTAATCACTTTTCTTTCCAACTATTCATAGTTCTTGTGGGTTTTGAGTTTGATCTATAATTACAGTGTTAAAGAGACAAAATACAACTATTCGTAACTGAATAGATAACAATAGCTTATAACACATATGAAAAAAACCAAATTTATATATGAGAATGATTCGCTAATTCTAAAATTATTTGAAGAGACTTTTCATAAAAGTGTTTTAGATAATCTTGAAGAGTATTATTTTCCGAAATTTTCACATCATAAAAAATGGAATTGTTACAGTGATTATTCCTTTGATTCAAAAAAAGCAAACGATGTAATAACATTTACTTTTTTGCCTTATTTAGCTGATCCTTTAGTTATTTCTGAGATTATTAGCAAGCTTGCACCTTCAGAAATAAAAAAGACTAGAAGCGTAAATCCTAAGTTTTTAGAGTTTATAAAAAACTCACCATTTGTCACATTTTCAATCATTATTGAAGACCATAAAAATTATTATTTTGAAAATAGAGATAAATTGAAAGAGGCAATGCTATTATCTCTTAATAGCTTACTCAATGAAAGTTTTCCCAAATGGACTAAAAGTAGACCACATCTCAAAGATTATCATCGAAGGTTAACTAAAAAAACAAAAGCTGTTATTAGGTTGATAGAAAGAGATAAGAAGATTCGAATTATTAAAAACCTTTTTTTAATAACTTCATTTGGAAGTTATATCGCAACACAATTTGCAAACAAAACAAAAGCTGAAATTTTTGGATGGTTCTCTGATAGAGATGAAATTAATGATGTCGAAAAAAATTATTCTCTTGACTTATTTAATATACAGTTTAGTGAACACCTAATAAACGAAAATTGCAAATTTGTTGCCTCTCCTGCAAGTAGTTCTGATAACGAATGGTATGGAGAATTTATTAAAATACCAGACTTAATAACTGGCGCTATTGCAGATTATGATTTTATGAATGATAAAGTTAGTCATGATAAATTTATTCCTATAATCCGTGATTTAATATCAGATAATAAAAGAAATATTTTTGTTTTTAGATTATTTTTAGACAACAATGGTCAAATAAATCTTGGAAGATTAACAACTCATAAAAAGGTGAATGATTAGTCTTCGGTTACATAAGTTGTAACTACAATTACAAAGGATTTGACTAAATTCAAAGAGATAAGAACGATTTACATGCATTTGCTGCTTCACTCAAAAACCATCTCAAACACCAAATAATGTTTAATCCCAAATTCCTTTCCCCAGTTTTCGATGTTTTTTCCGCTGCTTTCTACCGCGCACCAATATTTGGAGCCGTCTTTTTCATATGGTAAAATATAGGCAAGTAGATAGAACTTTTTACCATAAATGATCTTTGTTCCTGCATTGCTGGCTATGTTTCGCAAACTGTAATCATCCGATTTAATAGCATCAAATTGTTTCTCTGTAGAAAATCGTGGAAAACAGAAGTTCATTTTTAGTTTGTTATCAGGTGTAAGCTTTGAAATGATCTTTAGATTGAAAACAGTATCATTGATCTTTTTCAGTTCATCGTACGGCATCACATTGCTATCAATAATGGTACTTTCTGTTTTAATCTTCCCATCCCAGATTTCTTTTACCGTGAGTTTATAGGTTTTGTCTGCTAATTCCTTTCCAGCGAATTTTAGTTTCTTGAATTCAATTCCTTCAAAATTGAGAATATCTCTGATTTCAGAGTTTTTAATAGTATCATCGGAAGTAAGCTTTACGGAGTTATTTTGTGTGTTTTGTGCGAAAGAAACGGAAGACAACAACGCACACACAAGCGCAATACAAAGAGATTTCATAGGATAGTTTTTTAGTGATGATGAACTTTCACTTCAAACTTAGCATATTTTTTCTAGCAATATTCTAAAAATGAGTTAATTGTTTTTATGAGTTCGTAAAGCTATTTTTTTAGCGAGTAAAGACCAAGTAAATACACTGTCTTGATAAGGTTGAAACTTCAAACGAATCTCTTGAGCTTCGCTCGGTGCTTTCGCAATGCTCGATTTGACAGTTAGTATAACAAATGAATGATCTATACTATAAGAAAGGTATATAAAACTTACTTACTTTACACTATTCTTTTAAGCTGTTCCACCACGCTATCACTTCAGTGACCATGTTCGCAACGGCATCATCTGCTACACTGAAACCATAGTTATGGTTCAATTCGAACTTTAATGCTTTCGCTATTTTAAATGCATCCGATCCTTTATATAACTGACTTAACAATAAATGATCTATGGCATCAAACTCATCTTCTGGAGCATCAGGAATAAGTTCCCATGCATTGATTACCGCTCGTAATTCAACGAACTTTCGTTTGTATGCTTTACTGAGTTTTGTCATCATTACCATTTCCAATTTGTCTTATCGTAAACAGGAATTCCAAGCGATTTGAATTTTTCACGCAGCGCTTCTATAGTCGTCAATTCTTTTTTAGGAATCCCTAATGTTTCGCCAGAAGATACACGTACAAAAAAATGCTGCGCTGTTTCGTCAACTTTTGTAATAGCATTAATTTTCATACTTCCTTCTGCGATACTATTTTTAAAAAGGATAGCTTCCGACTGTATTTCCAGTGTTTCTTCTCTCCCAAAACGATTTGCATAACTTTCATCGACATGCTTTGTGTAATGCCTTTTGTATCTATTGTTGAAATAGGTCGGATAAAATAATGCTGTGACCAACGCTACAATACCGTACGTAATTGTTAGAAAGTTATCATCACGTCTATAGAAAATAAACGCTGCTGTCGCAAAGCCAATTGATATAAGAATCCACGCATACAATTTTCTTTTTTGGATTCTTTTAGAGTTTGAAGCATTAAACAATAATACGGCTAAGAAGTCTTCTTTTTGCACTCTGTACGTGATGGTCATGGTTCGGATTGGTTTTAGTTGCGATACATATTGTAAATATAGTTGTTAGTTTCTAAAACTCCATTGTTTGTAGGTTGTTATGGCTTCTAGTCTATTTTCTTTGGCATCATCTAGTTCAGGGAAGAAATCAATTCCTGTACGTTTTTCTATTTCATCTACCGAAACTACATATTCGTATAGCGGTTTGGTAGAAGCTTCATGTGGTAGTAAAAACGCAATCATCTTTGTGTTTCCACCTGCATTGTCCAGTAAAATTTTATAGAAATACTTTGGGACGGCTACGTCTTCTTTTCCTATGGTTTTAAGATTGTTTTCTAAAATACCGCCTGTTACTACAAAAACACCATCGTATTTTTTTGCCCAATAGCGGACTTTTTGCTCGAGTCGATTCCAAATACCTGCGTTGAATTCATGTTCTTGTGGAGAAACATTACTGGTCAAAAATGTTTCTGTAAAGGCTGTTTTGGTATACTTCCGATCGGCAGCCGGACACAAATGCCCACGATCGTACCCAGAGTTTTTATAATTTCGCCAATGTGCCGATTCGGTTTTTACCGCTGCATCTTGTTCAAAGTATGGACGTTTGAAATCAGTGTATACGACTTGATGCTGTTTCAATTCATACGCTACCCATTCTGCTTGTTCATAAGCCTCATGATAGGACAACGAATAGCCTTCATGATGTACTACTTGTCCTGTCGTAGAACTTGGCAAGTAAAATTCGTTGGTTAACTTTTTCGGTTTTTTGGCTTCGGTTTGCTTTGTAGTTTCTTGTGCTTTATCAGTGCCAAATCCAGATTTGTTGTATTCTTCGTATATGATGAATGCAGCGCCAACTAAGAGTACTAAAAGAGGATATATTTTGTTTCTTTTCAATTTTTTGGGGTTGGTTTTTTGTTAATTTGTGGATTTGTGGATTTGTTGTTTTTCTGCTGATGTTTTTTTGTTGATTCGCCGATTTGTCGATTCGTTAATTTGTTGTTTTTAGCTTTTGGCTTTTAACCTTTAGCTATTCGCTTTTTTTAATCACACTTTGCTTATCAAAGTCTAAGTCTATTTGGAGTCAATTTTCAAATTAAAACATTTTCAAATCATCAAATTGAAAGCTAACTCTTCACATCCAACGCATCGCGCAACGCATTTCCAACCAACATAAAAGCCATCACCAAACTCATAATGGCAATTCCTGGAATAATAGCTAAATACGGTTTCCCGAGAATGATATAACTGTAATGATCTTTAATCATCGCGCCCCAACTTGGCATCGGTGGTTGCGCTCCGATTCCTAAAAAGCTCAGTCCGCTTTCTATGAGAATAGCTGCTGCAAAGTTTGCTGCTGAGATTACAATGACAGGCGCCATAATGTTTGGCAAAATATGCTTTACAATGATACGAACGTCATGATAACCCAACGCACGCGCAGCAGTTACGTATTGCATCTGCTTGACACTTAATACTTGCCCGCGGACAATTCTTGCCACCTCAACCCACATGGTGAGTCCGACAGCGACAAATACTTGCCAAAATCCTTTTCCGAGTGTCAGCGTAATCGCAATAACTAATAATAATGTCGGAATGGACCATGTCACGTTGATAATCCACATAATGATGGCGTCGACTCTGCCTTCAAAATAACCTGCTAACGCGCCTAATGAAATCCCGATAAGCAAGGAAATGAAGACTGCGACAAATCCAATCGTAAACGAAATACGCATGCCGACGAGCATTCTACTCAATACATCTCGTCCGTATTTATCGGTTCCTAAATGAAAGGTTTTTTGTTGAATGAATTGCGCGGGAATTTCGCTGGCTTTTTTAATTGTTAGAAAGGAACTCAGTGGAATTTCCTTCTCGATTCCAGTCACAGCTTCATCCGTATATTCTGTGATAAAGAGTTGATTGTTATCAATTCGAAAGTTGGTGATGGGAATTTCTTCTGCCGTATTTTGTTTCCCAAAGAAAAGTGTATTTAGAAAACTTTCTTTTGCTTGTTCTGTAGAAGGAATTGTCAACATTTGCACCGAAAACCCAGGTTTTTTTGAATGAATAGACAAATGCATTTGATTGGCATTTCGTGTATCATCTGGCGCAAAGGCATAGGCAAATATCACAATGAATGCACACAATACAATGAAGCTAAAACTCAAAACGCCCCAAAAATTCTTTTTGAATTTCTGGAGCGCTAATTTTGTTAGTGAATTTGAGTTTTGACTCATTAATATCGTTTAGATTAGCCTTTTACAACCGCTCTCTTTTTCTTTTTAATATTGTTCAATTGGATGTCGCCCAACACGTTGATTGCTTCTTCTACATAAACATCTTTTGCTAAATCTTCATGCCACGCTTGACGCTTTCCTTGTAGCGTAGAATCCTTTTGCATCAACAATTCCTCATACGGCAACGAAGTAAAGACTAAGTTGGTATTGTATTCTGAAATGGCTTTGAAACGTTTTGCATATTCTTCATCCGCATCTGCTTCCTTCTTATACTCCGCGTAGTTTAATGGATATACATTATCATCACGGCGTTTCTTAATCCACTTTGCGTTTTCTTCAATCAATTTTAATTGCGCATTGTTTGCCATACGCGCTTTACTTTTCTTGATGGTTTCTTCATATCCAATATACCCATCCCATAAATCATACGAAGCTGGATCAATTTGATCCCAAGCTAATGGATTTTCTTGGTCTTTTTCTCCCACATCAATAAAGCTATACTTATCTACCACAACAACATCACTTTTTACACCTTCCAATTGTGTAGAACCACCGTTGATTCTGTAGAATTTTTGAGTTGTTAGTTTTAAATCACCTAACTTCACTTCGCTTTTTCCCCTTATAAATCTGTCTAAACTAACAACATTTTGAACCGTTCCTTTTCCATAAGTTTGCTTACTTCCAATCACAATCGCTCTTTTATAATCTTGCAATGCTGCTGCTAAAATTTCTGAAGCAGAAGCTGATAATTCATTTACTAAAATTACCAACGGTCCGTCCCACTGAATGCGACTGTCTTCATCTCTTAATACTTCTTTATCGTCTACAGAACTCTTAACTTGTACAATTGGACCATCTTTTATGAAGAATCCTGCCATGTCTACCACAGTTTTTAATGATCCTCCACCATTATTTCTAAGATCCAACACCAAACCTTCCATGCCCTCTTCTTTCAAACGCTCAATTTCTTTTTTCACGTCACTAGCGGCATTTCGTTTGTTGTAATCTTCAAAATCTACATAGAATTTAGGCAAGTTGATGACTCCAAACGTACGTTCTCCTTTTTTCACTACTGCCGATTTTGCAAAAGTTTCTTCAATCTCTACCAAATCTCTTGTAATGGTAATGATTTCGATTGAACCATCTACTTTTTTAACAGTCAAACCTACTTTTGTTCCTTTTGGTCCTTTGATGAGTTTGACAGCATCGTCCAAGCGCATTCCCACAATATCAACAGGATCTTCTCCTTCTTGTGCTACTTTTAAAATCACGTCACCTGCTTCAATCTTTTTACTTCTCCACGCGGGTCCTCCCGAAATCACTTCAAAGATTTTAGCACCTTCCGTACGTTTTTGCAAACGCGCGCCAATTCCTTCCAATTTTCCAGACATGTTCATGTCGAAACGATCTTTGTCTTGAGGTGACAAATATGCCGTATGCGGATCAAATTCTTCTACAATCGCATTGATATAAATGCTGAACCAATCTTTTCGTTCTAAATCATCCATCAAGTCGAAAAACTCCACAAACGTTTTTGCGGTAGATTCGCGTGCTTCTTTTTCAAGCGTTTCACTATCTTTTATTTCATACGAAGCGTCGTCTTTCTTTTTGTTTTCTTCTACTTCCAACTTTATATCATAATTGGCAAGCGTAGAGAACTTCAATTCTTTTCGCCAACGTTCTTTTAGCGCAGCTTTGTCTTCCGCGAAATCGAGATTTTCATAATCTCTATTAATCGTTTCATTCTTTGTAAAGTCGAACGATCCTGCCAAAAGTTTCTCTTGAAAGAATTTTGACTCTTGCATTCGCTTCATCAAACGATCGTATACCAAGCTAAAGAATTGTACGCCTGGCTCTCTAATTTCGTCGTCAATTTTATCTTTGTATTCACTAAATTCCTTAATGTCAGACGCTAAAAAGTAGCGTTTCATCGGATCTACGGACTCAATAAAGTCGTTGTATACATTTTCAGAAAAATCATCGTTGATGTCTTGCGGATTAAAATGCCATCTTCCTAATACATAAGATATTAGGTCAACTAAGGTTTTATCTTGTCCTGGATCATCAAATGATTTTTTTGCGAAACCGCATGACACCATCGCGAAGATTAATAGTGTCACTAAGTATATTCTGTTCCTTCTCATAAAAGCTCTAATTTTCACACATTTAGTTTTTTTCATTTTCATAATTTAGCATTCTGCTGATAATCAGTCTGAATACTGCAATAGAAATTACGCTAATTTCTTTAATTTTTTACTAAAATAAAGAAAATATGATGCCGTTTTTTAACAATCTTACTAATTTTTTGTTAAACCCAATTATTGATGCAAGTAAACAGTAAATTGTGTACTTTAGCAACTTAAAATGAAGTACTTTTTTTATGGACGAAAAACCTTTAATTTTAGTGACCAACGATGACGGAATTACAGCTCCAGGTTTGCGAGCTTTGATTGATGTCATGAACGAATTAGGCGATGTAATTGTCGTAGCTCCTGATAGTCCACAAAGTGGAATGGGACATGCCATTACGGTAAATTCTACTATTAATTGCAATGCCATTACCATTGATGATGGACCGCAAATTGAATATTCGAGTTCAGGAACGCCGGTAGATTGTGTAAAGCTTGCTGTAAATCAGATTTTAAACAAAAAACCTGCTATTTGTGTTTCTGGAATCAATCACGGAGCCAATTCTTCGATCAATGTGATTTATTCAGGAACCATGAGTGCTGCGGTAGAAGCTGGTGTGGAAGGAATTCCTGCGATTGGTTTTTCATTACTAGATTACGATTGGGAAGCTAATTTTGAAGCGACAAAGAAGTATGTAAAACAAATTACCAAGACCGTCATGGAAAATGGACTGCCAGAAGGTGTGGTATTGAATGTAAATATTCCGAAGCTTCGCGAAAAAGATATTAAAGGAATTCGTGTATGCCGACAAGCGAAAGCACGTTGGGAAGCTGATTTTGATAAAAGAACCAATCCGTATGGAAAGCCTTATTATTGGCTTTACGGAAATTTTGTAAATGAAGATAAAGGCGAAGATACTGACGAATGGGCATTGGCAAACGGATATGTTTCTATTGTGCCAGTACAGTTTGATTTGACCGCGCATCACGCCATACAAAAACTTAATAGCTTAGGATTCAATGAAAAATAATAAAGGTGTTATTATCGGTGCGATTGTCGGTTTGTGTGCCACGATTTTAGGAACATTTTTGTATTTGATTTTTGTGGCGTATCAACGAAATGCTTCTTTTGGTGCCGTGTGGGATTTTGCTAGAGATGGCAATGAAATTAGTTCGGTAGTCGTTTTTGGAGCAGCCTTGAATTTGGTTGCCTTTTTCGGGTTTTTACATTACAACAAAGAAACACATGCCAAAGGCGTGTTGGTCATTACGATTGTGATTGCCGTTGCCGTATTGATCCATAAATTGCTTACTTAAGAAACATTCATGAAGTACTATATTGTTGCAGGAGAAGCGTCGGGCGATTTACATGGTTCTAATTTGATGAAAGCCATTGTAAAGGAAGATCCTTCAGCCGATTTTCGGTTTTGGGGCGGCGATTTGATGCAAGCAGTTGGCGGTACGTTGGTGATGCACTACAAGGAACGTGCTTTTATGGGATTCATCGAAATTATCATGAATCTGCGTAAGATTTTGGGAATGATTTCTTTTTGCAAGAAAGATATTGCCGAGTTTCAACCTGATGTTGTGATTTTTATAGATAATTCAGGATTTAATCTGCGCGTAGCAAAATGGGCGAAAGAAGCCGGTTTTCGAACCAATTATTATATTTCTCCGCAAGTTTGGGCAAGTAGAGCGAGTAGAGTGCAAAAGATCAAAAGAGATATTGACGCCATGTTTGTCATTCTTCCTTTTGAGAAAGATTTTTACAAGAAATACGAGTACGATGTACATTTTGTAGGACATCCGTTGCTGGATGCGATTGCCGATAGAAAACCTGTAGATGATACACAGTTTCGAGCAGCAAACGGATTGGATGCACGACCAATTATAGCGTTGTTGCCTGGAAGTAGAAAGCAGGAAATTACCAAAATGTTGTCTGTGATGCTTTCGGTAGTCAAGGATTTTTCGGAATATCAGTTTGTGATTGCAGGCGCGCCGAGTCAGGAGAAATCCTTTTACGATCAGTTTATTCAGGGGAAAGATGTACATTTTATTAGTAACAAAACCTATGACTTATTGAATGTTTCCTACGCAGCTTTAGTTACTTCTGGAACCGCAACTTTGGAAACCGCTTTGTATAAAGTGCCGCAAGTGGTTTGTTATAAAGCCAATACAATTTCTTATCAAATTGCCAAGCGAATTATTACTTTAGATTTTATCTCGTTGGTGAATTTAATTATGGATCGAGAAGTAGTAAAAGAGTTGATTCAGCATGATTTCAACACTAAGAATCTAAAGCAAGAATTGACGCGCATTCTCGATGAAAACGAACGCACACGACTGTTTGAGGATTATTTTGAACTCGAACAAAAACTCGGTGGTAAAGGTGCAAGTAGAAATGCAGCTCGCTTGATTTGTGGAGCGATTCAACAATAATTTTATTTCTTCTTTAAAATTGAAGTTACGTTTTGTTTCATACGTGATTGCAAGGTTTTGGAAAACTTGTGGCAATCTGCTTCTTTCGAAGTATAGTTTTGCTATGAAACAAACAGATTACCGCGCTTTCGCTCGTAATGACGTTTCATAGATGTATCAAACATATTTAACGTGAAATCGATATAACTATTTCATTAAACACTGACTATTCAATAACTTACGTAAATTGTCAAATCGAGCATTGCTGAAAGCACCGAGCGAAGCTCACGAGATTACTTTGAAATTATCGATTCTTAGCTGTTCTCGATACATTTTTTACTACGTTTTACTCCGTAAAAAACACTCGAACTGACGTTTGATGTTTCAAATTCAATTTCGAGTTACCAACGTCACTTCGAGTGATTTTGAGGTACGAAAAATCGTATCGAGAAGTACTTGATTGCAATGTATCAATTTGATAATTTGAAAATGTGTCAATGTGTTTCAAAGGAAATTTTGCAGTTTATTAGAAGCAGATTACTTCGTCGTAAACTCCTCGTAATGACGCATCAAAGTTTTATTTAGTTGATTAGGAATTCTTCGAAACGTCATTGCGAACAACGTGAAGCAATCCGTTACTTAAAATAACGAATAGGTTCTGTGACAAACAGATTACCTCGTCATGCTTTCTCGGATAACGTTTTAAAGATGTATCAAACGTATTTAGAAAACTCACTCAATAAACGAATGCTTCTTCAAGAAGTTCACGATTTCAATACAAACTTGTGGTGATATTCTATAAAAATGCCAATAACTTTGATCGTTTCCTAAGTCAATATTTCTAGCCTGTGTTTCCATGCCATGTTCTGCATTGTAAGCAATGACAGTCGTCAACAGATTTTTTCTATTGCCAAAATAGGTTTCGAGCGCAGCAGTGTTTTCTTTGTACGGCACAATAAAATCGCGATCACCATAGATGGCTAAAAACGGTTTTTGATAGTTTGATAATAGCTGTTTCGGATCAAAATTGTGACGGCGTACCCAAAGATTATTTATTCCTTCTACCGAATTTGGAATGTCTGTATCTTCTAAAAGATCTTTCCAACCTTCTTTTTCTGAGACTGCTAGTAAATCCTGCATTTTTTGATAGCCTTTTTGTGTCGCTTTGGCATCAAACACCAAGTTCGTGTAGGTTCTGACACTATTTTTTGCTTGTTCAGTAAGTTGATATTCCTCTGCTCCATATTCCATGGATTGCAATTGTTGATCCTTCACGGAAGTTGCAGGTCCCACAATACTGATCATAAAATCAAAATCCGTCATTTCTTCTGCTTTTACCATGGTCCAACCGCCAGCGCTTATGCCTAAGACTCCAATTTTTTCAAAACCAATTGGATGCGCTTCCAAATATTTTTTTACATTTTTTACATCGTTTGCTAAATCGTCTATGGTTGCTTTTCCGCAATCACCGCCAGACGCACCTGTTCCTCGTTTTTGGTAGGCTAGCACCGTAATTCCATATGTTCGCAGAAATTTTGCGTACAAATTATATTGTGTTACATTGGCAAAACAACCACGTCCATCTACTAATATCACTGCTACTTTCGTCTGATTGAACTTCGGAATGTGTATGTGTCCTTGTAATTCAATAGCATCAGAAGGAATCCTCACACTTTCAATGCTGTAGTTGGGTTTGGGTGGTTTTGGTTTCTTTTTTAGATGCATATAAATCGTAGGATTGAACTTTTCAAGCTGTCCAACAAGTTCTAAATTGTTTTTATCTAATGTAACCATTGCTTTTCCGTAGCCAGTTCCAAATTTTATGGTTCCTGTACTGTCTATTTCGACAGGCACTTGAAATTCCCCGAATGTAGGATGCCATTCGTCCATGATTTGGAGTCCATAAAGTTTGCCTTCTACTTTTGAAAACTCAATTTCTATTTTTTGATACGAGTTATTTTTGATGAAAGCACCTTCCCAATTTCCTAAAAGTGTGTTGGTAATTTCACTTGTATTTTGAGCTATTGCTACTTGACATAGCAACAATGCACTGATAAGCATTTTACAAAAATAGTTGAAGTAGTTTTTAGTTGCGTACATGAAATTGTATGTATTTTGAAATTATTTATGGTATTTTATGATACGTTTTTGGCTTCTGACTAATGTATCATTTATTTCTACTACACGATCCAGCCAGTTTTCTTGCTTATCTCTTGCTATATATGTATAGGTTCTGACATTGAAACGCTTGCCTTTTGCATTTTCATAAAATCCTTTAATTTCACGATTTCGTTTGTCAAAATAGAGACTATCATATCCGCGGTATTCTCCTTTTCCGTTTTCGTAGGTTTTCAAGACAGGATTGCCATTAGCATCAGTTGTAATCGTTGATTTCCATGAAATTTTACCTTCTGAGTTGAGTGACGCTTCTACTTTTTTCCCTTCAGAATTGATATATACCGTATCGCGACTTGGTTCGGTGTCACCTTCTTCGTAATATTCTGCTCCGATGAGTTTTTTGTTGGCATCATATTTTCTATAAAATCGTAAGATCGTATCTCTTTTTTCATTTAGCCAATATACATTCATAGAATTCCCCTCTTTATCAAAGTTTTCAATCGTAGCCGAAATGAATGTTTTCGTATCTTTTCCAAAATCAAATGTCTCTTCTGTAATTTTTGCTATTTTTTTTATCTTTTTCACCTTTTTCTCATCAACAGTAACCGTAGGTTTTTCCTTTTCCTTTTTTACATCCGCACAGGAAATTAAGAGTAAGAATGCACAACTGAGACTTGTAATGTATCTGATTTTTTTCATAAGATGGCTTTTATTTTGGTTGATACGCTCCTAAGAAAACTTTCCTGAAGTTATTAGTATATACACGAATATCAATCATTTAGATGTGTTTTCCTTATTTTTTTCTTGTTTTCTAGCTTTTACAGACTTTTTACAAACTAGTTTTTTGTTATTTTAGCAAAAAGCTCCATGTATGATTCGAAAACTCCTCTTCCTTTTTATTGCTGCTTTGGTTGTCTCCTGTGGTTCGTCCAAAAAAACAGCTTCAACTCGATCAACTTCCAAATCGACCACAGTCGTAAAAAAAACATCCAAAAACAGTGCTAATAAAGCCAATGCGATTGTAAAAACGGCAATGACCTACAAAGGAACTCGCTACAAATTTGGTGGTACTACAAAAAAAGGAATGGATTGCTCAGGATTGACCTATACTGCTTTTGGAGCACATAAAGTGAGTTTACCGAGAGTTTCGTACGAACAAGCTACCAAAGGAAAACGCATCAAATTAAATACGGTACAAAAAGGAGATTTGCTTTTTTTCCAAACGAATAAGAATAGAAAACGCATCAATCATGTAGGTTTGGTCGTATCTCACAAAAGTGGCGTGATCAGGTTTATTCATTCCACAAGTTCTAAAGGTGTGTTGGTTTCTTCATTAAGCGAGCGCTATTGGAAAAATGCCTTTACGGAAGCGCGTCGGGTACTTTGATGTTGTTTTGTTGTTTTTTTGTTTTTTGTGGATTTGTTGATTTGTTTTTTGTGGATTTGATCTTCCTTGATTCTCAATACTCAATACTAACATCTCAATACCAATTAAACTATAAGATTCGACTTTAAAGACGAAGTTGCTTTGGTATCATGGGACGAATTGTGTTGGATCGTTATTCATATAACAATAGGTGGTAATTTCTGAGGTTGCACTACAATCTAGCACAGTGACATCCTGTACTTCAATTGTAAAATTATCAATACTACTACAACCTGTACTTACATCTTCAACACGCACAAATATGAGTTGCGGATTTGTGATATTTACATAGTTTGTGACGGCTACAATAGGATTTGAGTTTCCCAATGCATCTTGAAACGATTCATAAAAAGTAACCGTAAGATTGGCATCACCATTGGTGATTTCTGGAATTTTTGTGCTAAGATCGAAAACTCCAAAATCCTGTCCATTGGTACTACTTATCACAAAATCTGTAATAGTTCCAATGACTGGAACTGGATTGAATGTTACCTGTACCGTAACAGATGATGGCGTTCCGTTAATCAAAGCAGTCGCACCATACAAACCACTTTGTGTTGCCGCTAGTGTTGCTGCCGTTTGGTTGATTAAAACTTGTCCGTTTAGTGTCCATTCATACGAAGTGGCATTTTGTGTGGTTACATCTAAGATTACAAATTCACCTTCAAAACTTAACACATCATCTCCTAAATCTACTTGAGCAAATCCTACCGAAATGCATGCGATAAGCATAAGAAAAGTGCAGTATATTATTTTTCATGGTATGTAACAGATTGGTTTAATATGTTAAAAGTAAGTTTTGTTGACAAATACTAGTGATGCGTTAACTTTAGAATTTGGTATTTCCAAGCACTTCTCGATACGATTTTTCGTGCCTCAAAATCACTCGAAGTGACGTTTGGGTATTTTAATTCAATAGTTTATAGAAAAATAAATTTAAAATAGCTTCTTTTTCTATAGCTAAATTAAAATCAATTCAAATCCAAAAATAAAAAAACGTCTACATCCTTTATTAAAAGAGGGATCACAATATTTTTTTTAGAGTTAACACATCACTAGCAGTTGACAAAATTCATGTTTTTTAGTCCTTTTTATTTTGAAAACGTTCTTTTTCAGGTCAATTTTAGCATTTTCACTGCGCTTATTTGGCGAATGCAACGCTTACAAACTTATTTGAAGGTTACGCCACTTTTTTGACTACTTTGGAGAAATTTAATAGACATTTAGACAATGAAGTGGCTCAATTATACCATTACGAAGCTGACAGTTTCGTTAATTTTCGGGATTCTGATCGCGTATTACAGCGCGATTTCTTGGGCCGCTAGTTGTCTTGTTTTTGGCGGATTATTTTTAGTGTTGTGTCTATTTTTTTGGATTGCCCGAAAGCAATTTATACAAACAATCTACTTTGGAATTGTCGCTTTACTCACCATGACAAGTTTGGGAATGGTAATTGAAACTTTTCACGAAGAGAAGAATCACGCTACTCATTACAATCATGTCGATACTATTTCAGCGATACAGTTTCGCATTCATGAGGTTTTAAAATCCAATTCCTATTACGATAGATATATGGCGGAAGTTTTAGGTGTGAATGATACGGTAGCTTCTGGAAAAATTTTAGTGCACGTTCGGAAAGATAGTATTTCAGAAACACTTCCCGTAGATGCGATTTTGTATACTGTGAAGTCTCCTATTCCGATAAAAGCAGCTTTGAATCCGACTTCTTTTGATTATAAAGCTTATTTGAGCGATCGGTATATTTATAAGCAGTTGTATTTGAAATCGGGTGAATTTTTAATAACTAAAGAAGCTCCAAAAACCTTGTATGGGTATGCTGCCACACTTCGAAACACGATTCACAAACGGTTGTCGGAAGCTAATTTTCAAACAGATGCCTTGGCAGTGATTGAAGCTTTATTGTTAGGACAGCGACAACAAATTTCCAAAGAGTTGCAAACGAGTTATGCCAATGCTGGCGCCATTCATATTCTGGCAATTTCGGGACTGCATGTTGGAATTTTGTTGTTGCTTTTACAATTTCTATTACATCCATTGACTCGTGTTCGATATGGGAAATCGATGAAAGTACTATTGATTTTGGGTATTTTATGGAGTTTTGCCTTTGTGTCTGGCTTATCAGCTTCGGTGGTACGTGCTGTGACCATGTTTACTGCGATTGTAGTCGCTACACATTTTAGAAGGCAAACCAACACTTTACAAGTCTTAACTGTTTCCATTTTTTTCTTGCTCCTTTGCAAACCGCACTTTTTGTTTGATGTAGGTTTTCAGTTGAGTTATGCTGCTGTTTTCGCTATTGTATGTTTGCAACCATTATGGAAGAAAATTTGGAATCCGAGATCTTTTTTAGGAAAATCCTTTTGGGGATTGTTGACGGTAAGTTTGTCTGCACAACTAGGTGTATTGCCGTTGAGTTTGTATTATTTTCATCAGTTTCCTGGATTGTTTTTTGTGGCAAATTTGACAATTGTTCCCTTATTGGGAATCATTTTGGCTTTAGGAATTTTAGTGATTCTCCTTGCCTATTTTCAAATGTTACCTGAGTTTTTGAGTGTATTTTACAGCGAGATCATTCAACAGATGAATGCCTTTGTGTCTTGGATTGCTTCGCATGAACAGTTTGTTTTGACCAATATTCCGATGCGTCTTATACAAATGATCGGTTGTTATATTGTTTTGATTGCGTTTATTCAATATTTACATCACCCCAAAAGAAAACAGTTACCGATAGCCTTGTGTAGTATTTTACTTTGTCAGATATTATGGTTTGTGGATCGTTCTCAGGAGTTTCCAACTACGAATTCATTTGCAATCTTTCATCAATCTAAAAAGACAATTTTAGCGCAACAAGAAGGCACAACTTTACAGCTATTTCACAATTTAAAAGATTCCGCCGCAGCGAAAAATTATACCCTTCAACAGCAACAACAAAGAGATTTTATAGCGCATGTTACGCAAGATACGCTTCAGAATGTATATGCGCTTCATGAAGATTATTTGTTACGAATTGACAGTTTGGGTATCTACCAAATTCCGCAGTTACAACCCAAATATGTATTGTTAAGCAATTCACCTAAAATAAATTTGAATCGTATGATCAAAACTTTACAACCGCAGCAGATTATTGCTGATGGAAGTAATTATCGAAGTTATGTGGAACGTTGGAGAAAAGCTTCTGAAAAACAAAAAATCCCTTTTCACTATACAGGTGAAAAAGGATACTTTTCTATTTCTATTGCTGGAAAAAATTAGCTTTTAAATATCGTTGTCAGTTCGAGCATTATCGTAGATACGGAGCGTAGCTAATGAGAACACTATAAAAGTTAAAACTTCAATTGAATCTCGTGAGCTTTACTCGGTGCTTTCAGCAATGCTCAATTTGACATTTGTCTCAAGTCAAAAAAATACAATTATTTCTGAATACACTTAACTCTTAAACTCACTTACGAATTCTTTTTGGTATTTTTCCCAGTCTTCTTTGGTGTTTACTTCTTTGTATTTATTCGTTTTGAAAAGTTTCAAATAGATTTCAATTTGTTTTGGCAATAGATATCCTGAGATTGGCGCAATAAGATTGAATTCTTCATCAAAGAACACCATCGTTGGATACGCACGTACGCTTAGATATCTTGCAAACTGATGTTGTGCGTTTCGACGCTTCTTTTTTGCTGGATCGTAATTTGGATTTGTATACGTATTCCCTTGAAATTCTACACTTGAGTCGCCTTCTGCATTGAATTTGATTGCATAGTAGTTTTCATTGATATACTTCGCTACATCCGCGTTTCCAAAGGTATTTTTATCTAACATTTTACACGGTCCGCACCAAACCGTATAGACATCCATGATGACTTTTCGCGGTTCCTTTTTCATAAGTTCTTGTGCTTCTTCAATAGAAACCCAATTGATTTTCTGTGCTTGCATGGTCGTGACACTTACCAAAAGTACACTTATAAGAAGAATGATTTTTTTCATGTTTTAAGATTTTATAAAAGCTCTGTCGCAAACGCTGTGCCGAGTTTACGCACAAGGTACAATTTGCCGCCGATATATTAAAAAAAGCGTTCCTAAAAGAGAACGCTTTTTTGTGATTTTTATATATTTTGCAGGTTATTATTTGACACCATGCATGAGTTTTTTAACAAATGGCGTCGTTACCCAAGCTAAGAGACTTAAAATAACGGCAACTCCTGTAAGATACCAAAAGAATGTACTCACGCCTTTTTCCTTGGCGATTCCTTCTGACATTTCTCCGAAGATTCCTGCCATTTTCATTCCGATCGCTACGGCAATATACCAGAGTCCGAACATCATGGCAATCATTCGTCCAGGCACCAATTTACTTACATAGGATAGTGCCACTGGTGAGACGCAAAGTTCACCCATCGTATGGAACAGATAGACAAACACTAAGATAAACATGCTTGTACTTGCAGAATCCTGTCCTGGTGCAATCCCTGCCGAACCAATCGCTACGACTAACATTCCCAAACCTAATAACGCCATTCCAATTGCGTATTTTCCGTTGGCATTTGGATTGTATTTACTTTCCCACCATCTTGAAAATAATGGCGCTAAAGCAATGATAAAGAGTGAGTTTAAGATGTTAAACCAAGTTGCACCAATTTCAACGGCACTTTCTTTGGCTTTTACTGTTGCTGTTGCTTGCTTTTTATCTTGGTTGTCAAATTTGATAGCGTGTTTGATGAATATTTGTTTGGAATCGCCTACTTTCAATTCTTTGTTATCGCCTGAAAGTTTTACTTCTTTCGTCACAGTTCTACCTGCTGCGTTTGTAAATGCGAACATTCCGAAGGTATTTTGGATTCCGGCTCCGATTTTGTCTCTTTTGACTAATTCCGTGATTTTTCCAGTGAAGATTTCACCTTGTTCTTTATCTTTTTCGTTGAATAGATAATTTCCTTTGATGGTGTTTTTTGCATTTTCTTCAGCATCGGCATCATAAATAGAAATAGTTTCATTGTCCAGAATAGGCATTTGTTCGCCTTCTTTGAATTCTACGTAGGTGACAATTTTTTCGGTTTTTGTATTGTCGTTATTATCTACATATGCTATCACATACGAAGCAGATTTGTAATCGTTATACACTTTCATTACCGCCAATCCCCAAATGATGACAAAACTTAGTGCAAGAATGATATTCGCCAATGCATATTTTTGAAATGTTTTTTGGAATAGTTTGATTAATACATAGGTAATAATTGCCAAAGGAATGATAGTGATCAATGCGTCGACCACTTTAAAGATATCGCCTGACAATCCTTCTAAGACACGTTGCGTGT
The DNA here is from genome assembly GCA_039026955.1 of Bacteroidota bacterium. Lineage (GTDB taxonomy): Bacteria > Bacteroidota > Bacteroidia > Flavobacteriales > Flavobacteriaceae > Kordia. Next base: position 57,130 of record JBCCLH010000006.1, read on the forward strand.
AATCTCTTGCATATAGATTCAAGGAACCTGGCGCTTGCTCAAATAGTGCCCAGAAAAACATTGTAATGAATGCAAAGAATACAATCGCCAACATTCGATCTCTTACAATCGGAATGTATTTTGGAATTCGTATCGCAAGTAAGACAATAAATAAGACCAATGCTAAGATGATGATCACATTATTCCCATCTAATCCAAAAAGATCAAAACTGTAAATATTGTATTCGCCTTCTGTAATTTTGGAGATCGGTTCGTTCAGAATCCATGTTAATCCTAGAATCACGCAAAGTACAATGATTACTTGCTGCACTTTTGTAAACGGATTTTTTGGTCCACCATTTTCATCCGAGTATTTATCAACATCAGCTACTGTTTCTTTTTTAGGCTTTAATCCAATGTCTCCAAATATGTTTTGTGAGAACCAGAATTGCAACAATCCAAATAACATAAAGATTCCTGCCACTCCGAAACCGTAACTCCAACCTACTTTTTCACCTAAGTATCCGCAGATCATGATTCCGAAGAATGCACCTGCGTTTACACCCATATAGAAAATAGTATAAGCACCATCTTTCTTTTCGGGTTTGCCTTTATACATTTCGGAAATGATAGAGGTCATATTCGGCTTAAAGAATCCGCTACCAAAGACCAATAAGGTCAATCCTAAGTATATGAAAAAAGGCGTTTCTAAAGCCATCGCCCCGTGACCTAAGGTCATCAGCAAAGCTCCAATGACAACTGCCCAGCGAAATCCTATGACTTTATCTGCAAAGTATCCTCCCACCATCGTGGATAAGTATACCAAAGAGGCATAGGTTCCAAAAATGGCGAGTGCATGCTCTTTTGGCCAGCCCCAACCTTGATCTAAGACAGAAGCCGTGAAGAAAAATACCAGCAATACGCGCATTCCGTAATAAGAGAAACGCTCCCACATTTCCGTGAAGAATAATACAAACAATCCCGCAGGATGTCCCATTACTTTTGTATCAAAAAAGCTTTCATTTGATGATGTACTCATGGTGTAAAATTTAAGTTGAACAAGGAATTAACTTTGACCGTCTGCCAATTCGAAACCTTCTGCTTCTTCGTTGAATGTTCCTTCGTTGTCTTCGGCTCCGTGTGTCAACTTCTTCAATTTCTTTAAGAATATAATCAACAATAATCCAAATGCTACGGTGAAGATTACCAAGAATGAGAAAATTTTATATTCTTGCTCGCTTTGCGCTTCTTCCACTACAAACGAAACTCCGTAATCTTTTCCGTCACCTTTGTTTTTTGTAATTTGTGCTTTGTCTTTGTCTTTTTCAAAAGCTAGTTTTGCATGGTATGGATTTTCCTGTGTCGCACCATTTTCTTTTAGATAGGCTTTTAAGTTTGCTAATGCTTCTTCTTTTTTCTTTTTCGCTTCTGCGATTTCGTTTGCTTCTTTTCCTTCTTCAGCTACTTTCGTCAGATCGAATAAACTGCTAATATCACTTCCTTTTTCGTGTTCCGTAAATACTACGTTATCACCATTTAAATATATTTTCGATTTGATAGAGAAGTTTTTGTCTTCATTGATTGGATAGGCAAATACTTTTTCAATCTTTTTCTCGCCATTCACTAATTTCTTTACTTTGATTGTATCTTTTTCAGTGTAATTGTAGATTTCTTCAATCGAAGCGATCATGCTTCCACTATACGATTCTAGCTGTGCTGCTTCTCCAATACTTCCTGCCAATTTGTTTCCAAAACCTGTCGCTGCAAAGTAAATTCCCATCATGATGGATGCGTATTTTACTGGTGCCAATTTGGTGATGAATGATAACGATACTGGCGATGTACATAATTCTCCAATCGTGTGAAATAAGTATGCTAAGAAGATCCAAATCATTGCTGCTTTACCAAATGCTTCTGCACTAGCTTCTTGCGATGCAAACATCATAAACACATATCCTAATCCCATGATAATGGTTCCGATTGCCATTTTAAATAATGACGATGATTCTTTTCCTTTTCGTTTCCACCACATCCAGAAACCGCCAATCACCGTTCCGAAGATGATGATGTATCCTGCATTTAACGACTGGAATACAGCAGCTGGAATTTCTTCTAACCACGATAAGCCGATAGTTCTGTCAACTTTTGCATCTGTATATAAATTCATGAGTCCTCCAGCTTGCTCAAATGCGCCCCAGAATACCACTACGATTAAGAATGAAATTAATAATACAATCACTCTGTCTTTTTCAACTTTTGTCAATGGCTTTTTCATCACTGCTGGATCAACTCCAGAATCAGAAGCTCCGATAAAGTTTCCTACATGTGTTAAATGTTTTTGACCTGCAATGAAAACGGCTTGTCCAATTAACATCCCGATTCCTGCCAATCCGAATCCGTAATGCCATCCGTATTTATAGGCAACCAATCCAACGATGATACTCGATAAGAACGCTCCGATATTAATTCCGATGTAGAAAATGGTAAATCCACTATCACGGCGAATGTCTCCTTCCCTATACAGTCCACCTACCATGGTTGAGATGTTCGGTTTTAATCCTCCAACACCTAAAATAATTAACAATAATCCTGTAAAGAATGCCCATTCTGTAGGAATTGCTAAGACTAAGTGTCCTGCACAGAGTAAAAATCCTCCGAGCATTACCGTTTTCTTTTGTCCTAAGAATTTATCGGCAATATATCCTCCTGGAATCGATGCTACGTATACCAACATCGTGTACCATCCGTAGAGCCAAATTGCATCTCCATTGCTCCAGCCCAATCCAGGATCTACAGCCGTAGCAGAAGTTGCTACATATAATACTAATAAAGCTCTCATTCCGTAGTATGAGAAACGTTCCCATAATTCGGTAAAGAATAGAACGTACAGTCCAATTGGATGTCCAAAGATTTCCTTTTCCTTGGCGTGTGTTGCAGAGTTTGTCATTATAATTAAATGTTAGGATTAGTGTAATTGTGATTTAAGGTTTGTTTATTTTAACAAAGTATCTTCCACGAACTTTGTCATTTTTGTATAGAGGTGTAAGCGTGTGTAACCGCCGTATATTCCGTGATTTTTGTCTGGATAAATCATCCAATCAAATTGTTTGTTTGCGTTGATTAATGCTGTAATCATGCGCATGGTGTTTTGTACATGCACATTGTCGTCGCCTGTTCCGTGAATTAGTAAGTAATCTCCTTTTAGTTTGTCTACGTGATTGATTGGTGAGTTGTCATCGTAGCCACTTGCGTTTTCTTGTGGTGTTTGCATGTAACGTTCTGTGTAAATTGTATCGTAAAAACGCCAGCTTGTCACAGGCGCCACCGCAATTGCCATACTAAAGACATCGTTTCCTTTTAAGATACAGTTGCTCGACATGAATCCGCCGTAGCTCCATCCCCAAATTCCGATACGATCTTTGTCTACATACGAACGTTTTCCTAATTCTATTGCTGCGTCAATTTGATCTTCAACTTCAAACTTTCCTAATTCTTTGTAGGTTACTTTTTTGAAGTTTGCTCCTTTAAATCCAGTTCCGCGTCCGTCTACGCATACCACAATGATTCCTTTTTGTGCTAAGAGTTGATACCAATAATCATTGGCGCCATTCCATCTATTAGCAACTTGCTGCGAACCTGGACCTGAGTATTGATACATAAATACAGGATATTTTTTAGATGCATCAAAGTTGGCAGGTTTTACCATCCAAGCGTTTAACTCGTGTCCTTTAGCTGTTGTCAACGTAAAGAATTCTTTTGGGGACATTGTGTAGCTTGCTAACTTGCTTTTTACACTGTTGTTGTTTTTGATTTCTTTTTCTAGATCACCATTTTTCGCTAAGTGTAACGAATATTCTGGTGGCGTCGTAGCGCTTGAAAATGTATTGATGTAATACGTGAAGTTTGCACTGAATTTAGCGCTATTCGTTCCGTCTTTCGTGGAGAGTCTTTTCTTTTTCTTTCCGTTAATTTTGATGGAATAGATATCGCGATTGATTGAACCATTTTCTACTGATTGATAAAACACACGATCTGACTTTTCATCATAGCCATAATAATTGGTCACTTCCCAAGGTCCTTTAGTTACTTGGTTGATTAAGGTTCCGTCTTTTTTGTAGTGATAGATATGATTGAATCCATCTTTTTCGCTGGTCCAAATAAAACTGTTGTCTTCTAAAAACGTTAAGTTGTCAGTGATATCTACGTAGGCTTTGTCTGTTTCTTTTAAAACTACAGTAGATTTGTTGTCAGCAGCATTGTACATAATCAAGTCCAATTCATTTTGATGTCTGTTGATCACTTGTACGCTCAATACCACAGGATCGTTTGTCCATTTGATTCGTGGAATGTAGAAATCTGTGTAGTTTCCTAAATTGATATCGGTTGTTTTATTAGTTTTCAAACTGTACAAATGCAAAGAAACTTCTGCATTTTTCTCTCCTGCTTTTGGATATTTGAATTCGTGTTGTTGTGGATATAATTCGCCACCATACACATCCATAGAAAACTCTGGAACGTCTGTTTCATCAAAACGAATGAAGGCAATATGATCGCTGGCAGCATTCCACTGAAACGCACGTACAAAGCTAAATTCTTCTTCGTATACCCAATCTGTCACACCGTTAATGATTTTATTTTGCACACCATCTGTTGTGATTTGTGTGGTTTCTCCTGAAGTCAAATCTTTTACATAGATATTATTTTCAAACACATACGCAACTTTGCTAGCATCCGGAGAAAAAGTAGGTTCTTGAATTTTACGATTTGCAACTCTTACCACTTGTTTGGAAGCAATGTCATACACATAGTAAACTCCCAATCGCGATCTTCTAAATACAGGTTCTACTTTAGTTGCTAAAATCAACTTGCTCTCATCAGCACTAAATTCATATGAAGAGAAACGCCCAACTTCTGGAAGATCGCTTGCTTTTAAAATGGTTTCTACTTTTTCAAGCGTTTTATAATCGTATTTGTCAACTGTACCTGCGCGTCTGTTAAATACCGTGTATTGCTGTCCGTTATTCATGGAATGCAACACATCCATTCCGCTGGTTCTAAAAGCGCCAGTCCATATTTCTTCTAGGGTAATTTCTTTCTCTTGTGCTAGTGTCAGGTTGGCTATTCCTAAAAACAAAAAAAGAAAAACATATTTTATTTTCATTCGCATTGCGTTTTTTTAAGTAAGCGTGTTAAATGCTTGTGGGTTTGAGTCATACCAACTTTATTCTATAATACAACATATAAGCTCGTTCATTTGGCATCCTAGTTTCTTGCGAAATTTTCCGTAGCTAAGGCTATGCAAAACATTCACAGCGTCCTAGGCTACCAAAGCAACTTCGCTTCTAAAGTCGCATTATAGAACAAATTTGGTATCATTTTAAATTATAAAGCTGACAATATACAAATATCAAGCAAGTACCACAAAAATCAAACCTTAAATTATAAAGCATACAAAAGACGATTCTTACAACACTTTTTTATGAATTTTTGGGTAATTTTTCACTTTTAGCTGCATTTTGAGTCAATTATGATATTTTCTGTCCATTTTTTAATGCTTTTTGATTGAATTTGTTATTTCTTCATTCCGTATCTTTGCAGGGATTAAACCCTAATGTATGATAGCTCCTATTGCTGGATTCTCTAAATTTTCCAAAGAAGAAAAGATTGAATGGCTTGCAAATACGTATTTTCAGGATAATGAAAGCGTGATTGCTCTATTGAAAAAATATTGGAATTCAGACGAAAAACTACAAAAACTACACGACGAGTTTATTGAGAACACCATCACGAATTTTTATCTCCCGCTAGGAATTGCGCCTAATTTTTTGATTAACGATCAAATGTACGCTATTCCGATGGCGATTGAGGAAAGTTCTGTGGTTGCTGCGGCGAGTAAAGCTGCGAAGTTTTGGTTGGATCGTGGCGGATTTAAAGCGACGGTTTTGAGTACCGAAAAAGTGGGACAAGTGCATTTTATGTATTTTGGATCGACAGAAAAGTTACAGGACTATTTTACTACGATTAAACCTGAATTGTTGGCTGCTACGAAGCATATTACTCAAAATATGGAAAAACGTGGCGGCGGCATTACCGATATTGAATTGCGTGATAAAACCGATGAATTGGACGGATATTTTCAACTGCACTGTACGTTTGAAACGGTAGATTCGATGGGCGCCAACTTTATCAATTCGTGTTTGGAACAGTTTGCCAAAACTTTTGAAGCGGGCGCGCAGACTTTTGATGCTTTTTCTACCGAAGAAAAGAACATTCAGATTGTGATGAGCATTCTATCGAATTACGTTCCGAATTGTATTGTGAGAGCAGAAGTCAGTTGTCCTGTGGAGCATTTAACCGAAAGTGAATCAGTTGATGCAGACGAGTTCGCAGCAAAGTTTATTCGCGCGATTGCTATTGCCAAAACTGAACCGTATCGCGCCGTGACGCATAATAAGGGCATCATGAACGGTATTGACGCCGTTGTATTGGCCACAGGAAATGATTTTAGAGCGATTGAAGCGGGAATTCACGCCTATGCTTCCAAAAACGGACAATATACCAGCTTGACACATGCCGAAGTAGTTGATGGCATTTTCAGATTTTGGATTGAAATTCCACTGTCTTTAGGAACGGTTGGCGGATTGACTTCTTTACATCCACTTGTGAAATTGGCTTTGGAAATGCTTGGAAAACCGAATGCAAAAGAGTTAATGCAGATTGTCGCTGTAGCTGGATTGGCACAGAATTTTGCAGCCGTGCGTTCGTTGGTCACTACAGGAATTCAAAAAGGACATATGAAAATGCATTTGATCAATATTTTGAATCAACTGGAAGCTACCGAAGCAGAAAAAACGTATTTTGTGAATTATTTTAAAGATAAAACTGTCACACATAGCGCAGTCGTGAATGCGTTTACCGCTTATAAATCACAGCATGCTTAATGGAATTTTATAGCAACGGAAAGTTATTACTCTCAGGAGAATATGTCGTACTTGATGGTGCCAAAGCATTGGCAATTCCCACGAAGTATGGACAGACACTTTCTGTGAATCCTATTGATTTACCAACGGCTGATGAAGTCCCGAATTTGGTTTGGAAAAGTTATGATGATCGAGATATTATTTGGTATCAGCATGCTTTTGAAATCGATTCGCTCAATACGGCGCGCTCGTATGTAGATGCAGTGAATCAAACATTGCATGATTTGCTCTCAGAAGCCAAACGTTTGAATCCTGATTTTTTAGCTGACAATACTAGTTATGAAGTACAAACGACCTTAAGTTTTCCGCAAGATTGGGGTTTGGGCTCTTCTTCTACGTTGATTCATAATATAGCACTTTGGGCAAACGTGAATCCCTATAGTCTTCTTTGGAATGCCTTTAAAGGAAGTGGCTATGATATTGCCTGCGCCAAGCATAATTTGCCAATTATTTACGAGGTGCATCAACAGCAGCCAACGGTGACAGAGATTGATTTTTCGCCTTCATTTCGCGATCAGTTGTACTTTGTCCATTTAAACAAAAAACAAAACAGTAGAAACGCCATCAACAATTATAATGCGCGAAAAGGTTCGATTGCGAATGAGATAAAAATTATCAATGCGATTACTTTGGAGATGACGCAAACCAATTCGTTAGTCGATTTTGAATTGCTTCTGAAAGAACACGAACAGTTGATCGGAGAGATTATTCAAGAAACACCTGTGCAAGAAGTGTTGTTTGCAGATTATTTTGGTCAGATTAAAAGTTTGGGCGCTTGGGGCGGTGATTTTGTGTTGGCCACTGGAAATGATGATACTATTACTTATTTTGTTGAAAAAGGGTATACTACTGTGATTCCTTTCTTGGAGATGGTTTTGTGATTTGGAATGGGGTTGATTTTGATTTGTGGGTTTGTTTATTTGTTTTTTGTGGATTTGTTTTTTGTGATGTCATAGAAAATTTGTTTTTAGGGCTAGAAACAGATTACTTCGTCGCTATCGCTTCTCGTAATGACGAATCAAACTTTTTACTAAATATACTTGCTTTTGTTATAGAAATTGAAGTGATGATTTTAATGTATCGATTTGAAAATTTGAAAATGTAATAATGCTTATTTCAAAGGAAATGATATGTTTTACTAGAAACAGATTGCCGCGCTATGCTCGCAATGACGTATCAGACGAAACACAGCTTCAATTTTACCATACGTCACTTCGATTGATTTTTGGAATGAAATGAAGAAAATTGTATTTCGACTGCGCTCAATAGAGCTATCGAGGAGTACTTTAATTTTTACATTTATTTGATTTGTCATTGCGAAAGTTTTGTAAAAACTTGCGGCAATCTGTTTCTTTCAAAGGATTAATCTTGCTTTGATTTAGACAGATTACCGCGCTGTCGCTCGTAATGACGAATCAAACCTTTTATCAAAATCGCTTGTCTTTATTATAGAAACAAAAGTGATGATAGAGTTTTGAAGTTGAATTTGAAACAATTCAAAATTCAACACTCAACATTCAAAATCAAAAAAGCCCGTAAAATATAGTATTTCACAGGCTTTGTATTTGTTTATCTATTAAAGACTAGTAGAAAACTCCTCTGTTGTCTTCAATTTCCGCAGAGCTTTTTAAGGCACCTGATACAGAGTTTAATGCTTTTGAAACACGTTGTACTCTGATCGTATTGCTTTCTGCTAAGTATGTGTCTTTCGCTGGCGCTTCTTCTTTAGAAACTAACTGAATCATGAAGACTCCTGATTTTCCAGCTACTAATTTTGAGGTTTGTCCTGCATTTAATGCAAACGCAGTTCCCACAACTTTTTGTTCTTCTCCTGCTGCTGGTACTGTTGGCGATTGCATAGATAATGCCGTTGCTTGTTGCTCTATATTGCTTGATGCAGAAGCCAATTCTGCCAAAGTTGTTGCAGAAGCATATTTTTGCTTGATCAATTCTGCTTTTTTCTGATCGCGTAAGATTGGCAATACTCTTGAAGATGCTTCTGGTACTGAAGAAAGTCCCGCAGGATTCTTCGCTGTCAATTGTGCTACAATAAATCCGCTTCCTACAGATAAACGATTGATGTCACCCACATTGGTATCATCTCTGAAAGCCCAACGTACAACTTCGCGTTGATTTGGCAATCCTGGAATGCTTGGGTCTAATTCTTTGATATTATTCGCCGTTTTTACTTCAAATGTATTTTCTTTTGCCAACGTTGCGAAGTCCGTTCCAGATTTTCCTGCATCCGATTCAAATTTAGAAGATACCGTGAATAAGTTTTGTAATGTTTCTTCGGTTACTTCTACTTCACGATTGATCGTTGCAAGTTTTACAACATCTTGCTTATTTTTTTGATCTTCTACTTCGATGATGTGGAATCCGAAAGGCGATTCTACTACGTCCAACGCACCTACTTCTTGTTCGTATACGAAATCTTTGTATGTTGGTGTTAGTCTCGCAGAACTGATCGTATTGAACCAGTCTAAGTCTCCACCTTTGTCTGCTGAAGTATCATCAGAGAATTCTTTTGCTAAGTCTGCAAATTTTGATCTGTTTCTTTTGATTACTGCTAACAAACTATCCGCTTGTGCTTTCGCTTCTTCTTTTGTTTTCTTTAATTCTGCATCTGCTCCTGTAGAACCTGCAAAACGAATTAAGATATGTCTACTTTTTACAGAATCTGGTAATTGTCTTGTTTCAAGCAATCTAGAGATTTTGTATTTGTTTCCTACTTTGTACGGTCCATACACATCACCAATATTCATCGCCATCATGTCTTCCGAGAAGTCTTTTGGCAATTGGCTTTTGTATGTAAATACTTCTGGTTCGTTTGTTTCTGTGTTGATATTTGCAAACGCACTTGCATCTTCAGCCGCAGCGAATCCATTCTTTAACTCTTCAATTCCGCCTTTTGCTAAATCTTCATCAGATTTTGAAGGTGTTTCTGGGAAGTATACATATTGAATGTTTCTTGATGCTTTTACTTCGAAGCTAGATTTGTGTGTGTTGATGTAGTTTTGCACATCGCTGTTTTTGATTTGAACTAACGAGTCTGCAATTGACGTGTAAGGCACACGCACATATTTGAATGTTACTTTGTCATTTTCTGCTCTGTACGCCAATTCTCCTTCTTTTACCGTCACAATAGAACCTGCTTTTACTAAGTTGTTGTACAATGTTCTTTTTGCATTGTTGATGGCAAAGCGTTCTGTTTGTAACCAGTTTTGGTATTCTGCCATGCTTTGTTGAGAAAGATTTTTTGTCGCTTCTAAATTATCAACATATTCTTTCAACTTTGCTTCTACAAATGTTCCAGATTCATCTTGGAAACGTTCGTTGTTTGTGATATTAGGAGTTTGGATTAAAGCATCCCATAATTCATCTTTTTCAATCGTGATCCCTAATTCATCTAATTGCTGTGTGATCAACATGTCATTTAATGATTGATCCCAAATTGAATTTACAATTTGTATAGTGGTTTGTCTACCACCATATACATTTTTCATGTATTCTACTTGGTTTTGAAATCCGTCGTAAGGAATACTTTCTCCATTGATGCTTCCTATTTCTGTTGGTCGCTTTTCTCCGCCGCCATTGGTATTGAATACGTCAGATATTACAAAAGCAAAAAGTGCCAATCCGATGATCAGGATTAGTACTAATGTACGCTGTCTAATTTTTGCAAGAATTGCCATGTATCTTCAATTTTATGAAATTCAGTGGGCGAAAATACAATTTCCTACCAAATTATAAAAGAAGAACTGCGTATTAATTCGTTAATTTTCGGGATTTTAATCTTCAGAGAGAATTTGTAGTTGAATTGTATCGATTTTAGTGTTCGATACTTCTATCATTGTAAACTTTAAGTTGTTGATTACGATGACTTCATCTTGCTGCGGAATTTCTTCTGTTTCGCTCACAATTAAACCTCCTAAAGTTTCATAATTTTCACTTTCTGGAAGATTTAGTTTGTAGGTTTCATTGATATAATCGACTTCCAAACGCGCTGAAAATAGGTATTCATATTCGCCCAAACGTTTTTCTAGAAGCTCCGTACTATCATGCTCGTCTTCTATTTCGCCAAATAATTCTTCTACGATATCTTCTACCGTGACAATTCCGGAAGTTCCGCCGTATTCGTCCAAAACTACGGCAATACTTTTGCGCTTTTTCGTCAATACATCCAATACATCGTTTGCTAACATCGCTTCGGGCACAAATACGACTGGCAATACAATGCTACGAATGGTTTTTGGCTTTTTGAAGAGTTCAAACGAATGGACATATCCGATAATATCGTCAATGGTATTTTTGTAGACTAATATTTTAGAATATCCAGTTTCAGAAAAGAGTTTCGCTAAATTTTGGGTGCTTTCATGCAATTCAATTGCCACAATTTCTGTTCGTGGAATCATGACTTCGCGCGTTTTTACCGCTGAGAATTCTAAGGCATTTTGGAATATTTGAATTTCAGAATCGACATCTTCATCATCGTGTCCGGCTTCCATTTGTTCAGAAATGTAATCGCCCAATTCCACTTTGCTGAATTCGAGTTGCACCTCATCGCCTTCTGTCTTGAAGAATTTTTTGAGCAATACATTCGAAATCCACATGACGAATTCAGAAATCAACCAAAATAACTGATAGAAAATATACGCGGGAATTGCTAAGAATTTTAAGAGACTGTTGGCGTAGACTTGGAAAAATACTTTTGGTAAAAATTCCGCCGTCACTAAAATAACTAACGTAGAGACGATGGTTTGAAACAGCAATTCATATTTTACCGTAATGTATGCATAGAGCCACGGAGTTTCGTGTACCCATTGTGTGATGAGATCGCCCATAAAAAATCCATAGATCACCAAGGCAATGTTGTTTCCAACTAGCATGGTAGCGATGAATTTTGAAGGTTTTTGTGTGAGTCGTCTCAGGATTTTTGCAAGAATTCCATCTTGCTTTTTTTCGAGTTCGATATGGATTTTATTCGCGGAGACGTACGCGATTTCCATTCCCGAAAAGAATGCGGAAAACAGTAATGCCGTTATAATAATGAGCACCTGTATTTCCATTTACTCGTCTTTATTTTTTTTGTGTTCTTCAAATTTTTGCTCGTAGTGTCTTCTAAAGAAGAACATTAAAAGCGAAACCACAGCGAATGCCACAAATAAATAATCTACAGTACCATCATTTTGCCAAACCGTGATGATTTTAAAAATAGATAATGCCGCCACTAAAAGGTACACGTATTTTGTATAGCTTAAAACTTTCACTTGATTTTGTTTTATTAGGTTGTTTATGTTTTATTTTTCGTTTTCTTCTATCGGAATGGTACTGTCGTAGATTTCATGAGCCTCCACAATGGTGAATTCTCTGTTAAAGTCAATTCCGTTGGTTCCCTGTAGCAACACGCCGTATTCTGTATTACTGAGCTTGAATTCGCCTTCGGTAAAAACCCACTCCCGATCTTGATCCCAATAGAGTTGTGGCGCTTCTAGAATGTTTCCTTCGTGTGTTGTGAGCACCACATTTCCTTGTAAATCTACTAATCTTGTGTCACTATACAAAATAGCATAATCTGCAGTGACGATACTTTTATTACCTTCTTCGTCAAAAAACTCTAGTACAATTCCGTTTGGAAATTCCATAAATGGAAATTTTTGATTGGAAAAATCTTTGTTGTACGGACTGCGTAAGGTTGATTTTACTTTTCCAGAATCTGTATAGATTAAAAACATATTTTCTGCTTCACCGACAGGAAAACGCTTGTTGTACGAAAGCTTTTGGATTTCGCTAAAATTGTCCTGACATGAAAAAAGCATTGCCACAATGAAGATTGTGACAATGCCTTGCAACATATATTTTTTTGGTATGTTCATATATTATTAGAGACTAGGAACTCGTACGCTTCCACCAATCCAACAGTTTAATGGAATCGCTTCTCCACCTTTGTATCCTTTGCTAAATACATCTGATTTGCTTGGTGCAGATTTCATGTATGAGTTTACTGTTTTGCTCGCTACACTTTTTAATGATGGATCTACTTGTCCAGCTTTTCTAGCCATTTCCGCCGCTTTCCAGTATCCTGCTCTTTTTGTAAACTCGTCGTTTCCACACTGGTTTACACTTGATGCATATAATTGTGCAATTTTTAGGTACGCTCCACCTAATGACGGATTGTTTTGAACTGCTTGCAAGTAATACTTTCTCGCTTTTGATTTTTGACCTCTTTTCTTTGCTTTTGAAGCAATTTTGTATAATAATGTCGCTTTTCTAATTGGATCTTTTTCCATGTCTAACGACTGGTTCAAATACTCTTCAGCTTTTACTAAGTTTCCTTTTCTTTCGTAAATTCCTGCTAGGTATCTTTTAGAGTTTGCAGATGGCTCTAACGCATCTACTGCTTCTACCAATTCTACGAATAATGGATCTTCATCACAGCCTTTTGCATCCAATCTACCTGCAGCTCTTTTTAACCATAAGGCATTGCTTCTGTTTGCGTCAAAGTTCTTTCTAAATAAAGGAATTAAGGTTTCACAAGTAGATACTTTTTCGATCAACGCTTCCATGTTTCCAGAGAAAATTGCGATTGCTTTTACGTTTGTATCTGCTACTCTTTCTGTTCTTTTTTCCTTAGACGTTAATTCTTGTCCCGCATCTTTCTTCGTGATTAACTTGTTTTTTGTTTTCGCTAATCTTTCACTTTCTGACTCGAATTTTTCTGTTAATTCTTCAAACTTCTGGATTAAGTTTTCCAACATTACTCCTGAACTTCCACCTTTATACATATTATAGTATAGTTCAAAATACTGATATAAAGATTTTGGGTTTTTGAAGTTTGCTAAATCTTCTTTGAATGCTTGATCAAATACATCGTACTGACTTTTTGCATCACCAATTTTGTGATCGACCATTAATGTTCCTATTTTCCCAAGGATGTCTCCTTTTTTCGTTTTTGCTGGAACGTTTGCCATTCTATCTCTATACAACTGAATCAACTCTTCTGCAACAGCTTTCTTGTCGTCAGTCTTTTTCATTTTGTCTTTGTAGATTCTTTCACCGTATGCATACAAAGCAGAACTGATTGTTGGACAATCTTTTCTTAGTTCGGCTAATTGTGTTTCAGCTTCAGCGTAATTTTTCGCTTTCGCATTTTCGGCAAAGAGAGATAACTTTGTCTTACAATCCTGTGCATTTAAAGTTGTGAAGCTTGTTATCGCAAACAACCCGGCAACTAATAATGTAATCGTCTTCTTCATTTCTTTAATATTTATCGTTTAATTGTATTTTCTTTTTATAAACCATTTATCGTTTAGTGATAAACTTATTTGAAAGTTTACGTAGTTTTCTTTGATCAATCCTGAGTTCGTTGTTCCTCTTCTACCGAACTCTACACCTAGGTTCACGTTTGATAATGTTCGTCCTACAGGTAGCCCTACTCCAAAAGATATGCCAAAATCATTTATGGCTTCGTTACGCACCATGATTCCTGTGTCTTCATAACGAATTCCCGCTCTGTAGGTTACTCGTTCCCAGTAACTTGTAAAAGAGTTGTATTTTGGAATGTAGAATCCTCCCGCTGCAAGTTTTGAACCGTTTTCATAATTTACATTTTCAATCACCGTCAATCCGTTTCCAAAATCGCTGTTGTTTTGTAATGTGTATTCGATGGCTGTAAACCATTTATTTCTTTCCCCAATTCCCGCTCCTAAAGAGAGTCTTGTTGGCAATACTAAATCTGTTTTTGTTCTACGTCCCAAATCAACTTGATCTTGTTGTCCTGGACTGATTATTTCTCCTCCTGCACCTGTAATATTTAACGCAGTTAATGTACGCGTATTGCGCGAGGTGATATCTGATTGTGGCGCAAATGTCAATGACGTTGTTAATGAGAGTTTGTCATTAAATTTGGTTTCATAATAGGCACCTAAGTTATAGCTTAAACCACTCAATCGAGATTCATCTCTGGATCGTGTTCCATAATTTAAAGTTCTAAAGAATGTGCCTTCTTCATCTACATCTCCTAAGAATTCCGTATTCTGATTTTCAATCGTTCCAAAGTTATAATTGACGGTACCACCAATAGAGAAACCTTTCGCAATTTTATATCCCAAAGATAAGAAAACAGAGTTTAAACCACCTTCACCTTCGTATTGGGCAAATTTAAATGGCGCAGATGCAAAACCTGTTTCGCCAATACCTTCAAAGCTATATCCTACCGAGGTAAAAGGCACTAATCCAAAACCTACTCCTAATTTGCTGGTTAAAGGAAACGCCACTGCTAAATAGTCTAATGAAGTAGAAGAGCCTTTGTCTTCACCATTATCACTCTCCAATCGCAATTGATTGTAGCTTGCACCTAATGCGTAGGTTGTAAATTTTAAGTTTCCGTAAGATGCTGGATTTTGTAAGTTGATATGAATACTATCTGAATAGACACTTATCCCACCCATGCTTCTATTTTCTGTTGTTCCGTTAAACTTTAAGTCGCCAATTCCGAGGAAAGAATACGGGGAAGACGTTCCTTGTTGTGCAGTACTAATTTGGCAGATAAACAACAAAATTAATAATCCTAAAAACTTTCTAATCATTATATCTATTATATTCTAAAACATTATTCAATCCTTGTAACAAGAATTTTGAATTCGCAAATATGGTATTTTTTAACCTTTTAGCCAAGAAATTAGTGTCGCCGCCTGTTAAAATAACTGTTAAATGTTGAAATTGCTCTTTATATCTATTAATTATTCCGTCGATTTCAGTGATTACTCCTATGCTGACTCCGGAGTGAATTGCGCTATCGGTAGTATTGCCAATATAACTTTCTGGCATTTTGGGTGCTAGTAGAGGAAGGTTTGCAGTGAGTAGATTTAATGTTTTATATCGAAGTTGGAGTCCTGGGGAAATTCCGCCACCGAGATAGATTTCTTTGTCGGTTTTAAAATCGTAGGTAATACACGTGCCTGCATCAATTACTAATACATTTTGTTTGGGATATTGTGAAACGGCTGCTACAACCAAGGCAATTCTATCAACGCCTAAAGTCTCTGGTGTGGCATAATTATTTTGAAACGGAACTTTTGTTTTGTGGGTTAGTGTATGTACTTGGATGCTGAGAGTATCGAGAAATTCCTTGGTAGCTTCACTCAATTTTGTCACGGATGATGTAATCATTTGGTCAATTTGGGTGTATTTTTTTAAAATTTCTTCAATTTTTATTTGGAATACTTCTTTTTTGAAACTTTCGTGCAAGAGCATTTTATCTTTTTGAAAAACAGATACTTTTATATATGTATTTCCTGCATCTACAATTAAATTCATGCGTGTAGTTTAGAGTTTGCTAATTTAAGAAACGTTTTTTTTGCAAAATAGTTTTGTCAAGTTTAAAAAACGCTTATATTTGCATCCGCATTTGCGACTGGTGCCTTAGCTCAGTTGGTAGAGCAAAGGACTGAAAATCCTTGTGTCCCTGGTTCGATTCCTGGAGGCACCACCGAAGAAACCCGATCAAATTTGATCGGGTTTTTTGTTTTTTTATCTAGGAGAAGACACAAAATGTTGGAAATTATTTTAAGCAATCAGGAAATACTATCTAGAGACCTTTGCACTAAAATAGGTAAAATGATGTTTTTTATTTTCTGAATAGTTATCTTTAAGAAGATGAGTTACAAATTTGAAAATAACATACAAATGGGCTTTAGCGATGGATATGTGGAGCGTCGAATCTCCAAGAACACGTTTTTTCTACAGATGAATCAACTGATAGATTGGCAACCAATAGAAAAAGAATTAAAGAAAGTCTATAAACGCGGCTTGAAAGAGCGTGGTACCAAAGCTTATAATCCCTTACTTTTATTTAAGATGCAACTCATTAGTATTTGGTATAATTTAAGCGATGTACAGACCGAAGCTATGGTTAATGATAGTTTAAGCGCGATGCGTTTTTGTAATTTATCTATCGAAGATAGTGTTCCTGATCATAGTACATTGAGCCGCTTTAGAAGTGAACTTACCCAAAAGAAGGCTTACGATCGTATTCTAAAAAAGATAAACAAGCAATTAAGTGATCATAAGTTGATTCTCACCACAGGACATGCACAGGTAGATGCTTCCTTGACTCAAAGTCCATTTAATCCTAAAGGTAAAACTACTTATGAGTTGGCTCAAGACAGAAATGAAGAGAATCGTTCACAAGAAGATAAAGACAAAGAGGAGCAGTATCATCAGTTAAAAAAAGTAGAGCAGCCAGGGGCAGACCATCAAGCACGTTGGGTAAAGAAAGGAGGTAAATCCGTATTTGGTTACAAAAAGCATATTGGGACAGATAACAATGGAATGGTACTGGGAGTTCATACAACAGCCGCTAATGAGCATGATAGTAAAGGACTCGAACCTTTGGTAGATAAAATACTTCCAAGACAACGAAAGCAGGTCATGGCAGATAAAGGTTTTAAAAGTAAAGCTAACGATCAAATGCTAAAAGAAAAAGGCAGTAAAAGTAGAATCATGCATAAAGGCTACAGAAATACACCGCTAACGCACTGGCAAGTAAAATACAACAAAGCCATCAGTAAAAAACGCTGGGTAGTAGAACGTACCTTTGGAAGCATAAAGCGGTGGTTTGGTAGTGGAACTACTCGGTTAAAAGGAATAGAAAAAGTTCATTCCATACATGTATTAGAGGCGATAGCACATAATCTTAAACGATCGCCAGGATTGCTATGCCAAATAGCCAAAACCTAAGGAAAATAGAAGGAAAATTAACCCTCATTAACATAAATTGAATCCAAAAGCTTCAAAATCAAAAGAAGTTCTATCAATCCAAATCATAAAAAAGCAAAAGTTAAGAAAAGAAAAAGTTGAAAATGATTTTTTCAAAGGTCACATCTAAATATTATGTCATAGACGTTTTGTTAGTCATAGGAATTCACATAGCTTATCTAATCCTAAAAAATGTTTATAAAAAACTGTGTAGCAGTTCGTAAAAAAGTAGAAGATCAAATTATAGGGCGCTAACGATAGCGCCCTATTTTATTTAAATTTATTTATTTTATGTATTATCTTAATCTTTTGATTTAATATGAAGCAATCGCTAAAAATGATTTAAAATATCATGTTATAGAGTTATCTAGTAAGAGAAATACTAGGAAAAATCATAAAAAAAGCGCCATTCAACCGAACAGCGCTTTGTATGATATGATTTGGATTTAGTGTCTTATTCCTTAATCAACTTCACTGTTTTTGATCCTGCTGCTGCAGTGATTTTTGCAAAGTAGATTCCTGTTTTTAGGCTAGACATGTCAATCGTTGACAAGCTTGATACTTGGTTCAACACACGTTGTCCATTTAAGTTGGTTACTACGATAGACTCAATATCTGCTACACCTGTAATCGTTGCTACATTTTTTACTGGATTTGGGAATACATTTACGTCTTGTAATTCTGCTCCTTCCGTGCTTAACGTTGAGAAGTTAAATGTACTCATGCCTGTTACCGCTGCCGCATTTGGATCTACTACATTTGCAAATAATGCAGATCCATCATCAATCATATCCGCTTGCATGAATGATTTTAATGGATTAATATTATTAGCCAATGTAGAATTATTCTCTAAGATATACATATCACCACTCGTCGGAGTTCCATTTACTGTAAATGTTAACACATCTGTATTTGTCCCCGCGGAAGGTGCTGGCAATGAAATAGGACTTCCTGGCGTTTCAGTCACTAGGTATCCATCAATAGCTGGTTGTGAAATCGCAGCTCCATCAAAAAAGTTTAAAGAAGCGGTTCCTCCTAAAGAAGAATTCGAAGTAATACTTATACCATCTGATAAAATGAGTGTAAATCCATAACTCTGTACAGAAGTTGCAAAGTTGTTTGAACTCGTGTTTGGTACTGCTTGTACCGTAAAGCTATAGCCTCCATTGTGTTGCAAGGTCCAAGTATAGCCATCTTGGGCATTTGCTTTACTTGAAAATAAAGCGAAAGTTGCGCATAGTAATAAAATAAAAGTAGTTTTTCTCATGTTGATTTGTTTAAAATATTTAGTTCTCTGGTAATTATTCTTGAATCTGATAGGTGCTAAAATTAAGAAAATTACCGGGATGTGCCAATACATTTTGCAAAATAAACGGTGTATCTGGATTTGTTCCCGCATATCGCGTGATTCCGTCCATATTTACATCGTGCATATTGTAGCCTATTACTACAAAAGTTGGGAAATTTAAAAAGTTACTAGTACCATTTAATACTTCTGATAGAATACTTGGCGTATCAGGCATAGTTCCTGAATATTGTGCGAAGGCTTCGCTATTTACATTTCCTGACCACATTCCTATTTTTCCAGCAGGCATTCCAAAAGTAGTTTGTACATGTGTCCCAAAAGTAATTAACGTGAGTTCGATATAACTAATCCGTTAAACACATAATAGTCAATAACTTACATAAATTGTCAAATCGAGCGCAGTCGAGATTCAATTGAAACACAAGTTTTCTAAGCTGTTCTCGACTGCGCTCGAACTGACAAATGTTTGTTTTCCAGTAAATTAAGAGTAATTTAATGATTTCTTATATCGAACTTATGTTACATTAGCTTTTGGATATAAAAACGCTTGTATTTCTTATAAATGACAAGCGTTTTTTTCTTATTAAACTGATCACTATTTACTTAGCATACTTCTCAACCGCAGCATTTAATTTTTTTCGAATACGCTTGCGTAGCAATCTTGGTTCAAGTACTTCAATCGTATCGCCAAAACCGAGAATCAAGCGTTCTAGTTCAAAATTGATATGCACTTGAAGCTGTATCGTGATGCTTCCATCTTGATGAACAGAAATAATTTCTTGTGTGCTGTGAAACGGTTTGGTAGTGACATACGGTGCATTGCTACGATCTATTTTTAGGACAATTCGCTGAATGTGTTTTTCGGTCAAAACCGTCACGCCAATTGTATTTTTATAATAGTCATCGCCGTTAAAATCTTCATTTCGGTACGGAATATCTAAATCGTAATCCACATTGATAATTCGGTCTAAAGCCAGCGTGATGATTTCTGACTTCTTGCCAATAACGCCCACCAAAAACCAACGATTGTTGTATTCTTTTAAAATAAACGGATGAAACACAATTTCAGAAGCAGTACGCGCTTTGAACGATCGATACGTCAATCGCAATACGATTTTCTTTAAAATAGCTTGGTATAGCAAATCCAAATGCTGCAAGCCTTTTAGGTTTTCATTTTTGTCTAAATGTATGATAGCAGATTGGTGTGTTTTTTCTGTGTAGACTTTATCTTCCAAGCGCTGAATAATGCCGCCTAGCTCTGAAAATAGCGAGAAATCTTTAAACTGTTTCAGCATTTCTACCGTTTCTGAAAGTACGTTCATGTCATTTTCTGTCAACGGAATATCTGTAATGGAATAATCTTCGTCTTCGTATTTATAATACTTCCGATCGTACACCACAATCGGCGCATTATAGCCCAATTTATCACTACGCATCATTTGAATATCGAGTTGCACCGTACGACGACTCACATTCACCTCGCGTCCTTCATATTCATACAAAGCGTCAGAGCAAGCTTCAATCAAATCATTTAAAGTCCATTGACGATACTTGTTTTGCAAACACTTATCAATGGTTTTATAGCGAATCAACGCGTTTTTATTTATGGCCATATGAGTTATTTTTTGGGAAAATACTAAAAATTTATAAAGTGCGTAAAAAGATTGCGCAGTTATTCATATTTCTTTGCACAAGTTCTTTACATAGTTACTTGTGCGTCGGCTTTCGTCTGTTACCAACAATGAGATTTCGCATTGAGCGAGATCAGTGAAACAAAATAAAAATAATTTAAAGATGAAAACAACAGACAAAATCCTAGTGGTAGACCTAGAAGCTACTTGCTGGGAACAAGATGGCGAATACCAACGAACTCACAGTGAGATTATCGAAATTGGTATTTGCGAATTGGATGTTCCTTCCGGGGAAATTTCCAATCAACGCGGAATTCTCGTAATTCCTGAACATTCTGAAATCAGTCGATTTTGCACGCAACTCACATCAATCACACCGGAAATGGTGGCGCAAGAAGGCGTTTCTTTTGAAGATGCGGTTGATATTCTCTTTGACGAGTATGATTCATCTGCCTACACATGGGCAAGTTACGGTGCGTATGATCGTAACAAAATGATTGAAACATGCAGACAGAAGAATGTGGATTTCCCATTTGGGTATCAACACATCAATGTCAAAGAAGAGTACAGACGTTGCAATCGCATGCGACGCGGTATCGGAATGGAACGCGCATTAAAATACCTCCGAATTCCTATGGAAGGAAGACATCACCGAGGTGTAGACGATGCCAACAACACCGCAAAAATCTTACATTGGTGTCTAAACAATCAGTAAGATGTATATTTGATTAGCCTTTTTGGCTAATTTTTTTTGCTTGTATGTAAACGATAAGTCCTGAAAAAGTTACGATTAGAAATATATAATACGCTGGTTGGAAAGCAATCTATTGAAGCGTTTGAGGAGTTTCTCTACAGTAGTGAAAACATCTTGAACAACTTAGATCGCAATGCTTTTTTCTATACGATCATGACCATCAATTACCGATCAGACAATTGTTTGGATATTCTTGAAAAAGAAGCTTGTTTGATGTACGGTGAAAACTTTAAGAAAGTAATGACTTTAGAAAAATCGTGTGTTGAAATTATGCAGCAAACCAGTCTAGGAGCATATTACGAAATTTTAAAAAATGTGTTAGTTGATTTTTTTCATGAAGAACCAAATTTGTTCTGGACTTTTTATGAATTTTTCGATAGAGCTGACTCGCTAATTTTTGGTTACAGCTGTGAAAAAGAGGATGCATATCATAGAGAAATTCAGGATTTTGCAGAAAAAACAATGAATCAGTTGCAAAGTTTTACTTCATATTCGGCTAAAAAAGAATTTGTCTTTAAAAAAATCCTCCCAAAAAACTTCGCTACGTAAAAAGATTGCGCAGTTATTTGCTTCTTTTGCAAAAGTTCATTGAAAATACTTTTGAAATTAATTTTAGAAAGATATGTGTGTCAATCATGGCACATATAACTTTTAAAAATTACGATTATGAATTGGAAAATTCAAAAACTACTTGATGGCGAGACCATCATTTCAAAAGAACCTGGTAATTCTATGTTGCCCATTTTAAAATCGAAGCAACCTGTAAAGTTGCAGCCTATTTCTTGGGAAGATTGTGAAGTTGGTGACATCGTTTTTTGTAAAGTTCGCGGAAATGTTTTTACACATTTGGTAAAAGGAAAAAACGAAAAACGCGGAGTATTGATCGGAAATAATCACGGAAGAATTAACGGTTGGACCAAAAATGTATATGGTAAGGTAATTGAAATATTGCCAATGTCATAGACATTATTTTTATACAAATTTATTACTCGTATTTTAGTAAATACGACATATATAAGAGACTTCACGCTGTTTTTTTGGGTATATTTATAGTATTAACCACATAAAAATTTTTATCATGAAAAAACAAAATTTAAAATCATTAAAGCTTTCAAAAAAGTCAATTTCTAATTTAACAAGAGAACTAGCGAAAGGTGGAACGGGTCTTACGCATACTTTTGATCCACCATGTCAGATGTCAGACATTAAAGCAAATACATGCTATTTTTCTTGTATTGGAGGGCCAACAGCCTGCTAAACTAAAGAAACATAGAACAGCAAAGAGATCGGAATTAGTTCCGGTCTTTTTTTTGCAAAAAATTTAACTACGCAAAATAAATGCGTAGTTTCATGAAATATTTGTCTCGGAATTATAAATAATACCAGTTATAATTTGAAATTACTGTAAAAGAAAATGATGATTTTTTTCTTTATTCGAGTTTCAAAAATCAAGTATAGCCGTAGCTACAGTTTCTTTTTTAAATGAAGAAGAAAGGAAAAAAGGGCATTTTATTACGGTAATTTCAGGTTGTAAATGGTATAGCGTCATTCTGAATGACAAAACACAACTCCGTTGGTAATTAAATTCAACGGAGTTCTTAAAAAACAGGATCATGAAATGAGCTATTACAATTCTTGATACTTACTGAGATGATTATTAGCGAATTCCATCTAACTTAAAAATAAAAGAAATAGATGAAAGAACATGTTCAAATTAATGGAAACACTTTAATTGATTTAGGTTTCAAACCTAAAAAATGGTTTAAAGAAGCAATTGCACACATCAATGACAATCAGTTACACACTGAGGAAATGCTTGTCTATTTGGAACAGTTCAAACTTGATCCTGAAATAGCATTGCACGAAAAACCGATTCCATTTGCCATCAATATTGAAGCTGAAAATGAAGTAGAAGAAAGTAATGTAGAAAGTGTCATCAATACGATGAATACCCTGATGCGGACACCAACGTTAGTCAACGGAGCTATCATGCCAGATGCCTGTCCAACTGGAGCAAAAGGTGTCATTCCTGTAGGTGGTGTGGCGGTCGCTAAAAATGCCATTCATCCTGGAATGCATAGTGCGGATATTTGTTGTTCAGTATTGTTGACCGATCTTGGAGATGCAAATCCACAAGAAGTGTTAGATGCAGCGCATAGTGTCACACATTTTGGTCCTGGCGGAAGATCGAGAGAAGAGCAATTTCGTTTTCCAATGGATTTATTAGCTGAGATTGAAGCAAACTCCTTTTTAAACGATCAAAAATGTATTTCTGCCGCACGTTCGCATTTGGGGACACAAGGAGATGGAAACCATTTCTTATTCGTAGGAACTTCTAAAAAAACGGGAAATACCATGATGGTCACACATCACGGAAGTAGAGGTTTTGGTGCCATCTTGTTTAAAAAAGGAATGAAAGTGGCGGAACAATTCAGAAGAGAATTATCGCCACAAACCTTAAAGCAAAATGCGTGGATTCCTTTTGATACAGAAGAAGGACAAAGCTACTGGGAAGCGTTACAGATTATTCGTAAATGGACTAAGAAGAATCACGAAGTCATTCACGATGCAACCTTAGAAAAGTTAGGAATCGAAAAGGAAGATAGATACTGGAACGAGCATAATTTTGTGTTCAAAGATGAAGATTTATTCTACCACGCAAAAGGGGCAACACCATTAGATGCGAAGTTTATGCCAGACATCACAGGACCAAGATTGATTCCGTTAAACATGTCAGAACCTGTGTTGATTGTGGAAGGAAAAACAACCGACTCCAACTTAGGTTTTGCGCCACACGGAGCAGGTAGAAATGTCAGCAGAACGCAACATAGAAAAAGCAAAACAGGAACGATTGAAGAAATCTTTGCAGAAGAAACCAAAGGCTTGGATGTGCGTTTCTTTTCGAATGAAATCGACATTACCGAATTGCCTTCTGCCTACAAAAATGCAGCAACCGTAAGAAATCAAATGGAACAATTTGGTTTAGGCGAAGTCATTGATGAAGTCTTGCCGTTTGGTTGCATCATGGCAGGTGATGTATCTAAAAATGCACCTTGGAAGCGTAAAAGAAACCGAAAATAGAGAATCTTTAAATATTTAGTAAAGAGGTTGTCTGAAAAAGATATTGAAACGTCATTCTGGACTTGATCCAGAATCTTATGATAATTATTGCCTATTGTTATGAAAAACCGAAACCTGTACTGAATTTATTTCAGTATCAAGTTCGGTTTGACAAAATTTGCACTTTTTAGACAATCTCTTTTATTAGTAATTAACGTGAGTTCGATATAACTATTCTATTAAATGTATAATGGTCAATAACTTACAGGAATTGTCAAATCGAGCATTGCTGAAAGCACCGAGCAAAGCTCACGAGATTCAATCGAAGTTTAAACTTTTATAGTGTTCTCGTGAGCTATGCTCGGTATCTACGATAATGCTCGAACTGACAAATGTTTGTTTTCCAGCAAATTAAGAGTAATTTGATGATTTCTTACGTCGAACTCACGTTAATTAACAAAAGATTTAAATCTTATATTAAGTGAAAAATTAAGCAATGACCACAAGAAACAGAGGAAAAGAAGGAAGCGACGATCGACTCTTTGGCGATCTCAAAATGCAAGCTAAGATGCGAGAAGCTGTCAAAGATCTATCGTATTTGTTGAGCCGAGGATTCTCTGAAAAATCGTCTTTGCCATTGGTGGGAAATCGTTACAAACTCAACACACGCCAACAACGTGCCGTACAAGGAATGAGTGAAGCAACTCAGAAACTTGAAAAACGTGCTGCAAATTGTGTATTTCCCAACCAAATCGAAGAAAAGGAAGTCATGCTCGATGGTTTTAATGTGTTGATCATGTTGGAAAGTGCTTTATCGGGCGCGTATCTTTTCAAAGGATTGGATGGTTGCTATCGCGATTTATCAAGCGTACATGGAACCTATAAAAAAGTAAAACAAACGCCAGAAGCTATTCAGTTAATTGCTAACTTTCTACAAGAAAACAAAGTCAAAAAGGCAACGTGGATTTTCGACAAACCTGTTTCCAATAGTGGTCGATTAAAAACAATGCTACGTGAATTCGCGGAGGAACACAATTACAATTGGGAAGTTATTTTAGACAACAATCCTGATAAGTTGATTGCGGAAAGTGGAAAAGTCGCTATCAGTTCCGATGCTTGGGTTTTAGACAATTCCACAGTTTGGTGCAATATGGTTCGATGTATTGTTGATGAGCATATTTCGCAGAAAAATGTCATAGAAAGCAAGATACGTCATGCTGAACTTGATTCAGCATCTCAAAAAAAGAATGAAAGGAATACAAATTGAATATCCTATATACCAGACAATTTTGGTTGGACAAAAATGAATAATTTACGAAACATAGCATACACCTGTAAAAGCTTCCTTTCCGAAGATTGGAAAGCCACATACAGCACGTTTTTACAGCACGAACATTTGTCTGTATTAGCGTACCGCGTGTATGCGTTGTATGAAAATGATACCGTAAAGTTTCACGGAAAACCGAATTTTGAAGAGGAAATCATTCCGAATCTCAAAGAAGCATTCGCGATTTTTAAAGAACAATTCAAAATCTTAAAAAAGTATAATTTTGAAGCGAATAAATTGACGCGTAAGGCTTTTGCCACTGCCGTAGAAGAAACGCACTTTGCACACATTTTGATACTTTCTGGACAGCGATTGACCTCAGCGAGTTTGCAAGATGCATCTGCAATTCCGCCATTACAACACGAATTGATGCAATGCAGTTTTGAAGCACACAACGATCAAATTTCCAAAGCAGTTCGCGCTTGGGAAAAACACGCCCAACGCTCAACGGAAAGTTTCTGGGGAAAGGTAAAAGGAAGTTCCCAAGAAAAAGAACAAAATGTACAACACTTGATAAAATATATCCTCAAACACAAAACGTGGTGGAATGTATTTACACATTACAAACACGATATTGTATACGAGGTTCGCATTGCAAGCGGACACGGAATTCGCTGGAAAAAAGATACCTTAGAACTGATAGGATTTTTGGAACCTTTTAAAAATTACGATTATGAAAGAGAATAAAGAGACATATAATTTTTCACAACAAGAATGGGAAACCTGCTTAAAAGTGTTGCATGCGCTGAAGAAAAATCCTTTGGAAAATCCAGACAATCAGCAATTTGGAACATTGATTACGAAGATTCATTCCAAAGCTAAAAAAACGAATCGTAAACAAAGTTATACTGCGAAAAAGCAAGAAGATTTACAAACAACACTGAATAGTGAAATCTCTAAAAATGCTCTAGAAAATACCACAGTGTACAGTGACAATAACAAAAAGGCACAATCATACACCAAGTTGAATGTTCCTAAAAATTGTTATAGTTGTAATGCATCATACACGTTGGCACATTCATTTTACAATCGACTGTGTCCAGATTGTGCAGAACGCAATTATGACAATCGTTTCAAGACATTGGATGTATCTAGTAGAAAAGTCATTCTCACAGGTGGACGCGTAAAAATTGGCTATGCCACTGCGTTGAAAATGTTGCGTTTTCAGGCACATGTTACTGTGACTACACGTTTTCCAGCAATCGCTTTGGTACAATTTCAACAAGAAGAAGATTATGCAGATTGGGCAGCTAATTTAGTCGTATACGGATTGGATTTACGAAATTTAAAATCGGTTGAAAATTTTATCCATTATTATAAAAGCACACACGAAACGCTAGACATTCTTATCAACAATGCTGCGCAAACCATCAAATACACAGATGAGTATTACACACCTTTAATTTCCAAAGAGCAGCAATTGGCACTTGGATTTTCAGGGCAGCAAAATTTAATTACGAATGAAACGCCTGTCGCGAATGTAAAACTCTTGGAAAATCATGTTGAAAAAAGCTATTTAGAACTGAATCGTTTTGGGCAACCTGTAGACAATCGCACGAAGAATAGTTGGAATGCGACGTTGGAAGAAATTTCCATGCAGGAATTGATTGAAGTAAATTTAATCAATCAGATTTCACCGTATTTTCTAATCAAAGAATTGTTGCCTTTGTTGAAACGATCTTCTTTTCCAAAAAAACACATCATCAACGTAACGTCTTCGGAAGGACAATTCAGTTACGGCAATAAAACCATGTTCCATCCACACACAAATATGACCAAAGCGGCGTTGAATATGATGACACGAACTTCTGCGGTAGCATTTGAAAAAGATGGAATCTACATGAATGCAGTCGATGTCGGTTGGGTTTCTACAGGAGCAAAAGAAACCTTGCGCAAACAACAATTTGAAAAAGGATACATTCCGCCGCTCGATCCTGTAGATGGCGCCGCGCGAATCGTTCATCCCATCTATGAAAATGAACAAAACAATACTATCTTTACAGGAAAGTTATTAAAAAACTACAGGATTGAAGATTGGTAACAAAAATAGATAAAGACATGCAAAGACTGGTGGTTTAATGGAAGAACACCTGTAAACAGACATTTTATTTCGGAGGTGCGAGTTCGACTCTCGCTCAGTCTTTGTCTAGAAATTAAAAATATAAAAATACGTAAAGGTTGATGGTTCAATTGGAAGAACACCAGGCCTCATATCCGGAGGTACGAGTTCAAGTCTCGTTCAACCTTTACACCTAAATGGCAGCGGTAGTAGCTCAACTGGAAGAGTGCCTGACCGTCACTCAGGATGTGCGGGTTCGAGTCTCGCCTACCGTTGCCTAACCATTTTTAGCTTAAAATATTTTAAAAATACAACTACGTAATATCATTGCGTAATTGTATTAGAAATTTACGCTAAACTAATACGCATGGAATCTATAGCGCATCGCATACAAGAATTAGCTTCTTTATTAAAAATTGAAGAAGATCCAAGCTTTTTTATTGACTTTGAGATTACAGAAGGAAATGAAAAAGTATTGGAATTGTATGATTCCGAATTTATGGAATTTCCAAATCGCAATGGTGATTTCAGTTTTTTAGCAAAATTTAATGAGATCGACGCAATTCGATTTGATATAGATCAAGAAATATACTTACACTCTCTAAATGATTGTTACTTTTTGGAAAGAATTACTATCGACACGGCTGTTGTTAGGGTAGATGCATCTATTTCTTTACCGAACTTGAAAATGCTTCGTTTTGAGAATAATTCGTATATAAAGACAGAGTCTCTAAATTTCTTAGCACAAATTCCAAATTTAGAAGCGCTTCAGTACAACTTTAATCTAAATACGGTTCGAGATATTGACGTAGTAGCACAACTCCAAAAGCTTACAATGCTTGCGTTCATTAATGGCACATTTTCATCCATAGATAGTATTTCCAAACTTACGCAACTACAACAATTACAACTTTATAATTGTAAAAACATTACAGATTTTAGCGCACTACAAAATTTAAAAAAACTCACGCATCTTACCCTACATGCTTGTAACTTTAATGACACGAGCGTACTTTCCAATTTTAAAAATCTTGAATCACTATCGATAATTGCTACTGAAATAGAAGAGATTCACGAACTTAGAAGTCTCTCAAAATTAAAAGTGCTCAATCTGATTCAAAATAAATTCAAAAATATTGATGAAATTGTAGCGATTCCTGAACTTCTCAATCTCAATGTCAGCAAAAATGAAATCACTGAGATCCCAAAATTGAAGGATTCCAAAATTGTGTATGCAGATTTCTCTAACAATTCAATTACTTCTATTGAAAATCTGGTAGAAAATGATCATATGCAAAACTTGAATATTGCCAACAATCAAGTAAAAAACATCGCTCGATTGCCAAAAAATTTGGTGCATTTATATGCCAATGATAATCCGATTGAAGCATTACATGCTCGTGATTGCCACAAATTATCTAGTATTCACTGTGAAAATCATTCCATTAAAGAGCCTGAAAATCTCTCGATTAATGGTGATACACTACAATACATAAATCTAAAACATAAAAATTTGTCTTCTCTTTTCGCTGAAGAATATTATAAAAGTGGTCCGCCAGAAAAGAAATTCTATCATTTATTTAAAAAACTCGGAGATCAGCTTTTTAAAAAGCGATTATTTGAGCAAGCTTATAAAAGCTATGAAAAATCGATCCATTTAAAAACGATTCTTGCATGTCGCAAAATTGAACAAGAACTCCAGGAACAAACTGCTCCTTCGTTTGGCGCCATATCCTATTGGATTGACATATTTATGAAAATTAAAAAAGAGAACGATCGTACTTATGATTTAGTTGGAAATAAAAAAATGCTAGATCACATATCAGATTTCATTGTGTTTAAAATAAAAAATGCCAAAATTTCTGAAGCGGAGCAAAAAGAGTTGTATTATAAACTATTATATAAAGTATATCCAACTCCGAGTGTGAAAACGGAAAGTCTAAAAAGTCATTCTAAAACCAATCTTAGGGAGAAATCGAAGAATGATCGTTTTATAAAAAATGTAGCACGCTTTTTTTGGATGATTGGAATTGTAACTTTTCTAATCATGCTATTTACACTTATAAAGGTGTTTTTATTTCGCTAAATAATAATAGAACAATTATAAATAAGACGTTGCATTTGGAAGAAACCCTATAAAAACCACATATTTGCATCACCAATGACAAGATATTATTTACATATAGCCTCTATTTGCCTGAAAAGTCAGGACACAAACCACGGGATGGTTGAACCATTTTGGCGAAAACAGACGCTTTATGAAGATTTTTAAGAGTGAATTATACTATGAAATAACACTAAAATTATATAATCAGTAAAGCGTCCAAGGAATTGGGCGCTTTTTTTATGAAAAAAATTAAAAAATGTTCGTCGCATAATCAAATAGAAAATACTAAGCATTGAAACAAGAAGCAATTGAGAGACAGACAGTTGTCAAAAAGTTCAATATCCGTTACCTAACGGACAGGGTCTCCTATCTCCAAAATTAAGAATAACTAATTGATTATCAATAAAATAAATTCAAAAAAAGTTTGCGTATTCAAAAAATCGTTTTCATATTTGCAACGTCAAAAACAAAAAAGACATCATAAAAAATAGATCATGAAATTTAATATACATCACATATCCGCCTTAGCAAATATTCTCCGATCGCCGGAAAGTTGCAGACTGTTTATTTGGGAACAGAAGGGAGATTTTATGTATAGAAAAAAATGGGAGTATTATAAAGATATGTTACTATGACTGTAACTATATAGAAACTTTATAAAAGCATCTCCCAAAAAAGAGATGCTTTTTTTATGGTTCATATTTTACAAAAATTGATGCATAGCTTAGTTGGCAGCCCAGGGGCGCTTCTAACGTCAAGGTCGTGAGTTCGAAATTTTTAATTCACGAACTCCTTACTAAAAAATAAGCTAGTAGTGAGCTAATCTCGCTGCATCAACAAAAGGAAGAGCAAAGACTTGTTAAGTCTAGGGTTGTGGAGCCTGTGCTGAACTTGATTCAGTATTCGAATCCTACCAATATCGCAATGACAAGGTGGCTGAATGGTGAAAGCAACAGTCTGCAAAACTATTTTTTATGAGTTCGAAATGCCGTGCATTCACGAATTCCGATTTAAGAAAAATAAAAAATATATGAGCTAATCTCATCCTTGTCTCAATGATTCCATAATGTCAAATTTATTTGAATGATATGTAATTTATTTGGAAGTATTGAGCAATTGGTTGGCTCGCCAGACTGTAAATCTGGTCTCTTCGGAGCTTGTAGGTTCGAGTCCTACTACTTCCACAACAAACATCTATGGTGTAATTGGCAACATAGTAGGCTTCCAACCTACAGTTTCGAGTTCAAGTCTCGATAGGTGCTCTTAAAAAATGCGTTTGTGGTGTAATTGGTAGCATGTACGTCTCCAAAACGTGCGGTTGAGGTTCGAATCCTTACGGGCGCGCAACATACACAAAATGGTTCATTGGGGTAATGGCTATCCTACCCGACTGTCTCTCGGGAGATACGAGTTCGATTCTCGTATGAACCGCTAAATCTGGGAATAGAACAATTGGCTGTTTACCTGTTTTGGATACAGGAGGATGTAGGTTCGAGTCCTGCTTCCCAGACGACTAAATCAAATCAAGCTTGCTTGAATTTGATTTGCAAGGAGGCGTAGCAGGAACACTGTGTGAATCCTGCTTCCCAGACAAAAAGCAGAGATGGCGGAACCGGTATACGCGGCTGCCTTAGAAGCAGTTTTTTGAGAGTTCGAACCTCTCTCTCTGTACAAATGCAATCTTAGAAAGGAGTGCGACAAGTCTATGGTGTAACGGAAAGCACACAAGTTTACGACACTTGGAGTATGGGTTCGAATCCTATTAGACTTACAAAATTGATCTGTGGTGTAACGGCTAGCACACAGGGCTTTGATCCTTGGAGAAGAGGTTCGATTCCTCTCAGATTTACGAATGCGATATAGCTTAACTGGCAAAGCACTGGTCTCATAAGCCGGAAGTTGAAAGCCTGTGCTGAATTTGATTCAGTATTTGAATCTTTCTATCGCAACAAAATAGTGGTATAGATTAATTGATAAAGCGTCAATCTGATGCGTTGGCTGATGAGAGCTTATGCTAAACTTGATTCAGCATATAATCTCTTTATCACTACAAAATGGTGTCTTTAGTTTATTTGGTAAAACGCCTCACTGTGAATGAGAAGAACAGGGTTCGATCCCCGAAGTCACCCAAATTGGAATAATAGCAGAGTTGGTCAATGCGCTGGATTGAAGTCCCAGAGATATAGGTTCGAATCCTATTTATTCCACCAAAAGAAATGTAGTTTAAGTAAAATAGCGAGTAGATATCTCGAAGATGCAAGTACAAACCTTGTCATTTCTTACAAATATTAATTCTAAAAACAATAGTCATGAGACAAGATGTATTACAAAGGTTCTTGTATAGAACTGAAGATTCAGGAAGATTCCTCGTGACTTCAAAACGCACAGGAGTCACCTATTTTGTAGAACCGATTGACCCAGGCAAACCAGAAGTTTTATGGGTAGATGTTGATCCAGCTACAAAAAAATTGACTAGAGATTATGGTAATAAGAGACAAGGTGCCGTTTTGGCTGAAGAATCGCTGATTACTGAAGCAAATGGTTTCCAAAATATTGCCATCGTAAAAGGAAGTCCTTTGGGTGAAATTGATCGCAGAGATCGATTGTATGAAATGCGAAAAACGCAGTAATTCCACAAAGAAAATCTTCTTTTTACATATCGAAAATTAACTACGCAAAATTAATGCGTAGTAGTGTAAAATATTTGCTTCATCAAAATAAAACAGTTGCGAATTACTACTGTTTAATTAGTTGGTCATCCTCGCTACACGTGGACTGTAGCGAGGTTTAAATACGAAAAATCAAATACAGTTTCTATGCTGTCATGGAATCATCATGAAAATAGAATCAAAAATATCAAGCGAGTCTTGTTGCGTGTTTCTGTATAGCACCATTGTATAAAACGTTGCAAAGTTTGTATCATGATTTTATATGCAACTCGACTTGGAGGCTCCGGGTTATTGCCAAATATAATCCTCCATAGGGGAACGTAGGACATGGGTTCGAATCCCATTCTCTTTGCAGAGATAGTTCAGAGGTTAGAACGACGTTTTTGGAAGTTGCCGGTTCGAGTCCGGTCAGTAGCTCCATAAGGTTGGCTATTGTAACTCAATTGGTAGAGTACTACACTGTTAATGTAGACGCGGGAAACCGCTCCGAAGTTAGATCTCTTCTAAAAAAGATCAACAACAATTGAAAAGTTGTTTTTATTGAAAACAATGACGTATCAATCCGCCAAAGTTTCAAACGAAACCAACGCAGTTTTGAAGTCGCCTTGAGATGGAAATGCTTTACAGCGGAAAAGTAATATTTCTTGACGATCAAATCAAGCTAAAACAGAACA
This sequence comes from Bacteroidota bacterium, assembly GCA_039026955.1. Classification (GTDB taxonomy): domain Bacteria; phylum Bacteroidota; class Bacteroidia; order Flavobacteriales; family Flavobacteriaceae; genus Kordia. The sequence continues at coordinate 90,434 of JBCCLH010000006.1, forward strand.
TTGGCTGTTCTATTTTGGTGCGATTCCATCCTCAAAAAAGAGTACTGGAATACTGTAAAACCGTCCATTTCCGTGACTGAGAAATGATTGATGCGGATTGTTTTCATCACAAAAAAGTATAACCGCCAAATTTGGCAATGAACTCATGTTTACTTTTTATGTTTAGCCGAAAATGAGTGAAAATTTGTTCAGATACGGCACTTTTTGCAAGTCGTAGCAGCGATACGACTAAAAATAACAAAATATGGACGAATTTGCACCATTTTTTAGGAAATAGAAAAAGTAAATATGAGTTTAATTATAAATAATAGAAACATGAAACGAGTACGAATTTTAAACGGAACACTAGGGCTAGTTTTCAAAAATGGAAACTACCAAAAAGTTATCACAGAAGGTACATACTGGCTAGGTTTTGGTCAAAATGTAATCATTTACAATCTTACAGAAAAGTTTCATGCACCAGTGGCTAGCGAACTTTTATTACAAGATGTCAACTTAGTAAATATGTTGGAAGTTATCGAAGTAAAAGACAACGAAATTGTATTGCTTTTTGAAAAAGGCAACTTTAAGACGGTCTTAGAAGCGGGACAACATTTATTCTGGAAAGGCTTAATCGAAAGAACGTTTACACGAGTTGACTTAAGCAAGATGGAAATCACTGAAATCGAAGATAAAAATTTGCTAACCCACTATTCATTGGCAAAATACATCCGAACTTTTGAAGTATTGGAATATGAAAAAGCCATTCTATTAGTAGATGACAAATTTGAGAAAATTCTAGATTCAGGTATCTATCGCTTCTGGCGAAATGCAACCAGCATTAAGATCTCAAAAGTAGATATGCGCCAATTGCAGTTGGAAATTGCAGGTCAGGAATTGTTGACCAAAGACAAAGCAGCAATTCGTATCAACTTTTACACACAATATAAAGTAATTGATATCAAAAAAGCAATCTTAGATAACAAAGACTTTGCAAAGCAACTATACATTGCAATGCAGTTAAAACTAAGAGCGTATGTTGGAAACTACACATTGGATGAATTGTTAGAACAAAAAGAAAACATTGCCAATGCTGTGTTTGAAAACATCAAAGATACCGTAGAAAATTTAGGTATTAAAGTATTGTATTGTGGAATGCGCGATGTGATTTTAACTGGTGAAATGAAAGAAATCATGAATCAGGTTTTAATTGCACAGAAAAAAGCGCAAGCAAACATCATTACACGTCGTGAAGAAACTGCTTCTACTAGAAGCTTGCTAAATACGGCAAAATTAATGGAAGAAAACGCAATGTTGTATCAGTTGAAAGAAATGGAATATGTAGAGAAAATCGCAGATAAAATCGGCGAGATTACGGTAGCTGGAAACGGTGGTGTAATTACTCAATTGAAAGATATCTTTTCTATCAACAAATAAGCACTAAGATACATATCACTATGTTTTTTATTCCAGTCCTAGGATCGTGCTACAAAAACGATTCTGGGACTACTTTTTAAACTTTTTTATTACTATAAAATGTCACGCCTATTCAAAACAATACTCTTACATATTACTTCTTTCTTGGCGAAAAAAAAGGGAGAAGACTCCATGCCTGCATCTTTAAAAATTAGCGATGCTATTATTTTACAGGTGATGGATGAACTGTCTGATTTTGAAAATCATCAAGGATATTTAAAGCCAATTACGTTACATTCATTGGCGAAAAAATTAAAAACGAATCCTAAATATTTATCTAAAATCATCAACAATCACTATCAGAAAAATTTTAGTTCCTATATCAATGACTTACGAATCAACTATCTTTTAAAAGAATTGACCAAAAATGATACGTTGCAAAAATGTACGATAAAATCACTAGCAAAAAAGTTAGGATTTGGAAATCCAGAATCATTTGCAAAAGCATTTAAGCGACATACAGGAGTTAATCCTTCCACCTATATAAACGAATTAAAATAGTCTAAATAATTTTATTGTCTGATACTTTTCTTGAACGGATGAGTTCCTTCATTTATACCATTATAAATGTTGGGACTTTTCTTTTTTTGGGTGAAAATTCATCTTTTTAGTACTGCTAGAACCACCATTTCAAAACCACTTCTTCGACTCTTCTCGCACTCAAAAACCTTTCGCATCCTCAGTTAACAAAAAGAACACAATTTTGTAATAATTAACTGATAATCAAGTAGAAAAATCGCCGTAAATATGTGCTATCCTGAGCATTAAGTAGTTTTATCTGCTTCAAAAGTGATAATACTCAATCTTAAAATCAGGTAAAATTACGCATCTATATCATAGGTGTATTGCGCAACTTTGAAAATACGATAACTAACCCGAACACTTTATGGATTCTACCCAAGCAAACACGCAGCAATCTGACACAATTGAAATTAAAGTTTATGTACCAATCAACGAGGTTACAGAACGCCAACAAGGAATGATCAACAATGCAATAGCCAAGCATCCAAGAGATCGTAAATACTTAACAAACTCTGCGTATGCGGAAGTCTTCGCGCCAAGTAAAAACGATGCCAATGACATTATGGAACATGCGGAAGCACAAGGTTGGCAAGTAGATTTTAATGAAAAAGCGCGTGAAATTACCATCAAAATAAATTCTGACGATATTGCGAATGAAGAAAGTGCAACTACCATTGAGGCGCTCCAATTTTTAAGTGAACAAGGTGATATACACTTGGACGTTCTTGATGCAGCGCAAAAAGCAAATGCAAGCGCAGAAGATATAGTCGATCCCTCACAAAAAACAGGTTTTGTAAAAAACAATACAGAGCAACGTGTAGGTCGCGGTAATGCAATTCCAATCCAAGAACCTACGCACGGATACAGTGCTTTGGAACTTGCAGAAAGCTACAATTTCCCAGATGGTGACGGGGAAGGACAAACCATCGGAATCGTAGAATTGGGAGGTCAATTTGAGCAAAGTGATTTAGAAGCATATTTCAGTTCTTTCAATACAACTATTCCAGAAATTCAAGTGATTGGAGCACCAACGACGACGCCACAAAATGACAATGTAGAAGTGACTGCCGATATTCAAGTAGCTGGACTCTTGGCGCCAAAAGCAAAATTTGTCATCTACTATGGAACTTCCATTTTAAGTGCGATGAAAACGGCTTTGGCGGATAAAGAAAATAAACTAACCGTTATTTCCATCAGCTGGGCAGGATCAGAATTGGGATATTCTCAACAAGAAATTGTAGAACTCAACAATGTATTTCACGAAGCTTCGCTAAAAGGAATCACGGTTGTAGGCGCTTCGGGTGATAATGGTGCGTTAAACAACAAAACATATGCGAATGTCAATGTGCCTGTAAACTCTCCGTACGTACTTGCCTGTGGCGGAACACAAACCTATATTATTGACGATAAAATTGCTTCCGAAGTTGTTTGGAACGAATCTACGACGCCGCAGTCGCAAGTAGCTTCTGGTGGCGGATTCAGTCAACGCATTTCAGAACAGAATTATCAAATAAAATCTTCAAAAGAATATATAAACCGTTTTCCACAATTTGAACCCTACTATCATGCAGGCGGAAGAGGAATTCCTGATATTGCTGCCAATGCTGCAGATGCTTCTGGTTATGCTATTTTCTTTCAGGGAAGATGGGTTAAAATTGGTGGTACTAGTTTAGCCACTCCACTATGGGCTGCACTCATTGCACGCATGAACCAAAACTTAGGCTACCGATTGGGCTTCATCAATCCATACTTATACCAACTGATGGGTTCTTCATCATTTCACCAAATCTTAGAAGGAAACAATAACCTGTATCTAGCGGCAGAAGGCTGGAATCCATGCACAGGTTTGGGTACACCAAATGGCAAAGAATTGATGCAAGCTATTGATAATTTAGAATAGCACTCACTCCCTACCAAATCTTAAATCACCTTAAAATGTAAAATTATGGCTAAAAAATTGGCATTCGACACACTACCAAAACTACTCTTGAAAGATGGTGTGGCTGTTGCGGATTTATCAATGATATATGGTTTTGTTGCAGAAGGTACAACAGAAGACAATATCACTTTCTATCTCGATCCTAGCTTGCAAAGGTCTGTGGTAATAAACGATGAAGACATCGTGCATCATGTAAAAGTAACCAAAGCACAAAATCCCATCGGAGGCACTGTGATTTGGGTTAAAAATGCTGCTTCCTACTTACAAGAGAATCAACCGCAAATCCAACAAGAACCACAACAAGAAACACAGTCACAGCAATATGCTGAACAATTTTTTCAAGGAGACATTTACCAACAATATGTAAATACTGTTCAAGGAAATACCATCCCAAAACCAAAAGATGTACACATTCCTATTTGCGGATGTGGAAAATGTGGACAGTAGAAAATATCATACCCAAAATTGGTACGTAGGTATCAATTTCCAAAAATCGTAAGATTTTTAAAAATCATATTATTAACCTTTAACTTTAATTATTATGTTAACATTTTTTCAAGGATGTGGAATTCCGCCTGTGACAGTAACCTGTCATCAAGGTGGTGCACATGCCCAAAATGTGGGACAAACAGGATGGTTAGGTTGTACAGCGCCTCCTAATTGTTTAGGACAAACTGCATACTTAGGGTGCCCCGCAGGACCTGCACAAGCACAAGCGCAAACTGTACCGCCAAATTGTGTTCCAAACACTATTGGATGTACGGCTATTACGCCGTGTCCAACAATCAATCCTCTATGTGGTCCACAAACTGCGCCGCCTCATTGTGTACCTCCAACAATTGGATGTACAGCGATTACGCCATGTCCAACAAGAACTGGGACTGCACAAGCGCAAGCAAATGTACCTCAAACCATTGGATGTACCGCAATTACGCCATGCATTACAATTCCTGCAAACACTGCACCTCCTAAATGTGTTCCAAACACTATTGGATGTACTGCAATTACACCATGTCCAACTACACCAGCACAAGCCAATATTCAAACAACTATTGGAAAAACTGGATGGGCAGGATGTTCTGTTCCGCCAAATTGTTTAGGACCAACTGGAACACAGGGTTGTGTACTAACAGGTTCACCAAATGCAACTGTTTGTCATCATAGTGATGCACAAGCACAAACTATTGGTACAACTGGATGGCAAGGATGTCATATTCTAGGACCAACTGGTACACAGGGTTGTACGGTTCTTGGACCAACAGCTTATTTAGGATGCAAAGATAATGCAGCACAAGCTCAAAATCTTGGACCAACAGCGTATCAAGGATGTCATATTCTTGGACCAACTGCATGGCAAGGATGTCAAGATAATGCAGCGCAAGCTCAAAATCTTGGACCTACAGCATGGTTAGGATGTCACCAATCGACACTTGCTACTGTTTGTACACAAATTGGATGTGGTCCAACACATCTTTTAGGATGTACGGGATATCAAGGCTGTGTTACGCCAACAGGAACACCTCCAGAAACAGTTTGCCCAGGTGGTAATGCACAAGCACAAACGTTAGGACCAACAGCCTACTTAGGATGCCAACAACATGGAACAGCTGCTACTTTATGTACGCAACCTAGTATGTGTAGTGGAGAAACCAAAATTGGATGTACGGGATACCAAGGTTGTGTTACAGGATCACCAAATGCAACTCTTTGTCAAGGAGGAAATGCTGACGCCCAAAATGTAGGTCAAACAGGATGGGAAGGTTGTCAAGAAACCATTGCTACCGTTTGTACACAAATTGGATGTGGACCTACACACTTAATCGGATGTACAGGATACCAAGGTTGTATTACACCAACAGGAACACCGCCAGAGACAGTTTGCCCAGCAGGAGATGCAAATGACCAAACTTTAGGTCATACGGCATACGAAGGTTGTGGACAACCAGGAACCGCAGCGACTCTTTGTACACAAATTGGATGTGGACCAACACACTTGATTGGATGTACTGGATACGAAGGATGCCATAAAGATGGAAGTGCACAAGCACAAATTCGTAGCATTCCTGTAGCGGATTGTATTCCAACACGTCACTGTACAGGAGCATGGCCAGTATGTTAATAATAGCTTATCTGTAACAGATACAGCTATTTTTTATTTTATAGAGCTGCCTGTGAATGCAGGCAGCTTTCAAAACTCAAAAAAATATTTCGTATGCGCTTAACAAAGAAAAATATCACACATTATCTACTCGATAAAGGGTTTTTAGAACCTACTTCGTTCATTACTGGAGATTATATGTTGACACAAACACACAGCAGAAACTCCATCTTTAAAATTCAACAGCAACAAGACAAAGGATTATTTGTTAAGCAATTAGTATCGCAAGATACGACCAACAGTTACTTGATGCAGAAAGATGCGACAAGTCATTATTTAATTCATCAATCAGATTTATATAAAGAAACTGCCACACATATTCCGGAATATTATGGTTACGATCCGTATCATAATATTTTAGTGACTGAATATTTTGCAAACACCAAAAACGTACACGAAACGGTGTATAGCAATAAAAAATTATCAACAGTGCACGCAGTGAAAATGGCGCATATTTTGGCTTCGTATCATTTTGATATTACAGATGAAATAAAAAATAATAGTTCGCTTCAATTTTTCAGCAAGCAAATTCCGTGGATTTTAAATACGAATCAATTATTAGGGAACGCACAAAGAAATACAAATCCTGTAATCACTGAACTTCACAAACATCCAGATTTGGTAAAACGAATCGACAAAGTAGCTTCACAATGGGAAATTACCAGCTTAATTCATGGAGATATTAAGTGGATGAATTTTATTGTAATGCCGAATAGTGAAGATATCAAACTCATTGACTGGGAAATTGCCGATTTAGGCGATCCACTGTGGGATGTTGCAGGAATTTTTCAATCGTATTTCATTGCTTGGGTATTGAGTTTTAACAGTCAAAACATTCAGCAACACCAACAAATGCAAGGCTCAGAGTTTTTATCAATAGAAACCATTACGCCAGTGGTGAAGCAACTTTGGGAAACGTATGCAAAAGCACAAAAATTCAGTCCAGAAGAAACCCGAGAAAAGTTACTCAAAACCATTTCATACATGGCTTCTCGCATGTTACAAACCGCTTTTGAAAATAACGTAGCACAGCCACAAATGAACGTGAACTCTGTACGTATTTTACAATTCTGCAATCATATTTTAACCGATGTACAAGGCATTGCAAAACAATGGAATTTAATAGACTAAGAAGATGAAAGATAATACATATACCACACAAATACAGCAAATTATTGAAGCAATTCAAATTACGTCTCTAACGACATTTAAAGTGCATGGCGAAGAAGAATACGTTCAAAATCAAATGCCGTATCAAACATTTGCAGAAGATTTTAAATCCTTTGGAAGCAATACCACAGTCGATTCGCAACAACAACGTACAAACCTCATCAATGCGTTGACCAATACGATTTATGCTAAATTTTACTGTGGAATTAAAAAAGGAAATCATACTTCCAAAATTCCACCAAAAGCAGCACGTGATGAATTCATGAATCAACTTTCACAAGCAAACACTTCTATAAACGGACTCGATTATCATTGGAATATTTACAATATCGACACAAAAACGGGTAACGCGTACATTCAAAAAAATGGAGAATTGCGTTGGTTACAACCCAATAGCTTTCAATTCGTAAATCCGCAACAAACACAAGCTGCTGTCAATACCAAAGTGAACTTAGTCCGTCAAAAAGAAAACAGAAATCTTCAACCTGTATTTTATCATGTATTTGGGAATGAAATGTTTCCACAAGAAATAGAAATCGGAAGAATTTATTGGAATATCAAGCCAGAAGGCACAGCCCAACTCATCAACTTACTCACAACAACTTTAAATGATTACAAAATTCCGTTTCAATTCAAATGCTTAAATCATCCCGAATTGTATGTCCGAACTGATGCTGCTGTTTTATATCTAAATAAAAAGCACATGCAAGTCGTTTCAATCATTTTGAATAGTGTAATTCCAAATTTAGAACCGTATCTTGTAGACGAAATTCCGATGTTTACCAAACAACTTTTCAAAGGCGTTGGGTACGCGGAAGATCCTGGAAAAGGGCAAAGTTTTGGAATGAGTCGATCCGCCACCATCGCTACAGCTTTGGTAGAAGCATTTCAGCACGAACAAAATGCAACACAAACTTTCGATACAGTCATCAATGCTTTATCGCGAAAAGGAATGTCATTAGATCGTTTACACCTTAACAAACACACCGCATTAACGCCAACTTTTCCAAACTATGAATAATGTAGAAACCACACTCAAAACAGACGTGCAGATGTACATAAAAACCGCACATAATATTGGTAAATACTTAGCCAAAGAAGCCTTATGGTACAAAGATATGTGTAACTGGACAGGTCATGAAGTAGCGCCTGTGGGCGATAAATACGAAACCGTGATAAAAGCCTGTAGTATTGATTTGTACAGCGGACTTACGGGAATTGCTTTATTCTTGTCAGAGTTATACGAAAAAACACAAGATCCTGTCATTTTACATACGCTAAATGGTGCTTTAAGAACCATTTATTACAATATGGATAATGGGGAAAAAGTGAACAATTACGGATACTACTCAGGAAAAATTGGTGTGGGCTATACCTTGTGGCGAATTGGCAAAAAATCTGGCAATACAGAACTCGCGACGAAGGGAATTACCTATGTGAAATCTGTAAAAGACAAAGACATTGCCGATTATGAAGTAGATATCATTTCAGGAGCTGCCGGATCAATTTCTGCATTGTTGAGATTGTACGATGGCGAAAAAGACGAAGAACTCCTAGCAATTGCAAAAAAGTGTGGTGATTTCTTGCTGAATAAAGCCTACAAAAAAGACGATATCTACTCTTGGATGACTGTTGATACTAAAAATGCACTAACAGGCTATTCGCATGGTGCTTCCGGAATTGCTTCTGCGCTTATGGAACTTTACGCGGTAACAAAGCAAGAAGAATATTGGCATGCCGCTATTGGCGGATTTAACTATGAAAAAAAATGGTTCAATCAGCAAACACAAAACTGGCCAGACTTGCGTGAATATGACGGAACTAAACCACCAAGTTATGGGGTTATGTGGTGTCACGGTGCGCCAGGAATTGCCATTGCACATTTAAAAGCGTACGAAATGACCAAGCATGACTACTTTTTGCAAGAAGCTAAAATTGCAGTCGAAACCACCAAAAGAGGCGTCATTCAAGAAACCAATGCCAATTCATATGCTAACTTTTCTTTATGTCACGGTTTGGCTGGAAACTCCGATATCTTACTCTATGCAAGTCAAATACTAAACAATCCTGAGTATGTACAAATTGCGAGAAATGCGGGTGATTTTGGTATCAGACAATACGATGCAACAGGCGTGGTATTTCCAAGTGGTGTCAACGATCCTAGCGGGCAAACTATTGGGCAACAAGAAAACCCTGGATTGATGTTAGGATTATCTGGAACAGGGATGTTTTACTTGCGATTGGCGGATATGCATAACATTCCGTCTGCGTTGGTTCCTTAAAGATATAATTAGCAAAAATCGTAAAATCTCAATCGTTCTTTTCGGAGAATTGTTGAGATTTTTCTTTTTAACTTAAGCATGATATAACCATTTTTATATTGTAGCAATAATGAATCTATACTAGATGTCACATCGAGCGCAGTCGAGATGCTTTTGATTTTAAAGTGTTCTCATGAGCTTCGCTCGGTGCTTTCAGCAATGCTCGAACTGACAATAGTTTGTTTTACAGTGAATCATGTATAATATTATGAGTTCTTCAATCAAACTCACTTTTTTAAGTAAACAAATTTCAATTCCTACAACCAAAACTTCATAATAAGGGTTATTTTCCCTTTTATTTTTAAGGTATTCCCTAATATTTTCCAATTCAGAAGCATGTACTTTTAATCTATAAAAGCGCAACAGAATACATGTGTATTTCTGGATAGAGGTTGTAGTCATTCATAGATAATTAGGCACATGTTATTCCTAAGCTTTTGAAAATCCCAAGGTCCGCTTGGGATTTTTTAATCCCGTTGAAAAACGGGATCTTATACTTCGTAACTTTCTGTTTCTCTCTTTAGTATAAATCATGTTTGAAAAGATAAGTGAAACCAATTCCTTTTTCGCTTAAAAAATCTACTCTTTTTTCAAATCCCACTGTAAAGTTTCAAAAAAAATCTCGTCTTATAAAAGACTGTTTGATTTTGCGTATTTTAGCAAATCTCAAAATACAAATACGAAATACATGGACAAATCATATTACAATCCAAGAGACTTAAAAAAATTCGGATCAATTACAGAATGGAGCGAGGAACTTGGAAATAAATTCTTTGAATACTACGGAAAAGTATTTGAAGAAGGCGCACTCTCCGCACGTGAAAAATCATTAATCGCATTAGCAGTAGCACATACCGAACAATGTCCATATTGCATTGATGCCTACACCAAAGATGGTTTGCAACGCGGAATCACCAAAGAAGAAATGATGGAAGCCGTACACGTCGGAGCCGCAATCAAAAGTGGGGCAACGTTGGTACACGGCGTACAAATGATGAATATGGTGAATAAATTGGAGATGTGAGTAGATTATTAGTTTTGCAAAGCAAAACTTTACAAGTCACTTATGCTGACGAAAGTCAGTATCTCAAATCATCCAATAGGAATTCAAAATTTATGAAATTGAGTTCTTTACCAAGGAAAAGATTAAAATTAAAAAATTACATGGCAATAAAGTCCCTAAAAAGAAGAGAAAGTGAATTAGCAAATGCACGACGACAGTTGGAAATTCTTTCAAATGGAATCTTTCAAAGTGGTGAATTGCCAACGTTTGCATGCAAAATAAAAGAAACAAATCAATTTCCGCTAAAGCCTAAAAAAATTGAAATCTTACAGATTAATGTGGGCTATATGTGCAATCAAGTGTGCGCGCATTGCCATGTAGATGCTGGACCTACGAGAAAAGAAATCATGACGCGTGAAACGATGCAGCAATGCTTGGACGTTCTCGAAAAAACAGGTGCTCATACACTCGATTTGACGGGCGGCGCTCCGGAAATGAATCCGCATTTTCGCTGGTTTGTAGAAGAAGCGTCTAAAATTGGCGTAAAAGATTTTATTGTACGATCGAATCTAACAATTATTCGTGCCAACAAAAAATACTATGACTTACCAGAATTCTTCAAAAAACACAATGTACATGTCGTTTCTTCCATGCCACACTGGACAAGAGGAAAAACGGACAAACAGCGTGGTGACGGTGTTTTTGACAAATCCATCAAAGCGTTGCAAGATTTGAACGCTGTTGGTTATGGAATGCCTGACAGCGATTTGCGTTTGGATTTAGTCTACAATCCTTCAGGAGCCTTTTTACCAGGCGATCAAATGGCGATGGAAAAAGATTTCAAAAAAGCCTTGATGGAAGATTTCGGCATTCAATTTCACAACTTATTTGCCATTACCAACTTGCCAATCAGTCGCTTTTTGGATTACTTAATCGCTTCTGAAAATTATGAAGATTATATGTATTCTTTGGTCGAAGCGTTCAATCCAGGTGCGGTGGCAAATGTCATGTGTACAAACACCATTTCAGTCAGTTGGGACGGTTGGTTATACGATTGTGATTTCAATCAAATGCTCGATTTAAAAGTGGCAAGCAAAGTAAAACACATTTCAGAATACAACGAAGATTTGTTACAAAATAGAAACATCATCATCTCACAACACTGCTACGGTTGTACGGCTGGTGCAGGAAGTAGCTGTCAAGGAACTGTGGCGTAATTTATGATCGTATCGAGATGCTTCAAAACTAAACAGAAGATGAAAAATATTCTCTACATACTAACTTTTTTAAGTGTAGCTTTCGCGAATGGACAAACTGCACTTGACAGTCTTTTACAAAAAGAAAACCAAGAAACCGTTCCATATATCACTGTGGAAGAATTAGCGAAGAAGAAAAATATCGTTTTGTTGGACAGTCGCGAAAAAGTAGAATACCAAACGAGTCATATTGAAAATGCAGTCTGTGTAGGCTATGATAAATTCAAACTCAAAAAAGTAAAAAAACTATTGCCAAAAGATAAAGATGCACCAATTGTAGTGTATTGTTCTTTGGGAATTCGCTCGGAAGATGTTGCCGAAAAACTACAAAAAGCAGGCTATAAAAATGTGTACAATCTCTATGGCGGAATTTTCGAATGGAAAAACCAAGATCAGCCTGTGGTAGATGACAAAGGAGAAGCTACCGAAAACGTACACACTTTCAACGAAGACTGGAGCATTTGGCTCAAAAAAGGAGTCAAAATCTACGAAAAGGAAAAGGAGAAAAAATCCAAAAAAGATAAAAATTAAACATGCATACAAGCAAAACGCTGCTGATGACGTTTACACGAAATCCTGAATTGGGAAAAGTGAAAACGCGTTTGGCGCAAGGTATTGGCGAAAAAGCAGCTTTGGAAGTCTACATCAAACTCTTAGAACATACTGAAACCGTTTTACAACAAATAGAGACAGACAAATGTGTTTGGTACTCAGTTGCAGTACATAAAAATGATTTATGGGACGATGCTATCTATCAAAAAAAAGCACAATTTGGGAACGATCTTGGCGAACGCATGCGGAATGCTTTTAAAGATGCGTTTGACAATCACTATGAAAAAGTCATCATCATCGGAAGCGATTTGTACGATTTGCAACCCAAACATATCAACGAAGCAATTGCTGCTTTAGACACCAATGATATTGTTTTGGGACCTGCGAAAGATGGTGGTTATTACTTACTTGGGATGAAAACTTTGCAAGAAGAAGCATTCTTACCGAAAGATTGGGGAAAAGAAAATGTGTTGCATGACACGCTAAACGATCTCAACACAGGAAAAATTTATCTTCTAGAAGCCTTAAACGACATAGATTACGCAGAAGATTTAGTACCTTACCAAATATTTAAAAAATACATTTCATAAATAGATTTATGTTAAAACACATCGAAGAAACCACCGAATACTTACTAAAAAAAGGATTTGACAATCCAGAAATCGGAATCGTTTTAGGAACAGGTTTAGGAAAACTGATTGACGATATCGAAATCATCGCAGAAGCACATTACAACAACATTCCATACTTTCCACTAGCTACAGTAGAATTCCACACTGGAAAACTGGTTTTTGGAACCTTGGCAGGAAAAAAAGTAGTCGTGATGCAAGGACGTTTCCACTTATACGAAGGCTACGATTTTATCGACATCACCTACCCGATTCGCATCATGCACAAATTAGGAATCAAACAATTATTGGTGTCCAATGCAGCAGGTGCCATCAATCTCGATTACAAAAAAGGAGACATCATGATCATTGACGATCACATCAATTTACAAGGTGGTTCGCCACTGGCATTCAAAGGTGTAAGTCAGTTTGGAGAACGTTTCGCAGACATGAGCGCTCCGTACGATGCCAACATGATTGCTGCGGTTGAAAAAATTGCTGCAGAACATCAAATCGACATTCAAAAAGGTGTCTATGCCAGCGTAGTCGGACCACAATTGGAAACACGTGCCGAATACCGAATGCTCAAAATCATTGGTGCGGATGCTGTGGGAATGAGTACGGTTCCAGAAGTCATTGTTGCCAATCACTTAAACGTACCATGTTTAGCCGTTTCTGTACTAACCGACGAATGTGATCCAGATAATTTAGAACTCGTAGACATCGCCGATATCATCGCCGTAGCTGGCAAAGCAGAACCGAAAATGATTACGCTGTTTATGGAATTGATTAAGACGCTTTGATTGTTTGGTTGTTAGTTGTTAGTTGTTAGTTGTTAGTTGTTAGTTGTTAGTTGTTAGTTGTTAGTTGTTAGTTGTTAGTTGTTAGTTAATATTATTTAAAATTCTAAATCCATAAAAAATAATCGAATAAATTATCACTAAAGTTTATGGGTTTATAAGTTTAGTAGTTTAAGTTTCTATTGAAAAAGTATATAAGTGATTGATTTTGTGAGTAGTGAAAAAACGAATACACGAATTAACAAAAAACAAATCAACAAAAAACACAAAAGCTAGAAGCTATACGCTAGACAAATACACGAATACACAAATTAACAAATTGACAAAAAATAGACAAATAGCCCTCCTAACCATCCGATTGCTCCTTGGTTTTATCTTCTTCTTTCAAGGATTTGGTAAAATTTTCAAATTTGGAATGGAGAACGTGTACAATAACTTTTTTGCAGAAACCTATAAAGATGTTTTACCAGAATTTTTATTACAAGCAACTGCCTATTACACTTCGTATGTAGAATTTTTAGGTGGCATCTTGTTAATAATTGGTTTGAAACGCGACTACACACTATACGCTTTGGCATCTGTGTTAATAATTGTAACTTTCGGGCACGGTTTAGTTGCCCCAATTTGGGATTTGTCACATGTAATGTACAGAGCTATTTTATTACTAGCTTTGCTCCTATTGCCTAAAGAATGGGATCAGTATCGACTAGACACATTATTGAAGAAAAAATAAACAGAAACGATTCATGAGTTATTTAGAAACTACACACGACGTATACAAAGAAGCAGCGTTAATCCCTGATGTGGGATTGTGTTGCACCACCAATCCAATTTGGGAATTGCCAGGTTTAAAAATTCCGAAAATCATGCAAGAAATGAACTATGGTTGTGGAAGTACCGTCCATGCGCGCGATTTGACGAACAATCCGAAAATGCTATATGTGGGCGTTGGTGGCGGAATGGAATTATTACAATTCTCTTATTTTAATCGTCAAAAAGGCGGTGTGATTGGATTGGACGTTGTAGATGAAATGCTAGAAGCTTCTCGCAAAAACTTTATCGAAGCCGAGGAACAAAACGATTGGTTTAAAAGCGAATTTGTAGACTTACGCAGAGGAGACGCATTAAATCTACCTGTAGAAGACAATAGCATTGATGTAGCAGCGCAAAACTGTTTGTTTAATATCTTTAAAACAGACGATTTAAAAAAAGCGATTGCAGAAATGTATCGCGTGCTAAAACCACATGGAAAACTCGTAATGAGCGATCCGACTTGTGAACAACCGATGAACGAAACGCTGCGAAATGACGAACGTTTACGTGCGCTGTGTTTAAGCGGAAGTTTGCCAATTGCTGAATATGTAAAAATGCTCACAGATGCAGGATTTGGAACGATTGAAATTCGCGCGAGAAAACCGTATCGTATCCTCGATCCGAAGAATTATCCAACAGACGAATTAATCTATATAGAATCAATTGAAGTAGCCGCGATCAAAGATCCAATGCCTGAAGACGGACCTTGTGTTTTCACTGGAAAAGCTGCGATATACTTCGGAACAGAAGAATACTTCGACGATCAAAAAGGTCATATTTTATTGCAAAATCAGCCAATTGCCATCTGTGATAAAACCGCAAAAGCTTTAGCCGATTTAGGAAGAGACGATATTTTCATTTCAGGATCTACATACCATTATGATGGTGGTGGCTGTTGTTAATTGGGAATTAGTATTGAGTGCTGAGTATTCAGTATTGAGATTTTTTAATAGACTACGATTCGTCATTACGAGCGACAGCGCGGTAATCTGTGTATCATATAGCAGTTTCGTTATTTAAAGTATGAGATTGCCACGAATTTCTTTGGAAATTCTCGCAAAGACGTATCAAAAAATAAAGTATTGTTACATTTTCAAATTATCAAATTATCAAATTATTTAATTAAAAACTATGACTCGTCATTACGAGCGACAGCGCGGTAATCTGTGTATCATATAGCAGTTTCGTTATTTAAAGTATGAGATTGCCACGAATTTCTTTGGAAATTCTCGCAAAGACGTTTCTAACGTTTCTGTAGAGAATACAAAATATAAAAACACCACAATTCATACGCTGAATTGTGGTGTTTACAGTTAACGATACTTTATATTTATAACTAAACTCCTTAGAATCATAAAAATGCAAACCTTCTCATTCAACCACATCGCACTTTCCGTAAAAGATGTAGACATCGCTATAGCATTCTACCAAAAAATATTTCAATTCAAAGAAATCAAAAACACCGCCTCTACTTCCAAAACCAGATGGTTAGCAATTGGAGAAGGCAAACAATTACATCTCATTCCACGTCCAAACGCAGACATAAAAACCAACAAGGCAGTTCATTTTGCGTTTGCAACTTCAGACTTCAATGCATTTGTAAACTTTCTTAACGAATTAAATATTTCTTATTCCGATTGGCGCGATACTCCTAAAAAGGATTATGTAAGAGACGATGGAATTCAACAAATCTATTTTCAAGATCCTGATGGCTATTGGATTGAAGTGAATGATGATGTATAGCCAAAATAAGAAAGCAGGATAGTTCCCGTATTGAAATGATGTGTTTACGCATTCCAAATTTTCTAGCTTTTCAAAAGTGAGTAGTTTTGTAACATGAAAAAAATCATTTGCTTAACTTTTTGTTGTGTTTTCTCGTTTTTGGGTTTTAGTCAGTCAAATACAGAATGTATGCTTGAAAGAGAAAATGCTCGTTTTTATACACTCCACAGAAATACATTTACAACGTATCATAAGCACAAAGACAATTATTATAAGCTTGAAGAAAAGTTTGAACTTTACAGAAGATCCGTAAGAATAAAGACTGATACATCTAAAGTTTCCTTGCTTCCAAAGGACATATACAAAGTAAAAAACATTGTTCGAAATAATTTCAAAAATCTAGCGCATCAAAGGTTTATCAGTAAAAAAAAGGATATGAGATATGAACTTTTTCAGTTCAATCAAGAGTTCTTTATTTTACAAACATTTTATATTGATGCTGAAAATAGTCGTAAAAAAATATACAAAACCGAAATGCTTCCGTTTACATACATCAACCTTGGAAAGGGAAAAAAGATCATTCATTTTATGCATCACAATGGTGGTTTTATCGTTCCTCAAAAAGATACATTCACTGCAATTGTATGGGTTTCCGAGCCAAATACTGGCTTTTTCCCAATAAAATTCACTAAAACCGAAACACATACAGCTTCCTACACGAGCAAAGTGTTGTTTGAGTTTAGCAAATACATATATGATATCGACCGATATTACGAAATTGTCACTGTTGGTCACAAAAAACGCCTATATAATTTCAGAGGTGAAGACGTTCTACAACAAAAATACGATTCAATTGTCCTTAAAGAGTTTATTATTGGTTATAAGCAACATACCATTGATGTATACAACCAAACATTTCAACAACTAAACTTACCAAAATTACAAGCGGCGTATTGGGGCAGCGACAACAAATACAATCTTGAAGTTATTCAAAATAACACCCTAAAACGCATTCCGCTTTCAGGCGACACTTCTGAGCCATACATCATCACAAATCCTGCGCCTCCGTACATGCCCACTTCAATTCCAGACTGGGAACATAGGATTGAAGAGCGAAAAAATGTATATGCGCTACATACATTTCCACATGATACGATTAAAATTCCGAAAGCGAATGTAAAGGATATCTTTTTCCTAAAAAATAAACAACGAATTTTAGCAGCAGTACACGCGCCCTATTTTGTTACTAGAAATGCAAATGGCTTATTTTCCATGTGGAATTTAAGGGAACCTCAATATGCGCAATTACAAAATGTAACTCATATTGAATATGTGGGTGATAAGATTCGCTTTGTAGAAAATAATTTATATGGATATTACGGAATTCACCTGAAAGGTCGTTACAAAAAGCTCGACCAATTTCAAAGATTTTTTGCTGCCTTTGAGTTGCCCGATGGACGCAAAGGCTGGCTCGATAGAAACGGAAAAGAATACGTAAATTTGTAATCTATGGAAAACTACCTTGATATCTTTTTAAAATCTTACGGTCAGTATTGGAATTACTTTTTGAACTTGATTTATTTTCGAGAAATTGAAAACTATTTTTATGGCTTGATTGTGATTTCTCTAGTTGTTTGGGTTTTGGAAATTCTATTTCCTTGGCGAAAAAATCAAGCTATTTTTCGAAAAGATTTTTGGCTAGATACTTTCTACATGTTTTTCAACTTTTTCATATTTAATATGATTCTGTTTTCGGCACTTTCCAACACCACAGCAGCTTTTTTTGATGATGCATTAGGTGTGATTGGATTATCGCTAGAAAGCATTCAATTGTTTAACGTGAGCGCGTTGCCAAGTTGGATAGGCTTGCTTATTTTCTTTGTAGTGTCAGATTTTGTACAGTGGAATACGCATCGTTTGTTGCACCGAGTTGACTTTTTATGGAATTTTCACAAAGTACATCATTCCGTGAAAGAAATGGGCTTTGCGGCACATTTGCGTTATCATTGGATGGAAACTATTGTGTATAAATCGTTGTTGTACATTCCGATTGCCATTATCGGCGGATTCAGTGTGCAGAATGTAGCTTTTGTCTATTTCTTTACGATTTCTGTGGGACATTTAAATCATGCGAATTTAGGTTGGGATTATGGAATTTTAAAGTACATTTTCAACAATCCGAAGATGCATATTTGGCATCACAGCAAAGAGTTGCCGCGAAAATACGGTGTTAATTTTGGTCTGACGTTGAGTGTGTGGGATTATCTATTCAAGACGAATTATGTTCCCAAAAGCGGACGCGATATCGAACTTGGTTTTGCTAACGATGAACACTTTCCACAAGATTTTCTACAACAAGAAATCTATCCGATCAATTTAAAAAAGGAATAGCATGAAACATATATTATATTTATGCTGTGCGCTTTTAGTGATTTCTTGTGGAACACAACAAAAAGTTACGCAGAATACTCCTGAAAAACCTGATGAGACAGTGTTTACGATCATAGATTCTGTACAAGCACAATTTGATAAAATTGCAGAAAAAGACTCTCTGAATAGCGCAAAAGAAACGTATACGGATGGTTATAGTACAGCTGATGGAGAAAGTGTTACGATTGAATTTGTTCCTACCAAAAATTATTTTAATCACACAACTTGGAATGATTTACTGGAAAAACATGTGTCTTCAGAAGGAAATGTAGATTATATCGGTTTTCAAGATGATCAAACTTTGTTGAAAAAATACATACAGTCATTAGGCGCAACGATGCCAAACGACGATTGGTCCAAAGAAGAAACACTAGCATATTGGATCAACGCGTATAATGCGCTTACGGTCGATTTGATTTTGAGAAATTATCCGCTAAAAAGCATCAAAGACATCAGCAAACCTTGGAATCAGCGTTTGTGGAAATTGGGTGAAAAATGGTACAATTTAGATGAAATAGAACATAAAATTCTACGCAAAATGAACGAACCACGCATTCATTTTGCCATCAATTGTGCTTCATTTTCTTGTCCACCATTGTTGAATGAAGCGTTCTCTTCTGAAAAAATTAAGACACAACTCACTAAAATTACTAAAGCATTTTTAGCCGATACACAACGCAATACGATTACAAAAAATCAACTAGAGATTTCTAAGATTTTCAAATGGTTTGCGAAAGATTTCAAACAAAATGGTTCACTGATTGACTTTTTGAATCAATATTCCGAAGTGAAGATTAGCAAAAACGCAAAGAAAACATACAAAGACTACGATTGGACATTGAATGAGTAAAATTTCGATCATCATACCAATGCTGAATGAGGCAGACACGATTGTTGCATCGCTTGAAGCTATACAAGAGCGCATGAAATATAAGCAACACGAAATTATTTTGGTAGATGGCGGAAGTACAGACGATACGATTATTGTCGTTTCAAACTTCATTTCTCAATTCAACAGAACCCAAAATACAGCGCGGAAACGATGTGTGGACTTGTTCCCGCGTAGGCGAGAATCTCTTGGTCATGAAGAACACGCCGTGTACATCCAACTTTTCGAATCGCAAAAAGGACGTGCCAAGCAAATGAATTTGGGCGCTCAAAAAGCTTCGGGTCGTATTTTGTATTTTCTGCATGCAGATACCATTCCTCCAAAACATTTTGACGCGTACATTTTACAAGAACTCAACAAGGGCAATAAAGCAGGTTGCTTTCGCATGAAGTTTGATTATCCGCATCCTGTCTTACTCGTTTCGCAGTTTTTCACGCGTTTTAATGTCAAATGGTGTCGTGGCGGCGATCAGTCGTTGTTTATTGAAAAAGCATTGTTCTCCACTCTACAAGGTTTTGACGAATCGTATATTATTTATGAAGATTGCGAATTTATCAATCGTTTATACGAACACAATCAGTTTTCCATCATTCCGAAAAGCGTGAAGACTTCTGCTAGAAAATACAAGGTAAATGGCACGTGGAAATTACAATATCATTTCGCCATGATTCACATCAAAAAATCCAAAGGTGCTTCTGCGGAAGAGTTGTATGCGTATTATAAGAAACATATTTTATCGTAGGTTTTTAAACTTGTTAGACGCACTGTATTTTTAGACTCGTTCCCGCTTTCGCGGTGATCTTTTAGACTCGCTTTGCTTTTATAGGTACTTCGTTTTTAGATTTGTTAGAATTCTTATATCAATAAAATAATCTCATGCATAGTGTAAAAAAACAAGCACATCTCGATACAAATTTGTGAAGCAAATTCGAAGTGACATTTTTTTAATGTAACGATTTGAAAATTTGAAAATGTACCAATGGTTATTTCAAAGACTAATTCTACTTTAATTTTGACAGATTGCCACGACTTCGTCTCGCAATGACGTAACAAAGATTTTCTAAGAATACTTGCTTTTATCATAGAAAAGTGACGTATCATGTAGAAACGTCTTTGCGAGGAGTTTACGACGTGGCCATCTGTTTCTTCCTAAGACTAATTCTGCTTTGATTTAGGCAGATTACCGCGCTGTCGCTCGTAATGACGTATCATAATTTTATCAAAAATCACTTGTTTTTATCATAGAAATCGATATAATATTTTTCAATGCAATAATTTGTAAATTTTACCCTAACAAACTCACCTACTCACCTACCAAAATACTAAGAGGCAAAGCCAATACCAAAGCGAAGCGTGACCAAAATACCAACAGGCAAAGCCAATACCAAAGCAAAGCGTGACCAAAATACCAACAGGCAAAGCCAATACCAAAGCGAAGCATGACCAAAATACCAACAGGCAAAGCCGATACTAAAAATCTAAGAGCGAAGCAAGTCCAAAGCGATAGCGTGTCCAAAAGCAAAGCGCATCCAAAAGGCAAAGCCGCGTCTAAACATCTTCCAATTCCACCAAAATTTCTTCCAGCTTTCGCACATGTACACCATACAATTTATCTGCCCAAATAACCGTAAGATAGTAGATAAACACACAGCAAAGTAAATAGCCTAAAATCACTAAAATCAACGTGCTTCCGGACATTTGTAGCAAGAACCATTCGGTAAAATAATCATCTCCGAATTTTACAGCGCCCATAAAGATACACGCTACCGAAACTGGTAATAATAACGAACCTGCAATGATGCCTGTTTTATAGACTTCCATGGTCAATTTGATGTCGTGAATAAAGTTGAGAATGGTTTCTTTCGTTTGTTGTCCCACATTGGAAGTCCGACGTAAAAACCACACCATTTTTGCCAAATATCCCAACGTCATCAAACTCGTGATGAACATAAAAATAAAATACACTGCACGTGGCAATTCATACATTTCTATCAGGAATGGATAGGAAAAAAAGACCACAATGGCTACTAATTGTGTTGCAATTTCACCTTTCATCATTTTGCGAATTCGGGCAATGGGCATTTGACTTTCCTTTAGGTTGTCTAAAGTGGTAGGCAAATGCAAATCGTCTTGACTTTCGCTGTCCATCAGTTCTTTTATCTTATCAAAATCCATGATGCTGTGTTTTTATAATTTCTCTTAATTTCTTCTTTGTTCGGTTAAGTTTTACACGAACATTTCCAGGCGACATTCCCAAGTTTTTCGCCATTTCTTCTCCCGAAAAACCTTCAATAAATTGAAAAATGAGTGCTTTTTCAATTTTATTCAATTGCTGTACAGCTTTGTAAAAAATAGCTAATTGTTGTTCTTTTTCATCCGAATAGTCTTCGTCAGCTAATTGTACATATTCGGGCATTTTGTAGTTGTCGGGCTTGCGTTTTTCTTTCTTAAAAAATACAATTGCCGTATTCAATGCCACGCGATACATCCAACTAGAAAATTGACTTTTTCCGTTGAATGATTTAAGGGATTTCCACAGTTGCAAGATAATTTCCTGTACCAAATCTTCACGGTCGCTCGCATCTTCAAAATACATGCGAGAGACCTTGTGAAGAATCCCTTTATGGGTCGTAATTTTGCTTAGAAATTCTTGTTCTGTGAGTTCCAATCCAGTACTTTTTAGAATACAGGCGTAATGGTAAATCCTTGTTTTCTCAATAATTCAATTACGCCATTTTCACCTGGCAAGTGTGCTGCGCCAACGGCAAATAGCGTAGATTGTTTTTTTATCATATCAGGCATAATCTTCGCCCAGTTGTTGTTGCGAACTTCCAACAACCAGTATGCTGCATTTTTATCAAAAAAGCGTTCGTCATCGTGCATCATATCAAATAACTGACTTAACTCTTCCTTTTTGTACTTGCTTACCATTTCAGCAAATACCGTTTTGTATTCTTCAAACAACTCAATTTGCTTCCATAAGAAATCTTTTGGATAGGCTTTGTCGAAGAAATCTAGTTGTGCATCCAAGGTTTCCAATCCTGCCATTTCTTTATTATTTTTTTGTGCAAGCGTGGTCAATTCCACTTCATACATTTTCTTTGCTGGACAGCTCGCACTTTGTTGAATCAGTAATGAATAGATGGTTGCCAACGTATAACTGTTCACCATTTGCAAAGACATTTTCAATTCTTTTTGCAGCAAATTGTCCAGATATTTTTGTTGTGCTTTGGTCAATTCTTCTGTCAACTTTCCACCAGACATCATCTTTTTTTGTGCTGCCATCAATGCTTCCGTGTCTGACATATCGACTTCTAAAATTAATTTTTCTGTTTCGTTTAGTGCTTTGGTTACTTTTTTAGGAATAGAAAAATCTTCTTTGCACATGATGTGAATGGTTCCCAAAAGGTACGAAGGTTGGTCTAAATCTTTGTGTTCAATTTTCCACAAAAGAGAATTTTCTAGTTTTTTGGATTGTGCATTTCCAGCAAAACCTATGGTTAGAAACGCAATGAGTACTACTAATTTTTTCATGTGTATCTTTTTTATATTGAAAGATCTTTTCAGCCGAATGCATCTTTCTTTTTCTAATTAATTTTCTAGTTGCTTCGTAAGTATCAACATTCAAAAAATGTTACAATAAAACCGAAATTATTTTGTAATTAATTGATTCACAAACTCATAATTCGCTGGAAATAAATGTCAGTTCGAGCATTACTGTAAGTACCTAGCGTAGCTATCGAGAACAGTCGTGAACAGCTAAGAATCTATATTTTCAAAGGAATCTCATGAGCTACGCTCGGTATCTATGATAATGCTCGATTTGACATTTATATAACTTTATAAAAATCAGAATTATATATTAATTTCTAAATCAAACTCAAGTAATTTATTAAAGTTTCCATTAACTTGAAAATATCCCAAGTTGATCTTTCATGTCAAAAAGCATATCAATTACACTGAGATGATAGGAAATAAATTTTTTGTTGTGAATCATCTCATAAATTTCCGCTTTGGTTGCCCATTTTACAGCTTGCACTTCGGATTCTTGTAGTTTTAATTCCGCAAGATCAACCTCAGCTTTGAGAATATAATAATCGTCAAATCCCGTTTGAAAATTGACGGTAAAACTGGGTCTAACATTCGTGAAATCATGCGAATAGCCTAATTCTTCAAACAATTCTCTAGTGGCTGCTTGCTGACTGTTTTCACCTGCTTCTACAGTTCCGCCAACAGTAACATCCCATAAATTTGGCCAGCCTTTTTTAAACGGTTGTCGATGTTGAATCAACAATTCATTGTTGGAATTGATGATCGCTACGTGAATCACCATGTGAAATTCATCTGCGTTCAATTTGTCGCCACGATTCACCACTTTTCCCGTTTTAATTCGATATTGATCGTAAATATCCCACTGTTCCATTGAACTAATTTTTTATCTAAAATTAATTGGATTATTTTGCTGCGACAACGTCAATTTCAATTTTCGCATTTGCTGCCAATCCGCCAGCCGCAAAGGTAGTGCGTGCCGGTTTGTTGGGAAAGTATTGCACATACACACTGTTAAACGCTTTAAAATCGTTGATATCAGATAAGATAACGGTACATTTTACCACGCGATCCAAAGAAGAATTGTGTTGCGCCAACACCGCTTTTATATTTTCAATCGCTTGTTTGGTTTCTGCTTTGATGCCGCCTTCGGCTAATAATCCTGTGGTGTGATCTTTTCCGATTTGTCCTGCCAAAAACAATAAATTTTCGGTTTCTACTGCGGCACTAAAAGGTGTATTTTGACGTTGTGGCAAGTGCGATTTATGGAATTTGATGTCGCTGCTTTTAGAAGTGTCCGTAGCCGTTTGACAACTACTGAAGCATAAAAGGATTACACAAAGGAAAAAAAATGATTTCATAGCATTGGAATTGGTTGGTACCAAATTTACGAAATAAAAAAAGGAGATGATTTAAAACAAAATAGTATCTTTTCTACATGAAAAAAATTCTAATTCTTGGCGGCACACAGTTTATAGGACGAACATTGGTGGAACAATTGCAAAAATCCAACAAATATGATATTACCTTATTCAACCGACAACAAACAGGCAAAGACTTATTTCCCAACATTAAAAAAATAAAAGGTAGCCGCGAAACAGACGACGTGTCTCAAATTGCGCAACAAGATTGGGAATATGTCATTGATGTTTCTTGCTATTATCCTGATTCGCTTGATCGTGTATTGAAATCGCTCAAAGGAACACTTCAAAAATATATGCTGATCTCAACGTGTTCTGTGTATGACAATACCGAACATCAAACCGAATTGAGCGACGAAACCGCAGAGATTTTGAGTTGTACACCTGAACAACGCTCAGACAGAGCCAACGATTCGTACGGACAACGAAAGGCGGAATGTGAACGTATTTTACAAAACACAACACACCAACATTTGATACTGCGTCCTGCGCTTGTGTACGGCAACTACGATCATACGGATCGGTTATATTATTGGCTGCATCAAGTCAAAGAAAAGTCAAAAATTATACTTCCTGATGCAGGTGAAAGAGTGTTTTCATTAACCTACGTACACGATTTGGTGCAAACTATTATTGCAGGATTAGAAACGCCATTGACAGGAATTTACAATGTGATATCAGCTCCAAAGACTTCCATTCAACAGATTGTAAATACGGCAGCCAAACAGCTAGATGCTACTTTTGAAACGGTAAATGCCTCTCCTCATTTTTTACATAAAAACCACATCAATCAATGGTCGGACATGCCATTGTGGTTGGATTGTGATCATTACACCTACAGTAATGAGAAATTGAAAAAAGACACTGATATGCAGCTTACCAACTTGGAAGAAGGTTTACAAAATACAATTGCATATTACAATACATTGAATTGGAAGGAACCGATTTATGGAATGTCGGAAGCAACTCGTTTGAAGCTTTTGGAGAAGCTAGCTTTGGAGTGAGGTTATTTTGAATGTTGAGTTTTGAATTATGTTTGCTTGTTGCTTTGATTTTCGTTACAAAATAGTATCGAGATTTAATGACTAAACTATTCAACTTATAAACTTAAAGTTTCTAGCTGTTCTCGATACAAAATCTTTTCAAGATTTCACTCGAATTGACGTTATAATGTACAACTTATACCTATTAAAAAGCTGCAAAACCCAATCGTCACTTTGATTTCTATGATACGTCATTGTGATCTCCAACTTGATTGGAGAGTGGCAAGCTGTTTCTTTCAAAGACAAATCTTACTTTGATTTAAATAGATTGCCACGAATTTCCTTGAAATTCTCGCAAAGACGTATCAAACTAGAACATTAGTACATTTTCAAATCATCAAATTGATACATTAAAAGTACTGCCCAATCCCAAACACAATTCCGTTACTTGCATTTTTGGTAATTCCATAACCATAATCAATTCGGAAAATGGCGTTGAAGATGCGTTTGTGAATGAAACGCAGTCCGACTCCTGGATAGATTCTAAAGTTTTCGCTATCGATAAAATCGCTCAATTCTCCACCTGGATTTCGCCAAGTTCCCGCATCAATGAATCCGTTTCCTTGCAGAATAAACCAGCCTTTTTCATAAAGTGTATAGCGATATTCCGTGTTCAGCACAATACTTCCCGTTCCTCGATCAATGATGTTTCCCACACCACGAATGTTTAAGTTGTTATCTACCGAGAATGGCGCAAATGGACTGTCATCATTGGAAGCCAATCCGAAGCGGAAGCGATTTGCCCAGTTTCCTTTTTCGCCAACTCTGGTAAAATATAAAAAGTCGCTCCAACCAATAAGGAAGTCGTTTTGAAAGTCATTTTCTGTAATTACATATTGCAAGTACAGCGTGTTTTTAAATCCTTCTACATATTGATAGTAATAATCTAAATCATCGTATTGATAGACAAATTTCAGCATTTGCTTGTCCAAGGTCAAACTCTGAGGAATCGCATCTGACGTAAGTCCATTTAAATAATCATATTCTTCTGTAAACACATTGAAGCCAAATTGCAACAAGTGCTTAAAATTCACTTGATACAGTCCTAAGACTTCAAACGAGGTATTACTGTACTTATAATTCGCCGATCCGCCACCAAAGAATAGCGGTTCTTCACTTGTCCAATTTTGGAAATTGATGGCGACTCCTAAATTCCGCGTAAATAGATTCGGTGCCCGCATGTTGATTCCATACGAGTCAAATCCGTTGTTTTGGTAAAATCCGCCAAAAGCGATATTTCTTCCCAAAAAATTATAATCGTACAATCCAACTTTGTACGCAAATTGCTCGTTGGTCGTTGTCCACAAATTGAGATTGGGAATTAGCGTAAAGTTTTCTTCAATATTAAAAAAGACATTATACAGATTGTCGTGCGAATGAAAGACTTGGTAGTACGCATGCGAAACACCTGCCAAACGTTTCAACAGAATCACATCTTTTTCAAGCTGCACCGAATCGAGCACATCGCCATTTCGAACGCTGACATAGTTTCTTAAAAAGCCAACTTTATTTTTTTTGTGTCCTTGAAATTTAACATCGTAGACAATTTTCTCTTGTGCTATTCCTTGTAGAGTTATTAAAAACAAACCGAAAAGCAGGAAGATCTTTTTCATTATCAATTCTCATTAAAGAAATTTAAAATAGCTCTAGTAGACCAGTTTTCTTCATTAATATCTAAAAAGTTTATTGTGTATGTCTGATTGCCTGGCAGTGACACTGGAGGATTTAGTGTGAAGTTTTCTAAAACGTTTGTAGGATCGTAGAATTGGAAATTTGTAGCCTCTGTAACGATTACTGAAAATGTTTGATTAAAATCATTTATTGCCATGAAAAATTTAGACGATTGCCCCACAACATCACGATCCCAAAAGAAAAATGGAAGTCCAGGTTGCGTTTGACTGACGGTAATTCCTTCACTTGTCCAAACCGTAGGATTTTCTATGTGATTTACTTTTATGGGTCTGGAAAGTCGAATTTTATCATCTACTGTATATTTAACAATTACAAAATATTCACTTCCATCAGAAGCTACTTGTCCTTGTCCACAAGTCCCAAGAAGTTGCCTTAATTCTGCATCAAATTCTCGGTAATTATTATAATCATTTCGATCTACAGTCAAATTTTCTGTTTTATATAATTCTATATCCGCAGCATTCGGTTCTAAGTAGTATAGTATCAATACCACAAGACCGGAATCTACATCATCGGAATATCCATAGGCAGGAATACGGAGATTAGAGACGTCCTGATCGGTAATTTTTGCTAACAACGAAAGTGGATCTACAGGTGCTGGACTGTCATCATCACTGCTACAGGAAAATGTAATAGCGATTAAAAGGCTAAAAATTAAAAAAATACGGAGGTTGGTAATCGATTTTATCATGATATATAGCTTATTGAGCTATAAAGATAGTCTGAATTACTGTATTTACCCAATTATCTTCGCTTACATCCATCAATGTAAATTTATAGGGATTGTCGATGGTTAATTCCAACGGATTTTCCTCAGTAATATTCAAAACTACATTGGAAGTATCGTAATATTGAAACTGATTTTCATACGTATACGTTCCCGAAAGCAAGCCATTATCTACCGTTGAAACGACTTGAAAATAGATTTCATTATCGCCATTTGGATTGTCTTCCCAACTAAATCTCGGCATTTTTGGCACTTCATGATTTACCGTCACAGCATCTGTCCAAACCGTAGGTTTTGAATTGTTTTTGATGTGAATCGGATTGGAAATTTTCACTTCACCATCCAATTCAAACGTGACAATCACCCATTGATCGTGTGCAAAAGGTCGTGTGAATTGATAGATAAACCCTTCAAAAAGCGGTTGTGAGGGCAATGCAAGTTCTCTGTAATTGCTAAAATCGGTATGATCAACTTCAGTAGTATTCGTTTCAAAAAACTGAACATTCGTGGCACCTTGTTCTAAATAATAAAACACATGCACGACACTTGAACCGCTGGCATCACTCGCCGCACAGGCAATCACCGCGCCGGTTTCTATGGTGCGATTGGCAATGACTTCTGAAAGTCTTGCTGTGTTTTCTAGCATAATAGTTTCTCTAGTATCATCCGATTGACATGATAGTACGGTAAAAACTAAAGTGAAGTATAAAATTGTCTTTAATCTATTCATTCGTATTTTTTGTAATTATTGCGGACTACAGCTTCCGCGGGCTTGTTTTGTGGCGTAAATTGATTGTTTTCCATTCCGCCTACTTTTTCATCATTGATAAACCATTTCCAGATAAATCCGCCTGCAAACCATTCTTCATTCCAAAATTCATTAAACAAGGCTTGCAAGGCAATTTCCTGTGCTTTTAAATTGAGTACTTTTCCGTTTCTGCTCGAATCCCACGGTTCTTTTCCTGTGTAATCCATACTGCGATAACCATATTCAGTAAACAGTATTTTTCGATCTACTTTTTTAGACAGCTCCACAATTTTCTGTTTGTGTCGTTGCCAACCTTCTTGCAAACTTTCTAAAGAAGGCATTTTTTCTTCGCTTAGCGGAAAATACGCATCAATTCCTATAAAATCTATGTCCTGCCAAAAAGATACTTTGTTAAAAGAATCCCAGTTTTCTGCGTAGGTCAACTTTCCTTTGTATACCTTTTTTACTTTATCGATCAACTGTTTCCAGTACGCTGGACGTGCCGCTACAAATTTGTGCAACTCCGTTCCGATGCAGTATATTTCTGCCTTGAGTTCTTCTGCCAGACTCGCATATTCGAGTATAAAACTTTCATACGAAGCTTCAAACGCTTTCCAATCTGCTTCAGATTTCATCTCAATAAAACCTGTAAATTCGCCACGCCAAACCCAAATTTGCGGCTTGATCATGATTTTGATGTTGTTCTTTTGTAGCAATTCCGAATATTGCTTGGCTCCTTTTCGCGTTTCCCCAAACCATTGTCGGTCTGTATTGTGAACAACTTCTGTCGAATTTAACGTCTTCAAAAAACCAAACGGCATAATCGCGGCATAATTTGCATTCAACTTAATCACAGGATCTACATGCGATTGGTTCGCTGCTTCTGGTGCTGCGACAAAACTCACTCCATTGATTTTTTTGGATTGACTTATACAAGAAAACTGCGTGAAACATACACACAGCAAAAGGAGTCTAAACTTCATGATGAATGATTTAAACTCCTAAAATAAATATATTCTTAAAATATTGCTCTTAATCCTATGCTAAATGTTTGTCCAAGTCCTTGAAAGTTATGTCCTCTCACAAACTTAGAAAAAGATGTTTCCACGTTCAATACTTCTGTCAATTGGTATTTTCCTCCAAAACCAAATAGTGTTCCATTTTGAGAAAAATTACCGCCTCCAGCAGATTGAGGGTTGTCTATTCCGATTAAAAAAGTTTGTTGCCCATTAATAAAAATCGTTGATTTTGGAGATGGAAAATAACTCAAGAAAGCCGTAAAAGGTAAAAACAAGCTATTCCCTGCAAATCTTTCACTTGAATTTTCGTCAGGAGCTACATTTTCTCTGGTATCTCCAAAATTAAATCTAAAATCTACTTCTGTAAATAACTGCCATTTGTCGCCTCCAAATGTTCTATCGTAGAAAAATCGAGTGTCCCACGCAAAACTTCTTTGATCTAAAAATCCGCCTGGTTGATCTTTAAATACTGGAATAAAAAACGAAGAGGTTATGGAGAAATTCGCAATATTTTTAAAAGGTTGAAAACGAATAGAAGGGGCAATCGTTGCTAAACCTGATCTTCTATCATTTTCATTATCTTCAAAACGCAATACTTCCAAAGCGCCTTGTCCCGCTAAAGTATTGGAACGAACTTGAAAAATTAATCCAACGTTCACACGACGATTTTCGCTAATTCCCGTATAGATTTCAGTAGTATTTGTGAAGAAAGTCTCTCTTGGAATCGTTACGGAAGTACTTCCTTCATCGGTACGTTCGGTTTGTGTATAAATACTGTTGAAAAACTTGATATCCCATTGTCCTTTCTTTAATAATTTAGAAGGTGTAAACTCCTGAATGTTGGTTAAATCATCTGTAGTATCATCATCTTGATCGTCTTGTGCAAATGAGAAGCTTACAAAAAATAGGGCAAATGCGGTTATGAGTAAATTTTTAGTGTTCATTTTTAATTTTATTTAGTATTGTAATTAGTTTTTTACTTGGGTGTTGGGTCTTTGGTTTTGGGTCTTTGTTGATTTGTTCGCTTCGCTTGTTTGTTTATTCGAAATATTCTCAACAACGCTTGAATTAACAACTTCATTTCTGATTTCAAATCGTCACTTCGAGTGATTTTCTGTCTTATTAAGCAAAGCGAGATAGATAGAAAATTGTATTGAGAAGTAATTCAAAATTCAACATTTAGCATTTAAAATTTCATTATTTCGTTTTATTCAAATTCCAGTTATACGGATAGTAGCTGATTTTTGATTTTGCTGCGATTTTTTCTTCTCTGTATTGATTGATAAAATCGATTTCATTTCCGTTCTGGGTAAAATCTTCTTTGTACCATTTCATGATTTCAGAAAGTTGTACGCGTTTTTTACGCGAATTTACTTTGATAAACTCGTCACTGTTTAAAGCAATGCGTGTTTGTCTGTCTAACTGCGTATCTAAAGTTGTAGGCATATACGCTTCTGAAATGATTGGAGGACAGCCTAAGCCTGCGCATACCAAGACAAAGTGAAAACGTGCATCATTGAACTGTCCGCGTAACAATTTGTGTTCTATATCATTTAAGGTGATTTTCTTTCCGCCTACCGAATGTTTTGTTTTGTCGAAGAAACCTTTGATATCTAAAGGTGATTTTACAGGATATTTTTGGATGATTCCTTTAATTACGGATAAATTGTAGATATTAATCCAAAAAGCTTGATAGGTATTTGCATCACTTTTATCGATAGTAATGTCATTTGTTGAAGCTAAAATATTTTCGAGTTGTGCAGGATTCTTTTTGATCGCTTTGTAATTTACGCGTCCGTCTTTTACATATTCTTTTAAAAATGCGTCTGTATCTTTAAAAAATGTCGCTGTATTTTGTGCGAATCCGAACGTAGTAAAACAAAGGACAATTAGTGTGATGATTTTATAATTCATAATAATTTTTTCAATAGAATTTTCAATTTGTAACGCTGGATAAGTCCACAAAAAAATTAAGAACTTACAAACTTTCTTGAAATTATTTCGATTTTGTATCAAATTGATTTTCAAGCGCAAAACAAGTAGTCAATTTGTAAAAAACCTTACATCAAAAATACAATTTAAATTGATTCTAAATTAATTATGATCTATAAGTTCTTAACTTTAGTAGCGACTGAATGCTCGAATCAAAACATTTCTACAGTGTTAGGAATTATTTAAATCAACCAAAAACCCTCATGGAGCACATTGTAATTATAGGTAATGGAATTTCTGGAGTCACGGCAGCCAGACACATTCGAAAGCTTTCTGACAAAAGAATCACCATTATTTCAGCTGAAACAGAATACTTTTTCTCGCGTACTGCACTGATGTATATTTACATGGGACACATGAAGTTTGAACATACACAACCGTATGAAAATTGGTTTTGGAAAAAGAATCGTATCGAACTGAAAAAAGGCTTTGTAAAACAAGTGAAACCTTTTATTAAGGAATTGGTTTTTGCTGATGGAGATACTTTAAAATACGACAAACTGATTATCGCAACAGGTTCAAAACCAAATAAATTTGGATGGCCAGGACAGGATTTGGATGGCGTGATGGGCATGTATCACAAACAAGATTTAGAAAATCTGGAAAAATACGCACCTAATAATAAGGTATGTAAACGCGCTGTGATTGTTGGTGGCGGACTTATAGGAATTGAATTGGCAGAAATGCTACAAAGTCGCAATATTCCTGTGACCTTTTTAGTGCGCGAAACTAGTTTTTGGAATGGTGTGTTGCCTGCGGGCGAATCGGCTATGATTAACGATCATATTAGAGAACATCATATTGACTTGCGTTTGGGCGTAAATCTGCAAGAAATCAAAGCAGATGAAAACGGAAAGGTAAAATCGATCATCATTCAAGAAACAGGCGAAGAAATTGAATGCACCGTGGTGGGACTCACTGCAGGAGTTTCCCCAAATATCGACTTTTTAAAAGGTTCCAAAATTAAACTTGGTCGTGGAGTGAAAGTAAATCGCAAATTGGAGACTAATATCCCAGATATTTACGCAATTGGCGATTGTGCCGAGCAATATGAAGCCATCGGAAACAGAAGACCCATTGAAGCAGTTTGGTATACAGGTCGCATGATGGGCGAAACAGTTGCACAAACTATTTGTGGAAATCCGAAGGAATATCAACCAGGACATTGGTTCAACTCAGCTAAATTTTTAGATATAGAATATCAAACCTATGGTTGGGTTTTTGGCGAACGTGGACGACCAGAATATGAAGAGCATTTTCATTGGAAACATCCAAAGAAACATATTTGTATTACCATTGCGTTTCATAAAGACACCAAACTTTTTTTAGGAATCAATACGTTCGGAATTCGCATGCGTCATCATGCATTTGATAAATGGTTAACTGAAAAACGTTCTGTAGAATATGTATTGGCACATTTAGCCGATGCCAATTTTGATCCTGAATTTTATAAGCTACATGAAAAAACCATTGTAGCGCAGTTCAATCAAGAAAACAATACAGACATTAAACTGAAAAAGAGAAGCTGGAAACGTATTTTCAGTTACTAATCATCACACCTTAAAAAAGATATTATGAAATTCATTCGAATTGCAGGACTCTATATATTTATTGCTTCCGTAGTGTTGTTTAGTGCAACAGTTTTTATGGGAACGTATACCTTGTCGGAAGCGTCTATCAATAAATCATTTAGTGGTAAAAAAGCGAGAGTTACAGAAACGTTTGCAGCAGTTGCCAAAGAAAATGGTGTTTTAGACAAAACATATTACAGTCAATTTACATTTATGAACGATGTAAAAGGATTGTTTGACAAGCACAACAAGCGTGTCGCTGATGCGGTAGCAGAAGAAACAGGAATTTCAGCAACTGAAACCGATAAAATCATTACCGAAGCTTCCAAAAGCGGATCGGTAGTGTACACAAAAGAACTCCTACAAAGCATTTTACCAGAAGCAAAAGTCAATCTACTTGATGGCGCTACCAATTGGATGTATAGTCCAGGGAAAACCTACGACAATGCAGATGCCTTTAAAAACGATTTGACCAATAAAATCAATGAAATTAATCGCAGTCAAGCAGGTGAATTTTTGTT
This sequence comes from Bacteroidota bacterium, assembly GCA_039026955.1. Taxonomy (GTDB): domain Bacteria; phylum Bacteroidota; class Bacteroidia; order Flavobacteriales; family Flavobacteriaceae; genus Kordia. The sequence goes on from JBCCLH010000006.1 coordinate 124,355, forward strand.
ATACGACAACAAATACTCACGTTTTGACATTACTGAACGTGCTGCCACAGGAATTATCGCCGATAACAAAGCATTATTTTTGTTCTTAACATTCGGCTTGGGAATTATTGGTTCGTTGATGTTTATCATTTCTGGATTGTTCCTAAAACCAATTCCAGGCATCAAAAACAACGGAATTTATCTCAATAATGCTACCAATCGCGGTTGGGTTGGAATTGTGGTGTTTGGATTCTTAGTAGCGTTTTATGTGTTGCTATACTTTCATCCATATATCATCGCCAATTGGACAAATATTGTTGATCCGCTGAAAAGCGTTTTCATTGAAAATGGCTCTGCTTCCCAATGGTTTTTATATGGAATATTATATTGTGTCTCTATGATTGTGATGGGAATTCGCATGTTTATCAAATACCGTCACAACCAATACCAAATGGTACGAACGGCAAGTGTATTATTCTTCCAAATCGTTTTTGCCTTTTTATTAGTTGAGATATTGCCTTTGTTTGATTTGCCAGGAGTCGATTTAAAGAATGCTTGGCCATTAGACTATAACTTTTTGACCGATTGGAATGTGAAAAATTATTTAGCAGCAGGACACTTAGGAAAGTTTATGTTCTTTTGGGGATTCATTCTTTCGATTGTTATTGTTCCAACCTTAGTATACTTTTATGGAAAACGTTGGTATTGTTCATGGGTTTGTGGTTGTGGTGGATTGGCAGAAACATTGGGAGATCCATACCGTCAACTATCTGATAAGCGTTTAATTGCGTGGAAAATTGAAAGATGGACTATTTATCCAATTTTAGTATTTGCAACAATCATGACTGTTGTGGTAGGATACAATACATATCATATTGTCGTAACTCCAGAAGTTGCCAACGATCATACATTTTTAGGAATCAATGCCTATAAAATCAACGAATGGTATGGATTCTTAATCGGATCTATCTTTGCAGGTGTGATTGGTACAGGATTCTATCCAATTCTCGGAAACAGAAGTTGGTGTCGTTTTGGTTGTCCTTTGGCAGCATATATGGGAATTGTACAACGTTTCAAGTCGAAATTCAGAATTACTACTAACGGCGGACAATGTATTTCATGCGGGAACTGTTCAACGTATTGCGAGCAAGGAATTGATGTACGTTCGTATGCACAAAAAGGACAAAATATTGTGCGTTCTTCCTGTGTAGGTTGTGGAATCTGTAGTGCAGTCTGTCCCAGAGGCGTTTTAAAACTAGAAAACGGTCCAGATGATGGTGCTACGCGTTATGAAGCACCAGAAGTAATCTTAGGAAATAACATCAATCTATTTGATATTGTTAATGAAAATAACAACAAATCAGCGCTTTATCAAGTTCCTGAAGTAATGTTAGAAGGAAAAGTAGATTTATTCGAAATGATGAAAGACGATGATACAGAAGATTATTCATCCTAAAATGTACTAATCTGGAAATCAATCTGAGTACTACATCTCGCTTTTGTTACACAATCCCAATACAACATTACAAATTTCAATAGCACTTCAGTGTAAGTTTACATGATTTTTGAAGACCATTATAGCAAATAACTTATTTACAGACGAATGTAATCCAATAAAATCATGAGACATCTACACTTCATTATATATTTTTGTGTCATATGCAGCGTAAGTGCGCAAAAAGAATATCAGAAAACCTATTATGATAATGGACAAATGAAAGCGGAAGGCTGGCTAAAAGATGGAGAAAAAACCAAATACTGGAAATTCTATCACGAAAATGGTGCGCTGTTCAAACAAGGGCGCTACAAAAATGGGAAACCCGTAAAATATTGGTACTTTTATCGCGAAAATGGCACCAAGCAAAGTGAAGGTCATTATGTAAATGGACAAAAATGTAAGTGGTGGCTTTTTTATGATGAAGATGAAAAAATAAATCATAAGTGTCAGCTAAAAAATAATCAGAAAGATGGCTATTGCTTGCGTTATGAAAATGAAAAGTTGATTCGTGCCGAAAAATATGAAAACGGTAAAAAAGTAGGCGAATGGACCGATGAAAAGAGTTTTAGACGTGATAATAATGTGTGGGATTTGAGATGATTTTTTAGGTGTTAGGTTTTTGGTCTTGGGTTTTAGTAAATTTCAAATCAAAATGTTGCTGCTTTGAAACCTAAACTACTCAACTTATAAACTCATGAACTAAAAAATCGACACTTCGACAGGCTCAGTGTCCCTAAATAGCGAATAAAAAGAAACAAATTAACAAATCCACAAACGCCAAAAAACAAAAAGCGAAGCAAACAAATAAACGAATCCACAAAAAGCGCAAGCGACCCAACACCAAATACCCAACACCCAACAAATGCTCATAAAAGTCATCATTCCTGCATATAATGAAGAAGATTCTATTGCGAATGTCATTCAGGAAATCCCCAAAAATGTCTCTGAGGTTATTGTAGTTAGTAATAATTCTACCGACAATACCGAAGCAAATGCCGCTGCAGCTGGGGCAACCGTGCTCAAAGAACCGCAAAAAGGGTATGGTTACGCATGCTTAAAAGGCATGGAATACATTGCTAATCAAGACGAAAAGCCAAACATTCTTGTATTTTTAGACGGTGATTATTCGGATTATCCTGAAGAATTGACTAAAATTGTGGCACCAATAATAGAAAAAGACATTGATTTTGTGATAGGCGCGCGTGTAAAATCGCTTCGTGAGCAAGGTTCTATGACACCTCAGCAAGTGTTTGGAAACTGGCTAGCCACCTTTTTGATGAAGTTAATTTTTAGAGCGCGATTTACAGATTTGGGACCTTTTCGAGCAATTAAGTACGAAAAGTTGCTGAATTTAAATATGGAAGATAAAACCTATGGTTGGACCGTGGAGATGCAACTCAAAGCATTAAAGCAAAAACTGACGTACGTAGAAGTTCCTGTACGCTATAAAAAGAGAATTGGTGTCTCAAAAGTTTCAGGAACCGTAAAAGGTACTATATTTGCTGGCGTGAAAATTTTAGGTTGGATTTTTAAATATAGTTTTAAATAGATGGGATTTGATGCAGAATTTTTCAAACTAGCACTGTCGTTTGTCGTGATGACAATTTACGGTATTGCCTTGATTTTGATTTTAATGTACAGCTTGGCTCAATTAAACTTATTGATCAATTACCTACGATCAAAAAAGAAGGAAGACAACGCGCCACGATTCGATTTGAACAATCCTGATGAAGTGCCCTTTGTAACGATTCAGCTTCCGGTGTACAACGAATTGTATGTGATGGAACGCTTGCTGGACAATATCGCACTAATCGATTATCCAAAAGACAAACTAGAAATTCAAGTCCTAGATGATTCTACTGATGAATCTGTTATTTCTACCGCAGAAAAAATTGAAGAACTTCAAAAACTAGGTTTAGATATTGCCCACATCCGCCGTGAAGATAGAACAGGCTTTAAGGCTGGCGCACTCAAAGAAGGGTTGATTGATGCCAAAGGAGAATTCATCGCGATTTTTGATGCCGATTTCCTTCCGAAGAAAGACTGGCTCAAACAGACAATTCCTTTCTTTAAAGACGAAAAAATTGGCGTAGTTCAAACGCGTTGGGGACATATCAACCGTGATTATTCACTGTTGACAAAGATTCAAGCATTCGCGCTCGACGCACATTTTACACTCGAACAAGTCGGACGAAATTCCAAAGGACATTTTATCAACTTTAATGGAACTGCTGGAATTTGGCGTAAAACCTGCATCATCGATGCTGGAAACTGGGAAGGTGACACACTGACTGAAGATCTAGATTTAAGTTACCGTGCACAGTTGAAAAACTGGAAATTCAAGTATTTAGAAGATGTAGAAACACCTGCCGAATTGCCTGTGGTGATTAGTGCAGCGCGCTCGCAACAATTCCGTTGGAACAAAGGCGGCGCCGAGAATTTCCGCAAAATGGTCAAACGTGTGGTGTTCTGCAAAAATATATCCTTCAAAACCAAAGTCCACGGCATTTTACACTTGCTCAACAGTACCATGTTTTTAAACGTATTAATTGTCGGTGTACTCAGTATTCCGATGTTATACATCAAAAACACCTACGGACATTTAGAAATTTATTTCACGATTTCGAGTTTCTTTATTTTGAGTACGATCATCTTTTTTATCTGCTTCTGGTTTCCGTTTAAACGCGTACAAGGTGGCGGATTTTTAAAATTTATCGAATACATTCAGATGTTTTTCACCTTTTTCTCCGTCGCGATGGGATTCTCAGTTCACAATTCAGTTGCAGTTTTAGAAGGTCATATGGGAAAACGCAGTGAGTTTGTGCGTACGCCAAAATTCAACATTAAAAGCTTGAAAGATTCATGGAAAAATAACAAATATATCCGTAAAAAAGTCTCAGGAAATACTATTATTGAAGCATTGTTGATGATTTATTTCTTGTTCGGAATGTACAGTGCGTATCCATTAAATGACTTCGGATTATTTCCGTTTCACTTGATGCTTTTCTTAGGTTTTGCCTTTGTATTCTTTAATTCCATTCGTTCCAAAGTGTGATCGCTTCCGAAGCGAAATACCGTAGTTTTTCTATTGTACTCGTACTACTTTGTACCTTTGTGTACTATTATATCGGCTATCCGTTGGTACGAACGGATGTTGCCATTTTAATCTCGCTTTACGCGGTAAGTTTTGCTTGTTTTTTTGGATTGATTCGATTTGAGAAAACTAATTTCTTTATCCTTGCGGGAATTGCCATACTATTCCGATTGGTTTTCGTGGGAAGCATTCCGAATTTGTCACAAGATTTTTATCGTTTTATTTGGGACGGACGCATGCTGGTTGAAGGCTGGAATCCGTATTTATATTTGCCAAACGATTTGATGGCTTCTGGAACCGCACCGATTGCGGAAGCGCAGGAATTGTTCAACGGGATGGGCAGTTTGAGTGCTTCGCATTATACCAATTATCCGCCGATCAATCAGTTGTGTTTTGCCATTGCAGGTTTGTTTGCGGGGAAAAGTATTTTGGGTTCTGTAATTGTCTTGCGAATTTTGATCATTCTCGCAGATATTGGCACTTTGTATTTCGGAAAAAAACTTCTAGAGCGACTAGGCTTACCGATTCACCATATTTGGCTATACATTTTAAATCCTTTCATTATTATTGAACTTACAGGAAATCTGCATTTTGAAGGTGTGATGATTTTCTTCTTAATTTGGAGTTTGTATTTGCTACACAAAGGTTCTTGGATTTGGGCTGCAATCTTGCTAGCGTGTTCGGTTTCCGTAAAATTGATTCCGCTAATTTTTCTTCCACTATTGTTTCAATGGTTTACCAAACACAAAGCTTCTGAATTGTCTAAAAAAAAGTTTCCAACCATCTGGAAAGGCGGATTACAATTGCTTGCTTTTTATGGAATTGTCATCGCAACGATTGTTGTGCTGTTTTTACCATTTCTATCAAAACAATTCATTGACAACTATCAACAAACCGTTGGATTATGGTTTCAAAATTTTGAGTTCAATGCAAGTTTTTATTACATCGCTCGCTGGATTGGCTATGAAACCATTGGCTGGAATCTCATCAAAGATATTGGACGTGTCACACCAATCATCGTACTTATTTTTGTGACAGGAACGAGTCTTTTCAGGAATAATAAAGATTTTCAAAAAACCATCACAGCACTTTTATTTGGGCTTTCGTTTTACTTTTTCACTACTACCACTATGCATCCTTGGTATTTGGCTACTTTATTGATCTTAAGTGTTTTTACACAGTATCGATTTACGATTGTTTGGTCGTTTATGATCATTTTTAGTTATACTGCGTATCGCAATGAAGGATACGCCGAAAATTTAGGTTTTGTAGCTTTCGAATACATTGTTGTCTATGGATTTTTGCTGTATGAGTTATTCTTTCGTAAAACACAAAAAGTGATTTTTCAAGCTAAATAATCAGTCTCACTAACAGATAATTCTCCCAGAAACGAATTATTTTTCCTCATTTTTCTGTATTTTTATAAGTATAACCAATTTATTAACTGATTATGAAAACATTACGATTGTTACCTATCGCTTTTTTAGTGTTGTTTGCAAATTCTTTAATTGCACAGATAAGTGGAGCGCCACGACAATTTGAAAGTACTTCTCAAGTATATGATGAATTATTTAAAATCATGAATACACGAGAAAGAGATGCGTATGAAATTGATTGGGACAACGTAAAAGGAAGCCCTTATTTACATGAAGAATACAAGTTAGCGCAATTTTTTGTGGGGCAAAAAGCGTACGGAAATGTCATGATGCGTTTTAACACCTACACAGATGAAATTGAGTTAATGCCTCAACAAGGCGAAGAAGAAGTAGGTGCATTGATGAAATTAGACGATTCGAAAATCATTTTTGGAAATAAAACATTGAAATTATTCTCGTATAAAGACGAAGATGGAAATGCCGAAAAAGGGTATTTTTTAGTCTTAAATACCGCTGAAAATGTGAAACTATTGCTTCGTAAAAAATGTGTGTTTTCTCCGAGTGAAAAAGCGCCAACAGCAAATCAGGCAGACAGAAAGGCTAAGTTTACACAATACGATTATTTCTATATTTTAAAAGATGGAATGCCCGTTCAAGTAACTCCGAAGAAAAAAGCGATTGTTAAAATCTTTCCAGAGAAGAAAAACGAAATCAAAGACTACATTAAGTCTGAGAAATTAAAACTTAAAAAACAACAAGATTTTGCAAAATTGGTAGATTATATTGCTACGTTATAAAAATCTTTCAGCAATATCTTTTTGTGGTACTATGTCATTATTGGGCAATCTAATTTCTAAATCGTTAGTTATTGGGTTTCTGAACAGTTCATATCCATAGCGGCAGTTTTTATATCTATATTTAAATGCATAACATGCGGCAATGAATCCTTCATTCATAGCTGTTTTGTAAATACATTTCGAGCATGAAATTCGGAAGATACATTTCCTACGCCTTGATTTTGGAATCAACCAATATAATCTGATAACAAAAATTATTAGATATTTCATATTGACTTACTGAAAACTATCATTTGTCTTGAGGTATTATAACCTGGTTTTGCACCAAAACCAAAACATCCTGCCTCAGGTTGTACAAATGTACTAACACTTTCAACTCTTTCATATTTCCATCCTTGATTTGAATGGTGTTTAATGATTTCTTCGAGCTGCTTTGCAACTTCGCTTGAAGATTCCTTATCAGATTGTATTGATGCTACAAATGGTATTACTTTATATTCCATATTCTTAAATTAATTTATATTCAAACTTATAGATAAATCAATTCAAGTCTTTGTGGATTTCCGCAATGTATATTTTTTTTTGAGGGGAAGTTGAGATGTGGTCTTTAAATCAGACCCAAATCTTTGGCATTGGCAATCAGGTGAATGGCGTTGTTGGCTTTGAAGTAGATTTTCAACTTGCTCAATCGTTTTTCAATAGAACTGAGACTGTTTGGTGAAATGCTGCGCTTTTTTAAGTCTTTCGCAATTTCATCTTGACTCAATCCTTTGGACAATAATCTTAGCAATCCGATGTCGTAATCATCAATTTCCATATCATTTTTAGGACTCAAAGCAGCACTCACTTTTTGAGATAAATACTGTTCCCCATTAAATACTTTTTTAATGGCATTCGTCAGTTCTTGCAAGCTTTTTCTCCCCTTGCATACGTAGGCATCAATTTTGTGTTCCATAACTAATCGGCGGACTAATTGTAGTTTATCTTCTACAGAATAGACAATTATTTTTAAGTTGGGTTGGGTTTCTCTTAACTTGACAATTAACTCTTCTCCCGAACTCAATTTTTGTTCTCGGTGATCTTTCACAAAAGATAAATCGGTAATCAATAATTCATATGGTTTTTTATCTTTTCGTGCTTTCTTCGCTTTTAAATCTGCATCATCGCAATATTGAGCATGATCTATTTTTCCAATCTCTAATTTGGAAAGGACTGTGAGGACACCTGTGTTGATGTCGTCCATATCTTCGGCAATCAAAACTTTTGTAAACATAGGCTATCTATCATACTGGTACATTAATACTAAACTTACATCCCTTATGAAGTTCTGTATCAAAAGTAAGTTTTCCTTCAATGGCATGAATACGGTTTTCCGCATTGCGCAATCCATTTTTTGAAATTTCCGTTGTAAACCCTTTCCCATTGTCAATGTATTGAATGAATAATTGCTTGTTCTCTTTTTCAATAGAAACCACGACTAATGAGGCATCGCTATGCTTTTTCATATTGGTGAGAAACTCTTGTAACACGCGATATATTGTAATTTTTACATGCGAAGAAATTCCTTTCCAAATATCGGTATCATAACGTTTCAATAACACATTCACTAATGCCGATTGATAGGTTCTAAACAGATTGCTCAACTCTTCTGCATATCCTTTTTCGGTATCAATACTTTGAATTTGTTTGGAAATATCACGCGCTTGATTGTAAATTGTATCCAACTTGTCTAACACAACTTCTTTTTCAGGATTCGTAGTTTCTAGTTGCGTCATCAGTTCATATAAGTCGTTTGCCAACTCGTCATGAACTTTGGTAGAAATCCGTGCTTCCGTGACATGTACTGTTTTTACTTTTTCTATTTTGTGTCTTCGTTTGATGCGTTGGTAGATGAAGAATACGAGGACGATGAAGATAACTAGAATTAATGATAAAACTAAGCTTTGTACCTTTTGCCTTGCGGCTTTATTTTCGGCTAGAATTTTTTCACTCTCAGCTTGAATTTTTTGACTTCTCTCATCTTCAAAATTAAATCGGTTGTTAATATAGAAGTAATCTAACTTTTCTTGTTTACCTCTTAATTTATTATCTAACACTAAGTACTTATTTATGTCTTCTTTGTTAGGTGACACTTCTAATTTCTCCCTTAAAACTTCATGAATAGATTCTTCTTTATTTCGTTTCTCAGCAGATTTTGATGCTTCATTCAAATAAGCTAAAGATCGGTCTTGATCGACATCTTTATATAAAACTGCTAATTTTAATAATGTTGAAAAAACTTCTGAACTTTTATCTTCTTTCTTATAAAATTGATACGAATCACTTAATAAAGAATCTGAAAGTTTTGTATAACCATCTTTTAAAAAAAGGGTATATGCCAAGTTAAATTGTGTCCGTTTTATCTCTAATGTATCCTTCGTGTAGTATTCGGCTGCTAACTTGTAATAATCAATCGCTTCGTCATATTTTTTAAGGTCTCTCAATACATTTGCTTTCCCATTTAGTAGCATTCCCACATAGTTGCTCTTAACCTTTTTTACAATGGCTGTATCGATTGAATCTTTAATTTCTTTAGCATTGTCAATATTAATAGTATTGATCTTTTGTTTTGATACTTTATAGTTAGTAATGAGATTAATACCCCTATTTGCATGATCATTAGCAGACTCTATTCTATTAAGTTCTCTTGAACTTGTTATCAGTGCTATGTACAATCCTACGATCGTCTTAAATTCTTTCGAATCTTCTAGAAGTTTTAATCCTTGTGTAGCAGACAACTCGGCAGCTCCAAAATTTTCAATTTTATTAAAAACGTTCGCAATTTCTAAGGACTTTTTACCAGCTTCGGTAATTTCTCCAATCTCTAGAAATAACTTTTCTGCATCTGTAAAGTTTTCTAAAGACAATTCTAAACTATCTATCTTTTTGAGAACAAAACCTTTGCGGTTTTTACCTTCAGCCATGTTTATTGTATCATTAGTACTAGCTGCTAATTTGTATAATTCATCACCATAGTACAAAGCAGAATCATATTGTTTGTTTTGCAAATAATTATGAGAAAGCCTATAATATGCCTTTTTTATGAAAGATACAGTATTTTCTTTTTTAGCATGATATAGCATTTTTTTTCCAAAAAATATGGCACTATCATATTTTCTATCTTGAGACATTTTATAAACCTGAAGTTCAAGAGCTATTACTTTTTCAGATGCCTTTTGCTCTTGAACAATATCAGTTTTACAGCTAGCTAAAAGTATAAAAAATATTACAAATAAAAAGGAGGATGCTGCTGGTAGTAGTTTCATCCTCCTAAAATAGTAAAAATATAATTACAAGCTGCTTTAATTTCCACCTGGCTTTTTAGTTCCGCTATCGGAAACTTCACCTTCATCACCCTCCGTAGCTTGGTGTTCAAATTGGACCTCATCTTCGACGATTGAGTCTGGTGTACAAGAAAATAATGCGCAATTGAGGAAAACCGTAAGTATTATTAAGCTGAATTTTTTCATTTTGTTAGTGTTTAAAAATTGGACATAGGTGTTGCCGTCCGAGGAATACTCATCGTAGTCAAGGATTAGCAACACAGCGAAATAGAAATGGCGCCGATTTCTTGTGTTTTTCTAGGAAGTGAAGAGACAAGTGCAACAGCATAGCTACTTCCAAAAGCCTTGCTTTTGCTGCTTATCTCAAGAGTAAACTGAACTAAATGCAGGAGATCAAGTTGATTTAGATTTCAGCTTTTTGAAATATTTCTGTAACAAAGAAACTGAGGATTTCAAGGAAAGAATGGAAAGTTTAGGGAAGTGTTTTGGAAAGTTTGAAGAAATTATTTTCCCGCTTTTGAGTACAATTTTTAAACATTTTTACAGTGGAAGAAGAATCCTAAAACTACAAGTCATGCATAAAGAATTAGTATTAAGCGCTTTTAAAAAAGCAAAAAAAGAAGTGCAGGAAGCCACCGGAGTCACTATGTCCGTCACGGGACTTTCAAAGAAGATTTCAGATTATTTGATGGACGAGTATCATTTCCAATACCATGAGAAGAGTCTGCGTAATAAATACAATTTAGCAGTGAAAGAAGAGATTGTTGAACTGAAAAGTTCTGTAGCAAATTATTTGTGTCGCTATCTTGGATTTAATAATTATGCCGATTTTATTGTGGAAAAAGAGAAAGAAGCCAATCCGATTGAAACTGCAGAAGCCGAATTAATCGAAACCGACAAAATGCAAAGAGAACCGACCATGGGAGAAAAGTTGAAGATTATTATTCAAAAGAATAAAGTAACGCTGATTTTTTCTGGGTTGATATTCGGGTTTCTATTTTTGATTTATTTCGGATTGTATGTAATGAATAAACAAGATTTTATGCTGTTTGAAGCGCATCAGTATGTGACTATTGAAACTTATACAAAGAGTTATGATGTAAAGAAGATTCAGCAATTTGAAAGGAAGAATTTATAATTGTTTTATCCCCAAAAACAAAAAAACCTCCCAAAATAAGAGGTTCTTTTCATTGATTGTATGCTTTTGTTATAAATGTTTCAAGTTGATGACTTCTTGAGCAGTCAAATTTCGCCAATGTCCCCTTGGCAAATCTTTCTTGGTCAATCCTGCAAAAACTACACGGTCTAAACGTGCGACAGTGTATGACAAATGTTCAAAAATAGCTTTGACCAAACCATTACTTCCCGTGCTTGCTTTGATGCCTACTTCGCGCTTTGAAGCGCCCTGAATCCATGAAATTTCATCGACTTCATGTTTTACACCACGAATATTGAGTCCGTCTTTGATTTTGTTGAAGTCTGCCTGATTTAAATTTCGATCCAATTCTACATGATAAATTTTACGAACTTTTTGATGTGGATCTGTGAGTTTTCTTGCTAATTGCCCATCGTTTGTGAATAGCAATAATCCTGTAGTTTGGCGCTCTAAACGTCCAACGGGCACCACTCTCGCTGTGGTAGCATTCGCGACTAAATCCATCACGGTTTTACGACCTTTTTCATCTTTAGTAGTTACCAAAAATCCCTTTGGCTTGTTCAATAAAATATAGGTTGGCGTTTCAGGATTGATGATACGTCCGTCAAAACGAACTTCATCTGTCAACTGTACTTTATACCCCATTTCCGTCACTACTTTACCATTCACAGTCACACTTCCAATAGAAATGTGCATATCTGCTTCGCGTCGTGAACAAATGCCTGAGTTTGAAATATATTTATTCAAGCGAATCTCATTTGGATTGCTTGATGATGTTCGTTTTGGCGTTGTTTTCTTTTTGTAATTCGGCTTCTGTCCATCAAAAGGCTTCTTTCCTTGATATGATTTTTTTCCTCCTGATAAAGCCTTACTCTTGCCTTGTCGTTCTTTTGCCATTATATTGAGCGCTAAAAATTTTTGCAAAGATACTTTTTAATTATTCATAACCGAATCTAACTTGAATTATTCACTTTTATCTAACAGAAATAGCTAATTTATTCATAATCAACTTATAAATGGTATCATTCTATAATTAAAAAATCATTTTCGTCGCCCGAAGTTAATTCTTATGTCTTTTTCAATAAGCATTTAAGAATTGGATGCTTGTTTATATTTTGCTTCTTTGTTTTTTATCTTTGAAATCTTCTTCTTAAAGATCTTCATTTCTTCAATTTTTTCTTCTATGTTATTGTTGATTTTTGGTCTATTTAATGTAAAATCTAGTTGTTCTGATAGTGGAAAAACTTCATCTTCAAAAAATTCTTTAAGTCTATTGTTATAATCAGATTCAGGTTCTTCGTATGTTTGATAGTCTATCTTTTCTACATACCTAAACCAGCTTTTTATGGTACTACCAAATAATTCCTTTGCTAGTTTTCTGTTTATGAGTCCGTTCAAAAGTAATTTTTGTAAGTCTGCAAAAAAATGAAAAACCTCTGAAAGACTTTTATATTCTTCTTGAAATTTCTCTCGAATCACACCAATATAAATAGGTTTATTTTCCCTTATTTCTTCTTCTGATATATACTCTTTAAATAGCTGCCAACCTAAAGTCCTATGACTTCTTAAAGGATCAGATGTCCACCTGTCTAACATCTTGAATGTGATATCATTTCTATCTTTTTTCTTATTTGCTATAAAGATCGAATAGAAAGTAAAGATTATAGCAATCCCAGAAAACACTATAGTTAATATATTAAATACCATTTTCTATTTTTTTGATTCTAATAAAATATGTTTGGTAAGGTTTCTTATATTTCTACCATGAGCGAAACCTACCTTATTTTATAAATCTACTTAAAAAATAATTCAGATGAACTTTATGAATGAAGAAAAATTTAAGATCATTCTTCAATTTTGATGGTACTTTGACGCTCTCTATTCACAGTTAATTGTGTCACATCTGGACGCGAATAATGTCCAACGGCATCAAAGTTTTGTCGCTCTTCTAAGATGCTATTAAAGTCTAAAGTTGCTATAATTAACCCTTCTTCATGCAATACAGGCGGTACTAACCATTCACCATCAGGACTTGCTACACATGAGCCACCATTTGCCAATTCGTCTGGAACATTTTTTAAGATTTCATCTACATTCGGAATGTCGTTTGGAATGTCTGTTTTTCGCATCAAACTAGACACAGAAATCACATATGAGCGTGATTCCCGTGCAATAAATCGGGTAATATCTTTCGTATTGACTTCACTTCCTGGCCAAACGGCAATGTGTACATTTTCACCCATTCCGTACAGTGCTGCTCTCGGCAATGGCATCCAGTTTTCCCAACAATTGAGTCCACCAACCGTAAAATCTTTTAACGGATGTACTTTTAAACCATTTCCATCACCACTTGCCCAAGTTAGACGCTCTTCATACGTTGGCATAAGTTTTCTATGCATGGATTCAATGCTTCCTTCTTGATTAATATAGGCTAACGAACAGTAAATACTATGTCCACCACGATCTACCGCGCGTTCCATCAATCCTAAATAAATTGCTATTTGATGTTGTTTTGCCAAATTACAGATTTCAGCTAAATCGCCCTTTTCTACTTGAATTGAATTTTGCACATAATGTCGGTGAATTTCTTTTTGAATGGTAGAATTGAAAGCAGCGCCATTCGTATTCGCTACCCAAAATGGATAACCTGGTAATAAAGCTTCTCCAAAAACGATCAATTCACAATTTTGTGTGCTTGCATCGAGGATTTGTTGCTTTATTTTATCTATCGTTTTGGATTTGTCTAACCATACGGGAGCGATTTGCGCTAGTGCGACTTTTAGTTCGTGTGAAGATGACATAGTTTTATTTTTTAATTTGAGATTCTTCCCTTCTATCTGTCGATTGAGAACAAAGAACCTTAACGAATTCAATTTTTATAACATATTTCGTGTGTATTACAAAACACGCGTAATTTTATCCAAAATCGCATCAATATTTAACAACGGAATGCTGAAAACGCCCGAAACAATAATGAATTTTAAAATGTTGTGCAGCAAAAGGTATTGCGACTTTGTTTGCGATCTGTACAGAATTAAGACCGATAGTATTAAAAGCACCATACTTCCATAAAAATAGTAACGCATGTAACCTGTGTCGTATTCGGCGAGAAGAAAAATAGTTACAGAAACCGCGATAGCTGCTGCAAATGTGATCAATCCTTTGGAGACTTTTTCGCCATACATCACAGGAATAGTTTTATAATCTTGTGCTAAATCGCCTTTTATATTTTCTAAATCTTTAATGAATTCGCGAATAAGAATTAGTAAAAAGAGAAACGCTGCATGTACAAAGATGACGCTACTTAAGTTTCTGTAGTAGATAAACACCGCAAAAAAAGGTGTAATTGCCAACATTGCCGAAGTCAAATTACCAAAAAGAGGAATTTTTTTCATTTTATGCGAATAAAACCAAATTCCAAAAATATACCCTGCAAAGAAGATAAACGCGCCAAATGACACAATGCTTGCAATTGCGACCGAGATGAAGTTTAAGACAAAATACACAATCAGTTTTGTTCGCTGACTCACCAAACGATCTAACATGGACTTTCTTGGACGATTGATCAAGTCTTTTTCGGCATCATAGAAGTTGTTGATGATGTATCCTGCAGCGATGGCGACAGCTGACGCGAAAATTAACGCATGCAAATGTACATCGAGCAAAATTTCCATAAAACCTTCATTTGGAGCCAAAATAAATTTCGCTGCCAAATATTGCGCAATCACAATGATCAGAATATTGTAGCCACGTACGACTGAAAATAGGCTGAAGAGTTTGTAGTAAAATAGCTTGCGCTTTCTAGATAACATTTGTGACCAAACTTTAGAAGTTGTATACTACTTCAAGTTTGTAATCTTTTAGTGTTTCTTTTGTTTTTTCAATATTTTGAGTAAATCCAAGAATGTATCCGCCGCCGCCAGATCCACAAAGTTTTAAGTAGTAATCATTTGTGTCAATTCCTTGCTTCCAAAGGGAATGGAATTGTTGTGGAATCATTGGTTTAAAGTTGTTGAATACCACTTTTGAGAGTGATTTTAAGTTTCCAAATAATGATTTGATGTCACCTTTTAAGAAGTCTTCCACACAAGAATCCGTGTGTTTGATGAATTGATCTTTCAACATTTTACGGAACCCTTCTTGCTTCATGTTTTCCATAAAAATATTCACCATCGGTGCTGTTTCCCCAATAATTCCGCTATCTAATAAAAATACCGCACCCGTTCCTACTTCGTTTTGCGAAGGAATTCCTGTAGGTTCAATATTATCTTTCGAGTTGATTAGGATTGGAATGCTTAAATAGCTGTTTAACGGATCTAAACCAGAGCTTTTTCCGTGAAAGAACGATTCCATCGCTCCGAAGATTTCTTTTAACTTTAAAAGTTTATCTCGTGTTAAGTTTTCTAAAACCGTAATTTTATCATACGCATACTTATCGTAGATAGAAGCCACCAAAGCTCCTGAACTTCCAACTCCATATCCTTGCGGAATAGACGAATCGAAGTACATACCTTTCTCCAAATCGCTTTTCAACGTTGCAATGTCAAATGTCACCAATTCAGCGTCTAAGGCTTCCAAGTGATTTGCAAAACCTTTCAAACTTACATTTGAATCTTTGGCTTCTTGTGAAGGATTTTCTTCAATTTTTAACGCGCCTTTATAAAAGTTATATGGAATCGACAATCCTTTGGAATCTTTGATGATTCCGTATTCTCCGAAGAGTAAAATTTTTGAGTAGAAAAGAGGTCCTTTCATTAGTCCGTTCTATTTGTGGCTATAATTACTGTAAAATTACAACTTTTTTGCTCCAAAACCTATTCTGTCGCAAATGTGATGCTCATTTTGACAAAATTTTAATAGTTCTTTTTGAATGAATGGATATACGATATCTTTTTCATTTTCAGGATATAACACATGTACATTCGCACCTGCATCCAGTGTAAAACACACGTGACTTCCAGTTGTTTCACGAAATTTCCAAATGCGATTGATGATTTCTAGCGTGTTGGGCTTCATCAAAATGAAATATGGAGAAGATGTCATCATCATTGCATGAAGCGTCAATGCTTCACTTTCTACAATGGCAATGAATTCCTTCAAATCGCCATCCGCTAAGACAGATTGTATTTTCGTTAAATTTTCATGTGCTTGCGCAAAACGTTGTTCGGCAAACGGATGATTGTGCATTAAATTATGTCCAACTGTACTGCTGACTTGCTTTTCACCTTTATCCACCAATAAAATAGTATCGTGATAATTTCGAAAAACTTCATGCACCGCATACGGATATTTGATTCCGAATAAATCTGAGCTTCCTATGGTGTTTGCGTGTTCGCCCCAAACAATTAAATCGCCTTCAATGCTTCTGCTTGCACTTCCTGAACCTAATCGTGCTAAGAATGAAGCTTTTCGATTGAATTCAGCTTCTGTAATTGTTGGATTCAATTCTTTTTCCAAACTCATGAAACACAACGCCAATGCGCTCATTCCCGAAGCTGATGAGGCAATTCCGCTACTATGAGGAAAGGAATTTGACGTTTCAATCGTAAAGTGATAGTCTTTTAAAAAAGGTAAATACTGCTCAATGCGTTGTAAAAATGTATTGATTTTCGGCTTGAAATCGTCTTTTTGTTTCCCTTCAAAAAACAAGTCAAAAGAAAAGGTGTCATCTCTTTCTGAACGCTTTTTATAGGATAATTTTGTAGTCGTTACACAAGCATCTAGCGTAAAGCTAATCGAAGGATTTTGCGGAATTTGATCTTCCTTTTTTCCCCAATATTTGATGAGTGCAATATTACTTGGCGATTTCCAAGTGACACTTCCTGATTCAACACTTTTGGTATAAGCTTCTGGCAAAAATGCAGCTATTTCCATAGACGATTTTAAAAATTTCTGCAAAGATACGGTTTTTTAATGTGTCAATTTGAAAATGTATTGATTTGAAAATTACTTTTTAAGTGCAATTCTTTTCAACTAGAAACATACGGTTTTCAAGTTTTATATTGGATAAATGTTCCGAGTTTAGAACATTAGTTTTACGTGAGTTCGACATAAGAAATTATCTAATTACTCGTAATTGACTGAAAAATAAATATTTGTCAGTTCGAGCGCAGTCGAGAACACTATAAAAGTTAAAATTTCGATTGAATCTCGACTGCGCTCGATTTGACAATTCACTTAAGTTGTTGACTATTAAATATTTAACGAAATAATTACATCGAACTCACGTTAGTTTAAGTTTGAAACTTAGGCTAACGTACTAAGAAACGTCTTTGCGAAAGTTTTGAAAAAACTTGTGGCAATCTGTTTCTTTTACAGAAGAATTTTGCTTTGATAGCAAAAGATTACTTCGTCATGCTTCCTAATAACGTAATAACAAAACGCTAGTCTAAGTTTCAAACTTAGACTAGCGTTTTTTAGTTTAGAAGATTTTATTTTCTATTTGTTAATTGTTAGGCATTTGCTCTACAATTTGATAGGTGCTGAAATTCAAAAAATTTCCTGGATGTGCTAACACATTTTGCAGAATATAAGGTACATCGGGATTTGTTCCTGAGTACTGTGCCGAACCATTGGCATCGACGTCAATATCAAGGTATCCACTTACAGCAAATGTTGGAAAGTTGAGAAAATTTCCAATATCATTTAGTACTGCTGAAAGAATCACGGGCGTATCAGGATTGGTTCCTGAGTATTGTATGATTCCATCATTATTCACATCACCTGCCCACATGGCTACCATTCCTGAAGGCATTCCAAAAGTGGTTTGCGCATTGCTTCCATATGTAATTTGAGCAGTGGCATCCGTAAAGTTGATGACAGTGACCGATTCATTTAAATTGTATACACTAGAAGACATTACAGAAAGGTGATTCCTGTGTTTTATGGCTACGTAGTAATTGTCAAACCCAATTTCGATTTCTATGTTAGAAACGCCATCCGTCGCAACAATATCGCCGTCTCTTTGTAAGAGCGCTGACGTACCGTAACTTACACTAGCACTGTTGTCTTTATCGCGAAGTTCTATCCAAACCCAATCGACAATGGCATCATTTCCCGTGGTATTGAAAACAGACGCTTCACAGGTTGATCCGTCCCCGTATGGACTTGTGGTTGGAATTAAATTGTTGACTCTTAAATCGTCTCGCATCAAGCTTTCTTCACCTGTATTAGGATTGAGCATGGCACCCTGAAAGAATACTTTTGTGGCAATACTAATTTTCATAGTTGCCATTCCTTGATGAAATCCTTGTGAGAGTGTGGTATTTCCATTTGTAAAACTCGTAACAGCAATTTCTCCGACTGTAAAATTTGCAACAACTTCCGAATTTGACAATTCCGTTCCAGATGAACTTACTACAGATTTTTCCATAGTTTGCGCTTGTCCAACATGCCATACCATCATACAGATTATCACAAGACAACTGTATTGGAATGATTTTATTTTGTTAGAAATACGCATCCTCTTAATTGTTTAATCTTCTTAAAATTTCAGCTTGTTGCTCACGCATACGTCTCAGTTCTTCTTCCAAGGCTTCTATGCGTGCATCGCGTGGATCTTGTCCTGATGCTTGTCGGGATGAAGTTGCTGAACTTCCACTTAGTCTATCCGCAGTAGCGGCATGTAAAGCATACGGAACACTGACAAATTGAGTGGTTCCTAAATTTGCATAGGTGCTTCCGCCTGTAATGTCTACTTCTATTTGTAAAAAGTGAGCCGAAGCGCCCCAATTGATATCTGCAAATACTCCTGAAATTACATTTCCATTTCCAATAGTTAAGGCAGCAATTCCTTGTGCGGTTGTCGTTAGTGCGTGCGTTTCTTGATATACAACCGTTCCGTCAGTAGTATTTTCGCGAATGCTAAAACGCAAACTTACATTTGTATTTGCCAACGTGTTTCCATTTGTATCGCTCAATGCAGTTTGATAGTTGAAAAAGTTAGGTGTTGCATCGTTACTAGTTCCTGATGAAGAAGATTCTAAATTATCTAATCTGGTCAATATATCTGTGAATAACGGTTCTAAATCGGCACTGTTTCCTCCATCAATATTTAAAATATAGTTTGAAAGACTTAAGTTTTGATTGCTTGGTGAAGTTTTCCACTCCGTACCTGTCCAAACTTCCACATTGTCAGTATCTGAATCGTATACCATCATTCCTTCTTCTCCTGTTCCTAAATTTCCTTCAAACGTAGTACGTTCTGCTGTGGTCATTCTAGAAATTAGAAACCCTTTATCTGAAGCACCTAATACTAGAGAAGCATTGCTATTAATGTTTGGAAAAGCAGCGGCGGTCATATCTATTCCCACATTTCCAGCATTTCCTAATGCCATCGTATTTGTTGGTGTATTCGGTCTTATTTTAAAAGGTAGTTGACTACTATTGGTCACATCTCTGATAAAGAAATTAGATTCATTTCCTGCAAAATCCCAAATTTGTGTTTGATATCCGTTACTCCCATCTTGATGTATTCTAAATCCGGGCGTATCTCCATTTTGGATGTGAATTGGTAATCTTGGATCGTTTGTCCCAAAACCAACAAATCCATCACTTTTTATGTACAAAGCGTTGCTTCTTGCGCCTGCATCAATTCGGAATGGTGTTCTATTGGCTGTTACGTCGCTGATAGAAAAATAGTCGCTTCCGCCATTTCCACTGTCATTAAAGGTAAAACGCCAGTCGTTTCCAGGAAATGAACCTGTAGAAGTATCTTCAAAATACATTCGCAAGTTGTTTTCTGACATAATAAATGTATCAGCACCAAAGTTTCGCGAAGTATCTGAATCGCCTCCAACTTGCATAGAACCAATAACGTGTAAATCTTCACTGATTGTTTGTTCAGTGGTAACACCGCTGTCGTTTTGAGCTAATAACACGGAAGTTGCAATACAACTAAAGGCAAAAGCGAGTTTTATTTTTGAAATCATATCTGATAATATTGTTAGGTTACTTAGTATTTCACAAATGTATATTTTTTAAAATATACATTGTGTTAATTAATAGTATTGTTTTTTAGTTTTAGTCTAAGTTGGAAACGTTATTCTAAGTTGGAAACTTAGAATAGCTGTTTTTTGTATTGAAGATTGTTTTTGATGTACTTTCTTTAGCAAAAGTCTAAAAATATAATAGCAATAGTGAGAATCTAAAAAATCATAGTACTTCTCGATACTATTTTTCTTCATTTCATTACGAAAAATCACTTGAAGTGACGTTTATTTTAATGTAACAATTTGATGATTTGAAAATGTACCAATGCTAATTCCAAAGACTAATCCTACTTTGATTTTGACAGATTGCCACGACTCCGTCTCGCAATGACAAATCAAAAATTTTATCAAAATCCCTTGCTTTTGTCATAGAAATCGAAGTGACGTTCATTTTAGTGTAACGATTTGATAGTTTGAAAATGTACCAATGCTTATTTCAAAGACTAATCCTACTTTGATTTTGACAGATTGCCACGACTCAATCTCGCAATGACGAATCAAAAATTTTATCAAAATCTCTTGCTTTTGTCATAGAAATCGAAGTGACGTCTCAACAACATAGTGATCGAAACCCATCAAAAAATTACCAAAATATTACAGCATACCAAAGCAAAGCGTGTCTAACAATCTAAGAGATTCCTGTCTCCACAGGAACAAGTCTAACAACGAAGTGCCTCTAAAGATCAAAGATTGTTTCTGAAATGATATAACTTCCCGTCCACGCATTTTGAAAGTTGAATCCGCCCGTAACGGCATCAATGTTTAGAATTTCGCCTGCAAAATATAGATTTTCGTGTTTTTTGCTTTCGAAGGTTTTAAAGTTGACTTCCTTGAGATCAATTCCGCCTGCGGTGACAAATTCTTCTTTGAAAGTACTTTTACCTTTTACATTGAAAATGGCTTCCGTGAGTTGACTTGCCAATTGCTCGGTTTGTTGTTTGTTGCTATCTGCCCAACGTGTTTGTTCGTTGATGTTTGAAGCTTGAACGATTCGCTGCCACAACCGTTTTGGCAATGCAAACGGATTGCTTTTTTGAACGGTTTTCTTAGCGAATTCTATTTTGAAATCTTTGATCATTTCTAAACATTCTACTTTAGAAACATGATCCAACCAATTGACTTCTATTTGAAAATTATAGTATTTGTCTGCTAAAATTCGTGCGCCCCAAGCGGAAAGTTTTAAAATGCCAGGTCCGCTCATTCCCCAATGTGTGATGAGTAACGGTCCGTTGGATTCTAGTTTTTTGCCCACAACTTTTACATTCGCAGGCGTAGCAATTCCCAATAAATCTTTGATACGCGTATCTTTAATATTGAACGTAAATAGTGATGGAACTGCCGAAACTATGGAATGACCTAAAGTTTCTAACAGTTTCCACATTTTAGGATTGCTACCTGTCGTCATCACAATTTTGTGCGCTTTCAAGAGTCCTTGACTAGTTTCCACTTGCCAAACGTCATTCAATTTCCTAATATTCTTAACCGCATGATTTTTTCTAAAATCAACTTGATACTTTTTCGATTCCCGCAGAAAACAATCAATAATCGTTTCGGATGAATCGGTTACAGGAAAAATCCGCCCATCATCTTCAATTTTCAGTTCTACTCCGCGTTCTTCAAACCAACCCATCGTATCGCCACACGCAAATTGATGAAAAGGTCCTAAGAGTTCTTTTTCGCCTCTGGGATAATACTGTACCAATTCTCTCGGATCAAAACATGCATGCGTTACATTACAGCGTCCGCCACCAGAAATCCTGACTTTGGTCAAGAATTCTTTTCCGCGTTCCAAAATCACAACAGATTTTCCCGAATGCTTTTCTGCCACATTGATTGCGGTAAAAAATCCTGCTGCGCCACCGCCAATGACAAGCATATCTATAGTTTGCATGTTTTGTTGTTTGTTGTTTGTTGTTTGTTGTTTGTTGTTTGTTGTTTGTTGTTTGTTGTTTGTTGTTTGTTGTTTGTTGTTTGTAAAGAAATGCTTTTTAATTTAATATTCAACATTTAACATTCAAAATTTAAAATACCTCTTAAAGTCTTGCTAATTGATCGCTAAAATTTTAGGTTTTCTATCGAATCTACTATTTTTGACCAAAATTTTATGTTATGAAGCTTCATTTTCTAAACTATATTCTGGTTATTTTTCTTTTCACAAATTGCTCCGTGAATTATGGACAGTTACAATATGTTGGAAAGATTTCGAGCGATTTGGAAGAAGTTTCAGGCATGGAAGTGATTCCGAATTCAGATAATATTTGGATGATTAATGATAGTGGAAATGATCCGAAAGTGTTTGTAACAAACAATGAAGGGAAGATTTACGAAACATTATATATTGAAGGAAAGAATAGAGATTGGGAAGATTTGACCAAAGATGATAAGGGAAATTTATATATAGGTGATTTTGGCAATAATGCGAACAATCGGAAGAATCAGAAGATTTATAAATTGTCTGCAAGCGATTTAGCTACTAAAAAAAATATTGATCCTGTAAAAATTGAGTTTTCATTCCCTGATCAGAAAAAATTTCCACCCAAAAAGAAGAAACGACATTTTGATGTAGAGTCTTTTATCTATCACGACGGTTATCTGTATTTGTTTACAAAGAGCCGCACGAGTTCAGATTATGGACGTACGAATTTGTATAAAATTCCAGCCAAAAAAGGCAAACATAAAGCTAAATTTATTAGTTCGTTCAACACTTGCGGCGATCTTGAATGCTGGGTGACTTCTGCTGCGATAAGTCCTGACGGGAAAAAAGTAGTGTTGTTAAATCATAATGCAGTTTGGCAATTTACCGATTTTACAGGCGATGATTTTTTTAATGGAACGGTAAAGAAATACGAGTTGGGACATACTTCACAAAAAGAAAGTATCTGCTTTAAAGATAATAAGACTGTTTATATTTCAGATGAAGAAGTTGGTGGGAGTGGGCGAAATTTGTATTCTTTTAAGCTTGATTAAACGTCCTTTTCATCTCACGATCACAACTTAAATTTTATATTTTTATTTCCGTAGCTTTGCACTTTGAATGCTTTTTACATGAGTGAAGGACAACTGACAAGAATCAACAAGTTTTTAAGTGAAGCTGGTTACTGTTCGCGCAGAGCTGCTGATAAATTGATTGCACAAAGACGTGTAACCATCAACGGGAAAGTTCCTGAAATGGGCACTAAAATTGCACCTGGCGATGAAGTCCGCGTGGATGGCGAGTTGATTTCCAATCCGAAGGAACAGCAAGTGTATTTGGCATTTAACAAACCGATCGGAATTGTGTGTACGACGGATACGCGCGTGGAGAAGGATAATATTATTGACTACATCAATTATCCAACACGAATTTTCCCAATTGGACGTTTGGACAAACCAAGTGAAGGCCTGATTTTCTTGACGAGTGATGGCGATATTGTGAATAAAATTCTACGCGCTCGAAACAATCACGAGAAAGAATATGAAGTGACTGTAAATCGTCCGATTACGAATGATTTTGTTAAAAAAATGAGCAACGGAATTCCGATTTTAGGAACCGTAACTCGCAAATGTAAAGTAGAACAACTTACAAAATATACCTTCAAAATTATCTTAACGCAAGGTCTAAATCGCCAAATTCGTAGAATGTGTGAATATTTGGATTATAAAGTAGTCAAACTGAAACGCACTCGAATTATGAATATTTCCCTAGATGTTCCTGTGGGGAAATGGCGCCATTTGACGGAAGAGGAATTGAAAGGAATTAATGAGTTGACGAGTGCTTCTTCTAAGACGCATGGTGGGTGATTTTTTTGTGGATTTGTGTAGTCGTTGATTTGTTAATTCGTGTATTTGTGTGGACTGACAACTGACAACTAAAACCCTAAAAGCTCCTTAAATTTATACGATTGCCTTCTGGAGATTTCAATTTCTTGTTCCGATGTTTTCATTGTGACTTTTAGTTTGCCATTGAACCACGGTACAACTTTGTCTACATGATTAAGATTGATGATTTGCTGGCGGTTTGCTCTGAAAAAAGTTTCTTCGGGTAATTTGGCTTCTATTTGATTGAGCGATTTGTAGATCAGCGGTTTGTTGTCTTCAAAATAGACTCTTGTATAATTCCCGACGATTTCAAAAACGGCAATCTCTGAAATTCGGATGAGCCAACAGTTTTCACCATCTTTGATGAAAATTTGACGGTGCAACTCAAATGGTTTTTGCTCGGTGGCTTCTTTTTCAATCGTAGCGATGACTTTTTCGATGGTTTTGGAAAATCGATCTTGACTGATTGGTTTTAATAAATAGTCAAATGCATTGTATTCAAAAGATTTGATCGCGTATTCGTCGTACGCGGTAGTAAAAATCGTGATGGGAACATTGTCTAACATTTCCAACAATTCAAAACCATTTTTTTCAGGCATATTGATGTCTAAAAACAATACGCGCGGTTGTTTTTGATTGATCAATTCGTAAGCTTTGTCTACATTTTCAGCTTCGGCGATCAACTCAATTTGCGGATGCTTTTTGAGCAATTCCTTGAGTTCATTCCGCGCCAAGCGAGAATCTTCTACAATAATGGCAGTGATGTTTTCCATATCAACTTACAGGTATTTTAATGATGGCATGCAC
The DNA here is from genome assembly GCA_039026955.1 of Bacteroidota bacterium. Taxonomy (GTDB): domain Bacteria; phylum Bacteroidota; class Bacteroidia; order Flavobacteriales; family Flavobacteriaceae; genus Kordia. The sequence continues at coordinate 149,173 of JBCCLH010000006.1, forward strand.
TTCATTTGCTACTTCATTGAGTGTAAAAGTAGCTTTTTCTCCATATAATAATTCCAAACGCTTAGAAATATTATCCACTCCAATTTTCGTGGAATCGCTTCCTGCTTTTAAGGTTCCCGTATTGTTGACTTGCAGTATGATTTCTTCATTGTTAGTAGCCACAATCAACGTGATTTTTCCACCATTTTTTTGGTTAGAAATTCCGTGTTTGATACCATTTTCAACCAACATTTGCAGAATCATCGGTGGAATTTTGATTTGCAACAACGATTCATCTATTTGTTGTTCGTATTGCAAACGATCTTCCAATTGAATTTTAGACAATGCGACATAATTATCCACTGTTTCTATTTCTTGTGCAATTTGAATGGAATCTATCTTGTTGATATTCAAAGAATAACGCAACATTTCTGAAAGTCGCGTAAGCATTTCTCTCGATTTGCTCACATCTTCTAACATGAGTCCACGAATATTATTCAAACTGTTGAACATGAAATGCGGATTGAGTTGTCCTTTGAGTGTATTTAATTGGGATTCCTTTAGAGAAGCTTCTAAACGTAAACGATCTATTTTATTGCGTTGCATACGTGTAATCGTTTTAATCGCTACATATAACAATATCCAGAAAAACATGTAAATATAGATATTGATTGATGTTGCAAAGATCATTCTCGCCGTAACAGGCAATACCTTTTGATGCATCGAAGAAAAGGCTAACTTGCTAAATCCCATAATGAGTACAATGAACACCAAGGAAACGATGACATATACTATAAAAAGCTTCATGTAGTTTTTTGGGACTTGATTTTCTAGAAAATTTATTCGTTTTATATACAAGCGCACCCAAGTGGTAAGTCCAATTCCTAGAATCATAAACGCGAGTCCTTCAAAGATAAAATAGGCAGGTTTGACACCACTATCGCCTCCAAAATAGATTTCTGCGCCGATATTGATACTGACTAATAATCCCCAGCCTATCACCTGTAAAACCCAAAAAATAATTGTATTTGTTTTTTTTGAAGCTACCATTTGTATAGAATAAAGGTCAAAAATAATTGAAAATGCACTTTCCGTTGTTCGAAAAGTGCATTATGATTTGATTGATGATTTAGAATCGTGCGTTAATCCAGTCCGAAACAAAGTTTAGTGCAACAGGCGCAAATGTTTCTTCGATATCTGCGTATTCACTAAATGCGCCTGTTTCTGAGGTTTGAAATAGGTGGTTTAGGTTTTTAAATTCCTTGATGGTTACGTCTTTGTTATGTTGTAATCCTTTTTTGATTCCGTCTAGATTTAATTTAGGCAATACTTGAAAATCCTTTTCGCCGTTTACTGCCAATACAGGACAGTCTACTTTTACTAAAGAGGTTTGTGGGTCATAGCCTAAGAATGTGCGCATCCACGGTCCTGTTAATGTTTTTATTTGATTGTCGATTGCAATGTCTGATAATTCTTTTTTAGAAGCTTCAGTGACCATTTTATCGCGCATTTCTTCAAACAAAGCTTTCATTTCTTTGTCTGAGTTCTCGCCTTTATAATTTGCGCAGATTTCGAAGATTTTCTTAGATATTGGCAACGATGCTTCTATATCTCTTGGATCTGTTCCGTTGAGTTCTGCACCTTTTTTTCCTTGTGTGAGTAATACTTCGATTCCATCTACGCCAGGTCCGGCTAATAATACACAAAATGCTACTTTTTTGTTTCTAGCGGCAATTATTGGTGCGATGAGTCCGCCTTCACTATGACCAATGAATCCAATTTTGTTTACGTCTACTACATCGCCACGTGTTTGTAAATAGTTCATTGCGGCTTCTGCATCGTCGGCAAAGTCAAATGAAGTTGCCGTTCCAAAATCGCCTTCTGATTTTGCAGTTCCTCTGTCGTCATAGCGTAAGACTGCAATTCCTTTACGAGTTAAATGATCTGCTAAGACTAAAAAAGGTTTGTGACCTAACAATTCTTCATTACGATCTTGCGGACCTGAACCTGTAATTAAAATCGCTACAGGCGGATTTTTAACGTTGGCAGGTATGGTTAACGTTCCTGAAAACTTGATATTGTTAGCAGCTTTGTTTTTAAAAGTCACTTCTTCAGAAGCGTATGGATAGGGTTTTTTAGGCTCCTGTGGTTTTGGTTTTACCTCTTCTTTTTCACGCTTTTCCTCTTTTTTCCCTTTTTTTAGATCTAAAGGAAAAGTTTGTCCACCTTGACTGAACGTTCCTGAAAAAGCACCATCTGAAAAGGTAGCCGTGTATTCCATTCCTATTTGAGCATACGTAATTGTCAACTTATTGTCTTCAAACGTAGTTTTGTCGGTCGCAAGATCGTAAGCGCCTTGCTTTGGACTGTCGAGAGTAGTTGTATATCCATCACCGCTTTGTGAAATGTTGAATACAATAGGAAGTTCCATTCCTTGAATATTCAACGCTCCTTTCCATGTCCCCGAAATATTTTGCGCCGAAGCCACAAGCGTTCCCAAGAGAAAAGCAAGTCTGAAAATAAGTTTGATAAATGATTGCATGACTGTCGTTTTTTGATTATGACATAAAAGTATTGCACTTTGGAGTTTCTACAATCAAAATTATGACGAACGGTTTTTTGGATGTGGTGAGCGGTTTTTTTGAAGTAAACTATCAATAAAAAGCGCTCATAATTATATTTATGAACGCTTCAATATATTATTATCTTTTTTTAATTATTACTCAAATAATAATCCATAACTTCTACCACTTGGAGAGATATCTAGTTGGTTATTACCAACGGGTTCATATGCTTCTAGTGGAGGTGTTAAATTATATTTTATATTACTTTTTGTGTTTTCGATTTTAATATCAGTATCTGGAAATAAAATTCTTAGTAATTCAGATTTAAAAGAAGATAATATCATCATCAATTCGAATACTAAATTACTATCTGCTTGATTTTTTTTTAACTCATAATTTTCCTTTTCATAAAATGAAAAATCAGTAATTATTTTATAATTTTTTTTGCTTGAAGACAAATTATTTTTTATTCGAAACGAATCCGCAACCTTACTAATCTCAATTGATGAAAAATCTTCACACACTCCATGTTCAACTATATAATTAAACATATTAATTATAAGTTGAGGCGCTTCTTTTTTAATATTGATAGTATTTTTCATAAATAATTACTAGATAAAAACCCATGGATTAATAAAAATGAGGACAAATTTACATTTTTTTATATAATTCCTGAAATATTTTA
>JBCCLH010000007.1:0-151542 GCA_039026955.1 Bacteroidota bacterium
ACACTATATTTTTAGTTGAAAAAACTAATTTAATTAAGAAAAATCATATATTTAATAAAGTAAAAACTTTAAAATGAAGGATAAAATCATTAATTATAAATCATAATCACATGAAAAAATATATAGATTTTAAAATAGGATATATTCTATGCGTATGTTTGCTCGTAGTTTCTTGTGCGAACACAGAAGCAGAAATATCGAGTGAGATTCAGAGCGTAGTTACCAAAGAACTATTTTCAGAAATGAAGAAAGTAGGCGATGCCGAAGGAAAGATTGTGGTTTTAGAAATGAATAATTTCACTAAAAAAAATTACAAAAAAGACTTTGAGCTGATAGACAATACAAAAAAGGTACTCACTTTTGCGGCTGGTTCTAATGACTTTAGTACAATTGCGGGCAATGTTTTTAAAGTAACCTATATTATGGAGAATGGAGACGCTAAGATTACTGAATGTACAAGTGAAGAAACTTCAAATTGCCTGGAAAGTTACAAACTTCCAAGTCTCAATAATATAAAAATTATCTACACACCTTCATTCGGATTCTAAAAAGTCTAAAATTATATTGCTGTTAACTAAAGAATTGTTGTGTTAGTGTAGTACACTGTACATATCAATATATTATGCTTCCGCGGAAAATATGTCAGCAGTCTTCTATTTCTAGCGCTGAAAGCTGAAACTCTTCTAATAAATATATTTTAATACGTATTTGAATCGCGTTGCATTTACTCTTTTATGCAACAAAATGCAAACTAAAACCTGTCTTGTAAGTATTTTTTTATAAGATTACGGAAAACCTCACAGAAAAGTAAATTCTCTATTCTATATTTGAAAAGTGCTAAAGAGTTTTAATTAAGGTAACTCTTTGTAAAACAAATAATTGTATTGAAAATACCTGTATTTTCTATAGTTTGATATTCAGATTTTTAAGCAATAAAAAGCTGTGGTTCAAGCAAAATATAAGTGTTATCAATATAACAAATAATGAATAACAATAAAATAATCAACCAAAAATGAAAAATTATCTAAATTTAAAATGTGTCTATTTGCTATGTTTTTCCATGCTTTTATTCGGATGTTCTGAAAATGAGGAAGACACATTCACAGAAGAAATTCAACAAAAAGACATTGAGAAAGTCCTTGCAGACATGAAGAAAGTCGGCGATGCTGAAGGAAAGATTGTTGTTTTTAAAATGAAAGATTTTGATAAGCATACCTATGCTAAAAATTTTAAGTTGATTGAAAATTCTAGAAAAGTAATCGCTTTTGCTACAGGCTCTAGAGATTTTAGTAAATTATCTCTTAGTGGTAATTATCAAGTGACGTGTACATATGGAAATGGTGAAGTTGAGGTGACGGACTGTGGAGAAGATGAAGTCTGTGCTGGTATAGCAACTTGGGAGTGTGTAGACAATGGTGGATGTGCTACAATCTGTAATGCTGTAATCATGTATACTCCTTCATTTAATCCTGCTACAGCAGCTAAAAGTAATAAGCCAATGCAGCAGCTAGAATCCATCCTTGGGACCGTAGAAAACATGGCACGGGCTGCAAAGAAAAGCATATCATTTACCATTTCTCGTAATCATGATTTCTATACGCTCACAGAGACTACTTTTATACCTAGTAACAAAAATGCACATGCCAGCAGAAGAATTGAAACCTTTGTCGTGTATTGCTATGACAGTGAAGGCGAATTACTGTGGGAAGAAGTACATTATGATAAACAATCTGCAAGTATAGACATTATGAGATGTAAGGACGAAGATGGCGGCTGTGCAGAAGTATGTAAAATTCATGCAGTATACATATATCAATAATACTACTAAAAAAACCGAACAAAATTTCCGCTAGAAAATAGTGCTCGGTTCTTTAACTAACAATAATAACAACTTATTATCTTTTCTGAGATTCCCCAGTATATTTTAAAGTGTATATATAAACCTGAACGTAACGAATCGTGGTTGAATAAAAGTTTCGGAACTGAATACCGATAAGTTATTCGCGCTGTTTCGTACACGTGCGTCAATGTCTAATAAATTGGTTGCTCTGATTTCATATTCCCATTTTGCATCTCTGTCTTTTCTATAGGAAAGTGTTGCATTCCACGTTTGGAAAGATTGAGAATCTCCATTTCCTAAATCTTGGTTTGTGTAGGTGTAATCAGTTCTAAAAGTGATTTTCTTCCAGATGTATGCATCAAAATCAAAAGTGGTTGCATTTGTGGTAAATTGTGTGCTTCGTCCTCCTTGTGTGTTATCGGTTACAGTATAATTATGACGTAAACGTACATTTGGCGCCACTCTAAAATTAGTTCGAATTTCAGGAATATATGTTTGTGTAAATCCTTCATTTACAGAACGCTGACGCTGAATAAACTGGTTGATTTTACTGTAATTAAATCGTCCAGTCAAACTTGCTCGTATCTTCCCAAAAGTACGCTGTACACGACCAAAAAGACTGGCAGTTTCATCTGCAAAACTTGAATTAAAGAAGGTACTCGTACGAATCACACTTTCAAAATCTGTCAACCCACGAATCTGATCAATATTACTCGAATAAGAAGCTCTCGCAAATACATTCGTGTAATTGAACAGGTTGAAACTCGTATAAATCAAACTTACATTGTGCGACAATGCATTCTGTAAAGTCGGTTCTCCAAATTGATAACTATTAAAATTATTCATTACTAAACCTTCTGCCAATCGTGTTACATCGGTAAATTGATTTCGCATATCGTAACGCAACGTCAATGCCTCACTCTTTTTAAACTGAATACGCGTTTCAAAATCTGGTAATACTCTAAAGAAATTATCTGTATACTTTACACCAAACTGCGTATTGTTGTTACCATACGCATGGAGTGAAAATCCTGGTGTAAATGTAAACTTACCGCTCTTCAAACGGTAATGAAAGCCTAAATAAATATCGCTAAAATTATATTCTACGTCATTAGTTGCACGTCCATCATTAAAAGTTGGTGTCGGATTGAATGTCAAACCAGGACCTAAAAACTGAAATAAGTTGGAGTCAAATTGCTGGCGACTTAAAATGGTACCAAATGTAATGTTGATATTGCTTCGTGCATTTAAAATATTGTAATAATCCAACTTCGCATCTACTTGATTGGATTTAATACGTCTATTTTGTCCTAAATTATATTGTTCGGCATCCGTATCTAAGCCTAACGCGTCCGCAGTGGTATCAAAAGCATTTTCATCATTATTATCTAAAATCGCATTATAAAAAGGATCTTCATCTTTTATTAAATGCTGTGCTTCTAGCGCAAAAATATTAGTCTCGTTAAGCGTGTAATAATAATTTAAATTTTGACTAAAGCTGAAGGGCGTTACTTCTTCAATCTGATTAGTAGTTCCAATTACAGATGAAAATGCTGTTTGATCCTGAGTGTCATTTGAGATTCTACCCAACACATCATAATCCAATTGATTGTTTAAGTTTGGCTGATACGAAGCACTTAACTTTAATACGGCCTGGTCAGAACGTTCTCTACTACGCTGATCGGTAGCTTCATCAGGAATCCCTAATTCGGGATCAGTATATTGTACTAAACTTGTTTCGCGCGACAAAATTCGACTACTGTTGTAGATTAAGAATCCACCTAAGTCTAACGATTTGTTAGGTGAATAGCTAAAGTTTCCTGTCGCCAATTTATTTTCAATCTCTAAGGCATTGTTCTGATTGGTCAAAAAGTTCAGACCATTATCTCCGAGATTGATATTGGTTCCGCTACTTCTACTCGGCGGACGGAATCCACCTGTAAATCCACGAATATCGCGTCGTGTCAAGGCGAGTTCTCCAATATTATTCATATCACCAATAAAATTCAAGCTATACTTTGGGCTATAATAAAACAGTTTGGGTTGAAACAAATAAAGTTCATTATCTGGGGAAGAACCAGCACCAGCAGTGACATTACCAAACCAAAAGTTTTCCTTTCCTTCTTTCAGCTTAATATTGATGGCAACACTGTCTTGATTGTTGGTTACATTACGCAACTGACCCACTTCGGAATAGTTACGCAATACTTGAATTTTATCTACGGCTTTTGATGGAATATTTTTAGTCGCCAATTTGGTATCACCATCAAAGAAATCTTTTCCGTTGACCATGAGTTTATTGACTACTTTTCCTTCTACTTCTATTTGTCCGTCTTCGTTGACTTCTACGCCGGGCAGTTTTTCGAGGACATCTTCTAATTTCCGTTCGGTACCGTTTTTAAAAGAATCGGCATTGTAAACGAGTGTGTCTCCTTTAATGGTGACGGGCATTTCGTAGGTCAGCTCTACTGCTTCTAGGGAATTGCCGTCTCTCATTACAAAGTCTTTGGTAATATCACTTTCTTGAGTAGAAAGATCTTGTTCCAAATTCTTGAGACCTATATAACTTACTTGTATTTTATAATTGGTGTTCTTCGCTAACTTAAGCCTGTATTTTCCGGATTTATCTGTAATTCCATACGATTCTAGCGTTCCAGAATCTTTATTTAATGCAATAACGTTTGCCAATTCTAAAGGCTTGTTTAAGCTGTCTTTTACAACTCCTTCCATTTTTATTTGTGCAAATGAAATAGTAGCTGTGAATAACAGTAGCAGAAGGCATAATTTCTTCATGGTTGTTTTTGTGAAAATTGTTAATTAATTTTTTGTAGTGGTTTGTTAAAAATTAATTTTAGCGTCTTCTTCTTCCGCGGTTATTCATCATTTCTTGCATTTTACCACGAATTGTTTCTTGATATTTAACCTTCGTAATTTCTTTTCCGCCTTTTGGAGCTTTGATAGTAATTTCTTCTCCTGGATTGATGACAATTTTAGAACACAACATTGTAGTATCACCAGCATTTACTTCCAAAATCAATCCTGGTAATCCCCAATATTCTGCTGGACCATGACTAACAGGAACTTGTGGTGTATACCAAGCAGTTACCTCTACCATTGGGACATCTGGTTTTCCATCACCGTCTTCGTCTTTTCTTCGCAAATCACTCCAAGAAAAGTTGTACCATTGTAAATCATCTTGTGAAATAATAGCCGTTGCTTTGAAACAAGTATATTGTCCAATTTGCTTGGTTTCTTTGCCCATTTCCCAATTGATGGTATGTAATTTATCTTTTACTAAAAACTTCTTTCCGTAAAATTCTTGTGCTTGAATCAATGAAACATCTTTTACATTCTTATATTGCTCACCTCTTGAAAAATTAGCGCCCCAAGAATCCGTAGCACCAGAAATGGCATCCAATTTATCTTCTTCCTTAAATACTGACGATTCTTTGTCAAAACTTAAAACATAGGTTTTTTCCAATCGGTTCTTTAAACGTGCAGCAACATCCTTTTTTTGTGCTTCGCTCAGTCGTGCGCCCCAGCTTCCAAGTTGCATTTTAGATTTTGAGAAATAGTAAGCTTTTCCTTGAAATTCTTGAGTATCATCTGCTTTAAAAGAGAGCAGAGCTATCAAAGAAAGTGATAGAAATTTAAGTAAAAATGATTTCATGATTTGCGATTAAGTTGATTTTTTGTTTAACGAATATAGTAAAAGATTAAACGATAAAATGTTAATCCTAAAAAAATTAACATTAATTTAAGTCATTTCACAATTTGTGAAATCTTCGTTGAAGCCAATATAAATCACCTATTAGACTGAGAAAAAAGCAAAAGGTTTAATGTTGTCTAAAGTTTTTTAAAGTCTCAGACTTTAAACAACTTTGAAACTGCATCGTTATCTAAAGTCTCAGACTTTAGATAACGTTATTTTGCACCAAAAAGAAACCGAGCAACACATTCTTACAAATGTTGCCCGGTTTGCTAACTGAATAATAACACTTACTAACTACTTATGAAGTCTTCTATATTTTTGATTTTATTCTCCTTGTCCTAATGAGAAACCTCTTTTGCCGTCAAACTCGTATAAGTTTTCTGTTTTAATCACTTCGTAACCAAACTCGTTGATGTTTGATAATAAAGCTAAGATTTGTTCAAATGCTACTGGTGGATACGTTTTGACACTTCCAGTGGTAGTCGCATCTTTCGATACAAATCGGCAACGCCAGTGATCTGTACAATAGGTTTCTGGTAATCCGTTTGGATATACTTTAACACCGCGATTGGTGATCATTTTTAATTTCAATCCATACGACTCTAGCGTATCTAGATCGTTTCCGATTTCTTCTGGATTGTTTCCCTGCCAGTTGATGAATACATCTGTACCCACAAGCTCTTGCTTCTCAACGGGTCTCTTATATGTTGGAATTTGAATACTTCCTGCGTTTTCATCCAAATTACTTGGCGCTAACTTTTCAGGTTGTTTTCCTAAGTTTTCTATAATTTTCTCTGCAAATTCACCAGTAGATACTTTCTGAATGCTTTGTCCTTCTTGGTAAATATCTGCGGTGTGGTATCCTTGTTCGATAGTCGTCAACATTGCATTCTTAATCTTATTCGCAACACCTACTTTCCCGATATGTACTAACATCATCACTGCGGCATTCAACAATCCTGATGGATTCGCAATTCCTTGTCCCGCAATATCTGGTGCCGAACCGTGAATCGCTTCAAACATAGCTACATTCTTACCTACGTTTGCGGAACCTGCCATTCCTACTGAACCTGCAATTTCTGCAACGATATCTGAGACAATATCTCCATATAAGTTCGACGTTACAACTACATCATAATTTTCTGGATTGGCAGCCAAACGCGCTGAACCTATGTCGATAATCTGGGATTCACTTTTAATTTCTGGATATTCAGCCGCAATTTCTTTAAACACACTATGAAATAATCCATCTGTTAACTTCATGATATTATCTTTCACCATGCAAGTCACTTTCTTGCGTCCGTATAATGTTGCGTATTCAAAAGCGTAACGTACAATCTTTTCACAACCTGGACGTGTAATCAACTTTAAACATTGTACCACATCTTGTGTCTGTTGGTGCTCAATCCCTGCATACAAATCTTCCTCATTCTCTCGGATGATCACCACATCCATATTTGGAAAGTGTGTGTGAATGTATGGGTGTAAGGCACTTACTGGGCGTACATTAGCGAATAAACCAAGTGATTTGCGTAACGTTACATTTAAACTTTTATATCCTTTACCTTGTGGAGTTGTGATAGGTGCTTTAAAAATGATCTTGTTTTTGTTGATCACTTCCCACGATTTCTTTTCGATCCCTGAAGAGTTTCCGGCTAAATAAACCTTCTCACCAACTTCAATAATTTCAGGATCAATTTCAGCGCCAGCAGCTTCCAAGATGTTTAAAGTAGCTTTCATAATCTCTGGGCCAATTCCGTCTCCATAGGCTACGGCTACTTTGGTTTTTGTGCTAGTATGTCGCTGTTGCGAAACCTGTGTTTTGATTTTCTCCATTGCGATGTTTTTATATTTACAATGCAAATATCAAAAAAAGTATTCATATATTTTTATTTATGTTTTATATGATATACATAAACGTTTTTAATGAGTTAAAGTTTGTGAAATAGGATGGATTTGTTGTGGCAATGTTGAGGTATTTTTGAAATTCTATGTAGAGGAAATTAAAAGCTCAATCCATTTTAGCGATTCACTTTTGACATAAAAACGATTGAATACATAGAGAGAATCTTATAAGTATATAATACGTATATTATTGCGAATGTTTTTTAAATTCCACCGCTCTTATTCGTTGCTTGAATTCCACACTCGGACGAAACGTCACATTGATATCTTTGATAAATTGTGCATTCACGGCTTCGGGAGTTTCTTTCCCTTCACTGCGAATATGAACCGTAAATGTACCAAAATCGCCCAAGGAAACACTGCTGCCTTGGCATAAATATTCGGGTAACAAGTGCACCAATCCTTGCAAGACGGCAATTGTATCAATCTCGGTAACGGTGGAGATCGAAGCAAGTCGTTCACTTAATTGTTTTAAATCTACCTTTTCCCGCGCGGGAGTCGATGCATAATATTTCTTTGTGCTACCGCCTTGTACTCCAGGTATACCACGTTCTATAACTTTATATTTTATTGCCATTGTCTTATTGTTTTATGATATATCAAGAACTTTTGATCAAAACTTCTTGATGTTTTATGGCTTTCTTAAAGATGAAAATTATTTTTAATACGTATTAAATATCAAAAGAACTTGATTTTATGTTTAAATACTCTTGATGTTTTGGTTGGATTATGAAGAGATCTTGGTGGGAAGATTGAGAAGTTTTGGTTGTATAGACTTAGATTTTTTTGTTGGGGATGTAATAATTAGATGTTTTTTAGAATTATAAAGGAGATTATGGGAAACCGTAAGATAGAGAGTAGCTGTAGTTTTATTTTTGTATTGTTCTAATAAACTTTAAGATCATTTTTGAGAACATTAGAATAATAATGGAAAATATTCATAAATCTACCTCAAACTACATCACCACAGTTTGAGTACCTGTCTCAAATATAGTATCTTACTGCTATAACTGATAAGCACACTTACAGAAAATAATCAGTTAAGTCCTGGTGTGCAAAGAAATTTTATAACTGAGAAACACCAAAATCTACATAAAGCGCATAAAGAAACCCAAACAATACATTCTCACAAATATTGCTTGGGTTAAAGCTAACTTTTTATAACACTTACTAACTGCATACTATATATTGTATGCTGAGTTTCTAACTTTATAATACAAATATCGGTAATAAAGTTTATTTGTTTTTATTTATGTTTTATATAATAGTCATAAACGATATTTATGTATTGTAATTCCTTTAATCAAGAAAATAAGACTTGCACTACAAGGATCAAGTTATAATTCGTCATTTTTTCTTATCTTCAGAAATAATATTTGTCATCATTCCAAACGGACTAGCCAATAACCACCATGCAACAGCACGCAGATAAGAAAAGAAAAACGACCAAGCAGTCTTCTGTTGGAGCCGCCTTGCAACGCAAACAAGACAAGAAATCTGCCTTTACATTTCAAGACAATAGACCGCAAGCAACAATACAACGAAAGTTGCAGGATCAAATTCAAAATCGTGTAGGAGTGCGTCAATTAAAGAGAAATATGAATATTAGTAAAAGTAATCAAGTCATACAATTTGGTGGAAGTGGAAGTGTTTGGACTAAGGAAAAAGCTAAGGATTTTAGAAAGTGGGTTCGTGAAAGAGCTGCTAAACGCTATGCAAAAGGAAAACGTAAGCCTTCGGAAAAATTAGTTCGTAAGTATATCAAAGCACGTATGCGAGCTGATAAAACTTGGACACCAAGTATGGCAGATGCACCAACTGCAGGACATCATGCACCTCCTATAGCAGTATCGAATAAACATCAAGGCGGATTTGTATATGGAAAACGGGGAAGTGCTACGGAGAAAGCCCGTGATCGTTTGTATTTTACAGGAACAAAAAAACAAAGACAAGCAGCACATTGGATAGCACATGAAGCTGAGGCTATTCAAGGCATTAATAGAATGACTAATTTCAAAGGAACTGATAGGGAATTAGCAATTAAAATGCTATTGGCACACAATAAGTTAACCTTGAGTGATAAAACTAGAATCAAAGTAGAAAGACGTTCACAAAATGATGCATCTACGGGAATGTTAGTACCTATTGGTAAGGCAACGCGTTTCATTATGCAATCTAGAATAGGAAATTTTAATCTAAAATTCGATACAGACGACGACAATAGCGAGCCAGAAATAAATTTTAAAGAAATAGGTGTTGATTCAGATACCTTTGACAATAAAGTTTCTAAATCTAAATCTCAGTCAAGTTCTGATTCTTCCAATAGCGAAAGTGATGATAGTGATGTAAATATGACAGCAGCTAGTAGTTCATCTTCAGAATCTGAACATTCATCTGATCCTGGTTCAGATTCAGGTTCGGGTTCATCAGGTTCGGATTATGATACTAATTCAGGATCATCGGGATCTGATTACGATACCAATTCAGGTACAGAAACAGAATACAACTCAAACTCAGGGTCAAGTTCTTCAGGTACAGAATATTCAACAGAGCAAGACACAGAAATGTCCAATTCTTCATCATCAGATTCAGATTAAAGGAAGTACTAATTATTCTTCTCGTTTAACACAAGAAATTTTCCAAAAAGGATAGCTGAAAGTTTCTTTCGGATCTACCCATTCGCCAATCCATTTGTAGCCTTTGTCGGTAATATCATAAAAGGTCAAACGTGAATAGCCATCCATACCATTTGGCGCTTTTTGTGGTTTGTAAAGAATGATTTTTCCATCGTCCGTTTTCTTGCCTTCCCAAGAACCTAAAGTTGGCGAAGGCGCCGCAGAGGAATAATAATGTACATACCACTTGAGACTATCTTTATGAAACTGTCGGATGCTTCCCGAATGCTTTCCATCCGCTTTTAAAGTCTCATCCTGAATCGCCATTCCATTCATAATATACTTAAACTTCCAAGTCATTTTCACTGCCGAAGCCCACGAACCGTCCTGATTTCTACTTTCAGAATCGCAATCACACATACCAATCATCGGTTTAAAATCGTCTAATTGTTTTGGCGCTTTAGGATTCTTTGTGCCATACGGATCAAGTGCCGTCGGTTCGTATTCGCTTTGCGCAAAAGCAAACGAGGTAACGCATAGTAAAAGAAAAGTGGTTGCTATTTTCATCAATAAAAGGTTTTAATCTTTGGGAAGATAGTGATTTCTTGTTAGATATTGGGGTTTCTGGTTTTGGGTCTTGGGTGTTGGGTGTTTGGTTTTTGTTGATTTGTTTATTTGTTGATTCGTCTATTTGTTGATTTGTTAATCTGTTATCTTCACTCAAAACTCACAACTCATAACTCATAACTCGTTGCTAGTTAATATTGAACTTCATTTTCGTTTCTAAATCTAAACTCTTTAACGTTTAAATACGAAATCGTCAGTTCGAGTGGCGAATCTGTGATTCGTTGTATCGAGAACAGCTAGGATTTTGATTTTTCTTAAGAAGAAACAATGCGTTTTGAATTATATCTCGATACAATTTTCTGCATTTCGACAAACTCAATATCAAAAAAAATCACTCGAAGTGACGTTTTCGTATCTAAGTCTAATAGGCGTAAGCCTTTCTAAGAGATTCCCGCATACACATGGAAAATCTAAAATCGAAGCGGTTTAATATCTAAAATCGACAGCGATCTAACATCTAACAGCGACAGCGATCTAGAATCTAAAAAGATTATTTCCGATGAATACTACTCAAAATATCCATGACTTCCACTTTTTTCCTTACAGAAACAGGAACCGTACTTCTATCTTTCAACAATAAATAACCGCCATCAGTTTTGATAAAGGCTTTGATGAATTGCAGATTGACCAAATGACTTTGATGCACACGTAGAAACTGATAATTACTCAACATATCAGAGAAGTATTTGAGTGTTTTGGTTACGAAAATCTTCTGTCCGTCTTGCAAGTAGAAAATGGTATTGTTACTATCCGATTCACAACGAATGATTTCGTCTAAGCTGACAATAATGATCTTGTCTAAAGTATGTAGCGATATTTTTGTAGGCTTTTCATTAGGAGCAGCTAAGGTATCTTTTAAAATATCCAAACGTTCTTTGTTTGGATGAATTTGTCCTTTGGCTTTTTCAATGGCAGCAGTGAGTTCTTCTTCTGCATAGGGTTTCAAAACATAATCAATCGCAGCAAATTTAAAAGCACGAATTGCAAACTCGTCACTTGCGGTTACAAAGATGATTTTAGAAGTCAGATTCGGAAAAATTTCCAACACATCAAATCCCGAACCATCGCCTAACATGATATCTAAAAATAAAATATCCGGTTGCTCTTTGCGTAATAGCTTTGCCGTTTCTACCACACTAGAAGCCGTTCCAATAATATGTAAATCAGGATGTAAGCGTTCAATGTCACCTTTTAGCATGTCTAACGCTGCAGGAATGTCGTCGACTATGATGGTTGTTAGGGTTTTGTTGTTGGGCATTTGTTTGTTGTTTATTTGTCGATTTGTTTATTCGTTGATTTGTTTTGGAGCGCTGCGCACTTTTGTCGCTTTCGCTCTGTTATCAGTTTATTTCTAAGTTTAATTTTGTTTCTAAATCTAAACTTTTTTATGAAACGTTTTTGCGAGAATTTCTTGAGAATTCGTGGCAATCTGTTTCTTTCAAAGACAAATTCTGATATGATTTAGACGGATTACTTCGTCATACTTCCTCGTAATGACGTATCCTATAATCTAAAAGTCTAAAAGTCTAAAAGGCGTAAGCCGATTCCAAGAGATTTCCGTTTAAGCGGAAATAAGTCTAAAAGCAAAGCGATCTCAACACTTTTATATTTAAAATTTTACATTCAACATTTAAAATTTAATAATCCGTTTCCAAAGGAATCTTAAATGAAATCTTCGTTCCTGCTAAGGTAGCATCTTTTTCAGACATATCTTCAATTTTTAGCGTGTTGCGACCTGCTAAGGATTCAATTCGTTCTTTGGTGACTTGCAATGCCATGGATTGATGATCGGTTTTTGGTTTGTTTTGTTGCGATTTCTGAATACCAATTCCGTTGTCAGTAATCGTAGCATATAAAAAGTTAGTGTCTGTTGTAAAGGTAACTTTCAAATCTCCTTCACGTTGCAACGGCATGATTCCGTGGCGAATGGCATTTTCTACAAACGGCTGAATCAACATTGGCGGAATGAGCACTTCTTCAGGATCTAAATCTGATTTTAAATCAATTCTGTAGGTAAAGTCTCTACTTGCCATCAAACGTTCAACTTCAATATAGTTTTTTAAGGTTTTAATTTCTTGATCGAGTGTAATCGTGTCTTTTCTCGAATTTGTCAAGGTTTCCCGAAGTAAGATAGCAAAGGTATTGATGGTTTTGTCCATCTTAGTAATGTCGTTACGACTCATGCCTTTGATACCATTCAATACATTGAAAATAAAGTGCGGATTCATCTGTAAGCGCAAGGCTTTTTGTTCGAGAGATAATAGATGATTTTCGAGTTGTAAACGTTCACGAATCGCGCGGTTTTTTGCTTTAACTCTTTTGATATAATTGTAGATATAATAGGCAATGACCAAACCAAGAATCGTCCACAATAGACTTTGAAACCAAGTTTTTTTATACAACGGTTGAATGACGTGAAAGTTGAAACCAATCGGATCACTTTCCAGCCAATCTTTATTGCGCGATTGTGCCAAAAATGTATGATCGCCATAGTCTAAATCGCCAAAGGTAATTTTGCTTTCTTGATTCCACGGACTCCATTTGTTGTTGTCAAATTTGTAACGATACACAATCGCTTCCGGATTGTCCAAATCGACCGAACGGAACTGAAAAGCCATGTCGTTTTCGTCTTCTGTAAGTTGCAATTGCTTCTCAGAATTTGTCCATTCGTATAAATCAATGGAATCTAAACTTTGGTACGCGACTTCAATTTTTTCAAAGTGCAGTTGCGGTTTTGAGGCTTGTTGTTCCGAAACTGAAGGCGCATATTTTGTAAGTCCATAAATCGTCCCAAACCAAAGATTTCCATTGGTATCTTTTGTAGTAGCATTGTGGCACGTTTCAATTCCTAAAAAACCATCATTGCGACCATAGTGAATCACGTTTTGGATTTCGTTCTTTTTATCTAAGGTGATACGATCGACACCGCGTTCGCTTCCTGCCCAAAGTTCGTCATTATCATCAAAAATAAGCTGGTAAATATTATCGGAATAGAGGTCTTTTTTGCCCTTGAGTTGAATAAATTCTAAATCATCAGACAAGGTAGAGAACCAAATTCCCTTTCCAAAAGTACCCAAATACATATCGTAATTGTGAAAACGAATCGTACCAATTGTGACTTCGCTTCCTGTCACTTGTTCGTGTGTGAGATGCGTTACTTCATCATTTTTAATGTAGCCCAAATGTCCTTTGCTCGTAGCATACCAAATACGACCTGTTTCATCACGCGCTAAATCACGAATGCTGACATCTTTGATACCATTTTCCGAACCAAATGTTTTGAGATTGTAGATTCTTTTTTTGTCATGATCGTACTGAAAACGCGCAATTCCATCAGCATACGTAGCAATCCAAACTTGCGAACCGTAGATTTTGATATTGCTAATCCAATCGGAAGGCAAGCCAATATCTGTCGTAATGGTTGCTTGGTAAATGTCTGCAATTTGCTGCTTCACATATGGATTTTTTCCAACGGCGAGACTGTCATACACGAGCGTATCTCGTAACTTTTTTTGATAAATGTAAATTCCTTTTCCTTCGGTTCCCGCCCAAATTCTGCCTTCCGTATCATTGGTCAAGGTTTTTACTTTTTTATCGAGATAGTTGCTTGTTTCTGTTTCCTGTTGAATGCCCGTAGAGTCAATTTTGGTCAAGCCAGATTCTGCCGTAGAAATCCACAATGCTTCATCCACGTAATGCAATGCGTAAATTCGATTAGCAACCAAACCATTATCTTTTGTGTAATGTCTAAAATTATTCTTTTCATATTTAAATAAACCGCCGCCAGACGAACCAATCCACACATTATTTTGGCGATCTTTGAAGACTGTGCGAATGTTGTAGACAGACAATCCGTTGCGTTTGCTAATGGATTTTTCCGCTAAATTATCGGTCAAGTTGATCCGTTTGATGCCTGCATTTGTGGTATTGATCCACAGTTCATCTTCGTTGATGACTTCAATACTATTGATCTGTCGAATTTCAGAAACTTCTTGAAAACCTTGTCTTTTGTTTTCAAAATAAAAAATACCATCCGTAAAACTCGCCGCAATGATTTTGTCTTTGTAACGCGCTAAGGATTTAAAGTCGCTCCCGAACACTTTCTGGAATTTTCCGTCGGCTGCCAAACGATCTGTTTTCCACAACCCACGTCGCGAAGCAATCCAATAAAAGCTTCCATCAAACAGAATGTCATTTATTTGTGTGCCATCGAGAACTGAATTGCAAGTTACTTTTTTGACTTCATCTTCAGCGTATTGATAAATTCCTTTCCGTGTCGCCAAATAAATAGTTTCATTAGCGATTTCAATAGCATACACACGAGGCGCTTTGTAACTTTTGAACGTATTTTTCGTTTGTACCGAAAGTCCTTGACGCGTTCCAACCAATAAGGTGCTTTTTTGAAATTTTAATGCATGAATGTAGTTAGAACCCAAGCCTTTTTTTTCATTCCAAATCGTAAAAGAAATCCCATCAAAACGTGCAATTCCGCCACCTTGTGTTCCAATCCACAAATAGCCTAATTGATCTTGTGCAATGGCATTCACTTGCGATTGCGGCAAACCATCTTTCAAGGTATACGCGCGCAATTGGTTGTTTTGAGCTCTAGAAAACCAAGTTCCCACAGCAAAAAATAGAAGACAGAATGTAGCGCGAAAAGCGATTTTCATAGTGAACTTGTTTAGGCTTTTTTATGATAGCATTGATACTAGAAACTTTCTACAGGGTTGAAAATATCCATTTTTTTGCAAATAGAAAAAGTTTCTATGCGATCATTCATTGGATTTTTCAGGTCTCTCATACCTTTTAGAGAATTCTGGTACTAATTTCGTGCCATCCCATTCAAAGCTACGTGTAAGCGATTTCGTTTCTCTCCAAAAATTTTCGTTATCTATAATTTCACTTTCTTCTCTTTTAAATACGATAGAAGGTTGTGTGTTTTGATCATATTTCATAAAAGTAAACGTTTCTTCTTCAAAATAATTAGGATCGCCACTTGACGCAAGATCAGCAATATGAACCAATTCATCAGTATCTTTTAGAAAAAAATACGTTCTGCCATTTTCTGCGCCGCAAGATTCGCCATGATAATTTATAAAAAGGATGTGTTGTACATTTTTGAGTTCGCTATTTCCTATAAGTGCGACACTAATAACAGATCCGCGAAGTCTTAGAAAGTTTTCTTTGTAATTGCTATAATCGGTTCCCACAAGCGTTCTGATGATCAATTCATCACCAAATTCTTTGGACATTTTTCTGCCAAATAAAAAACTATGTGTATCCGTTTTGATGGCTTTGTGCGCAATAAATTTCCCAGAAATATAGCCTTTTTGTCCTTTATATGAGACCTCATACCAACATGTTACATCATCGCCGCTTTTGAAAACAACATCTGTTTTTGAGATGATCGTGACTTCAAATCCGATGCGTAAACGCGTTAATTCTTTAGAAGTCGTATAGGGTTTGGCTCTCAAGTTGACATTGTCGCCCACTAAGGAGTAAGTTTCGTTGATTTTTAAATCGTCGTATAAAGATATTTTGTTTGATTGTTGTGCATTCAGTTGTGTAATGCTTATGAAAAGAATGATTAATAGAGTTTGTATTGAAGTTTTCATAGGATGTATTTTTGTTTGTTGATTTGTGGATTTGTGGATTTGTGGATTTGTTGATTTGTTGATTTGTGGATTTGTTAATTTGTTAATCTGATAATGTTTGAAACGTCATTGCGAGACGAAGTCGTGGCAATCTGTTTCTTTCAAAGACAATTTTTGGTATGATTTAAACAGATTACTTCGTCATACTTTCCTCGTAATGACGTTCTAAAGTGACAATCGAAAAATTAAAACACAGCTACACGTTTACTCCGTATTATAAACATGTAGACTGCATTTCGTGGAGATATATGAGAACATTTTAATTATTACATCAAACAATTAGTACATTAAAGCTGCGTGTAATAGCGTTGATTGTCAAACTCAGTTCGTACATACGATAGCGGATTGTTATGCTGCATCATTGGTTTTAAAATACAAACCGCTGTAGTTTTTCCTTTGATGATAACTTTTTGATCTTTTACATAGGCTTTCCATCGAAAGTATTCCATTTTGATGCCCATGTCATTGATGATTTTGCTGTAGTCTTTGTTGCCGTCAATCCAATCCATTATTTCGTTGGCATCTGTTAAAGAAGGAACATCTTCATCGTCTGAGAATTCGATTTCCCAACGAACTGGAATGTTGAATTTGTATGAGAATGCTTCTCCTGGTTCGCCTTCTTCCTTGGTTCTAATTGCGTCTAGCCAATGAATGTCTTCTAAAGGATATTTACGCATGAATTGCTTTGAGATGTCAATATTTCCTGGCGATTGTGCCGTTGGATAGTATCCGTAAAATACTTTGGCTAAAAAATGCTGTTGAAACTGTCCGTTAAACAGCGTTGCATGTGGCGTAGCGAATACTTTTGGCTGATGATTTGCCGTAAAGGTTTGCTTTAATACTTGTAATAATTCTTTGTTTTTTCCCAATTCAGAAGTGTGGAATACCAATTTGCTATCTGCTGACAATACATTTTCCAACTTCGGAAGTTTGTTTTCTTTCAAACAGTTGAGTAATGATTCTTGCGATAATACATCACCGTGAATCGTAGTTTCGAGTGACAAACCTTTTTTAGAATTTCCTTTGTTTACGATGTGAATCTCACCGTAATCTTGATCGTTGTGATTTTTATTCAGCCACATGATAATTTCTTGCAGCGAGAACGCATCGTCTACAATGGTATATTCTTGTGCTTCAAAATGCTTTTTGGCGTCTTTATAATACGTGCTTTCTCCTCTGTCATAACCTGCAATAAAAACAACTGATTGTTTTGAAGCGACTACTTCTTCATTTACTGCAGTTAAGTTGTCTGTGTTTTGTTTTGGGGAACATGCAAAAACCAACGTTAATACAAGTCCCATGAATGCTGCCATTTTAAATGTTCTTGTGTTCATAGTTTTGATGTTTATTGTTATGGTAAAATCTTTTAATTCGTAAAGTGACTCGTATAAAAATCAGCTTGAATGCTTTTCATCTTTTGGGATGAATACTACTATCTTTTCAGCTTTGAAAACCCACTCTTCAATTCAATTTTGATAGTACTTTTTGACAGCCATCAAAAAGATCCAAGCTGATTTTTCCCAACTAACCAACCTAACTTAATTATCGTTTCAATGTAATCGATGCTTCTTTTCGAACAGGAAGCGCAATATGTTGCAAGCGCATGCGTTTTGCCAATGTCGGACTTGAAATCCATCTGCCTTCTTGAAATAAATCTACTTTTTGAACTTTCCCTTCGCCATCAAATTGCAAGTTGATTTGCGAATAGAGATTCAAGTATTTTTGAATCATTTTTGTTGTTGCTACATCGTACCACATTTGTTATTTCTTTTAGTTTGTTTCTCAATTACATTTCAAATGTAGTGGCAACTTCTAGCTTTTTTGGAGTGGTTTTAGAATTCGTTGTGGTTAAACTAGAATTCGTAGCAAATCGAGAAAATTGATAGGTATTCTTTAAGTTTTTTGTAATAATCCAAGTTTGATTAATACAAAATGGTTTATCAATTATAATCAATTGTCAGTTCGAGCGCAGTCGAGAACAGTTTAGAAATTAAGTTTTATTTGAATCTCGTGAGCTATGCTCGGTATCTACGATAATGCTCGATTTGACATTAGTGTAACTTATTGATATGCTACGTTAATAAATAAAATTTTAGATCCAACTCAGATTAATATGCAAAAGGGGAAAAATTTCCAAAATCTTCCTTTTTTACCTGAAACAAAATAGTCTTTTTCCTGTGCGGAATTAGTTTTTCGACTCTTCTCTAACGATTTGGCTTCTCATAGTTTTGTGGCGGAAATAATATAACAAACCTAAAAAAGTAAAATCATGGCAAAAATTATTAAAAATGCTGTAGACCTCAGTAATGTAAAATTGAATCGTATTATAACTGGTAGTAGTTGGTTATTTGCGACAAGAACTATCAATTCAAAATGGGCAAGTACGCCAATTTCATTAGATGACAATATAGAAGATGAAGCCTGGGCAGGTGCTGTAGAATCGCAAGTGAAGTTTGGTGATGTTTTTATGTTGGCAAAAAATGATGCCCGCTATTTATATGTGATTTTAGATGTAGTCGATGATACACATAACAATCCTACAGGCGATTATTTTCACTTTGCTTTCGATAGAAATCGCGATAAAGTCATTACACCAAATGTAGATGTGAATTATGGAATTTATCCAGGACATCCAAACAAAATGGGACGCTCTTTTTATTTAGGAGCGGGAAGAATGACAGGTTTACGTGATGAAGAGCCACGTTCAATCTGTAGAATGCATTTTGGAACGTCGCCAAACTCAGCAACACCACACAGAATTTGGAAAATGAAATTCAAGATTTCAGATATTCGTCCACCATTCCATTTTTGGGGACTTCCAAGTCACGCAAAATTCGGATTCAAAGTATTTTCTTCAAAGCCAAATATTAGCTATGAATCTCCGAAACGTTTACACCATAGTTTTAAAAACTTTAATAGAATCACATTTGCAAGAAAACCAATAATTCCTGCAGCAGATTTAGGTCCAGTAATGGGAAGTGTAGGTTTAATTCCAACTTCAAAAATTAGTACTTCAGGACGTGCTACTACGGATTCAGGATATTATGTACATGTGAAAAATGCAGCATTTGGAGGACGGTTAAACATTATCGGAAACCGAACAAAATTACAACAACTACGAACGCAAGGAGCCAGAAAATACAAAGTATATCACAGATTTGGTACTTCTGGAAGTTTTGAAGTGTTTGAAACTTCTTGGAGAAATTACAAAACAGTAGGTTCACGTACCGTGTTGGAAACTTTCAATGCAGATACTAACGGTTTTTATCCGTTGCCAGCAGGAAACGTAGATTATAGTATTGATGATTTATTATTCCAGTTTAATTCTACCGAATTAATTACAGGATTGCATCAGTTTAAAGTAGAATTTTTCAATAATGCAGGAACAAAAGTAGGAGGAACTTCTACAAATCAAATCTTGCGATTGTATATTGATAACAATTTACCAGAAGTAAGTATCAATTCTATCAAATATAAAAACGTGGAAGTAGGTTCTTGTGGCATTGTGAATCTTCAAAATCCGAATGATCAATTAGATGTTAATTTTGAAGCGTTTGACAATGAAGGAAACTTATTGAGTTACTCATTACGTGCCGTTTGGGGCGACGGAAGCTCACGTACCATTACAAGTAAAGTCTACAATCCTGCGACTATGGGCACAAATTGGAAAGGAAGCCGTAGCATTGGCGGTAGCTTTAATGCTGTAACCACTTGTGCACATTCGTTTGATGTAACTGCTAAAGCAAGAACTACTAATGGATACGCGTATGTAGGACGCAATACCGCAAGAAGATACGTGACAATTATTAAGTAATCAGGATTTCTCGTAATACTAACAAAGGTATTTAGAAAGCGTATCGAACGTCATTCTGAGCTTGACTCAGAATCTCACAAAAGTTGATCAACTGCAATGGGAAGCCGAAGATACTGAATTAAGTTCAGCACAAGAGTTCGGTTTGACGAAATGATATTCAAGTTTTCTAAATACCTTTCTTCATTTCTCTTCGCGATGCACCAAATCCATCGAAAAAGCAGGTAAGCAAATCGCGATGTACTCGCAGTCTTCATCAAACGGATTGGAGTATTGAATACGCGTATTTTTTTCTATTTTGATCGATTGTCCAGCTTCTAAGACAATCGTTTCGCCTTCAATAATGAATTGTTTTTTTCCTTTGATGATGTACGTATACTCATCAAATTCTGGGGTTTGAAACGGTTCGCTCCATTTTGGTGGCGCAATCATATGTGCAATGCTGATACCCGAATTTCCATCCGTAGCATTTCCAAAATGTTCTTCAATCAGTTTGCCATCTGTCGTTGGAACCACAAACGGACTTTTTTGAATATGATATTTTTTACTGCTCATCTTTTTTGTCGGTTTCTGCAACTTCTTCGTGTTTCCAATTGATTAACAATTGTTTGATTTTTGCCGCATCGGGAATTTGTAATGCTTCAATATTCAATTTCATATCGTAACGTAAATCCTCTGGCAATTCTTTTTTATCAATCGTAAAATATTCTTGTCCATTTACGGAGATTACAAGGTTGTTTATGGTGTTGTAAATGTTTTTGATTTTATAGTTTTCACGAATGTCCTTGAAAGTGCTTTTTAATGAAATTCCTTTTTCGGTTTTGAAACGCTCGTCATGAATTTGAATGGTTTCAATCTTTTCATTTTCATCGTGCTGCTGTGTCGGTGTCAAAGTGAAAATGTGCTTTCCTCTTTTTTCAAAAACTAAATACAGATCATCTCCAGCTTGCATGTAATCGCCTTCACCAATGCGTTTTACCAAAGAATCTTTCTCAAAAATAGAATCTAACTGTTTTACAATGGCATCTTTGGGTAATTTTCCAATACGATCTTTTTGAATTAAAAATGGATCTTCCTTTTTTGCACAACTTACCAAGCAAGCTGCGATAAGTCCGAGAAATACGGTTTTTTTCACGCGATTTTAATTTATGTAATTTATTTATTTGATGATTTTTTTCAGAATTCCGAAAACGCTTCTTATAAACGTAGCACTTGTCAATACTTTAACGATAGGATTTTGTCGTGTGCTTCTACTTGAAGAACGTTTGGATGCTTTTCGTTCTTCTTCTTTTTTGGCTTCTTTTTCGTGGAGTTCTTCTGCCTTTTTTATCTTTTCATTCAACATTTCATAGGCACTCTCACGATCGATTTCTTCGTTGTATTTTTCAACCAGTTTAGAATTGTCGATCACTTCTGCTAGTTCTTTTGGCGTTAACACATCCATACGACTCATCGGTGCGCGTAGCATGGTCGCTGCCAATGGTGTTGGTCGTCCTTTTTCGTCTAATGCAGAAATTAAGGCTTCTCCAATTCCTAAGGAAGTCAATGCTTCTGTCGTGTCGTAATATTCGGAATCAGGATAGTTTTCAGCCGTTAATTTGATGGCTTTTCGATCTTTCGCCGTAAACGCACGCAAGGCATGTTGTATTTTTAATCCTAATTGACCTAGTACAGCTTCAGGAATATCGGTTGGATTTTGCGTCACGAAATACAAACCAATTCCTTTGGAACGAATCAATTTTACAATACTTTCAATTTGATCTAACAATGCATCAGACGCTTGCTTAAAGATTAAATGCGCTTCGTCAATGAACAATACCAATTCTGGTCGTCCGCTATCGCCTTGCTCAGGAAAGGTTTCGTAAATTTCTGCCAGTAAACTCAACATAAACGTCGAGAATAATTTTGGTCGATCTTGAATATCCGTCAAACGAATGATATTGATATAGCCGCGTCCGTCTTCTGAAATACGCGTTAAATCTTCTACATCAAAAGAAGTTTCTCCAAAAAATAAATCGGCACCTTGTTGTTCTAGCTCAATGATTTTACGCAAAATAGCTCCCGTAGAAGCGGTAGAAATTCGCCCATACGCTTCTTGAAATTCTTTTTTTCCTTCGCCCGTAGCATATTGCAATACTTTTTTAAAGTCTTTTAAATCGAGCAATGGCATTTTGTTGTCATCACAGTATTTAAAAATGACTGCTACAATTCCTGATTGCGTTTCTGATAAATCTAAAATTCGAGAGAGTAGAACTGGTCCAAATTCTGAAACCGTTGCACGCAAACGCACACCATCTTGATCGGATAGTGACAAAATTTCAACAGGAAAATTATTGGCTTCAAACGGAAATCCAATTTTTGCATGACGCTCGTCAATCTTAGGATGTCCCGGACTTGGTTGCGCAATTCCGCTTAAATCACCTTTTAAGTCCATCAGCAACACAGGAATTCCTTTATCCGAAAGATTTTCAGCAAGTACTTGAAGCGTTTTGGTTTTTCCAGTTCCTGTAGCACCGGCAATTAAACCGTGTCTGTTCAACGTTTTAAGCGGAATTTTCACGTAGGCATCAGTGACCGTTTCGCCTTCATACATCGCGGCTCCCATTGTGATGAATTCTCCTTTGGTGGTATATCCTTTTTCGATATGTTCAATAAAATTGTCCTTGCTGCTCATCTAATCAAAATTTGGGTTAAAAGTAAGGATTTTGATGAAGTCTAAAAAAAATGCTTTCGGATTTCCAAGAAAGTTATTCACGCGGAAACAATTCCAAAAGAAAACATCCGCTTTTCTTAAGAAAAACGGATGCAGCTTGTATAAGCTATGTTCGATTTTAAAATCGTATGATCTTTTTCGTAACACTTTGGTTACTTTCCAAATCGACAACTTTTATAAAGTATAAACCAGCCGCTTCATTGCGCATAGAAAGCGTG
Organism: Bacteroidota bacterium; assembly: GCA_039026955.1. Taxonomy (GTDB): domain Bacteria; phylum Bacteroidota; class Bacteroidia; order Flavobacteriales; family Flavobacteriaceae; genus Kordia. The sequence goes on from JBCCLH010000007.1 coordinate 23,096, forward strand.
TTGATGCCTTCATTGAATGTTCCGATTTGAACGCGCTGTCCAGTAATATTGTGAATTTCATACGTTATATTAGAATAGTTGCCAATGTCTATGGTAAAATCGGAAGCAGACGGATTCGGATAAATACGCAAGCTATTAGCCAACGTATCTTGATCTGACTGTTCTTTCACTTCAAATAGGTTTGAAATGCTACTTCCAAATGATCCCGTACCATTGATTAAAATGTTTCCATTAGCATCTTCCAATCGGTAGGTTCCATCTCCGTATAAACAACACAATCCATCACCGTAGGAGTCAAATAGTGTAAATGTATAACATTCGTTAAATACAGTAATATTAATATCTTGAATTTCATCTGGTTGCGTGCCATCGGTTTCAGTAGTTGTGTAAGGTCCGCCACTAGCGACAACATTTCCAATAGTATTTGTCAATTGCCAAGTGGTTTCTTCACCGTAGCGATCTGGTGTAATGATAACGCGAATTGTTGCGGTTTCAAAAGAATCTGTATTGCTTGGAATAGTAAAGGATATAGTATTCGAATCGTTTGTCGAAAACTCATCTGTTACTTCGCCATTTGGATTTGAAACGCTTGCTGAGAATGTATGCGCACCAGTTCCTGTTACCTCAATAGAAGGTAATGCAACATCTTGAAATTGATTGTTGGTCAAACTTCCTGTCCAATTGATCACTACAGGCGCTTCATTATCGAGTTGATAGGTAATAGCAGCACTAGTTAATGGTGTATTTCCAGGATTGCTAATGCGAACACTTGGCGTAATGACTGTACCACATAATATATCTGGAACATCTCGCAAAGAAACTGCGGCATCAATATTGGTAGCAAGTGCATCCGATAAATTTTGAACACCTACTGGATTTGATCCAACAGGATCTAACCAAAATTTCAATTGTGAAGCATTGGTTACACCAAAATCCCATGAAACTCCAAAACGACCATACCAGTCTTCAAGATTGTTGTCGTTGGTTCCTGAACAAGCCGCAAGCCCTCCTGTTAATTTTCCGATGATCAATCCGTTTTGATCAAACAAAGGTGATCCTGAAGAACCAGGTTCTGTAACTCCTACATCCCAATCGGCAATGCGCCAAATTTTCGTATTTTGGTTTCCATTAAAGTCAATAGATTGTCGTGTAGGTGTGTTTAAATCGACACATAGTTTTTGAATATCTCCGCCTGGGTGATGAACACCAACGGTTAATGATGGTACATCTATTACAGAACGATTCCATCCAGACCATACTAAATTAGCAGCGTTGTTGGTAAAGAAAGAAGTATCAGTAATTTCTATAAGTGCCATATCAGATTCTGAATTTGCCGCTCTCAACGTTCCTCCACTTGTTGTTTGAATGAATGTATTGTCAACACTAGGAGCCGGTGTAGCACAGTCAGCCACAGAAGCATTACTAGCCCAGTTAAAACGATATGCCCATCCATTGACAGAACCACCCAAGCAGTGATTTGCAGTTAGGAAATACGGCGTTCCGTCATTACTGGTATTATTTACCAAAGCACCTGTACAAAATCCTGTGCCGCCGTTGACAAGAATCATGCCTACAGCACTTTTTTGTTGCTCTTTAATGTTATGAGCAGTGCTGCTAAATCCATTGATATCACAATTGACATCTACATTGCAATCTCCAGACGTATTTAATGGTTGTGCTGATGCTTCATTGAATATGATGGTACGGTATCCGTGAATGACATTTCCAATGTTTAATCTTCCTTGTCCGATTACATCTTTAGGTTCAAAATATTCGATCCATATACTTTCACCAGTCACCATCCAAGTTCCTAAAATTTCTTCTGGATTGTTGTGTGAATGCGTATACGGATTTAATACTTCAGAACGATCGTTGTTGTATACAAAGACTTTTCCTCCAACCGGAATTTTGTAGCGATCAAAAAGCACGTTCATAGTCAATGCATCTGGAGAAATAATATGAATTCGCCAAATACGATCTCCATTGGGCAAATTATGCCATTTCCCAGCATTGTCAAGTCCGTAATTCACAAAATGATCATACCCGAAGCGCCATGGTTTTGATTTGTCTAAATCATTCACAGCATCTTCTGCTTTAAATCGGGTAAGATCAGGTTTTGATAATTTAATAGGAGTGACTTTGTCCATAGAGGAAATATTCCAACTCTTGGGTCCTACTGTATGGGAATCTTGCGCTGAGACCTTAAAAACAAAGGCAAGTAACACAAGAAGAGTCAAGTTTTTCATAGTAAATGGGTTGGATTAAGTTTGGTTTAATTATATATATGTTGGGAAATTAACAAAAAAATAACATTTAGCGTTACGGTTTTTACATACAGAACAGGAAAGATTGATTTTTCCCTAAAGGATTCACAATTTTTATCGTAACTATCATTCAATATTTTTGGAATACTATTTGAAAAGCAATATTCTTGTGTAGCCTACCAGCAATATTTTTATATGATGAAAAAACTACTCTTAATTGCTACATTGTTTATTTGTGGGCAAGTTTCTATGGCACAAACTGATCCGTATATCGATAGTGTAAAACAGTATTTAACCATTAACGGTACGCAAGAACAATACGAAGGCGCTATTGATATGATGTTTGATATGCTGAAGAAACGTTTCAAAGATTATAAAATTCCAAACGCAATTTGGACAGCACTAGAAAGTGATAAACTCAAACATATAGAAGAAGTAAAATCCATCCTAGTTTCTGCCTACCGAGCGTATTTTACACTGAACGATATTAAGAACATGACTGTCTTTTACGAATCGGAAGCGTTGCAACAGATGCTAGCTGATAAAACCAAACTCACAGAAACACAACGTCAACAAATCACCAATTTTTACAATTCGGAAACAGGCTTAAAAATGATTGAAAGTCGTGACGGTTTGGCAAAGATTGAAGGTGAAATTTCTCAACGATGGAGCGGTGATTTGTATAAAAGTGTCATTAATAAATTAGCGGAAAAAGGGTATAGTTTGAATTGATGTTTGGACTTGCTTTTCTTTAGACTCGCGTCGCTTTAGACTTGGCTTATGCCTTTTTAGAGTTGTTCTAGAAAAGATATTATTCTTTATCTGCTTTGAACAACGGTTTTATTATTTGTTGACAGACTTTCATAATTTACTCAATTTTTCTATGATTCGAGTAAATAGAGAAGATGTATCATCGGACTGCTCCCTTGTAGTGTATAACAACTCTTTTTCATCTTTTGATAAGCTGTCATAACCACTTTTGCCTATTTTATCTAAGATTATTTCTATTGGAGATTTATTATCAGACTGTTTTCTTGTAGTGTATAATAACTCTTTTTCGTCTTTTGATAAGCTATCATAACCATTTTTACTTATTTTATCTAAGATTAGCTCTTTTTCTGTTTTTCTTTGCCCTTTTTCTAAAGCCTCTCTATCAATATATTTTATAGATTTTGAATTGATTAATGATTCAATTATTTGTTGAACACTAGAAGCAATTTGAAGTCTTCTAAATAAAAGGGGGATGATTTCATTTCTAAAATCTTGCTTAGTTAGAATTATCAATTTTCTGGAATCTTTATTTTTAACATAAAACTCGCTATAAAAAGTTTCATATTCAGTTTTAACCTACTCAGAACTCATAGAGTTTGGTGTGCAAACCAATACAAAATGCTTGCTATTTTCTAATGCCTCCTGTGTTCTTTCAAAAAATGACTGACCTACGCTCATTTTCAATGATTCATCAGAGAGAAATACTTTCAATCCGTAATCTCGTAATTCTTCCCATATCTTTTTTGTGATTTCTCTATCTTTACTCGAAAAGCTCAAAAATATATCAAACTCAAATTCATTTTCGGTAAATTCTTGACGAACCTGACTCTTAAAATCAGAAGATTTTTTCTTGGGAATATCTTCAGTTTTCAATAAAGAAAAGATATGATCAGGAATTCCATTAATGAAATTTAAAAGGCTATGATTTATTCGATTTTTCTCAAGATTAGCAAAATTATTTTCAATGACTCCTAAATCAATTTCTTGATGAAGTCCATTTAACTTTCCTGAGATCAATATTAAATTATCATAATGAGTAGTAAGATCTTCACTTCCATTCTTTTCCATATACACTAAAAACAAGCTAAAAAGATCTTCTATTGCCTTTCTCGCATTATTTTGAGCTATTAAATTTTTTAAACCTAATCTCGTAATCTTATTCATCAATATTTATTTTTATTGCTCTAGTTTTATGATATAAGAATCCTGCTATTCTTGCTCATAGCTAACCTGATTGTGTTTTGTGAAATTTAGCGACAATTAAAACTACAATATTCTTACTCAAAGTCAAAGTAATCTAAAGAATTTTGGATAGTAAACTTTTAAAAAATATTATTCTGCATGTTACACAATTTTCTTTAAAGGAAATTGATACATCGATACACTCTCAAATTACAAAGAAAGTTTCGCTAAATAATCATAATGCTCACCTTCTAGAACCAATTCGCATTGGAAACCGCAAGCGTATGCGGCATTTTGTAGTGTATTGTAATCTATATATAACCAAGGAAACGGCGCTTCGCTTTCGCCTTTGTAGCTTACGTAGTATAATAATTCGCCATAATAATCCGTATCTGATGGAATCCATTTGCCGCCATCTTCGTCTTCATCAAACATGTAAATAATGTCCGAAGAGTCCACTAAGATTTGCCCATTTGGAGTCAACAAGGATTTTAAATGATTCAAAAAGGCAGCAATTTGGTTGAGTTTTCCACACATACCAGCGCCATTCATCAGCAATAAAATGGTGTCGAATTGACCTTCTAACTGCATCACATCAGCAACTGCTGTTTGTTGAATACCTCTTAAGTTGCACGCTTCAATTGCAGCAGGTGAAATATCAATCGCAGTTACATTCAATTGACGTTCGTTTTGCAAATACAAACTATGACTTCCCGCACCACAACCGACATCTAACACCTTTCCACAAGCCAATTGTAATGCCGTTTGTTCAATAGTTGGCATTTCATCATACGAACGAAACAAATAGGGAAGTGGTAGCGAATCTTCTTCCGAAATAGAAGTGGCTGTGATAATATCTTCTGTATAATTCCCTTGCTGATACTCTAAAATTGCTTTTCCGAATAAATCTTTCATGACGTCCAATACTTGTGGCAAAAGTACAGTAACTAATTGAACTTTCGCGAAAGCACATAAAAAAAGCAACGACTACTCACCAATGTTTTCTTCGTTACTTAGTTGTTAACTATAACCTAAATAATTAACAGCTTACTCTAGACCCTAAAAATCCCCCAATTTTATGACTCTAGCCTCGTTTTTTATGAAGTGACTCAAACTTTTTCTGTTTAGTTCACACTTATAAGTACAGGATTGTAGCTTTTGTTACCCAACAAATCCAAAAAATGTTCTGTATTTTTGTTTTTTTTAAGACAAATTCACATGCAGGACTTTATCAATGCGCTGCCTGGACTGGCAAAAGATGTAGAAAAAGAGAATCGGAAATTCTTCCTAAAGCTAAAAAAGAAAACGCCCAAAAATTTAGATTATATCATGCAAGAATTGCACGAGGAAGAGTTTGCAACAACGGATTGTCTCGTGTGTGCAAATTGCTGTAAAACGACAAGTCCTATCTTTACCAATGCCGATATTGCACGAATCTCCAAGCATTTTCGCATGAAAGAACATCAATTCACCAGTCAGTTTTTGTACTTTGATGAAGACAATCATTACGTATTGCAAAGTTCGCCGTGTCACTTTTTAGGAGCGGACAATGAATGTATGATTTACGATGTGCGTCCCAAAGCATGTCGCGAATATCCACACACCAATCGGAAAAAATTCCATAAAATTTCTGAAATCACCATGAACAATATTGCCATTTGTCCTGCGACTTACACTATTGTTGAAAAGTTGAAGGCAGTTATTGAAGCAAAAGGCAAACGTTAGTTTGGACGAATTTTCAGAAAAGCGTATCTTTATAAACACACAAAACCTACGAAATCGAATACTATTTTGGATACAATTTTGACATATTTTGACAGCATTCCTTCTTCACATCGAAGCCTGATTTTAGTTGGAGGAATCGCGTTTTTTTGGTTGATAGAATATATAATACCACTATTCCGATTCAATTATAAAAAGTGGAATCACGCAGGCATCAATATCTTTTTTACACTAACGACCATTGTGGTGAATTTTGTATTGGCGTTTCTGCTACTGAAAGTTTCTGATTGGACTGTTGCCAATAAGTTCGGAATGCTACAATGGATGGATCTCCAATTTCCAGAACTCTCAGCTTGGTGGTATGTGTTAATTGGTGTTGCGTTGCTAGACTTTTTTGGTGCTTGGTTGGCACATTATGTAGAACACAGAGTTCCAGTGTTGTGGCGTTTTCACTTGGTACATCACACAGATACGCATGTTGATACGACGACTGCGAACAGACATCATCCAGGGGAAAGTGTCATCCGTTTTGCGTTTACGTTGTTGGGAGTTTTCATTGTAGGCGCGCCTGTAGCGATTATCATGTTGTATCAATCGATGTCGGTGGTGTTGTCGCAATTCAATCATGCGAATATTCATCTTCCGAAAAAGGTTGACCGATGGATTAGTTATATCATCGTATCGCCAAATATGCACAAAGTCCATCACCATCATGTGTTGCCGTATACGGACACGAATTATGGAAATATTTTCTCTATTTGGGATCATATTTTTAGAACGTTTGCCGTAAAAGATCCAGATACCTTGGTGTATGGTGTAGATACCTATCCTGATGCGTCTGAAAATGCCAATTTAAAAAGTTTGCTTAAAATTCCTTTTAACAAATATCGTCCGCCAACCACATTAAACGCGGATGAACAATCATAAACCTATGAAAATCTTGCTTCGTGTTTTTTATTGCTCTTGTTTTATTTTATTGATGAATTGTTCAGGAAATACACAAAAAGGAGAAACCAAATCGATCAGTTTTCAAGGACATCGCGGTTGCAGAGGTCTATTGCCTGAAAATTCTATGATAGGATTTGAAAAAGCGATCGATCTGCGAGTCGGAACACTCGAATTAGACGTCGTGATTTCTAAAGATCACAAAGTAGTTGTTTCGCATGAACCGTTTATGAATCATGAAATTGCGCTCGATTTACAAGGAAATCCAATTCCAGAAAGTGAAGAGAAAAATTACAATCTCTATCAAATGACCTACGACAGTATTCGTCAATACGATTGTGGTACAAAACCGCATCCAAGATTTCCGAAACAAGAAAAAGTAAAAGTGGTAAAGCCATTGTTAGAAGATGTGATCAAAATGGCAGAAGCAAAAACAGAAAATAAAATCTATTACAATATTGAAATCAAGCGCCAACCTTCGTATGATGGTATCTATGCACCAACGGTAGCTGTGTTTGTGCAATTGGTATTGGAAGTTGTTCAAAAATACAATTTAGGCGATAGAGTCAATCTGCAAGCTTTTGATGTGGAAACGCTAAAAGAAATTAAAAAACAAGCGCCAACGATGCAATTATCGTTATTGGTAGATGCAGGCGAATCAATTAACGAGAAGCTAAAACAACTCAGTTTTAAGCCAGAAATCATCAGTCCGTATTATAAATTGCTGACGCGAAAAAATGTGCGCGAATATCAAAAAAAGAACTATTTAGTGATTCCGTGGACGGTGAATACGTTGGGTGATATGTTGCGACTTATCGATTGGAATGTGGATGCGATCATCACGGATTATCCAGATTTGCTACCTTAACACAATTCGAATGCAACATGTCTTAATAATTGGCTACGTTTGGCCAGAACCGAATTCTTCTGCCGCAGGTACACGCATGTTGCAATTATTACAGGTGTTTCGCCAAGAAAATTGGGAAGTAACTTTTGCTTCTCCAGCTGTGAAAAGTGAATTTTGTTACGACTTACGTCAGATGGGAATTGCTTCCAAAACCATCCAAATTAATGATAGTAGCTTTGACGAATTCATTAAAAAATTACAACCCACCATCGTACTGTTTGATCGTTTTATGATGGAAGAACAATTCGGTTGGCGCGTGAAACAACACTGTCCCACTGCATTGCGAATTTTAGATACGGAAGATTTGCACAGTTTACGAAAAGCACGACATCAAGCACTAAAAGACAGAAAAGAATTTCACATTGATCAATTAAAAAACTACCAATTGGCACAACGAGAAATTGCTAGTATTTTCCGTTGTGATGTTTCTCTATTAATCTCGGAAGTGGAACGCGATTTGTTGATCAACGATTTCAAAATTGACGCTTCTTTATTGTTGTACATTCCGTTTATGTTAGAAGCACTTTCAACAGAAACCATTGAAAATTTACCAACTTTTGAAGAACGACACCATTTTGTCACAATCGGAAACTTTTTGCATGCACCCAATCGTGATGTGGTTGAATATTTAAAAAAAGAAGTCTGGCCAATCTTGCGGAAAAAATTACCCAAAGCCGAAATGTACGTATACGGTTCATATGCCAAAGAACACAATCTCCAACTGAACCAACCCAAAGAACGTTTCTATGTAAAAGGTAGGGCAGAAAGTGCTACTGAGGTGATTTCGAAAGCGAGAATTCTGCTAGCACCCTTACGTTTTGGCGCAGGACTCAAAGGGAAATTCATCGATGGAATGCAAAATGGAACTCCGTGCGTCACTTCATCAATCGGAGCAGAAGGCATGCATGGCGATTTGCCTTGGAATGGAATCATTGCGGATAATCTCAAAACACTCATCGATCAAACCGTGGCATTGTACACAAACAAAGAACGTTGGTTGCAAGCACAACAAAACGGTTTTGAAATTCTACAAAAACGCTATCAAAAACAGTTATTTCAACAACAATTATTAGACAAAATACATACAATACAAAACAATTTAGAAGCACACAGAACCCAAAATTTCTTTGGAAGTATGTTGCAATTGCACAATACACAAAGCACGAAGTACATGTCACTTTGGATTGAAGCGAAGAATAAGGATTGATTTATCAATTTGATAATTTGAAAATGTGGTAATGGTTTTGATTGACAATGTTCATTTCCTTAAGTGTATATTTATGAACCATGCAGAAGACGTCAGTTCGAGTGGCGAATCTCCGATTCGTTGTATCGAGAACAGCTATGGATTCTTCTAGTTTATAAGTTGAGAAGTTTAGTTTGAAGTAATTTAAAATTCAATAACTAACATTTAAAATTTAGTATTCCCAAGTATTTCTCGATAGATCCTGAATCAAGTTCAGGACACTCGAAAAGATGTTTTTTAATGTATCAATTTGTGAATTTGAGAAATGTACTAATATCAAATGATACGTCATTGCGAAAGTTTTGGAAAAACTTGTGGCAATCTGTTTGTTTCAAAAAGGAATGCTGCTTTGATTTGGACAGATTACCGCGCTATCGCTCGTAAAGACGAATCAAACTTTTTATCAAAATCATTTGCATTTATCATAGAAATCGAAGTGACGTTTGGCTATCTCTTATTTGTAGATCAAATACTTTGCTCTAATTTTCTTAAAATCTTCCAATCCAGCTTTCCAACTCGATTTGATTTGCTTTTCTGAAAAACCACCTTCAATTTGTTCTTGTAACGTATTGGTACCAGCGAGTTTTGAGAAGAACTTATTTTTATTGAAAAACGATGTTTTTGGGGCATATTGCGTATGTGTTTTGTAGAATTCTATTAACCATTTCAAATTGAGTTTCGACAAGCGCGGTTCTTTGGTTAAATTGTATCCGTGACATTCTTCACCATTATGCTTCGGATTCTTTGCACCAAAATTTGGTTTTGGTGTAAAACTGTAATAATGACGCTTCAATACGTATTCAGGAGTTCCTATGATTTGAAATTGCTTTTCCGTGCCACGTCCTATGCTAATCGGTGTTCCTTCAAACAAACACAAACTCGGATATAAATTAATTGCTTGATCATTTGGTAAGTTTGGAGATGGTTTTATCGGTAAGCTGTATGGCGTTTGGTGTGTGTAATTGTCCGCAGGAATTACGGTTAAATCACACTGAATTTTATTTTTTAACCATCGTTCTCCATTAATCATCTGTGCATATTCGCCAATGGTCATTCCGTGTACAATAGGAATGGGATGCATGCCTACAAAACTTTTAAATTCTTTTTCTAAAATTGGACCGTCTACATAATGTCCGTTCGGATTGGGTCTGTCAAGCACAATCACAGGAATATTCACTTCTGCACAGGCTTCCATGACATAATGCAAGGTGGAAATATAGGTGTAGAAACGAACGCCGACATCTTGCACATCAAAAATAACTACCTCTAAATTTTCAAGCTGTTTTGGGAATGGTTTTTTATTCTTTCCATATAAAGAAATAATCGGCAAACCTGTTTTGATATCTTTTCCATCTTTTACAATTTCGCCTGCATCGGCTTTGCCACGAAAACCGTGTTCGGGAGAAAAAACCGTTTTCACATCAACGTCTAGCGCGACTAAGGAATCCACTAAATGTGTATAACTTTTGTCTGATTTAAAAATAACACTCGTCTGATTCGCTACAATTCCAACACGTTTTCCTGCGAGCTTGGGAAGTAATTCACGGGTTTTATTGGCGCCAACTACGATTTCTTGCAGGGTCAAATCTGCGGAAGCGTTCAAATTAGGATCAGTAGTAGTAGCACTAATAGCTGCAATATTTTGGGTATTTTGTTGTTCTTTAGATCCACATCTTGTGAAAAATCCGATCAATAACAACAATAAAAACGTATTTTTGAAAAATCTATAAACCATTCTTGACTTTGAATTACGAGTTTTTTATTGCCAAACGTATCATTAAGGCAAAACAATATAAAAGTAGTGTATCAGCAACAATAATAAAAATCGCAATTGCCGCGATTGCTATTGGAATCATTATGATGATGGTTGCGATTGCTACAGGAATGGGGTTGCAAAAAACGATCCAAGAAAAAGTGGCCGCGTTTAATGGACATATTCAAATCTCAACTTTTGACAATAATAATTCGGAAGTTTCCTTAGTGCCATTGAAGATTGAACAAGATTTTTATCCTGATTTTACGCAGGTTCAGGGAATAAATCATATCCAAGCCGTAGCGATTAAAGCAGGAATTATTCGTACGGAAAAAACCTTTGAAGGTGTCTTGGCAAAAGGTGTCGGAACGGATTACGATTGGACAGCCTTTGACGGCTTTTTAACCGAAGGTCGTTTGCCAGATGTTGCTGGAAAACGCGAAAATAGGGAAGTGCTGATGTCTGCGTACATGGCAAGAAGACTCGAATTGCAATTGGGCGACACCTTCAAAACCTTATTTTTAAAAGAAGATACTAACGAAATTCCGAACGAACGAACCTTTGAAATTGTAGGGATTTACGATTCAGGATTCCAAAAATTTGATTCGAATGTGATGTTGGTTGATATTCGCCACATTCAACGCATGAACAAATGGCGCAATGGGGAAGTGGGAAATTTTGAAGTATTTATTGACGATTTTGGGAATCTTCAAGAAAAAACACAGGAAATCTACAATGAAATTCCGCCAAATCTAGATACGCAAAGTGTCATTAGTAAGTTTCCATTTATTTTTGAGTGGATTTCTCTCTTTGATGTCAACATATTTCTCATTATTGGCATCATTATTATTGTCGGTGGTATCAACATGATTACGGCTTTACTTGTATTGATTTTAGACCGAACACCAATGATCGGAATTTTAAAATCGTTAGGAAGTAACGATTGGAGCATCCGAAAAATATTTTTGTATAATGCTGCATATTTAATTGGCGTTGGATTATTGTGGGGAAATATTATTGGCATTGCGCTGATTTGGGCACAGGATACTTTTGGCTATCTAAAATTTCCGAATCCTGAGCAATATCACACGGCTATTATTCCAATACATATCGAAGTTTGGCATATTTTAGCACTCAATGTCGGAACGCTTGTTTTGTGTGTGTTGATGTTGTTACTTCCGTCGTATATCATCACTAAAATATCTCCTGTAAGGGCTATAAAGTTTCAGTAATGTTAATAGCCTATTAAATTAATAGACTTTTAGAATTTTAATGCTATAAAATCTGTACAGACTTTGTATCTTTGTCCATTCAAGATACAAGAATGGAATACGCAAAAAACATATTAGAAACTATTGGGAATACACCTTTAGTGAAGATGAATGCCTTAGTAGAAGAAATTGATGCTTTGGTATTGGCGAAATACGAAACGTTTAATCCAGGGAATTCTGTGAAGGATAGAATGGCATTGAAGATGATTGAAGATGCCGAAGAAGATGGACGTTTACAACCTGGAGGAACCATTATTGAAGGAACTTCTGGAAATACAGGAATGGGCTTAGCATTGGCTGCTATTGTTAAAGGCTACAAGCTAGTTTGTGTAATGGCGGACAAACAATCGAAAGAGAAGATGGATATTTTACGTGCCGTAGGAGCTGAGGTTGTTGTGTGTCCAACAGCTGTTGAGCCAGACGATCCTCGTTCATATTATTCTGTGTCAAGACGCATGGCAGAGGAAACACCAAATTCTTGGTATGTAAACCAATATGACAATCCAAGCAATGCAAAAGCGCATTATGAAAGTACAGGACCTGAAATTTGGGAGCAAACTCATGGAAAAGTCACACATTTTATTGTAGGTGTAGGAACTGGCGGAACCATTTCTGGTGTTGGAAAATATTTAAAAGAGCAGAATCCGAATGTAAAAGTTTGGGGCGTTGATACCTATGGTTCGGTCTTTAAAAAATATCATGAAACGGGTATTTTTGATGAAAATGAAATCTACTCGTATGTAACAGAAGGCATTGGAGAAGATATTTTACCTAAAAACGTAGACTTTAATATTATTGATGGTTTTACAAAAGTAACCGATAAAGATGCAGCGGTATACACACAGCGTTTGGCAAAGGAAGAAGGAATGTTTTTAGGAAACTCTGCCGGAGCTGCCATAAAAGCTGTGTTACAATTGAAAGAACACTTCACCAAAGATGATGTGGTAGTGGTTTTATTCCACGATCATGGAAGTAGGTATGTAGGAAAGATGTTTAACGACGATTGGATGCGCGAGCGTGGCTTTTTGGACGAAGAAGTGTCAACAGCAGCCGATCTGATCAAAGATCATTCCGACAAACCATTGGTGACTGTAAAAACAGGCGAATTGGTATCGCATGCTATTGAGCGTATGCGTAAATTTAAAATCTCGCAAATTCCTGTAGTAGATACCGAAGGTTTTGTAGGTTCAGTAGATGAAACCTCACTCTTTGCAAAATACATGCAAGATAAAAATATTGCGGATACGTATATCTCAGATATCATGCAAGCGCCATTTCCATTAGTGCATCACAACATGCCGATTGATGAAATTTCAAAATTAATAACTAAGGATAATCAAGCTGTGATTGTCGATTTAGGAAATGATAAACATCATATTATTACCAAGTACGATATTATCAAAGGAATCGCATAGATAGCAAGAAAATACAATACATAAAAAGGAGGCTGTCTAAAAACTACAGATTTCGTCAAACCGAACTTGATTCGGTTTCTCATAACAGTTGATAATCAGTGTGATGAGATTCTTAAGCCTGTGCTGAACTTGATTCAGTATCAAACTCAGAATGACGCTCGCAAATACTTTCTAGACAGCCTCTTTTTCGTTTCTATATTTTCGTTTATATGGTAGGATCTTTGGTTTTAAAATCGGCTACCAGTTTTTTATAACGTCTTTCTAAGTTTCGGTTGTCTATTAATATAATCACCAATACAGACAAGAAAATCAAAATAAAATATCCTAAAACAGAATCTAAGGTTTCATCTTCAGTATTAGAAAAGCCTCCGATCATACCACTATCATCTGTGGTAATGGTGGATGGTTTAAGTATGGGTTCACCATCAGCATCTACTGCAATAGACGAATTTATATTGTTGGTTGTACTATTAGTAGATGAAGGAGAAATTCCTGCTAACATATTGCTAGAATATATAAGAACTAATAGTATGAGATATTTTAATTTCACAGTTTAAAAGTATAAAAAAAAACTCACAAAAATAATTTTAACCATTGATTTTTAGTCTTTTAAGTAAAAGTTGTCTAGCCAATTTATAAAACAAACATATTGAAGCACATGTTTTTTCGTACAGAATGTACATGAACTATCTAGCTAGAAACTTTTTGTTGACGATTTCAAATCTGTTAAAATTAGTTTTTTAATGAAGCTCTTTTTAGTGTTCGAATAAATTCATTTATTATTTGGGACTAAAAATTACGTCTTTTGCATAAAATCATATTACGACAGAATAGTGGCTTAGGGGAAGATTTTTTCTGCGTACAATCGAGATTTTATTACAATTTGGAATCAAAAGATTCCGATCTTTATTTAAAACTCTGACAAAATAACAATTTTTTTTCGAGAATATTGCGAAAAAGCATAAGATTAACTGCAAAGAAAGGAAGATAAACAGCATTTTTTAAGAAACTCTTTGTAAGAATCACAGAAATACTAACAAATGTTAGTTAATCAACAAATTTACATCAAAAAGTGAATTTTTATTTTTATCATTTTACTAAAACAGCGTCCCATGAAAATGTATATTTTACTCAAAGCTTCTGTGCCTGATTCTTTTGCGCCAGTTATTGCAGCACATGCGTCTTTAGCCTGTTATAAAAAGTACGAAGAAGATACAGCTATGCAACAATGGATACAAGGAATTTTTAAAAAAGTAGTCTGTCGCGTCAATGACAAAGAGTTTGAAAATGCAAAAAAGGAAGCAAGACATATTGTATTGACGGAATCAGCATTGGAGAATCAAGAAGTATGTATTGCTTTTTGTCCGCGTGAAGTGTATTCCAAGCAATTTCGATTCTTTCGAATGTGGTCGCCTGCCGATATAAAAAATCATCCTGAATCAAAGACGTTTCAGGATGATTAAAATGAATTATCTAAGAAGTATGTGCTACCTCTTACAATGCAATAGTACTCAACATAGTTTCGTTCTGTATATTAACAGGATCTAATTCGTATTGATACACACCTTGCTGACCTACCAGAATCAATAAGTTATTTTGAATAATCACATCAAAACTTTCGGTGTTGATAGCGTGTACAAGGTTCATGTTTTCAGGATCAGAAATGTCAAATATTTTTACTTCGTCATCACACACAAATAAATAATCACCATAAAAAGCCATGCCTACAGGTCCCGCCAAATTGCGTTGTGATATCAATACAGGATTGGTCACATCTGTCACATCATACACTTCCAAAACATTTAAATTTGCACCACACAAATTTCCGCCTTTTAAGGTGACAAAAGCATGAGTATCGTTAGCAATCACAGGATCGCATGCTGTAAAATGTTCAACGGAAGAAAGCAACTGAGGTGTTTCAAAATTACTAGCATCATAGATAAACATGCCGTTCCGAGATCCGATGTATAAATAGGTTTTGAACGAAAACAAGGTTTCAATATCAAACCCAACATTCACAGAATTTACAAATACAGGATTTTCGTTATCATTAATGTCAAAAACATTCAAGTCCTCATAATCTACCGTGTACAGATGATTGTTTAAAATCGTAAATCGCGCTAATGAACCCGATTGTTCTGTTTCGTTAGGCATAGCCGCATTGTCTGTGCTATCTGCTTCACAACTTGCAAGCAGCGCAACAAAACTTCCTAAAAGTATGTATACAATCTTTTTCATTAGTTTAGGTTTAAAGTCCAATTCACAACAATTTCATCCGTGCCCAATTCTGGGAGATATCCGTCCGGCGACAGCAGTATAGGAAACACATTTCTCACCCTTTTTGTCTCGGTAATATTCGTCAGCGCCGCATTAAATTTCAACGCTACCAAATCGACTGCCTGATTGATATAAAAAGAATCTCCTTTAAGAATAATGTCTGTCACGCCAGGTGTTGTCAAAAACTTTTCCACGACCGGACTCGACGGATTGGTATTATTGACAATGTGAAAACCGACGTTTGGTTCATTGACAAACAAATAATTAGCAACGACATAAATTTTTCCAGTTTCTTCAATAGCACGCGCTTGTTCTAGTGTAATTGAGTTTTCCAATTCGGTTCGAGAAAGTATCACGGCTTCGTAAGCGGAAGTAGCTATAAACGTATCGCCGCCATCATCGGAATACCAACAAGAAATCATACTCAGGCAGAGCATGATTGTAAAAAGTGTGTTCTTCATAAAAGTTAGATTGTTTTTTAAATAGATACGAAAACGTGTATTAGGTTGCGTAATTACCAGTGTTAAAAGAAAAGGATCGCTGAGAACGACTTGAAAAAAAGAAGGTATATATATTAACTATTAATGAACATATTGTTAATCATAACCAGCATTCATACGCAATTTGTTTCAACTAAAACGCATGCTTTTGTATATCTTATCTATGGATTTTTTATGTTATAATATTTTTTGAACTCACTAAAACAGCCGTTTTTATAGACAAATAGAGGCTTTCTAAAAGTACAGATTTCGTCAAACCGAACTTGATTCGGTTTCTCATAACAGTTGAAAATCAATGTGGTGAGATTCTGAAGCCTATGCTGAACTTGATTCAGTATCAAGCTCAGAATGACGCCCATTTAGACTTTTTAGACCTCTTTAGTATTAATTATTATTTAGATTGTTTTTATCGCCTTTAGAATCATCTTTTTTCTTCTTTTTTTTCTTCTTCTTTTTCTCGCTATTTGTTGGACTCAAATCTTCTTCTTTTTCTGTAGATGAAAACAAATCGACATCTTTAATTTTTTCAGCAATCAATTCAATAGTTCTATTACTTGTTAATGAAACTAGTAAATATGCGTGAATCCACTTTTTATTAATCATCGTGAACACAAAAAACAAAAACACCATCTTCCCAAAAAAGCAGGATAAAAAGATAACACTCTTAAACAGTATCGTAGTATCACTGTCAAGACTATAAAAGAGTCCGTACATGGGTTGTACCACGATGTAGAGTGGTAAAAAGAACGTAATTCCATAGAAATAAAAATTGCGCTCAAAACTTTTAGTAGCTTTTTGGAAAAAGAATTCCATCGATATAAAACGACTAAAAAGTAAGGTCATAGCAATTCCGTTATAGAGACCTCCAAGCAAACGTATCACATTCGATTTTACATTCAAGTCATATCCTAAAGGAACAAAATATACGACCAAATTTAAAATCGTAATAGCGATGGCAACTGCCAAAGGAATTTGATTGTTGATGTTCCAAGTTTTATTATCGTCTCGTATGGTTTTTACAAATAGTACTTGGAAAGCCGTAAACAAAAGCGCCGCACTAAATAAGTTGGTTGTATTCATCAAAAATTCCAAGCTTAAAAAAGAAGCAGCATCCAAACTTTCCGCTTCCGTAATAGTACTGCTGACACTAAACAAGTCATACATCGTTTTTTTATTTTCCATCGATTTTATGATGGTGTCTGTATTTTCTATCAATGTATAATCTAAAAAGAGTTGAAGAAAATAAAATCCTGACAGCACAAGAATGAACCATTTTATGGATTTAATTAGCTGAAATATCAACTCATTAATGCGCTCCTGTTTTCCTTTTACGACTTCTTCGGTACAATTTAAAATAGGTAAAAGCTCAGTGAACTCAGCACTCTCAATAGTAAGCTTCTGATTTCTAATGGCAAATAGTGCAACAAAAAGTACCACTAAGTTTAAAATATCTGTGATAATTAAAAAATTACTCTTACCAATAGGAGATGCTTGTGAAAACGTATTATAAATAAAAAGTAATGAAGTAATAATGGCAACCAGCGTGCCTAAGAACTCATCGTTCTTTTTTAAATAAGAGAAAAAATTACCCATATATCCGTTTTTTAATGAAGTGATTTAGACTTTTTGTTTTGTAGCGAAAATTATAGATTTTTTGGTCTGATGAAGCCTTTTTTGAGTTACATAGCCTAAGCTACGTTGCGAAAAAAAGTCAAAATCAGACCAAAAAATCTATAATTTGCAGCCACAAGAAAAAGTTTAAATTACTTCAGTTAGTAAATCGTAAAAACATATATCGGTCTAAAAATACATAAGAAAAATCCCCTTTTCAAGAGATTAGAAATTTGTGGGAACTGTTAAATATATAAAATATATCGTATACTTGGTTGCGTTCCAAGCTTCTTTTTAACTATCAAAAACGGTACATAAAATGGTAAATACAACAAAAGCCCAACTATGATTGTTGAGCTTTTTGCTTTTTTCTTGTTGTAATACAAGATGATTAACCACGGCACTTACAAATAGAATTTCTTGTGCTGAGCACACAAGTTTCTCTTGTAATTTTGTTCTGAATTGGTAATCCTCCTGTAATGTTGTACTTAGAAATAGTTGTCTTTCTAAGTGTTAATGTGTTGATTGTTTTTTGATTTTTCATGATGTATTATTTTAAATTCGGTTACAAAACTATAACAGCGAGGATTTTTATTTCAAAGGAAAAACACTATTTAAGTAAGGGAAATGCGCTGATTTAAGTATAGTTATTACCTCTTTTAATGATAAAAAAGTATAAAAAAAGCGAACGCAATGCCGTTCGCTTTTGTATCCTACTTGTAAAATTACAGGTTACATATCTATTCCTACAGCTCCTTTATGTGCGCAAACCGTACCTGGAGTCGTATCATCATTTTTTAACTGTGTCTTCATGACAGTTGGAGGACATGCCGCTTCAGAATCACATGACATATATTTAGAACAAGTGCCTATGCTCACATTAGCATCAATGGTGCGGACACCATCTATAATCGCATCAGTTCCTCCTAAAATAGATCGCGTATTCAAATGCGAAATTGTTGATTTTGTAAGTTGTAAACTTTTAAGATTCTTTTTTTTCATATATAAGTTTTAAAAAGGTTGTACTGGTTTTTATAATAAATCGATACACAAAAAAATTAACCTCTCATACAAGTAGAAGCAGGTTTTGTGTCGGTATCTACAAATCGAGTTCTGCCTACACCTTCAGGACAAATCGATACAGAATCACAGACTGCAAATTGCGAACATCCTGTTCTAGTAGCATAATCTGTAGTACGAATAATAATAATAGTCGCTACATCCACAATTGTATCAGTTCCTCCTGAAAGATTATACGTATGTAGACTAGAAATAGTAGCTTTTTGAAGTTTCAAGTTTTTAAGTTTCTTTTTTTTCATAATATGACATTTAAAAATGGTTATACTAGTTTTTCTAAATAAAAGATAAAAAGAAAACCTTGCTTCGAAGTACGGTTTTGCCGTAAATAATTGATCAAGTGGTTGTTAGTTGCTAGTTGTTATTATTGAGTATTGATAAACTTCAAAGAACAAATCGACAAATTGACGAAAAAACGACTTAATAGCTAAAGAAGTTTAAAAGTTTATATGTTGAGAAGTTTAGTTTTAGAAATAAAAATGAACTTCAACAGACAACAGACAACAGACAACAGACAACAGACAACAGACAATAGACAACCCAAAACCAGTTAAAAGTGATGACTTATAAGTGAAAAGTAACAAATCAACAAATCAACAAAAAACAAACAACAGAGCGTAAGCGACCAACCCAACACCCAAAAGCAAAGCGACCCAAAACCCGACACCCAAAAAAAAGCCGTATTTTTGCAAAAGTGTACTACACACAAAAAATTGCTAACGTGAAGATCATAAAATTTACAAACAAAGGAATCTACTGCATTCCAGGGAAGTTTTATTTGGATCCATGGTTGCCCGTGGATTATGCCGTAATATCACACGGACACGCCGACCATGCGCGCTGGGGAATGAAACATTACCTCTGTCACACTCACACTAAAAACATTCTCAAGCATCGAATCAGCAATGATATCTCGGTAGAAACGTTGGACTATAACGAACCGAAAACGATCAACGGTGTCAAACTGAGTTTTCATCCTGCGGGACACATTATTGGTTCAGCGCAAATTCGATTGGAATACAAAGGAAAAGTAGTTGTCTTTACGGGCGATTATAAAGTGAAGAATGATAATATTACAGTGCCGTTTGAATCAGTAAAATGTCACGAATTCATTACCGAAAGTACCTTCGGATTGCCTATTTACAAATGGTTACCAGAAGAAACTTTGCAACAACAAATCCACAATTGGATACTACAAAACCAAGCCAACAATCGCACGAGTGTTTTGTTTGGATATTCGCTGGGGAAATCGCAACGCATCATGAAATTGGTGGAAGGTTTGGACGATATTTTTGTGCACAATGCCATCTACCATACCAACAATGCGATTGAAGCGTCGGGAATTATCTTGCCCAAAACACAACGTTTGGATGGACATTTTAATAAGGCAGACATCCAAAATAAAATCATCATCATGCCGCCAGCATTGCTTGGAAGTAAAATGTTGAAACGGGTGCCAAATGCAGCAACAGCCATCTGTTCAGGTTGGATGCAAATTCGTGGAAACCGACGTTGGCGTGGCGTAGACGCAGGATTTGCCGTGAGCGATCATGCAGATTGGGAAGGATTATTACAAGCGGTAAAAGCTTCAGAAGCAGAAAAAGTATATGTCACACACGGTTCGCAAGCAACATTTGCCAAATATCTAAATGAAATCGGAATCGAAGCAGCAGAAGTCATCACAGAATATGGCGATAATGAGCTAGAAGCTGCAGAAGCAAAAAAGGAGGTGACCGCATGAAACGATTCTCAGAACTGATCAGTGCCATTGAAATCACGAATAAAACCAATGCAAAAATAGCAGCCTTGGTACACTATTTTACGGTAGCAGAAGACAAAGATAAATTGTGGATGATTGCGCTCTTTACAGGAAAACGTCCATCACGCCCCGTAAAATCTTCTCTGATGAAACAATGGTGTGCAGAAATTACCGAATTGCCAGAGTGGTTGTTTTTAGAAAGTTACAGCACAGTGGGTGATTTGGGTGAAACCTTAGCCTTGCTCTTGCCACCGCCAACACATCACATTGAAAAATCATTGGATGCGTGGATGCAAGAACTCATTCAACTCAAATCAAAAACAGAAGAAGAAAAAAAAGAATATGTACTCAACGCGTGGAGCGGATTGGAAGCACAAGAACGTTTAATTTTCAATAAACTCATTGGTGGAAGCTTTCGTATTGGTGTCTCCAAAAAGACTTTGGTGAACGCATTAGCGAAACTAACTAATATTGATGCGAATCAACTCATGCATAGCATTATCGGAAACTGGGACATCAACTCGATTTCCTTTGACGAATTGCTCTCGGGAAGTCATATCAACTACGACAATTCCAAACCGTATCCGTTTTGTTTGGCATATGCGTTAGAAAAAGAATTAGACGAATTGGGCGCTGTAGAAGATTGGCAAGCAGAATACAAATGGGACGGCATTCGCGGGCAAATTGTAAAGCGAAACAATGAACTATTTATTTGGAGTAGAGGAGAAGAATTGGTCACAAAACAATTTCCGGAACTGACGGAAGTATTTGAAACGTGGGAACACGATTTTGTGATTGATGGTGAAATTCTGGCAATAAAAGATAGCAGTGTGTTGTTATTTAATGATCTGCAGAAACGTCTCAATCGGAAGAATGTCTCTAAAAAGCTCTTGCAAGATGTGCCTGTTGGATTTTATGCGTATGATATTTTGGAATTTGAAAATGAAGACATTCGATCAGAATCGTTGTCAGTTCGGCGTGAAAAGTTAGAATTTATATTTCAACAAAATACCGCAGAAAATGTCAAACTATCAGAAGTAGTTGCGTTAGAAAATTGGAACGATTTACATGCAATTCGAGAAAACTCGCGAAACGTAAACTCAGAAGGCTTAATGCTCAAACACAAACATTCACCTTATCATACGGGACGTAAAAAAGGCGATTGGTGGAAATGGAAAGTCGATCCACTCACAATTGATGCAGTGATGATTTATGCCCAAAAAGGAAGCGGACGCAGAAGCTCAAAATATACAGATTATACGTTTGCCGTGAAAAAAGAAGAAGGCTTGGTTACGGTTGCCAAAGCCTATTCAGGTTTAACAGATGCAGAAATCACAGAAATCAGTCGTTGGGTAAACAAAAATGCCATTGAAAAATTTGGACCTGTTCGAACCGTAAAAGCGGAATTAGTCTTTGAAATTGCCTTTGAAGGCATCGCATTAAGCAACCGACACAAATCAGGAGTTGCTTTGCGCTTCCCAAGAATCAAACGCTGGCGAAAAGACAAAACAGTTGACGAAATTGATACGATTGAAAGCGTGAAAGATTTGATATTCTCTGGGTCTTAGGTTTTGGGCGTTGGGTGTTAGGTTTTTTCGCTTTCGCTCTTGTTATTAGTTGTGAGTATTGAGTAATGAGATTTTTTTGAAACGTCATTCCGAACAAAGTGAAGGAATCTGTGAGTATCGAAATTCCAAACGTCATTTCGAGTGGCGAATCTCCGATTCGTTGTATCGAAAAATGCTATGAAGGGGAAAAGGGATTAAGGATTAAAGGATTAGAAAAGTAAATTTCAAAGTTCAATTTTGCTGTAAAAGAAACAGATTGCCACGATTTCTACAAAATCTCGCAAAGACGTTTCAAAAAAACAATTTAATCATAAGAAAAAAACTAAAACAAAAGACAAACAAATCGATAACAAAGAAGTTTATTAATTAAAGAGTTTATATTTTGAAATAAGAAATAAAGTAAAAAACCAACCCACAACAGACAACGGAGCGCAGCGACCAAAAACAAATCAACAAAAAACAAAAAACAAAAAAACAATCGCACAAGCGAGAGACCCAACAACCAAATGAAAAACCTAGAAAACACCACCGGCTACCGAATCATCCACAATTGGATGGCGGACAAAGGCTTTTCTCCTTTCGATTTTCAGTTGAAAGCGTGGAAAAAATATGCGCAAAACTATCACGGATTGGTCGTAGCGCCGACAGGTTTTGGGAAAACATATTCTATGTTTCTAGCGGTGTTGATTGACTATTTGAATCATCCTGAGCAGTATAAAAAAGGAATCAAATTGCTTTGGATCAGTCCGTTGCGATCGTTGGCAAAAGACTTGCAAATCGCGATGCAGTCTGCGATTGACGAAATTGGACTCGATTGGCAAGCGGCAGTTCGAAACGGAGACACATCTACAGCAGTGCGACGCAAACAAGAACGCAACATGCCCGATATTTTATTGACGACACCTGAAACGATGCACTTACTCTTCTCACAAAAGAAAAACTCACGTTGGTTCAAAAATATACGTTGTGTTGTAGTGGATGAATGGCACGAATTGCTCTCCACAAAACGCGGTGTATTGACAGAATTAGCCATTGCCCGATTGCGCTCATTATCACCCAACATCCGAATTTGGGGCGTTTCGGCTACCATTGGAAATTTAGAAGAAGCCAAACAAGTGCTCATTCCTTATAAAGATGTCAAAACAACGATTGTCACTTCCAAAGAAAAGAAAAAACTCAAAATCATTTCCTTATTGCCCGATGAGGTGGAAGTGCTGCCGTGGGCGGGACATTTGGGAAAGCAACTCGCCAAAAATGTCATCAAAGTGATTTACGAAAATAATACCACATTGGTGTTTACCAACACGCGTGCGCAGGCGGAATTGTGGTATCAATCGTTGTTGGAAGCAGATGCAGATTTGGCAGGACAAATTGCAATACATCATGGTTCTATAGATGCGAAATTGCGCAATTGGATTGAAGATGCGATCAATCAAAATTTGTTGAAAGTGGTCGTTTGTACGTCGTCGCTCGATTTAGGAGTGGATTTTAAACCTGTAGATTGTGTCGTGCAAATTGGTTCAGCAAAAGGAATTGCCCGTTTTATTCAGCGTGCAGGACGTAGTGGACATTCGCCATATGAGGTTTCAAAAGTCTATTTTGTACCGACACATACGCTGGAATTAATAGAAGTTTCCGCTTTAAAAGAAGCCGTAAAACAACGCGATGTAGAAGCCCGTCAACCAATGGTGTTGACTTACGATGTGATGGCGCAATTTCTAGTCACGCTTGCTGTAGGAGAAGGCTTTAAGCGCGAAGAAACTTTTGAACTCATTCAGCAAACACATGCGTTTTCATACATGATTCCTGACGATTTTGAATGGGCAATGCAATTCATCACCAAAGGCGGGACGACGTTGAATGCCTATGAGGAATTTCATAAGGTAGTTTTTGATGAAGAAAAGGAATTATATGTGGTCAAAAGTAGACGTATCAGCATGTTGCATCGCATGAATATTGGCGCCATTGTGAGTGATGCGATGTTGCGCGTACGTTACATGAAAGGCGGACATTTGGGAATGATTGAAGAATATTTTATCTCAAAACTAAAAGTCGGAATGCCGTTTGTCCTTGCGGGAAGAGTCTTGGAAATTGTTCACATAAAAGACATGACGGTTTTTGTGCGAAGAAGCAAAGCGAAAAAAGCGATCACGCCAAGTTGGAAAGGCGGACGTTTGCCGTTGACGTCTTATTTGAGTCACTATTTACGCTTGAAGTTGAACGATGCTTTACAACCGTCTACGCGAGAACGCGAATTGAAATTTTTAAATCCGTTGTTGACGACGCAGCAGGAACATTCACACATTCCGAAGTCAGATGAATTTTTGGTGGAAAAGATTCAAGCGAAGGAAGGTTGTCACTTATTTTTCTATCCGTTTGAAGGGCGTTTGGTGAATGAAATTATGGCGTCTTTGATTGCTTATCGTATCGGAAAACTGTTGCCAATTACCTTTTCCATTGCGATGAACGATTATGGTTTTGGCTTATTGAGCGATCAAGACATTCCTGTGACGGAAGCCAATTTATCAACCATTCTTTCCAAAGAAAATCTAATGGACGATGTCATTGCGAGTATCAATGCTTCGGAAGTAGCGAGTAGAAAATTTCGAGATATCGCTGTGATTGCAGGTTTGGTGGTACAATCGCAACCTGGCGCACGAAAAACGAATAAAAGTTTGCAATCGTCTTCCAGTTTAATCTTTAAAGTATTGGAAGATTACGAACCGAATAATTTATTATTACGCCAAGCGTACACCGAAGTTTTTAACGAACAATTGGAAGAAGCACGTTTGCAAGAAGCGTTTGATCGTATTTCAAAAAGTACCGTCATTTTAAAAGAAGCAAAAGGCTATACGCCATTAAGTTTTCCAATAAAAGTAGATGGTTTGCGCGATACGATGAGTAGTGAAAAATTGAGCGATCGCATTGCGCGACTCCAAAAACAACAATACAAAATACTTACGTGAATATACTAACCAAAGATATCCGTTTTGGCAATGAAAATTTGACCTTAACGAACCAACGTGTACTGTTTTGGGAAGCCAAAGAAGCCTTGATTTTATCAGACATTCATATCGGAAAAACAGCGCATTTTCAACAACACGGAATTGCGGTGCCAGATGCTGTTTTAGTCAAAGATTTGAAACGCTTGCAAGTGCTGATTGAAAACTTCAATCCTAAAAAATTCATTGTTGTGGGCGATTTATTCCACGCAGAATACAATCAAAATTTTGACGTATTCATACAATGGATGCAACAATTTGACGATTTGGAAAAGATGTTAATCAGAGGAAATCACGATCGTTTTTCGACAAGGTTTTACGAAAGTTTAGGATTTCACACCAAAAAACAACAAGAATACAATCAGTTAGTTTTTGTACATGATGCTGTAAAATTAGAAGAAGGAAAGCATTATATTTCTGGACATATTCATCCTGGTGTTCGCATTCAAATGAAAGGCAGACAGTATTTGAAACTTCCCTGTTTTCAAGTCAATTCACAACAATTAATTCTACCAGCATTCAGTCTCTTCACAGGATTAAACACACGATTACAATTGGAAGATGTAGTGAATTATGCGTTTACTGAAGATGCTATTTTGGAACTGTAATTTAGATAGTTAGACTTGCTTAGATTGTTAGAGCGCTACGCTTTTAGACTGTTGATTTGTTTTTTGTTTGCTCGTTAATTTGTTTTGGATTGCTTTGCTTTTGGGTTTTGGGTCGCTACGCTCTGTTGTCGGTTGTGGGTTTGTCGCTTTCGCTCCGTTATCGGTTAGTAAGTATGGTTATTTTTGTTACTCTACATTAATTCTTCAACTTATAAAATTCTTGATTTTTGATTTGTTTGGCTTTTGTTTTGGTTTTTTCTCTTGATTAAATTGTTTTTTTGAAACGTCTTTGCGAGATTTTGTAGAAATCGTGGCAATCTGTTTCTTTTATAGTAAAATTGAACTTTGAAATTTACTAATGCCTAATCCCTAATCCCTAATCCCTAATCCCTAATCCCTTTTCCACTTCATGTCATTTCTCGATACAACGAATCGGAGATTCGCCACTCGAAATGACGCTTTCGATTCACTAATTATTCTGTGCGCTACAAGTTAGTTAGAGTGATTTTCGGAATAAAATGAAGAAAACTGTGCCGAGAACAGCTCTTAGGTCGCTTCGCTTTTGGGTGTTTATTTATGTAATTTTTTGTTTTTTTAACTAACAACTAACAACTAACAACTAACAACTAATAACTAACAACTAATAACTAACAACTGACAACTGACAACTGACAACAATCGCGAAAGCGACAAACTCACAACCAACAACCAACAACAAAAAAAAGACACCCAACAAACAGAGCATCTTTTTTGAATTAAATAAATAAACCAATATGATATCGATTTTTGTGTGTGCAGTACAAAAATCAATATTTTAACATAAATGTGTCTTTTAAGACTGTGTCAGAACTTCCGCCGACAAATACTTCGAAATCTCCTGCTTCTACAATGTGTTTACCTTGATTGTTAAAAAAGCCAAGTTCTTTTTTAGTCAATGTGAATTCGATGGTTTTGGTCTCTCCTTTTTTGAAGTGTACGAGTTCAAAACCTTTCAATTCTTTCACAGGACGCGTAATGCTTCCAAATAAATCTCGGATGTATAATTGTACGACTTCTTTTCCGTCATAATCACCTGTATTCGTTACATCAACAGTAACTTTGATGTCTTCTCCAACTGCAAATTCTTTACCGTGTACTTTGAAGTTTTTGTATTCAAATGTAGTATAGCTCAGTCCATATCCAAACGGCCACAACGGTGTGTTGGCTACATCAATATAGTGTGACCAGAATACATTGTCATTCGTGTTTTCAGGTCTTCCTGTGCTTTTATGATTGTAATAAATAGGAATCTGTCCCACGTTTCTTGGGAAGGTCATTGGTAACTTTCCACTCGGATTGTAATCACCATACAATACTTGTGCAATTGCATTTCCTGACTGCGTTCCTAGCTGCCAACCTTCTACAATCGCTGGAATGTTTTTGGCTGCCCATTCAACTGCCAATGGTCGTCCGTTATTTAAGACAAGCACAATATTTTTATTCACTGCATACACAGCTTCAAGCAATTCTTGTTGTAAACCTGGTAAATCCAAGCTCGTTCTACTTCTACCTTCGCCACTTTGGAAACCGTGTTCACCCAACACCATAACTACGACATCTGCAGTTTTTGCCGTCTCTACAGCTTCGTTCATGCCATCTCGATTGGTCGTGTTCAATACAACTTCCTCGATAAATGCTGTATGTCCATCTATTAAATCAACTCCTTTTTTGTGTGTTAAAGAATTGCCTGTATATTTTTTCATTCCTTCTAAAACAGAAACCGCGGTATTATCATCAGAAGCGATTCGCCAACTTCCTAACGGACTATTTTTGTCTGCGGCAAGTGGTCCGATCAGTGCTATTTTTTGTCCTTTTTTCTTTAATGGAAGTAGATTTCCTTCATTTTTCAATAACACAATCGATTTTTTTGCCACATCCAATACAGCTTCATGATGTTCCGCTTTCCCAATCACTGCTTTTTCATTTGCAGGATCGCAATACATATATGGATTGTCGAACAATCCTAATTCAAATTTTACTTTTAAGATTCTACGTACGGCATCATCGATAATTTTTTCGTCTACAATACCATCTTCTACCAATTTCACCAATTCGCGGATGTATACATAGCCTTCCATGTCTAAATCAGAACCTGCGCGTGAAGCAATAATCGCCGCTTCGCGCTTGTCTTTGGCATGTCCCCAAAAAATAAGTTCATTGATGGAAGCCCAATCGGAAACTACAAATCCTTCAAAATTCCAAGCGCCTTTTAGAATGTCTCTTTGTAAAAATTCGCTTCCAGTCACTGGCACGCCATTCAATTCATTGAATGAGTTCATAAAGGTTCTTACGCCGCTATCCGCTGCCGCTTTAAATGGTGGAAGAACGGAATTATATAAGGTAGAAGTTCCAATATCTACACTGTTGTATTCTTTCCCTGCTTCTGAAAATCCGTAAGCTGCAAAGTGTTTTGCGCAAGCGGCTATGGAATGTTTATCGGTTAAATCGTCTCCTTGAAAACCTTTTACACGCGCACTCGCAATTTTACTTCCCAAGTACGGATCTTCTCCGCCACCTTCCATCACACGTCCCCAACGCGGATCTCTTGAAATATCAACCATAGGCGCAAAGGTCCAATTGATTCCTGCAGCAGAAGCTTCCATCGCAGCCACACGCGCTGATTTTTCAATGGCTTCCATATCCCAACTTGCCGATTCAGCAAGCGGAATCGGGCTTAGTGTTTTGTATCCGTGAATCACATCGAATCCGATCAACAGCGGAATGCCTAAGCGTGTTTCTTCCACTGCAATACGTTGTACTTCTTTTACATTTCTAGCACCGCGAACGCTTAACATAGCGCCAACCCAACCTTTTCTAAGATGTTCGTATTTTAATTTGGCAGAGCCTTCTTCAGGTGTCGGTCCGGTAACGTCCCAAAAACCATTATACAAATTCATTTGACCTACTTTTTCTTCTAAGGTCATTTTCTCCATCAAAGAATCTACTCTCTGTTCAACAGGTACTATTTTTAATACTTCCATGTTTGATCTACTATTTTTGTTTATCACAAAACCAAAAAAACTAAACATCATTACTGCTGCTATTATTATTTTATGGTGTCTTCTAATCATTGGTATTTAGTATTTGGATTGTAGTTGTAAAAGTATAATATAAAAAGGTACAGAATTGTACATAAATAATCAAAACATGATATTTTTTTTCATCTAAAAGCTAAATATGGTTTGAAAATGACAAAATAGTATTAGAGCACTTTTTGTATTCCGTTAAATTCTGCTCGGAATTCACTCGGTGTCGCTTTTTTGATTTTTTTGAACATTCTGTTGAAATGTGCCAAATTGTTGAATCCACATTTATAGGCAATCTCTCCGACGCTCATATCGGTCTCTAATAAGAAGCGAGTGGCATAGCTTACGCGCGTACTATTCGTAAAAGAGATGAATGTTTTGCCAGTTCTGCTTTTGATAAATCGATTGAAAGAAACAGGAGTCATGTTGATCAAAGCAGAAATTTCATCAAGGGTAATTTTGCGATGAAAGTTATTTTGAATGTACTCGTAAATCTTCTTAATCTTGTCACTATTCTCAAATTCGTTATAATTTGAAAATGAAGTAGATAAAAGCTTCTGATTGCGCGAATTTGACAAATCTTGAAGAATAGAAATAAATTCCAAAAAGTAGTCAATCCCAGATATTTTAGGAAGTTCAAGCAATCTTGGCATAATTTCTTCCGTAATTTTTTCAGAAAATAAGATTCCGTGGATAGATCTGTTTAACATATCTTTGATAGACTTAAACACTCTGCGTGATAATAGCTTCTCGTCTAACAAATCATTGTGAATATGAATCGTGACTTCGTGAATTTCTTTGTTCTTGCAATTATGAAGTTCCCAACAATGCGGTAAATTTGGTCCGACCAAAACGAGCTCGTATGTGCCAATTTCTTCCATGTGATCGCCAATCACTCTACGAACGCCGTCTCCATTATAAATAAAGTTTAATTCGTACTCAGGATGAAAATGTAAAGGGAAATCAAAATCGTCTTTTACTCTATAGTAAACGAGAAAACTATCAGCGTGAGATAGTTGTGTAATTTCTCTGTGAATCTTTTTTTGCATAAATCTATGAGCTTATTTTAACACAATTTTACAAAAAATATATCTGTATTTGATAAAATTGTATTAAAGATTTGTTAATAATGCGTATACATTTGTTGCAAATAAAATGATTTTTTGTTTAAAAAGATGAAAATAATGCAAGGCGTTGATTCATTTTTTGATAAAAAAAGACGTTAAAAATGCTTTTTATCTAACAAATAGCCTAATTAATTAACAATATGAAAAACAATTTTTTTAGAAATTTTTTCCTGATAATGTTGCTGTCATCATTCAGCGTTTTATATGCACAAGACATTACAGGAGTTGTTTCTGACGCTACGGGAGCTATTCCGGGTGTAAATGTTTCTGTAAAAGGAACAAACAATGGAACAGCCACAGATTTTAATGGTAATTATACTATTAAGAACGTACAATCAACCGACATTCTAGTATTTAGTTATGTGGGTTACAAAACGCAAGAAGTTCCTGTAAATGGAAGAACAAAAATTGATGTGACCCTTGAAGAAGATCAAAGTGCACTAGATGAGGTAGTAGTAGTTGGATATGGAGCTAAAAAGAAGAGTTTGGTAACAGGAGCTATTTCAAGTGTAGATGCCGATGATATTAAAAGTGTCTCCAATCAGCGAGTAGAGCAAGCATTACAAGGTAGAACTTCAGGTGTAACTGTTTCTTCATCTTCAGGTTCGCCGGGTTCAGGTGCGCGTATTCGTATTAGAGGTACAGGATCGAGCGGAACTTCGGAACCTTTATTTATTGTGGATGGAATGAAAGTTTCAAACATTGATAACATTCCACCATCAGACATTGAAAACTTAGAGGTGTTAAAAGATGCAGCTTCGGCAGCAATCTACGGTACGGAAGGTGCAAATGGTGTAATCATCATCACAACAAAAAGCGGAAAAGGAAAAGGGATTAAAGTAAACTTTAGCTCGCAGCTAGGTTTTCAATTCCTAAATAGCGATATCGAATTAATGAATGCTTCTCAATTCGTGACTTACATGAACGAAGCAGGAATAACATCAGTTGTAGATAATGGAGTTGATACCAATTGGGTTGACGAAGTTTTTGATACAGCTTTTATGCAACGTTACGATGTAAGTTTGTCTGGAGAAGCCGCAGGAATTTCCTATTATGCTTCCATAGCACATACAGATCAAGATGGTATTGTAGCGAAAGAAAACTCTTCCTTCAAAAGAACAGCACTGCGTATAAACTTAAAAAGTGAAGTAACCAAATGGTTTGAAGCTGGTGTAAGTGCTACAACTTCATTCATTAAAAGAAGAGGCGTTCAAGAAAATAACGACACACGTGGTGTGATTCAAAATGCATTAGTGATCGATCCATTAACACCCGTAACATACGCGCCAGGTCAAGTGCCACAAGATGTTATAGATAGAGCTGAAAATGCAGGTGTTTTAATTGATGATGTTCCGTTTCCACTATTAACAGATAGCAATGGAAATGTATATGGATATCCAACCTATTCAACAGGTGAAGTGTTAAATCCTGTTGCATTTGGAGATGCCAATAGAACCTTGAATACAAACAATCAATTTTTATCTACAATCTATGGTAAATTTACCATCTTAGAAGGATTGACATTTACGTCTAGATTTGGATATGAGTACGGAGATTTTCTAAATGAAAATACCGTAATCCCTTATTTTGTAGCTTCTGAAGCGCAAAACACAACATTTACGATGTCAGAATCAAGAGTACGTACAAAACGTTGGTTGTGGGAGAATTTTGCTTCGTATACAAAATCAGTTGGAGATCATAACTTCGCTTTATTAGCAGGATATTCTGCAGAAGATTTTGAAGTACCAACAGTAGTGTCAAGAACAGGAACAGCACCGTATACACCACCAATAGGATTTGATTTAGATTTACCAGGATATACCATTCAAGATGTAACCGAAAATATTGTAACGTTCAGAGATAATTTAGTGTCTCTTTATGGTCGATTGTCATATGACTATGCAGGGAAATATTTATTTGAAGCTTCGTTTAGACGTGATCGTTCGGATAAATTCCCAACGGCAAACAAGTCAGGTAACTTTCCAGCATTCTCCGCAGGTTGGGTACCATCTAAAGAAGATTTCTGGAAAGATGATTCATTCATCAACTACTTAAAAGTAAGAGGTAGCTGGGGACAAAATGGTAACAAGTCGAACTTAGCCGGAAACTCAGATATCATCAGTATCACAAGAAATATCAACGGATTGCCAATTGATTACTTAGGACAAGGTGGCGCGCAAATTACAGGATTTGCCAACACCAACTTAGTGTGGGAAACGTCTACGCAAACCAACTTTGGTATTGACTTAAGAGCTTTAGACAATAAATTGAATTTCTCGGTAGATTACTTTAACAAAACCACAGAAGACTTAATTGTATCTGACGGTAGTTTAATCACGCCAGGCTCTGCCGGATTTACCTCAAACGAATTCAACGCAGGAACAATCGTAAATAAAGGTTTCGAATTTGAAGTTGGCTATGCAAACAACGACAAAGAATTCAAATATCAAATCAACGCCAACTTATCTACCTTAGATAATGAAGTAACAGAAATTCAATTCTTGCCGCAAGGAACTTCCATTCGTGGAGCAGGCGCACCACAAAACGATGACGGAATCACACGTTTCACAGAAGGATTGCCAGCATGGTATTTCTTCGGATACCAAACAAATGGAGTTGATCCAGCGACAGGAGAATTACAACGTGTAGATACTGACGGAGACGGAAACATTACAAATGCAGACAAAACCTTTATCGGTTCGCCACATCCAGATGTATTATTTGGAGGAAACATTGCCATGCAATACAAAGCATTTGATTTAAATATACAATTTCAAGGAAGTTTGGGGAATGACATCTTTACGTCGTTCAACCAGCCTTCAAGACCTATCACCAACAAACTTGTACATTATTTCGACGAAAGATGGCAAAACCCTGGTGACAATGCAACTTTCCCATCAGCAGCAACGATTACAGATGCATACGACACTGACTTGATGGTAGAAGATGGTTCATACATGAGAATCAAGCAACTTCAATTAGGATACACCATGCCGCAACGTATCTCAGAGAAATTGCATGTTAATAATCTAAGATTATATGTATCTTTAGATGATTTCTTTACCTTTACTAAATTCAGAGGACTCGATCCTGAAATCGGAAACTTTGGATTTAATGATATTGGAGTAGACAGAGGATATTACCCAACCGCCGCTAGGATGATCTTTGGGTTGGCTCTAGATTTTTAATCAAAAAAACTTTTGAAAATGAAAAAAAACATTTTTTTAATCGCCGTAGTACTATTTTTAGGAATATTGGCTTGTAGTGATGACTTTACTACAAATGCACCTGAAAATGTTGAAGACCTAGAAACATTCTTCCAAAGTGAAGAGAATGTAGAAGCTGCAGTCATCGGAATTTATGACCTAATGCACTTAAACTACAGTAGAGACTGGCACAGTGCCTTTCTTGTAAAACTATTACCAGGAGACGATGCCAATGCTGCTGGAGGAAATTCCAGTGACCAACCGCAGTTACAGGATATTGATGACTATGCTAATATCTCCACTGCAAATGGCTCTATTGAAAGTGTATGGAACAACTTTTACAGTACCATCGCATTGGCGAACTTAGTGATAGAAAGCTTAAATGAAAGTTCGTTAAGTAATAGAGACAGAGCTACTGCTGAAGCGAAATTTATCAGAGCGTGGTGTTATTTTGAATTGACAACCATGTTTGGAGATGTGCCATTGCGTCTAACGCTTCCACAAGGAGCAGCAGATTTCGGATTGGCAAAATCGCCAAGAGCAGACATTTATGCACAAGTAGAAGCTGACTTAGCAGAAGCCATTGCAAACTTACCTGAAAAAACAGCGTTGGCTGACGAATTCAGATTCTCAAAAGGAGCGGCAGAAGCATTGATGGGGAAAGTATTGGTATTCCAAGAAAAATACTCAGAATCAATTCCATACTTCGAATCTGTAATCTCAAACGGAGCACACGATTTAGAAGCAAATATTGAAGATGTTTGGACCTTAAACTCAGAATTTGGTGTAGAATCGTTAGTAGAATTAGGATTTGTATCTACTTCTGGAAGAGACTGGGGAAATATCGCTTGGGGCGGAAGAAACGAAAGCAACTTACACATTCAGTTGATGGGACCTAGAGGAGACGGAATCTTTGACGTATCAGGAACAGGTTTATTAAACGGTTGGGGATTCAACTTACCAACGGCAAAACTAGTAGCGGCGTTTGATGCTGCGGGAGACACACAACGTAAAGCGGCAACACTATTGACAGAAGCAGAATTAATTGCTGCAGGAGGCGCTGTAGATCCGACAAGTGCTACAGGAGGTGTAATTTGGGATTACGAAGGCGCTATCAGAACAAAATATGCTTCGAGAGCAGAAGAAACAAGCGACGGAGGAGTTCGCGAATTGAACTACAGTACCAACTTTAGAGTATTCCGTTATGCAGAAGTATTATTGCTCGCGGCAGAAGCATACAATAAAGTAGGACAAGACGGAAGCGCGCGTATGGAACTAAACAAAATTAGAAATAGAGCAGGATTGGCAGATGTAAACGCATCACTATCTGGAACGGATTTATTTGAAGCGATTGTCAATGAAAAATTCTTAGAATTGGCACATGAAGGACAACGTTTCTGGGACTTAGTTCGCTGGGGAAGAGCAGGAACAGAATTGGCAGGAACAGGATATGCACCTAAAAATGATCTATTCCCAATTCCAATCACAGAAATCGACAAAAATCCAGAAATCTCAATTGCAGATCAAAATCCTGGATACTAATAAAAAAGTATAAATAGCGTTAACATCTATTCATAATACAATACACTATTTGAATTGCTTTAACAAAGCAGTATGTAACCATGCTGCTTTGTTGTTTTAGTGAAACTCAATTTTAATAAGGAGGAACGCCGCAATTAAAATTGTAAGTTGAACTAACACTGCTGAAAAGCAGTGTCTTATTGTTAGAAATCCAATCTGTACGATAATATTTGTTTACATTTATCTACATAAAATCTCTAAACCTCTTTGATTATCACCCAACCAATGAAAAGACTGGGCATCTATATCTTCATACTGCTCATAGGTAGCTGTGCTAAGGAAACCGACGAAAAAAGTACAGTTACGCAAACACTTTTTACCAAACTAACTACGCAGCAAACCAATGTGACTTTCGCCAATAACTTGGTGGAGACCGATTCTCTAAACTATTTCACATACACGTCCATTTACATGGGAGGCGGAATTTCTGTGGGCGATATCAATAACGACGGGCTACAAGATGTATTCTTTACAGGAAATCAAGTTGAAAATAAATTGTATCTCAACAAAGGCGATCTTACGTTTGAAGACATT
This sequence comes from Bacteroidota bacterium, assembly GCA_039026955.1. Classification (GTDB taxonomy): domain Bacteria; phylum Bacteroidota; class Bacteroidia; order Flavobacteriales; family Flavobacteriaceae; genus Kordia. The sequence continues at coordinate 58,487 of JBCCLH010000007.1, forward strand.
TCTATTAAAAGCAATACGCAAGGAGACGAACGTTGGTATACAGGAACGACGATGGTGGATATCAATAACGATGGATTTCTAGATATCTACTGTTCAGTGGCTGGAAAAAGCGGCAACAAAAAGAACCAACTTTTCATTAACAATCAAGACAACACTTTTACCGAATCCGCCGAGAAATATGGTGTAGCGGATGAAGGAAATTCTATTCAAGCGACGTTTTTCGATTATGACAACGATGGCGATTTGGACATGTATTTGGCAAACTATCCGATGGCGCATCCTTCCACGCCAAATATGGTATACAAAGATCGTATGGAAAACGTAAACGATCTTGAATCGGATAAACTATACAGAAATGATGGCGAAATGTTTACCGATGTGTCGGAAGCAGCCGGCGTAAAAAATTACAGTTTCTCTATTGGGATCGCTGCCGCAGATATGAACAACGACGGCTGGCTCGATTTGTATGTCTCGAACGATTACAGCATTCCCGATTTTATGTACATCAACAATCAGGATGGAACCTTTAAAGAAGTCATCAAAGAAGCCACAAATCAAACGGCATTTTACGGAATGGGCGTAGACATTGCCGATATCAACAATGATGGTTTCTTGGACATCTTTCAAGCTGACATGGATGCAGACAACAATCGCCGATCAAAAGCCAATATGGCAAGTATGAATCCACGATTGTTCTATGAAACGGTGTTGTACGGATTCCACTATCAATACATGCACAATTGTTTGCAACTCAACTCAGGATATCAAGAAAACGGCATACCAAAATTCTCTAACATCTCTCGTTTGACGGGAACTTCATCGACCGATTGGAGTTGGGCGCCACTATTTGCCGATTTTGACAACGATTCACACAAAGACTTATTCGTCAGTAACGGAACGCGAAAAGAAATCAACAACAAAGACTTCTTCAAAAAAATAGGAAAAAAAGAATACGACAAACTCTCACTTGTGGAGAAAAGCGAACAAATTCCAACCGAAAAAATAGACAACTTCATATTCAAAAATCTTGGTGGATTGGAATTCAAAAAAACGAATCAAGAATGGGGAATTGAACACAAAGGCTTTTCAAACGGAGCAGTCTACGCAGACTTAGACAACGATGGCGATTTAGAAATCATCCTCAATAATATTGACGAAGCAGCGGTCATTTTTCAAAACAATGCTTCCAACAACTACTTAAAAATTCAATTTCAAGGAACTGCCACAAATAAACACGGTTTGGGTTCGCGCGCTATTCTTTATGCTGATGGAAAACAACAAGTCCAAGAACTCACACTTACCAGAGGTTTTCAATCCTCAGTAGCACCAGAATTACATTTCGGATTAGGAGCAACTACTCAAATCGACAGTCTAAAAATCATTTGGAACAATGGCAAGATCATCACACAAAAAAACATAAAAGCCAATCAAATATTAAAATTAAACTACAAACAGGCTGCTACTAAAAGCCTAGAGCCAAGAGCTAAGAGCCAAGATTTATTCACCACAGATACAAAACTTTCCAAAACCATTAAACACCGAGAAAACGATCACGACGATTTCGCAACGCAAGTCCTATTACCACACAAAATGTCTACACTAGGTCCTGCAATTGCGACTGCGGATGTCAATAATGATGGTAAGGAAGATATCTTTATGGGAGGATCATTTGGAACAACAGCTAGTCTATATCTACAAACTTCAGACGGTTTCAAATTCCAAAAAACGACAGCTTTCGACGCCGATAAAATCTCAGAAGATACAGGAGCTTTATTCTTTGATCCCGATCAAGATGGCGATCAGGATTTATATGTAGTGAGCGGCGGTTACGAATTTGCGGAAACGTCTAGCTTCCTAAAAGATCGTTTATACATCAACGACGGAACAGGTCAATTTCAAAAAAGTGACACCGCAATTCCTGAAAAAAATATCAGTGGTTCGCGTGCGTATACTTTAGATTATAACAAAGATGGCAAGCAAGATATCTTAGTCTTGGGAAGACAAACACCGGGAAAATATCCGTTTCCAACATCAAGCTATTTGCTAGAAAATATTTCCACAAACGGAGCGGTACAATTTGAAGACAACACAAAAAACTTTGCACCTTCTTTGGAAGGAATCGGAATGGCAACAAGCGCCATCATCACAGACTTCAACAACGATTCTTGGGAAGACATCATTTTGGTAGGCGAGTGGATGCCCGTGACCATTTTACAAAACAACAAAGGCGTTTTTGAAGACATCACAGAAAAGATGAATTTGAAAGAAACCACAGGTTGGTGGTGGAGCATCCAACAAGGTGATTTTGACAAAGACGGCGATATCGATTACATTATCGGAAACAACGGATTGAATTACAAATACAAAGCTACGGAAGACGAAACTTTTGATATTTATGTGGAAGATTTTGACAAAAATTCCAAAGAAGACATTGTGCTAAGTTACTACGATGATGGCGAACAATATCCTGTGCGCGGTCGTCAATGTTCGTCGCAGCAAGTACCAGGAATCAAGCAGAAATTTAAAAACTATGATGAATATTCAACTGCAACACTGATTGATGTCTATGGCAAGAAAAATCTAGAAAATGCCTTGCACTATCAAATAAAATCCTTTGCAAGTATCTATCTGGAAAATACAGGAAATGGTTTTAAAGTACATGAATTGCCTATGGAAGTACAAGTCTCAAGCATCAATCAGATTTTGGTGGAAGATTATGATAATGATGGAAATTTAGATGCATTAGTAGCTGGAAACTTATACAATTCCGAAGTAGAAACTCCGAGAAACGATGCCAGTTATGGCGCTTTCCTAAAAGGTGATGGTAACGGAAAATTTCAAGCAGTTCCCGTAACGCAAAGCGGATTTTTCACCACAGGCGACGTGAAAGATTTAAAACAAATTACCATTGGCGATACAACGTATATCTTATCAATAAAAAACAACGATTTCATACAATTTATTCAACATACTAACTAAAACTATTTGTAGTAATACCAACCTTTTACACCGAAACTACATGAAAAAACTAACCGTACTTATGCTGCTCTTGGCAGTTATCAGTTGCAAAAAAAATACACCTGCGCCGACAGAATTGGTCGCCGAACTTGAATACAAAATACCTGCCAAATTGGGAGAAGGTCCTATTTGGGATTACAACAATAATGTCTTGTATTGGGTAGATATTATTGGGGAATCACTCCATATCTATTCGCCAAAAGACAAAACTAATAAAGAAATAAAAATGCCTGAACCGATTGGGACTGTTGTGCCTTCGGAAGAAAAAAACAAAGTCATTGTAGCGCTGAATGATGGTGTGTATGTAGTTGATATTACTACGGAAGAAATTACCAAACTAGCCAGTGTGGAAGCCGAAAATACAGGAACACGCTTAAACGATGGAAAATGCGATCCAAACGGCAACTTATGGGTTGGCTCTATGGATTACTCGCAGACGAATCCTGGTGGAAATTTACACAAGGTAGATGCTGAAGGAAATGTAACGAAAATGCTGGGAAACATTACCATTTCTAACGGAATTGTATGGTCTAAAGATCACAAAACGATGTACTATATCGATACGCCCACAACACATGTAAAAGCCTACGATTTTGATGAAACTACTAGTACGATTTCCAATGAAAGAATTGTAGTTACGATTCCAACAGAAGTCGGTTCGCCAGACGGAATGGCAATCGATGAAAACGATACACTGTGGATCGGTTTATGGAATGGCGATTATATTGTGAATTACGATCCGAAAACAGGAAAACTCATCCAAAAAATAAAAGTACCTGCGCACAATGTAACAGCCTGCGCTTTTGGCGGCGAAAACTTGGACGAGCTTTACATCACGACTTCTAATTTAGACATGACAAAAGAAGAGCAAACCAACTATCCAAATGCAGGTTCTATCTTCAAAATAAAGTTAAATACCAAAGGTGTACGGAGCGATTTCTTTAAAAAACCAATCCTAAAAGACACTCTAGTAACGAATCAAGAAACGACAGACTGAGATGAAAAAAATATACCTATTGGCAAGTGTGCTCCTACTGATGGCGGCTTGTAAAGAAGCACAAAAACCAACCAATACACTAGAAGCAAAAGTGTCAGAATTATTGTCTAAAATGTCACTGGATGAAAAAATTGGACAACTCAATCTACGCGGAACTTCAAGTCGAGTGAAAGGAGAATTATCCGATTCACTAAAACAAGCAGTACGCGATGGAAAAATTGGTGCTTTTCTAAACGTAACGAATATGGAGTTTGTGGACGAATTGCAACGCATTGCGGTAGAAGAAAGTCCCAATAAAATTCCACTCATCTTTGCGCGTGATGTGATTCACGGATACAAAACACTATTTCCAATTCCGTTGGGAATGGCAGCAAGTTGGGATGCAAAAATCGCAGAAAACTCTTCTCGTGTGGCTGCGGTAGAAGCTTCTTCCTTCGGAATTCGTTGGACGTTTGCACCGATGTTGGACATTGCCAGAGATGCACGTTGGGGACGCATCGCAGAATCGCCAGGCGAAGATCCGTTTTTGGCATCCAAACTATCAGAAGCCTACGTAAAAGGGTTTCAAGGAGATAGTTTGAACGATCCGACAAGCATGCTAGCCTGCGCAAAACATTTCATAGGATATGGTGCTGCCATTGGTGGACGCGATTACAACACAGCGATTATCAATGATGCGTTACTGCACAATGTCTATTTGCCACCGTTCAAATCTGCCGTAAATGCAGGTTCACAAACATTCATGACAGCGTTTAATGAAATGAATGGAATTCCAGCTTCTGGCGATAAAAAACTATTGACAGCTATTTTACGCAACGAGTATGACTTTGACGGCTTTGTGGTGTCTGATTGGGAATCTGTCGAAGAAATGATCGCACACGGATTTGCAAAAGACTTAAAGCATGCAGGCGAGATTTCACTGAATGCAGGATTAAATATGGAAATGACCAGCGTCGCCTTCGAAAAATACACAAAAGAACTGTTGAAAGAAGGAAAAGTGACACAAGCACAAATAGATAATTTAGTCGCTGAAATTTTACGCGTAAAACTCAGAATGGGCTTATTTGAAAATCCATATCGTGTAGATAAAAGTGACAATCTTTATGCAGAGTCACACTTAGCAATGGCAAAAGAAGCTGCAATTAAAAGTTCCGTCTTGCTAAAAAATGATAAAAATATCTTGCCATTAAACACAGAAACAAGAGTTGCTGTTATTGGTCCGTTGGCAGACAAACCCAGAGAGCAATTAGGAACTTGGTCCTTTGATGGCGATAGAAAATTTACCCAAACACCAATTGATGCATTTCAAAAAGGAAATGTAAATCACACATTTGTAGAAGGTTTGTCATATTCTCGAGATAAATCAACAAAAGATTTTTCCAAAGCAATTGCCGCTGCCAAACAATCAGACATAATTCTTTTTATTGGCGGAGAAGAAGCGATTCTTTCAGGAGAAGCACACAGTCGCGCAGACATCAATTTGCCAGGCGCACAAGAACAATTAATCAAAGAATTGGCAAAAACAGGCAAACCAATCATTTTAGTCATCATGGCAGGAAGACCTATCACGGTTGGAAATATTCTAGAAGATGTAGATGCCATTCTTATGACTTGGCATCCAGGAACCATGGGCGGACCCGCGATTTACGATATGATTTTTGGAATAGCAGAACCAAGTGGACGCCTACCTGTAACCTGGCCAAAAGTAGCAGGACAATCGCCAATTTATTACAATCATAAAACGACGGGAAGACCTGTAATTCCAGAAGAATTTGTGCAAATGGACAGCATTCCGATTGGCGCTTGGCAAAGTTCCCTCGGGAACACAACGCACTATCTGGACATTGGCTATTTACCCCAATATCCGTTCGGTTATGGTTTGAGCTACACTACATTCGAATACAGTAATTTAAAGCTGTCAGGCAATACGATTTCAGAAGCAAATGAAGTCACGATAAAAGTTACGGTAAAAAACACAGGAAAACGAGAAGGCAGTGAAATCGCGCAACTCTATGTACAAGATGTAGTCGGACGTATCACACGACCGGTAAGAGAATTGAAAGGTTTTCAACATGTCACTTTACAACCCAATGAAGCTACCGAAGTGACTTTTACACTGTCGTTAGACGATTTAAAATACTATGACAATGACGAGATATTAGGCGTGGAAAAAGGAGTGTTCAACGTGTACGTCGGACAAAATTCTACTTCAGGGTTACAAACAACAATTACATATGAATAGTGTTTTCGTCATAATGGGCGTGAGTGGTTGTGGTAAAACTACAGTTGGAAAACTACTAGCTGAAAGCACAGGAATTCCCTTTGTAGATGCCGATGCATTTCATCCCAAAGAAAACATACAAAAAATGACGAATGGCATTGCGTTAACAGATGGAGATCGGCAACCTTGGCTCGAAAATTTGAATCAAGAATTAAAAAAGCGATCTCAGGAAAAAGGAGCAGTTTTAGCTTGTTCCGCATTAAAAGAAAGGTATCGAGAAATTCTAGCTAAAGGAATAAAATCACTACAGTGGATTTATCTCAAAGGCGATTTTGATCTCATTCAACAACGCATGCAACAACGCAAACACTTTATGGATGTCAACTTATTGCAATCGCAATTTGATACGCTTGAAGAACCGAATTACGGAATGCATGTATCGATTCAAGAGTCACCTGAAACCCTCGTAACACACATACTTAACAAAATCAAACAACCATCATGAAAGCTTCTTTTGGAATCATAGGATTGGGCGTCATGGGAAAAAGTATTGCCATCAATGCGCTGAATCATGACATTTCTATAGCGGTCTATAATCGTGAAACGACAACTGAAGTCAATGTCGCTAAAAACTTTGTAGAAGCGCAAGCAGATAAAAAAGTACAAGGTTTTTCTGTGTTGGAAGATTTTGTCAGTGCCCTAGAAACACCTCGCCGCATCTTGTTGATGGTCAATGCAGGAAACGCGGTGGATCAAGTTGTTGAAAATTTGTTGCCTTTCCTTTCGGAAGAAGATATCATTCTCGATGGTGGAAACTCACATTATCAAGATACGAATAGAAGAATTCAGCTTCTACAAGAAAAAAACATTCACTTTTTAGGTGTAGGAATTTCAGGTGGAGAAGAAGGCGCTTTAAAAGGTCCGTCGTTAATGCCTGGCGGAAACTTAGAAAGCTATCAAAAAGTTGCCAATGTCTTGGAAACGATCGCAGCAAAAGATAAAAACGGTGATCCCTGTTGTGGCTATATCGGTCCAAACGGCGCGGGACATTTTGTAAAAATGGTGCACAATGGCATTGAATATGGCGATATGCAATTGCTAGCAGAATTGTATGAAATACTGTCTCAAACTAAAAACTACGATGAAATCGCCACACTTTTCAACGAGTGGAATCAAGGAGAATTGGCAAGTTATCTGTTGGAAATCACAGCGCAAATTTTAACCACGAAAGAAGGTGACGCTTATGTTTTAGACACAATTCTGGATAAAGCAGGCAACAAAGGAACAGGTTCATGGTCAAGCAAAGCCGCGTTGGAATTGGGAATTCCGACAACGATCAAAACAGCAGCCGTGTATGCACGTTATATTTCTTCATTCAATGAAAAAAGAGAAGAGTTGGCTGTAAACATTCAAAAAAATACAGTTGGAGATGTAGATGTTCAAGTTTTGAAAGAAGCCTATAGTTTTGCCAGAATACTCAATCTACATCAAGGATTTGAATTGTTGAAAGCTGCTTCAAACGAATACAATTGGCAATTGAATTTTGCAGAAATCTGTAGAATTTGGTCCAACGGATGTATTATCAAATCAGAATTGTTACAGCAAAGTATTGAAGTCTTCCAACAGCAAGATTCGCTACTAGACGATACAAACATCACACAAAAATTAAGACAACAAGAAGCTAGCGTCAAAGAAATTTTAAAATACGCTTTAGACCATCGCTTGAATGTTCCCTGCATTTCGGAAGCCTATTCGTATTGGATCATGATGACTACTGAACGCACATCAGCAAATATGATTCAAGCACAGCGCGATTTTTTTGGCGCACATACATTTCAAAAAGTCAACGATCCAACCGAAAAGAAGTATCACTATAACTGGAAAAAACACTAATGGATTTAATTTTAGAAGCAGAAAAAGCAACTTTAGATATTTGGTTATTGCTATCAGTCTTAGCAGGAATCACGGTATTATTGGTGCTGATTTTAGGATTCAAAATCCAATCGTTTATTTCGCTGTTGATCGCAAGTATTACTGTGGGAATTTTAGCAGGAATGGAACCGTTATCCATCATCGAAACCATTAAAAAAGGCATGGGTGATACGCTCGGTTTTGTCGCCTTGGTCATTGGTTTGGGCGCTATTTTTGGATCTATTTTAGAATATTCTGGTGGCGCAGAAGCTTTAGCAAGATTTCTATTGAAAAAGTTTGGCGAAAAACGAGCTTCGTGGGCATTGATGATCACAGGATTTCTCATTGCAATTCCTGTATTTTTTGATGTGGCTTTTATTATTTTAGTGCCGATTATCTATTCGTTGCAACGCCGCACCAAAAAATCGTTATTGCTGTACGCGATTCCGCTCTTAGCAGGATTGGCGATTACACATTCGTTTATTCCACCAACACCAGGACCCATTGCAGTAGCAGATATTTTAGAAGCCGATTTAGGTTGGGTAATTTTATTTGGTCTCATCGTGGGAATTCCAACTGCAATTGTCTGCGGACCAATCTTCGCCAAATACATTTCTAAAAAAATACACATAGACGCACCCGAAATCGCCACAGAAACATCTCAAGAAGAAAACTATCCAGCCATCGGATTGATTCTTTCCATCATCGGAATTCCAATTCTGTTGATCGTTTGTAATACCATTATCAACAGTCCGTTGGTAAGTAACAAACTCATTCCAACATACATCAAAGAATGGATTGGTCTGATAGGAAATCCAATCGTTGCCTTAATTCTCGCAAATTTGATTGCTTGGTATCTGTTGGGTATTCGAAGAAATGTCACCAAAAAGAAATTATTAGACATTACTTCCAAATCCATGGGACCGACAGGAATCATCATTTTGTTGACAGGAGCTGGCGGCGTTTTCAAAGAAATATTAGTCACAACACAAACGGGAAAAATGTTAGCCACATATTTTTCGGAAATTGGTATACCAATTATTATCTTCGGCTTTTTTATTGCAGTATTGGTTCGAATTTTACAAGGTTCCGCCACAGTCGCAATGATCACAGCAGCAGGATTTACCTCGCCTTTGATCATGGCACAAGAAGTTTTTACAGATATTGATAAGGCCTTGTTAGTGATCGCGATTGCCTCAGGAGCATCCATCATGTCGCATGTGAATGATAGCGGATTTTGGCTGGTCAGTAAATATTTAGGCATTAATGAAAAACAAACCTTTCAAAGTTGGACTGTGATGACCACAATTTTGGCATTGGTGAGTTTTACCATCGTTGCTGCAATCAACTTTATACTATAGAAATTTAACTCTCAAACTATGGCAACACAAACGAAATTAACCTTCAAAGAAAAAGTAGGATATGCCTTGGGCGATACCGCGGCAAATATTGCGTGGCGCACAGTTTCGTACTTTTTGCCAATATTCTACACCGATGTTTTTGGTTTGGAAGCTGCCGTAGCTGCAACTTTATTGTTTTTGATTCGTTTGAGCGATGGCGTAACGGATTTGATCATGGGAAATATTGCCGATCGTACCAAAAGCAAGTATGGAAAATTTCGTCCGTGGTTGCTCTGGACAGCATTGCCCTTTGCGGTTGCTTTGGTATTGCAGTTTACCACTCCCGATTTAAGTTTGACCGGAAAAGTGATTTGGGCATATGGAACTTCTATCTTTTACACGCTCACGTATACGGCAAATAATGTTCCGTATTCCGCATTAATGGGCGTTATGACGAGTGATGTGAAAGAACGTACCGAACTGTCTTCCTATCGTTTTTTTGGAGCGTATTTTGGCGGAATCATTGCAACAATTGGTGTCATTGCTTTGGTAGATTATTTAGGTGGCGGAAATGAAAATTTAGGCTATCAATATACCATGTATGTCTTGGCATTTATCTTGGCAGGTTGTTCCTTAATTACCTTTTACACCACGCGCGAACGTGTGCCAGTCATAACGACAAGCAATTTGAAAGATGATTATAAAGACTTGATCAAAAATGTACCTTGGTTGATTTTATTATTTATCGGATTTGTCTTTGTGACCTACAATGTCATCAAGCAAAGCACGACCATGTATTATTTTACACATTATGTGCAAGATGAAGATAACATCTTTGGAAGTCTGGTCGCGTGGGGCGGCGAAAAAGGCTTGGCAGGATTGTATTTATTATCCTTATTGATCATTGCGATGATTTCTACGGTATTTGCACCAGCATTGACAAAAATGTTTGGCAAAGTAAAATTATTCATCATGAGTATTTTGTTTTCTGCGGTTACGGCAGGAGCAATGTATTGGTTGGAAGCGAATCAAGTAGGAAGCATTTTTACTTTGGGAATTCTCTCAGAATTTGGTGCAGGATTGATGCCAGTATTGTTCTTTGCAATGCTAGGAGATGCCGCAGATTATTCCGAATATAAAAACGGACGCCGCGCCACAGGTTTGGTCTTTTCCGCGGGAACTTTTGCGATGAAATTCGGTGGCGGCATGGCAGGATTCATCACCTTAATGATTTTAAATTATTTTAATTACGACGGAGAAGTGGCTGTAAAAACGCCAGAAATGTTGGAAGGAATCAAATTGAATATGAGCATTGTGCCTGCGTTGTTTGTCTTGGTGGGTGTGATTGCGTTGTGGTTTTATCCGTTGACTTCTAAGAAAATGAAGGAGATTGAAGCTGCGTTGGAGGAGCGACGTGTTGATGGTTAGTGGTTGAGTTGGTTAGTTAGTGAGTGGTTGAGTAGTTGAGTGTTTTTGTGTTGTTGTTTTTATTTGCTAAAATGCTATTTTAACGTGAGTTCGATATAACTATTTCGTTAAATATATAATAGACAATAACTTACAAAAATTGTCAAATCGAGCGCAGTCGAGATTCAATTGAAATTTTAACTTTTATAGTGTTCTCGTGAGCTTCGCTTGGTGCTTCCAGCAATGCTCGAACTGACAAATATTTATTTTTCAGTCAATTACGCGTAATTTGATGATTTCTTATGTCGAACTCACGTTATTTTATTAACGTTATCGCTTTTTCTACACTTTCGGTTGGCAACTTGCACGCTCTATTCACACAAACATAAATAAAAGTGTTGTCTTCGTAAAAACGGTTTTCTAGCAGTGGCAACTTACTTTCAGTCGTACTTCCACAAAGAATGATATTTGGTAGATAGTTTTTATGCAATTCTTTGGCTTTTGCAATCGCATCTTTTCCGTTGATCACCACTTCATAATACGGCTCGGAGAGATTTAAATACAATTCCAGCCAATGCGAATGTAAGTACGGATACGCAACAGCATCGGGCAAAACGCGTTGCAACATTTTTTTGCTTTTCGAGAGGAAATCTTCATTGCCAAAGTAATGACTTAACTTGAATAAATTATTCGCCATGACTGCATTTGCGGAAGGCATGACGCCATCTTCTACGTCAAATTCTTTGAAGGCTAATCCTGTATCGGTAGTTTCTGAAAAAGCAAATAGTTCTTTTTCTGTATCGTAAAAATGTGTCAGCGTGTATTCGGTTAAAGATTTTGCCTCTTGCAACCATTCTTCATCAAAGGTGATTTGATACACAGCTAAAAAAGCATCAATCAAATAGGCATAATCTTCTAAGTATCCGTTAATGGTTTTGTTTTCTAGACTTCGCAGGACTTTGTAGTCTTTTAAAATTAATTTTTCTTTGATGGAAGTTGCTGTTTTAATTGCCTTTGCTTTTAAATTTTTATCTCCAAAAACTTTGTACGCATCTGCATAAGCTTTGAGCATCAACGCATTCCATGAAGTAATGACTTTGGTGTCTGTTTCAGGTGCTTTTCTGCGTTTGCGTTCTTTTAAAAGAATTGTTTTCCATTGTGTGATTTTTTGTGTGAATTCTTCTTGCGATAAACTATGTTTTTGTGCAAAATCTTCATTTGTGTATCCTTTGATAAGCACATGTTTTCCATCTTCAGTAGTGGGAATCAAATCCAATTGAAAATAGTCAGAAAATAACGAGAAATCATCTTGTAATAGTTGCTGCAGTTGTGCTTTTTCCCAAACATAATAGGCGCCTTCTTCCGTTTTGCCTTCTTCATTCAAACTATCCGCATTGAGCGAAGCGTATAACAAACCATCTTCACGTGAAAATTGTTTCTCGATGAAGTCTAATGTTTGATACACAACTTCTTTGTAGCGTTCATCTTGCTGAGTTTGATACGCATAGGAAAATAGCGAAATCAACTGTGCATTGTCGTACAACATCTTTTCAAAATGTGGAATATTCCAAAATTCATCAGTTGTATAGCGCGCAAATCCACCTTCAATATGATCAAACAATCCACGATTGGCAATGTTTTTTAGTGTTTTATTTATATGATTTGCTAAGGCTGGATTCTTTGCGGTCGTTGCATAGCGCAGTAAAAAATTATAATTCGTCGGTCGTGGAAATTTTTCAGATTCTTGTAATCCGCCAGCATCAAAATCCAGTTCCTTCTGCCAAGTGTTCATAATGCTATCCGTAGCTATTTCTGAAAGATTTGCAGCTTCATCAGAAAATAATTGCAAAGAATTCATGCGTTGGACTTGCATTTGTGCAAATTCGGCTGTCTTTTCAGGATTTTCTGTGTGAATTTTAACGATTTGCTCCAACGAGTTTTGCCAATTTTCTTTGGTAAAATACGTTCCGCCCCAAACAGGTTCGCCGCTTGGAAGTGTAATGCAATTGAGTGGCCAGCCTGCGTTTCCCGTCATGAGTTGTACTGCTTTGATGTAGGTTTTGTCAATATCCGGATGTTCTTCACGATCAACTTTTACATTGATAAAATTCGCATTCATGAATTCGGCTACTTTTTCATCCTCAAAAGTTTCCTTTTCCATCACATGGCACCAATGGCAAGACGCATAGCCGATGGAGAATAAAATCAGTTTGTTTTCTGCTTTTGCTTTCGCTAGAATTGACTCGTTCCATGGTTGCCAATTTACAGGATTGTGCGCGTGTTGTAGCAAATACGGACTCGATTCATTGACAAGCGTATTGGAATATTTGTGTGTCTCTTTAGTAGTTTCCGAACAAGAAATCAACACTAAAAAAAATAGGAGCGAAAGTATCTGAAAAACGCGCATGCAAAGCTTTTTCTCAAATATAAATATAGTAGCGAATAGAAGCAAAAAACGACTCAGATATTATATGAATTTTAGCAATCTCTTTTAAAAATAAATACGCATTAATAGAATAAAAAGCACTATATTAAGGGTTTATAAATACAAGTTGGAGTCATTGAAACAAATTGAAGAATTTGTTGAAAAGAAAAACTTGAAATGGGAAATACATTCCACAAAAAATAAAATAACAGCAGGAAACTGCAAAAAAACAAACGATTTGGTGTTTGTCACTTAACACACAGATTGCATACTCATGAAAAGGAAATTTTTAGCTTTATCAATCATTTTCATAATATCTTCAATTATATATTCTTGCATGGACAAAAAGAAAGATACGAAAGGTAGTCAGCAGCACACATTGGGAAAAGCTACCTCAAACAACAACGAAAGTGCGTATAATCCTGGAGCGGAATGGTCCTTGGTTTGGTCAGACGAATTTGATGAAAACTCCATCAATGAAAACAATTGGAATTATCAGGTTTTGAAAGCCGGAACTTTTAACGAGGAATGGCAACGCTACACCAATAGCAGTGAGAACGCTTATATTGAAAATAACTGTCTTGTCATCAAAGCAATTCACGAAAGTGATACGCACGGTTTAGATCAATATTCTTCTGCACGATTGAACACTGCCAATAAGCAATTTTGGAAATACGGAAAAATAGCGGCTCGTATGAAACTCCCAAAAGGCAAAGGCATATGGCCAGCGTTTTGGATGTTAGGGACAAATATTGACGAAAATGGCGGCGATACTCCTTGGCCTCAATGTGGAGAAATTGATATTTTGGAATTATACGGTACTAAAGATGATGCAGTGGTGGAAGCAAATATACACTATGCTGATAAAACAGATACGCACGCTATGATGGGCGCGGTTTCTTTTAAATTAGAAGAAGGCATATTCGCAGATTCCTTCCACATATTTGAACTGGATTGGGATGCGGAAAAGCTGGTATGGTCGGTTGATGGAAAACAATACGCATCAACTTCTATTACGTCGGATGAATTATCTGAATTTCACGAGGAATTCTTTATTCTACTAAACCTTGCTGTTGGTGGCACCTATGCAGGTCGCCCTGATGCTACTACCACATTTCCACAATATATGTACGTGGATTGGGTACGAGTGTATGAAAAACAGGAATGAGAAGTGTAGTTACTAAATGTTGAAGTAATTAAAATAAAGAAATTTGGTTTGCAAATCAACTCTGCTAACATTTTCAGAAGGTTAAAGAGGCTGTCTAAAAAGTGATTAGAAACGTCATTCTGAGCTTGAATCAGAATCTCATTGTGCTGATTATCAAATGTTATTAGGAACCGAAACCTGTGATGAATTTATTTCAGTATCAAGTTCGGTTTGACGAAATCTATACTTTTTAGACAGTCTATTTTTTACTTTATTTTTCTCTTACTTTGCAACATTCTGATAAATCAGTCCAATCGCTTTCTTGTCTTCCACCTCGTACTAATTCTGGATTCATATCAGAAATATTCAACTTGTTGATTTTTAATGTTTTTACTTTTTGTTTTAATCATAGATTAAGATAACATAAGTTCGACATAAGAAATCATCAGATTACTCGTAATTGATTGAAAAATAAACATTTGTCAGTTCGAGCGCAGTCGAGAACACTATAAAAGTTAAAATTTCGATTGAATCTCGACTGCGCTCGATTTGACAATTTCTGTAAATTATTGACTATTATGTATTTAACGGAAAAGTTATATCGAACTCACGTTAAGATAGTAAAAAGAAGTGATTTGTAGTGTATTCCTTAGTATTATTCAAGTATTTACACCGAGGAATTGAAATTAAGCAAAAAAAGAAACCCTTTGGTTGCGCAATTTCACCAAAGGATTTCTTACCAATCAAAATTAGTCGCTTCTGACTAATCTATTTTATAGGTTTTGTTATCAGGTCCGACTCCTGTAATGGTTAAGGATTTCCATTGTTTTGGGAGAATTGGATTTTTTTGAACGATGCCTTCTTCGGTTAAATCCAGTCCCGCAAATCCGAATAGTACAACTTGAAGCATTCCACCAGCACCAGTGGCAAAATACGGATGATTCGCTGTTGCAGTTTCCGATAAAGCGCCAAAAGGTGTTCGTTTGTTTGGTTCGTAACTTTCTTTAAATAATCTGAACGCATTATCCACATCGCCCAAACGTGCATAGATAATCGCAAAGACCGATTTCCCCATGGCAGGACCTTCTTCTGCGAGTTTTGGCTCGTAATATTTGAGATCTTTTAAAATGGTAGGTTTATCGTTGATAATATCTAACGGAAACGACAATAAATTCACATCTGCTTGCTTGATACGATCTCCATCGTACTTGCTGTGTTCCATCGTAGTGCCATCAGGAAATTTGTGGATTTTGATGCCATCTGCAACGACAGTCCATCGTGGATCTGCTGTCAGATTCAAAGTTTTCGCAGCATCGACAGCATAACGCAAGGCTGTAATTGCGGAACCGTTCGTAAATGCATTGTCGTCTACATTTGGTGCAAATTCATTCGCACCAACGACATTCAAAATACTAAACGATCCGTCGTTATTTTTTATGGAACGACTTACCCAATAATCTGCGATTTCTTTTAACATTGGATACCCACGTTCGACTAACCATTTTTTATCTTTTGTTACTAAATAATAGTTCCAAAATGCAATGGCAATATCTGCGGTAATGTGATGTTCAAATGTACCTGTTAGCGCCCAAGCTGGTGTGGCTTCTTCGCCTGTATCGTCGCTTTCCCATGGGAACATGGCACCTTTGTATCCGAAGTTGATGGCTTTTTGTTTTGCTTTGTCCAAACGATCTGAGCGGTAATTTACCAACGATCGCGCAATATCTTGATTCAATATGAGTAACGGCGGATACATCCATAATTCGGTATCCCAAAAAATATGTCCGTTGTAGTTTTGAGAAGAGAGTCCCATTGGTGCAATGCTGAGGTCTGATTCGCCACGTCCAAAGGCATATAAGTGATACAGTCCCAAACGGACATCTTGCTGCGATTGCAAATCTCCTTCAATAATGATATCACCTTTCCAAAGCGTTTCCCATAAATCTTTGTGTTGTTGTAATAAAGACGCTTTTGGCGTCAACAAATTAAAGATTACAAAACGCTCCGATTCCGATTGCGGATCGTGAAAATCTTGTGTGGTACATTGTGCGGCTGTCCAGGAAAAGTTATACGCTTCTCCTTTTTTAATTTCTTTTGAAAACGACAATTGATTGTTATAATCTGAAACTTTTGTGTGAATTAGTTCAGGTCTTTGATGTTCTCTTGTACTGTTTATGCCATCCCAAATAAACGTTCCAGAAGCTGCCACCGTATGTCTGCCCAATCTACTTTTTGCGACGGTTTGTAGTATCGGCATGGTTGTTTCTAAATCTCGTAAGATTCTAAAGGTACTTGTAGGTTCTAAAAATTCTTTAGGCGTATGAATGCTCGCTGTCGCCTTTACCGTAATATCTGTTTTAGGTGTGATGGTGATATCTAAATATCCTGAATATTGCACATTTCGCAGCGCGTACATTGTATATTCAATAGAAGCTTTGTTTTTAAAATCGAAATACGTCGTAAAGGATGCATCTTTCATATCCAATGTCTGACGCCAATTCGAAATGTTTGTATCAGTCACCAATTCGCCGTCAATATATAGATCGAGATTCTGAAAGTCAATTCCTTTTAAGATGCGACTCACACCAAGTGGCGATTCTTTATCATAAACATTATTCAGAATAATTTGTTCTGTTTTTAAAACCTCTTTCGACGGTAAAATTCCTATGCGTCCGTTGGCTACAACAATTCCTGTATAATTTTCTTTTTCTGTAGTTGAAATGTGCCAACCATCGTGCTGTACATTCATAAAAATAGGGAGCATTGTTAATAAAATAAATAGTGCTTTTGGTTTCATCATGGTTATCATAAACGTTGTTCGGTTGCTTTGTCGAAAAATCGCAGGCGTTCTACATCAACCCCAATTTCAATGTCTTCACCAATCGTATATTCGTGACTTGAATTGCTTCTAAAACAATACAATTCTTCTGGATTTCCTTTAAATCTAAAATATACAAAACTTTCGCTTCCAATAGGTTCTAAATTTTCTACAGTTGCCACCATGGTTTGCGATAAGCGTTTGTGTTTTTCTATGTTTTTATCGTAGATATATTCAGGTCTGAATCCAAAATAAACTTCTTTTCCGTTGTAAACTTTCATACTAGGCTGCATATCGTCAGGAATGCTAAATTTCAAGTCTTTCGATTCAAATACTGCTTCGTCTTCTACATTGATTTTTCCAGCGATAAAATTCATAGACGGACTTCCAATAAATCCTGCTACAAATTTATTTGCTGGATTGTTGAATAAATTCATTGGCGTATCAAACTGCATCACATTTCCATCTTTCAACACTACAATGCGATCTCCCATGGTCATGGCTTCAATTTGATCGTGTGTGACATATACAATCGTGGCGTCTAGTTGCTTGTGAAGTTTTTTAATTTCTGCGCGCATTTGTACACGTAATGCGGCGTCTAAATTGGATAAGGGTTCATCAAATAAAAATACTTTTGGGTTTCGTACAATGGCTCTTCCAATCGCTACACGTTGTCGTTGTCCACCTGACATGTCTTTTGGGCGTCGGTTGAGTAGGTGTGTGATGTCTAAAATTTCTGCCGCGCGTTCTACTTTTTGTTTGATTTCTGCTTTGGGTACTTTGCGAAGTTTTAATCCGAATGCCATATTCTCAAATACCGTCATGTGCGGATATAAGGCATAATTCTGAAAAACCATGGCAATGTCTCTATCTTTTGGTGATAGCTCGTTCATGCGGTTATCGTCAATTTTTAATTCGCCATCGGTAATGTCTTCCAAACCAGCAATCATTCGTAATAAAGTAGATTTCCCACAGCCAGAAGGTCCGACTAATACAATAAATTCTTTGTCATTAATTGTCAGATTTGCATCCTTGATGGTTGCTGTTTCTGCATTGGGATATATTTTTTTGAGATGTGAAATTTCTATAGTCGCCATAGTCTTATCCTTTTAATCCTGAGCTCGCAACGCCTTGTACAAAGTAGCGTTGGAATATGATGAATATTGCCAGTGTTGGCAGTGATATTAGTATTGTTCCAGCCATTAATAGCGGCCAGTCGGTTAGTAATTCGTGTCGTAAACTTGCCATTCCGAGCGGTAACGTGTACATGTCTTCGGTGTAAGATACAATCACAGGCCAGAGAAATTCATTCCATGAACCTTGAAATGTATAGATTGCTACGGCAGCCAAAGCGGGTTTTGAAATTGGAATGAAGATTTGCCAAAACAATCTAAAGTAACTGCAACCATCAATCAGTGCGGCTTGTTCTAAATCTTTGGGAATGGTTTCGAAAAATTGCTTCATCAAGAAAATATTCGTCACACCGACTAATCCTGGTAGAATGAGTCCACTATAACTGTTAATCATTGACAATTCATTCAACACAATGAATTTTGGAACTAACAGAATAATCCCAGGAATCATTAAACTACTTAGTAATAACGTAAAAATGATTTTTCTTCCCGGAAAGGTCAATCGCGCAAAGGTAAATCCCGCCAAAGCGGCAAAAAATACATTGGAAATTGTCTGAATCGTTGTGATTAAGACACTGTTAAATAGCCATTTCCCGAAAGGTAGATCGCTCCACACATTTTGATAATTTTCTAAGGTGGGTGCATTTGGTAACAGTTTTATAGGCCAATCGAATACGTTTTTATCACCACTAAACGAAATGCTCAGGGAGAACAAAAACGGTCCGATATAGATCAGTGTCATGATACCTAAAATGACCAAGAATATGATTTTTTGAACTTTTAATTTCTTCATGGCTTAGTAGGCTTCAGGTGGGAAATATTTTTTCTGCATCGCGGTTACGGTGAATATCATCAATGCTAAGACCACGGCTGATGCTGCTCCGAAACCAAATCGGAAGTATTTGAAGGAATTTTGATACACAAAATAACTCATCGTGGTTGATGCATTATCCGGTCCGCCGCTACTCATCACAAAGATTTGATCGAATACTTGAAAACAACCAATCAAACTCATCACGACTACAAAATACGTTACGGGACGCACCATGGGTACTGTGATTTTCCAGAATTGTTTCCACTGACTTGCGCCGTCTATTTTAGCTGCTTCGTACAAACTGGCTGTAATGTTTTGCAAGCCTGCTAGGAACGATACCATAAAGTATCCGGAAGTTGTCCAAATGTTCAACATCATGATGGCTGGCAATACTGTAGAAGGATTTGTCAACCAATCAATATTAGATTCCGCTCCAGCTGAATTCAATAAATAATTCAACAATCCTGGTTTGGAATAAATCCACACAAAAATAATCGAAGTTACGACGGATGAGGTAATCGCAGGAATGTAAAATGCGGTTCTAAAAAAGGCACGTCCTCGCAATTTTTGATTCATGATGAATGCCAAAAACAGTGATAAAAATGTTTGTACGGGCACTACGCCAATCGTGTAGACAATCGTATTTTTTATCGCCTTCACAAAGACTTCATCTTTAAACAACTCAATATAATTACTGAGTCCTACAAAAGGCTTGTCGGGTATGAGTAAGTTCCAATCGTAGAAGCTTACTACAAAAGCAAATGCGATGGGAAAAAAGACAAATACCGAGAGTAATAGCAATGGAAATGCTAAAAATGTATAAGCCCAAAAGCGTTGCTCATGTTTTGGTTTTTTAAAGCGCATTTTTAGTTGATTTTATAACGTTCTAAACGTTTGGCTAGTTTTTCAAAAGTTGGCGCTACTTGCGCGTCTTTGTAAAATATGGCTTGCATGGCTGCTTGCGTATCGTCAAACCAACGTTCTTGTAAATTTACTTGGTATAGTTTTGCGTATTCGGCACTTTTTAAGAAGATGCTGAAGACAGGATCTTGATAAAAGTTGTTTTCTAGTGCGACACTTTTTCGAGTTGGCAACGCAATTTTAGAACTCGTCCAAATGCGCATTCCTTCTTTCCCTGCGAGATAGTTTACCAATTGCCAAGCATCTGACAAATGCTGCGTTTGCTTTGGAATAACATACGCATTGGTAAACGCTACTGTGGATTTGATTTTTCCCACAGGCAATTCGGCAATTTTATAATTTATGTCAGGATAACTTTCTTTGAGATACGGAATCATCCAAGCACCAGAATATGCCATAGCAACTTGTTTTCTTCCGAAGACGTCACCATTCCAGCCAGCGCCCATATCCGTTGGCATGGTTGCCATTCCTTCTTTGTAAAGTGAGATGAAAAATTCTACTGCTTCCACAAATTCAGGCGAACCAATGGTAACGTTTCCATCTTTGGAAATGATTTCTGCATTGTTTTGAAATGCAAACGGCAATACCATGTCTATTGAAGGTTCTACGATGAATCCGTATTGGTCTATTTTGCCGTCGCCATCGGTATCTTTTGTCAATTTTTTGGAGTAGGATTTTAATTCTTCCCAAGTAGATGGCGGACCAGTCAATCCCGCAGCTTTTAGCATGTCTTCATTATAGAATAATACATAGGAATTAAAGTCTTTCGCAAATCCGTAATACTTTCCTTTGTGTTTGAACGCATCTTTAAATACAGGAAAAAAATCGTCTATATCAAATTCTGGAGAAGTTGTCATGACAGAGTCTAGCGGTTGCAATACATCAAAGGCTAAGTATGCAGGTGAAGTATCGCCTTTTAGCCAAAATACATCAGGTGCATTGCCTGTGCCCAACATTAATTGAATTTTCTCAGGATAATTCCCAGGAATGGGCTGATAATCAAATACGACATTTGGATGTTTTGTTGAGAAAGAATCTAGAGAAGCATTCACAATGCGTTCTTCTGTGGGACTCGATTGCCAGCTTGAAAAACGCATATTTTCAGACTGTTTAGCGCATCCAACAAATGTTAAAATAATAAGTGCAAAACTATAATAAGATATTTTTTTGAAGTGCATAATGACAAAACTAGCCAAAGTGTTTTAGGGTTTGTTTTTCTTTTTTTGCAAAAAACGACTCTATTTTTGCATAAATTAAAATTTTAACACACTATATTTGCTAATATTACATTGTTTGATTCAATAATAGGATTTCACACCGCAAATTACAATTGTACATGAAGTTAAGTTATCAGCATATAAAATCAGCTTCCACAAAATTAACGATTAACGATTTTTGGGTGATTGAAAATGAGTTTGGTGTGCATTGGCATTATCATCCTGAGATTGAAATTTGTTATATAAAACAAGGATCGGGACATCGTATTGTGGGCGATTCTGTAAAGTCATTCACAGATGGCGATTTGGTATTGGTAGGAAGCAATTTGCCGCACTGTTGGATCACCGACAAACTTTTTAACGAAAGTGATAAAAATATTGAAGTATTTGTGATACAGTTTACGGCGGATATTTTTAGTCTCAATGTGGAAGAATTGAAGCGTTTACATGATTTTTTGATGCTGGCACAAAGAGGTTTGTCGTTTGATATAAATCAATCTCCTGAATTGGTTGAAAAGCTTTTACTGATTGAAGCTTCTGATGATATGAATAAATATATCAATTTACTACAGCTTTTGTTGAACATGAAAGAAGGGAATGCTTTTAGCATGTTGACGACGCCAAATTATACCATTCAGGCTTCCGATAAAGCGGAACATCGCATTACGTTGGTATGCAATTACATTCAACAGCATTACAATAAAGCCATTTCTTTGGAAGAACTCGCCAAACTCGCTGCTATGAATACCTCTTCGTTTAGTCGCTTTTTTAAAAGTAAAATAGGCAAAAGTCCTATTAATTATTTGAATGAAGTCCGGATGAACAATGCCTGTACAAACCTGGTCAACACCAAAGATAAAGTATACAAAATAGCGTATGATGTCGGTTTTCATAGTGTGGCGCACTTTAATAAACTCTTCCTAAATTACAAAGGACAAACGCCAAAAGCCTATCGAAACTCCATTCTTAAATAATTAGCTTAGCGTAAGTTAGATATAACTATTTTATTAAATGTATAATAGTCAGCAACTTACAAGAATTGTCAAATCGAGCGCAGTCGAGATTCAATCGAAATTACAGCTTTTATTGTGTTCTCGACTGCGCTCGAACTGACAAGTATTTATTTTTCAGTCAATTACTAGTAATTTGATGATTTCTTATATCGAACTCAAGTTAGTTTACACAAAACGAAAACGATTTCGTAGAAAATATATAGCATTTACTACAAAATACTAGACACTTATATTCTTTTATATCTATCTTGCTTTTAAGATATTTTAAGTGCATAATAAATCTTACTACCAGTGATTTCAATTCGAAAGATAATCATTTACAGTAGTAGCGTCATTTCTTGTTTTATGTTTCAAAACTATAGCTTTTTGCAGGAAGAATTATTAGGTGAAAACGAATTGTATCGTCCTAAAATACATTTCACACCCAAAAACCATTGGATGAACGATCCGAATGGGATGTTTTATTTGAATGGAACATATCATCTATACTATCAATACTATCCTGACGGCAATGTTTGGGGACCGATGCACTGGGGACATGCAACGAGTGAAGATTTAATCTCTTGGAAAGAACATGCCATAGCTTTATACCCAGATGAGTTAGGCTATATTTTTTCAGGAAGTGCCGTGGTAGATTATCACAATACATCAGGCTTTGGAGATGGGACAAACGTACCTATCATCGCAATATTTACACATCACGATCCAGAAGGTGAGCAAAAAGGACAAATAAATTTTCAGACGCAAAGTATAGCGTATTCTTTGGATGAAGGTTTTACCTGGACAAAATACGAAGGAAATCCAGTAGTACCCAATCCAGGAATAAAGGATTTTAGAGATCCAAAAGTTGTATGGGATACTGAACGCTCACACTGGTTAATGATTTTATCCACCTACGCAGAGACTTTATTTTATAGTTCTAAAAATTTAAAAGAATGGAACTATGTATCATCGTTTGGTAAAGATTTTGGCGCTCATGGTGGCGTTTGGGAATGCCCAGATTTTTTCCGGCTAACCATAAAATCAACTGGTGAAACCAAATGGGTATTGCTTCAGAGTATCAACCCTGGTGCGCCAAATGGTGGCTCTGGAACTCAGTATTTTGTTGGTGATTTTGATGGAAATCAATTCACAATAGATAAACGTTTTCAGAAACAATTGCAAAGTGAAGGAGCCATTTGGGTTGACTATGGAAGAGATAATTATGCAGGCGTAACTTGGTCTAATATTCCAGAAAATGATGGCAGACGCATTACAATTGCGTGGATGTCTAATTGGGATTATGCCCGCGAAGTACCTACAGAGCAGTGGAGAGGTAGTATGACCATTCCTCGAGAATTGTCGTTAACGATTGATGATCAAGGCGATTATGTGTTGACTTCGATACCTGTGGAAGAATTGAACTCTTCTTGTGAAATGGTAGAGGAAGTTACTGAAGTAGCGAATGTGACACAATACGACATCAGCAAAGACAAGTTTGAAGCAACGCTCTTTTTTGAAATTGAACTCAGCGATCTAAAAGAAGATTCATATGTGTTTTCATGGTCAAATAATACTGGTGATGTCTTAAAATTTGGATTGGATAATAAAAGGCATGCTTTTTTTGTAGATAAAACGAACTCCGGAACTAAAGATTTTTCCAAATCATTTTACAATATAGTTTCCAAACATGATGTAAAGAGACGCCATCAAAATATAAAATTGACCATATTGATCGATAAAACTTCGGTAGAAATATTTGCCAACGATGGCGAATTGGTATTTACCGAAATATTCTTCCCAAGTGCACCGATGACAAAATTAGCGGTAGCATCAAAAACACAGTTTACGATCCATAATTTAAAAACATATAAATTTTAGTCATGTCCAATATTGTATGTTACGGAGAAGTGCTCTGGGATTTGTTTCCACAATACAAACGAATAGGAGGCGCACCACTCAATGTCGCCTTGCGATTGCAATCGTTGCACAATCAAGCGACACTTATAAGTGCCATTGGGAATGATGAGAACGGTCAAGGAATCGAAGACTATTTAGTCAAAAATAACAGTCATACAGATTTCATTCAGAATAAAAAGGAGTATGCAACAGGAAATGTGCAGGTGAGTTTGGATGCTTCTGGCTCGGCAAGTTATTCTATTACAGAAAATGTAGCTTGGGATCATATTGAATTGACTGAGGAAATGATCACCTTAGTTAAAAACTCCGATATGTTTTTGTATGGAACGTTGGTTACGCGCAATACAAAATCCTATGAAACGTTGTTGGAGCTTATTAATGTTGCTCCTTACAAAGCTTTGGATATCAATCTACGACCGCCATTTTACACTAGAGAAATTCTCAACCAATTGATGAAGTCTGCCAACTTCTTAAAGATTAATGAAGAAGAGTACGAACTTATTTTTAAGTTGTTTGGTTTTGAACATGATACGGTAGAAACCGATTTGAAATTGCTGGCAGCAGCATACGATATAGATTCCATTTGTATGACAAAAGGCGCGGACGGCGTTGTCTTATATCATGAATCTGAATTCTATCATGCTGAGGCTTATAAAGTTGAGGTAATAGATACAGTTGGCGCAGGCGATTCTTTTTTTGCCACACTTTTAGATGGATTATTAAAAAACATAGATCCGTTAGAAGCCTTAAAAAAAGCTTGTGCCATTGGAGCGTTAGTCGCAAGTAAACAAGGTGCCAATCCGATGATTACTGAAGAAGCTATTCTGGAATTAATGAATCAGTAGTTATATTATTTGGTAGACTCTCTAATCACCAACTCTGTGGGTACTGTGATGGTTTTATACGCAAACTCTCTATCCTCTTTTTTTGCTTGAATTTCATCTAACAATAAATCACAAGCATTCACTCCAATATCATATCCTGGTTGATCTACCGTAGTGAGCGTAGGCGTGCTGATTTTGGTAATAAACCAATTACTAAATCCGATTATGGAAACTTTGCCAGGAATGTCAACTCCTAATTCTGTCAATCGCTTTAAAGCGCCCATAGCGACCAAATCCGTAAAACAAAAAATACCATCTATATCCGGATGATCATTCAGAATTTCTAAAGCGATTTCATAGCCATCTTCATAGGACAAATTTTCCGCACTGTACACTAAATTTCTATCGAACTCCATTCCGTTCACTAAAAGCGCTTTTTTATAGCCTTTCGCTCTATCAATAGTGGTTTGTGGTTTTAACGGTCCTCTAATATGTGCAATTCGTTTGCATCCGCTTTTTATCAGATATTCAGTAGCTTTTGCCGCTGCGTCAATATCATCGATCAACACTTTAGAAGCATTGATGGATTTTGATATTTTATCATACAACACAATAGGCGTGCCTGCATCAATAGTAGCTTTGATGTGTGAATAATTCACCGTACTATCCGATAGCGATAACAAAATACCGTCTACATTTTTATCAATCAATAATTTTAACTGATTCACTTCATCTTCATACGATTCTTCGGTAGGCAATACGAGTACTAAATAACCATTTTTTCGTGCGGTATCAATAACGCCTTTAATGATGTGCGAAAAGAAATAATGTACCAACTCAGGAACAATAAGCCCAATCGTTTTCGATTCATTAGTACGCAAACCTTGTGCAAAAGAATTCGGATGGTAATCTAAAGTCTTTGCAAGGGCTAATACTTTTTCTCTAGTTTTTGGGCTCACATCGGGATAACCCTTCAAAGCTTTGGATACTGTAGAGGGAGAAATTCCTAATTCTTCGGCTATTTTCTTTAAGGTAGTCACTCTAATTAAATTTACACCATGAATCTAGTAAAAACAACAATAATATAAAAATTTGGTAACATAAATGAAAGATGCATAATTTTTAAGTGCTTAAAATGTGTAGTATGTAAAAAAATGCCTAAAATTCAAGATGCAACGAAAAATCGAAAACGATTTCGGTAAAAAATTGGGCTATTCTTTGCTCTTTTTTTTGATTACACTGAAATAAGTGTCAAATTACATAAGATTTGAGTCTAACTGGACTCCCTTAACTAACTTAAATAAACCCAATAATATGAAAAAACAACTGTTGACAAAGCTGTTGTTGCTATCATTTCTTCTATGTGGTAGTATGGCAATGGCTCAATCAGTAAGTGGAACAGTTTCAGACACTACTGGTCCTTTACCTGGTGCTAGTGTTCTTGTTAAAGGAACCGATAAGGGTACACAGACCAATTTTGATGGACAATTTACCTTAGATAACATGACTAACGGCGACGTGATTGTCTTTAGCTATGTTGGGTACAAAGCACAAGAAATTACCTATACTGGGCAACCCACAATCGATGTTACTTTAGAATCAGATACAGATGCACTGAAAGAAGTAGTAATTATTGGTTATGGATCTACTACAGTTAGAGACGCCACAGGAGCGGTAGCCACAGTGAAAGCAGAAGAATTTAACAGAGGTATATTTACTTCTCCAAATGAGTTAATTCAAGGTAATGTTACCGGTGTGCAAGTTACTCAAGCTAGTGGTGAGCCTGGAGCAAGTTCATCCATACGAATTCGAGGTATTGGTTCTCCAAGAGCAGGAAACGATCCGCTAATTGTAGTTGATGGAGTAGCCTTAAATAATGCCATTCAAGGTGCAGGTGGTGAAGATTTAGGGTTTGGAACATCAACACCAAGAAACCCGCTTTCATTTATCAACCCAAATGATATTGAAACGTTAACAGTATTAAAAGATGCTTCTGCAACCGCAATTTATGGTTCGCGAGCTTCGAATGGTGTAATTTTAGTAACCACTAAAAAAGGAAAATCTGGAAAACCTCGATTAGATTTCAGTACCAGTTTTGCTGTAGCAACATTACGAAATGCTCCTGATGTATTAACTGGATCAGAGCACGCAGCATTGACAAACCAAATTGGTGGTACACCAGCAGGGAATGCAGATATCAATGGTATCGACGAAATTACACGTACCGCAATTAGCCAAACGTACGATGCTTCTTTTGCTGCGGGTAATGACAAATCTAACTATAGACTTTCGTTAGGTATGCAAAACTTGGAAGGTATTGTAGACGGTACAGGACAAGATAGATATACAGCTAACTTTAGTGGTAAACTTCGCTTCTTTGAAGATGACAAACTAACAGTAAGTACCAACATTCAAGTTTCAGGAATTAATGATCAATTTCAAGCAATCTCAAACAATGCAGGTTTTGAAGGTTCGTTAATTGGAGCAGCATTACAGTGGAATCCAACAAGACCTTTATTCAATCCTGATGGTAGTTACAATCAGTTTTCTGATACAGAACCAAATCCAGTAGCATTTCAAGACTTTTATAATGACAATGCAGAAACGACTAGGATTGTAGGAAACTTAACTGCGGAATATAAAATTACAAACGATTTATCATATAAAATGTTATTTGGTGTAGACCGATTCTTATCTACAAGAAGAAGTTCGTTATCACCAGACTTTAACCTACAAGGTAACTTCGGAATTGGTGTAGCAAGTGTTGTAAATTTGGAAGCATTCTCAAAAACATTTACACACACATTAAACTATACAAAGCAATTCTCGGATAAAATTAATTTTAACGCATTACTAGGTTATGAAGCGGTATTAAATAGACGTTCAGGATCTACAATTGTTGCTAGAGGTTTTGATTCTGATCCAGGAAACTTAACAGATTTCTTAGCTTTTGCTACACAAAGACCAACTATTTCTTCGTTTGATGATCCAACCGATGATTTACAATCGTTCTTCACCAGAGCAGAAATTGGATATGACGGTAAATACATTTTAACGGTAAACTTCAGGGTCGATGGAGCTTCAAAGTTCGGTGAAAATAATAGATATGGATATTATCCATCAGCTGCATTTGCGTGGAATATTGATCAAGAGGACTTTATGCCAGACAGTTTCGATTTATTAAAACTACGATTAGGATACGGACAAGTAGGTAACTCTAACTTCCCTGCGGGTGCATCGTTAGAGCAATTCAACTTCTTCGTAGGTACAGACGGTAACTCAGCTTCACAACAATTTAACGCCTTCAACCCTAACTTACAATGGGAAGTAGTGACAAACTACAACGTGGGTGTTGATTTCGGAATTTTAGATAACAAATTGACAGGAACTGTAGAATATTTCCATAGAGAAACACAAGACTTACTATTCCAAGTTGCAGCACCAGCACCAGCACCAGATGGTTTATTTAGCTGGACAAACTTACCAGGAAAAGTAATCAACAATGGTGTTGAATTATCATTAAATTATCAAGTAATTGATAATGAAGATTGGTCGTTTGATGTGACTACAAACATGTCATTCTTAAACAACGATGTACGTGATACAGGTTTTGGACCTAATGCAGTATTAATCGGAGCAACCAACGGTCAAGGTGGTGGTGTGCCAGTACAAAGAATTGCAGACGGACAACCATTATTTGCTTATTATTTGCCTATCTTTACAGGATACGATGCTAATGGGCTACCAACTTATCAAGATATAAATGGTGATGGTAATGGTACAACAGACTTAGTAGACAGAACTTTCGTAGGTGATCCAAACCCAGATTTCTTAATTGGATTACGTTTAGCAGGTCGTTACAAAAACTGGGATTTAACGGCGAACTTAAACGGTGCTTACGGACATGAAATATTTAACAATACAGACAGTGCCTTGTTAGGAGTACGAAGCGCATTTCCATCAAGAAACGTAAGTGCTGATTTAGATGTCTTAAACATTGATGCAGGTGCAACTAACGCAGCTTCAACTCAGTTTTTAGAGTCAGGAGACTTTTTAAGATTAACAAGTTTATCTTTAGGATATAATGTGGATTTAGGAGAAACAGAATGGATCAACAGTTTACGATTCACGCTAACGGGTCAAAACCTATTTGTAATTACACCATATAGTGGTTTCGATCCAGAAGTAAACACGGTACAAACAAGCCCTGAAGGAGTTCCTTCATTCGGTATTGAGTACACGCCGTATCCATCTGCTTCTACATTTAGTTTAGGAATAAATGCTTCTTTTTAAAAAAAACAATAATATGAAAATGGATATCAGAACATTGAGACACTTTATTGTAGCATCATTTGGTGCACTTGCAATAATATCGTGTACAGATTTAGATGAAGAATTGAGATCAACCGTTGACGGTGATCAGGCGAATGCAATCGTTACTGCTGAGCAGTTGTTAAGTGGTGCGTATGTAAATTTAGAATTATTTTCAGATCCTGCTATTTACTTTGCAATGCAGGAACACTCATCAGATGAATTAATCGGTCCTACTCGTGGTGGTGACTGGGATGATAACGGACAATGGCGTCAAATGCATACGCAAGAATGGACACCAGATCATCCGTTTGTTGGAAACGTATTCAACAGATTATTAACAGGTACGTTTAATGCAAACCAAGTAATTGCATTTCCTTCGGCTGAGCCAGGGCAAATAGCACAAGCCTTGGTTTTAAGATCACTATTTATGGCTTGTGTGGCTGATTTATATGGACAAGTTCCGTTCAGAGAAGCAGGGAGTTCTTTTTTAGATGCACCACAAATTCTCTCTAGAACAGAAGCAGTTGATAAAATTATAGCTGATTTAAATGTAGCACTACAAGATTTGCCAGATACAGGAGCTCCAGAAGTGATCACAAAAAATGCAGCACGCACGCTACTATCTCGTGTATATTTAAACAAGTTTATTTATGAAGGTGCTGGTTCTCCTTCTACAGATGATATGAATCAAGTAATATCACTATCTCAAGAAGTAATCAACTCCGGAGGTCTGAGCCTATTACAAGGTGCAGATTATTATGGAAGTTTCCAGCCAAGTAACATGACAAATGAGTTAATCCTTGTAATTAACTATGCGGCGGGAGTTCCACAAAGTAGTATTGGAAACAATACACGTTCAAGATGGTTTATGACATTACACTACAACCAAAACCCTAGTGGTTGGAATGGTTTCGCAACTTTAGCAAATTTCTACAACACATTTACAGATGATAATGATGTACGTAAATATGCAGAACGTCAACTCTTCAACGATACAGGTGTGGCAAATGGATTCTTAGTAGGTCAGCAATTTGACGGTTCAGGAACACCTTTATTAGATAGAAACGACAATCCGCTCATCTTTACACCAGAAGTAGGTATCATTGAAGCTGGTGCAAGTTTAGAAGTTGCAGGAATTAGAGGAATGAAATATACACCTGACTTCGACAATGGAGATCAAGTAGATGTGGATGTACCTTTAATGAGTTTAGGTGAAGCCTATGTAAACCTAGCAGAAGCACAATGGAGAAATGGAGATGAGTCTGCAGCTATTGCAACAATCAATACGCTTAGAGCAGCTAGAGGCGCGAGTCCAATTAGTGCTATAGATGCAACAACCATGTTAAATGAGCGTGGATTTGAATTATGGTGGGAAGGCTTCAGAAGAACGGACCTTATCAGATTTGGTAAGTTTAACGAAGCTTGGGAAGAAAAAGCAGCTAGTGATCCATCTAGAAACTTATACCCGATTCCAGCTGCAGCCTTAGCAGCAAATCCTGAATTAAGACAAAATCCAGGATACTAATACAGAAAGCATTTTTTTATAAAAATAACTTTGTTCAAATTTGTCTAATTTCTAAAAGAGGAGATGTTTATCTCCTCTTTTTTAAGTAAATTGATATTTGATATTATAAATACGCGTATTTAAAGCCCAAATAGTAACCCTCTCAGACCCAAATATCTTGAAACGTTTTTTGATTCTTATTTTAATCACTTCTCTTTACTACAGTTGTCAAGAAAGCTCCAAAAAAGACACAAATACTACTGAAAATGCTTTATTTACAAAGATTAGTTCCTCCGATTCCAAAATCGATTTTAAAAATACAGTCTCCAATAGCAAAGAATTGAACATCTTTCGCTACCGAAATTTCTATAATGGCGGCGGCGTCGGTATTGGTGATATCAATAATGATGGTCTGCCAGATATTTATTTTACAGCGAATATGGGCAAGAATAAATTATACCTGAATAAAGGGAATTTTGTCTTTGAAGATATTACTGAAAAAGCGAAGGTTGGAGGCGCCAATACTTGGTCTACAGGAGTGGTAATGGTCGATATCAATAACGATAATCTATTGGATATCTATGTCTGTAATGCAGGAAACATTGAAGGCGACGATCTCAAAAATGAACTCTACATTAACAATGGTGATCTTACGTTTTCAGAAGAAGCTGAGAAGTACAATCTAGCTGAAAGTGGTTTGACGACACATACTGCGTTTTTCGATTATGATAAAGATGGCGATTTAGATGCGTACATTCTAAATAACAGTTTCATTCCAGTAAGTTCACTAAATTATTCAAACAAACGTGAACTGAGAGACAAAGATTGGGATGTGCCGAATTTACTAAAAGGCGGAGGCGACAAACTGCTACGAAACGACAATGGAAAATTCACAGATGTAAGCGCCGAAGCAAATATCTACGGAAGTCTGATTGGCTTTGGTTTGGGCGTCACGGTTGGAGATATCAACCAAGATACGTATCCAGATATTTATGTCTCGAATGATTTTTACGAGCGCGACTATCTATACATCAACAATCAAGATGGAACCTTTACGGAATCTATAAAAGAATGGGCAAACCATATCAGCATGTCGTCTATGGGCGCGGATATGGCGGATATTAATAACGACGGACAGTTAGATGTGTTTGTGACAGACATGCTACCAGAAGCAGACAAACGTTTAAAAGAAACAACGCTTTTTGAAAACTATAATGTCTACCAACGCAAGCAAGGATTGGATTTCTACCATCAGTACATGCAAAATACACTGCAACTCAATATGGGAAATGATACCTTCTCTGAAATTGCAAGTTTTGCGGGTGTCAGCAAAACCGATTGGAGTTGGGGTGCGTTACTGTTTGATATGGATAACGATGGTTACAAAGATATTTTTGTCTGTAATGGAATTTATCACGACTTGACGAATCAAGATTTTATGAACTACTTTGCGAATGATATCATTCAGGAAATGGTAGTGACGGGAGAACGCGAAGAAGTCAATAAGGTGATTGACAAAATGCCAAGTACGCCAATTCCTAACTATGCGTTTAAAAACAATGCAGATTTAAGCTTTACAAACGCCACAGCAAATTGGGGATTAGACACACCAAGCTTTTCAAATGGTGCTGCGTATGTAGATTTAGACAATGATGGCGATTTAGACATCGTCATCAACAATGTAAATCAAGAAGCTTCTCTCTATAAAAACAACTCGGAAACTTTAAGTGACAACAACTTTATAAAAATTCAACTCAAAGGAAACACACCAAATACTTTCGGAATAGGAAGTACGATACGATTATATTCAGGGGAACAAATCATCATTCAAGAAGTAATTCCATCTAGAGGATTTCAATCTTCCACAGACTATGTACAAACCATTGGAATCGGCACAAAACAAATAGATTCTATTCATGTGCAATGGACAGACAACACCCTAGAATCCATCACAAATGTAAGTCCAAATACAACCTATACACTAGAACAAAAAAACGCTTCAAAATCTGTAGCAAAAACTTCAAAAACTTCAAAAAGCTATCTAACAGAACTGGCAACAACGCTAGAAGCGCACAAAGAAAACAATCATGTTGATTTTAATTACGAAGGATTAATTCAGCAAATGCTCTCCAAAGAAGGTCCAACCCTAAGTATTGGTGACGTAAACGGAGATCAAACAGAAGACATATTCATTGGAAACGCCAAAGGACAAGCAGCGCAACTCTATCTACAAAAAGCAGCAGGAACACTCACTACAACACAAAACACAAGTTTTACAGCAGACAAAGCATTTGAAGATACGGCTTCTACATTTTCAGACATTGATGGCGACAACGATCTAGATTTAATCGTAGGTTCAGGCGGAAATGACATCAATGAAGAAAAGAAAAATACATTGCGTATCTATCTCAACGATGGAAAAGGGAACTTTACCAAAACTTCAACACAACTTCCGAGAATCAATCATAACATTTCTGTAATCACGGCAGCAGATTTTGACAATGATGGCGATGAAGATTTATTTGTAGGAAGCAGAAGCGTGCCAGCAATTTATGGAGTCGACGCAAAGCACTTATTGCTCGAAAATGACGGAAAAGGAACGTTTAAAGACATCACAGCATCGAAAGCCTACAAATTCAAAAACTTAGGAATGGTGACCGATGCACAATGGCAACACATGGATGGTGATGATAATCTAGACTTAGTCATTACTACGGATTGGGGCACACCATACATCTTTAAAAATAATGGGCGTCGATTATCATTACTAGAAACCAATCTCAACGAAGCAAACGGTTGGTGGAATACACTCAAAATTGTAGATGTAAACAAAGACGGCAAACAAGATATCATTCTAGGAAACAAAGGCTTAAACTTATTATACAAACCGTCAAAAGAACGTCCGATGAAGCTGTACATCAACGATTTTGACAACAACGGAACCATTGAACAAATTGTAACACAAACCATCAATGGAAAAGATGTTCCAGTAGTAACAAAGCATGAATTGACCGCGCAAATTGTATCGCTCAAAAAGCAAAATACGAAGTTTGCAGAATATGCTTCCAAAAGTATCGACGAACTATTCTCGAAAGAAGTATTAGCAAATGCAATCGTAAAAATGGTCACAGAACCACAACATTTAATCGCAATCAATAAAGGAAATGGTCAGTTTGAAATTAAGGAATTGCCAAGAGAAACACAATTATCAAGCGTCAATGCAATTGAAGTATTTGACGTAAATAACGATGGGAATCTAGACCTTATTTTAGGAGGAAATCAATACCAATACAAACCACAGTATGCACGATTAGATGCCAATTACGGAAGTATATTATTAGGAAACGGCATGGAAGAATTTACATGGCAAGCTTATGAAAAAACTGGATTCTTTGTCAAAGGAGAAGTCAAAGCGATTCAAAAACTAGCCACCAAAGCAGGAATCCATCTGATCATTGGAATCAATAATGAAAAACCGAAAGTATTCAAACGAAGCAATGAGTAGAAAATTAGTAACATACATGGTTTCTTTGGGAATACTGTTCTCTTGTTCTAAAAAATCAGAACAGGTATTTTCGTTGTTGAAGCCTAAGGATTCGGGAATTAGCTTTACAAATACTTTAGTAGATACGAAAGATCAAAACATCTTGGACTATCTCTACTATTACAACGGCGGCGGTGTTGCGATTGGCGATATCAATAACGACGGATTGCCGGATATCTATTTGACGTCCAACCAAAATTCAAATGCGTTATATCTCAACAAAGGCAATCTGCAATTTGAAGATATTACGGAAACTGCAAAAGTCGCTGGAAAAAGCGATTGGAACACAGGCGTCGCGATGGCGGACGTTAATAATGACGGATTCTTAGATATCTATGTTTGCGCGGTTGTCGGTATAAATGGTTTTGATGGACAAAACGAATTATTCATCAATAATGGCGATAATACCTTTACGGAGTCCGCTGGTGAATACAGATTGGATTTTGACAACTACAGTTCGTCAGCCGCCTTTTTTGATTACGATGCAGATGGCGATTTAGACGTATTTCTATTAAATCACGCCGTACATACGCAAGAATCCTACGGAAAAGCTGCTGTAAGAACAAAACGAAACTATGAAAGTGGTGATAAACTGCTTGAAAATGTGAACGGTAAATTTGTTGATATCAGTGAAAAAGCGGGAATCTTTGGAGGTCCAAATGGTTATGGATTGGGCATAGCAATTTCAGACTTCAATATGGACGGTTATCCAGATATCTATGTCTCGAACGATTTTCATGAAGACGATTATTACTATGTGAATAACGGCAACGGAACCTTCACGGAAAGTGTAAAAACTTATTTCAGTCACCTCAGTAAATTTTCTATGGGAAGCGATGTGGCAGACATCAATCATGATGGCTATCCAGATTTATTGACGTTAGACATGCTTCCGGATGATGAAAAAGTACTAAAATCTTCTGCGGGAGACGATAACTTACAACTGCAAAAAATTCGAAAAGAGCAATACGGATATCATTATCAATATTCGCGAAACATGTTGCAAATCAATCAACAATCCAAGCATTTTACGGAAACAGGATTGCTAAGTGGAATTGCGGCAACTGATTGGAGTTGGAGCGCGCTATTCGCCGATTACAATCAAGATGGACAGCAAGATATCTTCATCTCGAACGGAATTCCAAAACGCCCAAACGATCTAGATTACATTCGTTACATCTCAAACAATCAAATCAAGAAAAAATTAGAAAACACCAACTTAATTGATCAAGAAGCACTGAGTTACATGCCAGAAGCGAAACTGAAAAACAGATTCTATCAAGGTGAGAAACAGCTAAACTTTAACAATCAAACTGACAATTGGGTTTCGCAAGAAGCGACTTTCTCCACAGGTGCAGCCTACGGCGATTTAGACAATGATGGCGATTTAGATTTGGTAACGAATAATATCAACGATGTCGCTTCGATCTACATCAACAACACCAAAAAAAATCACTTAAAACTTGAATTTAAAGGCATTGCCACAGGAGCAAAAGCGTATCTATATCATAACGGAACACTTCAATTCAAAGAGTTATATTCACAACGCGGATTTCAATCATCTTCTGAACCGATTTTACACTTTGGTTTGGATACGATTTCAACAATAGATTCCTTGAAAATTGTGTGGCCAAACAAAACGAATCAACTGCTGACAAATGTTGCAGCGAATCAAACCCTAACGTTAGAAGCAAACAATGCTAGTAAGACTAACACAAACAAAAACACAGCAGATTCCAAAGAATACACATTTACCAAAGTTGAAAATCAACTAGGACTTGCATACACGCATGAAGAAAATCCGTATATCGACGTGAACAGACACAAGTTGATTCCGTATCAAATCTCAGACAGAGGTCCCGCATTGGCGGTAGGCGATTTAAATCATGATGGAAAAGACGATGTGTATTTTGGAAGTAGTAAATTCAAATCTTCGCAAGTATATTATCAAACCGAAAGCGGATTTACACGCGATTCTACAACGACAATCCTAAGCAACAACAATATTGCGGAAGAAATAGATGCGCTCATAGTCGATATCAATAACGATTCAAAAAAGGAATTACTAACAGCTTCCGGTGGCGGTGAGTTTTTCGGACGATCAAAAGCATTGATCAATACCATATACGATGTTCCCGCAAATGCTAGAATTGAACAGTTACTTCCTGAAAACTTTGAAGATACCTCCGTACTTAAACATTCTACAGATAAAACGTTTTTATTTGTTGGGAATAGTACGATGAGTAATGATTTCGGAAAAGTTCCAGAAAGTTATGTGCTTAAAACGACCACAGCACCGTTTTCGAAACTAAGTTTAGGAAATCTAGGAATGGTACGCGATGCGATTTGGACAGATTTCAACAATGATTCAGTAGAAGATTTAATTGTAGTAGGCGAGTGGATGCAACCTATATTCTTGCAGCAAACAAACGGAGAATTCAAGGATGTGACCAAAAACTATGTAAACGAAAAACTAAATGGTCTCTGGCGTAGCATCATCAGTTTTGATATTGATGGCGATGGTGACGAAGATTATCTCTTAGGAAATTGGGGAACGAACTCAAAGTTCCAAGCTTCTCAAGAAGCGCCAATGCTGATGTACTATTCAGATTTTGACAAAAACGGAAAAACCGAAACGCTAGTAGCCACAGAAAAAGACAAAAAATATTACTCTTTACAAGGTTTAGACGAGTTGAGTGGTCAATTGGTAAGTTTGACGAAAAAGAAATTCACCACGTACAAAGACTTTGCAGGGAAACCTTTAAATCAAATCATAGAAAAGTTTGTTTTGAATGAAGCAACGCAGTTCAAAGTACACACGTTGGAATCAGGTATTTTAAAAAATGAAGGCGGGAAATTCAGTTTTGAAGCTTTTTCAGAAGACTTGCAAGTCGCGCCAATCAATTGTTTTGCAAAGCTTACTATTGATGAAAAAACACAAGTAGTATGTGCTGGAAACTACTTTGGAGTCACGCCATATCATGGACGTTTTGGAGGTTTTTCAGGCGCATTGATCACTGACGAAAACACAATTAAAAATGGGTACACTATAGGCTTAGACTTTTTCAGCAAAGCAGTCACAAACCTAGAAACAATCACAGTTAACAATCAATCCTATTTAATAGCAACAATCAACAATGACGATGTTCAAGTATATAAAATCAACTAAAATTGTATTAGCCGCAGTCGGACTCTTGGTCTTTCAGAGTTGTACCAAATCTGAACCCATCGCAATTACCAGCGATCAGTTTTATAGCACTGTAGACAAAGTGACGGAGATCATGATTCACGATATATTTTCGCCACCAGTTGCTAGTCGAATCTACGTATATCCAAACATTGCAGCGTATGAAATCATCGCACAAAACAGCGACTATAAATCCTTAGCCAAACAAATAAAATCGCTTCCTGAAATTCCAAAAGCTCCTGAAAAAACCACGAATTTATCAGTCGCAGCTTTGGTAGCGCATATAGAATTGAGCAAACAGTTAATCTTCACAGAAGAAAAAATGACCACGTACAGAGACAGCTTGTACAATATCTGGAAATCTCAAAATTCGACCGAATTTGAAACTTCAAAAGCATACGGATTACAAGTAGCAGCCGCACTAAAACCATGGATCGATGCAGACAATTATGCACAAACTCGCACGATGCCAAAATACACAATTGATACAGACGATCCATCACGTTGGCAACCAACGCCGCCAGCCTACATGGATGGTATAGAACCACATTGGAATAAAATTAGAACAATGGTGCTCGATTCTGCTGCACAATTCAAACCTGCCAAACATCCTGAGTTTTCATTAGAAGAAGGAACCGATTTCCACAAAGAACTCAAAGAAGTCTATGAGGTAAGTGTGTCAATCACCGAAAAAGGCGACGATTCCGAAGAAATACAAATTGCACAATTTTGGGATTGCAATCCGTATGTGTCGGTAACGCGCGGACATTTGATGTTTGCTACGAAAAAAATCACGCCAGGCGCGCATTGGATTGGCATTACGAAGATTGCTTGTAAAAATAGTAACTATAATTTCAATGATGCAGTATATGCGTTCACCAAAACATCCATCGGAATTTTTGAAGGATTCATAAGTTGTTGGGATGAAAAATACAGAAGTAATCTCATCCGACCTGAAACATTGATCAATCAGCACATGGATGAAGATTGGAAGCCAATTTTACAAACGCCGCCTTTCCCAGAATATACGAGCGGACATTCAGTAGTATCTGGCTCAGCTTCTACTGTGTTGACAGCTATTTTTGGCGATAATTTCCAGTTTGATGATGATACAGAAGTTCCGTATGGACTGCCAATACGTTCATTCGAATCGTTCAATAAAGCGGCTGATGAAGCTGCTGTGAGTAGATTATATGGCGGAATTCATTACCGAGCTGCGATTGATTTAGGTTTAATTCAAGGACGAAATGTAGGCAATCACGTGTTGCAATCACTTAAAATGAAATAAGGAATAATTCATGCGAAAACGAATAACAATAATAGGTTTGGTTGTGTTGATAGGCGCACTCTTGTGGTATGTCTTTATCAAGCCGTATGATTATAAAATTACTTTTGAAACGCCGCATGCCACTGGAACGGTGTACAGTACGATTATCGCTTGGAACAATTGGAAAACGAAAAAAGAACCTGTCGTCACGACACTTTCCAAAACACCATTTTATAACATTGAACAAGAGCTTGCCGTAAGTAAAGATTCTACCACAATTATCGATTGGCATTTTGATAAAATCAACGATTCTACCACAAAAATTTCCGTCTACTTAAAAGACAAAGAACACAGTTTCATGCAACGGCTGAAAGTACCGTTTACCAAAACTTCCTTTGTATCTAAAAGTCTGGAAACGATGCGAAGATTGCGTGAAGGACTGAACATGCATGCCAGAAGCTACGATGTTTTTGAAATCACAGAAGGAACTTCGCCAACGGAAGAATGCGTGTGCAGTACAGTAAAAACAACCTTACCCAACAAGGCAAACGAAATGATCAAATACAACGCTTCCATCATGCTGTATTTTACAAAAAATGAACTGAAGTTTTCAGGACATCCGATCTTAGAAGTAACGGATTGGGATAAGGAAGCAAACATCATTACATATGACTTTTGTTTTCCGATTGAAAATCCGCAAACAACCTATCCAAAAGCGAAAGACATTTTCATCAAAAAGATAGAAGGAAAAAAAGCATTAAGAGCCACATTTAATGGCAACTATCGAATATCAGACAGAGCTTGGTTTACACTGTTAGACTATGCCCAAGAAAACAATATAGAACTAGCTCATAAACCGATTGAAGTGTTTTATGACAATCCTCACAATGGAGGAAACGAACTGGAATGGAAAGCACATATTTACATGCCTATTCAATAAAAAAAACAAACCAAGACCATGAAAAAATTCATCCTGATTACAATTCTCATTGCCTTGGTGTCGTGCAATAAATCGAAACAAACGAACGAAGTGAAGCCAAAAGAAAACATTCAGAGTTCACAAAACTGGTGGAAAGAAGGAGTGTTATATCAACTATATCCACAAAGCTTCAAAGATACGGATGGAGATGGTTTTGGCGATTTAAAAGGTGTGATTGAAAAGTTAGATTATCTGGAAAGTCTAGGCATTTCTATGGTTTGGATGAATCCTTTCTTTGAATCGCCTTTGGTAGATAATGGCTACGATGTCAGCGATTACAGAGCCATTCACCCACGATATGGAACGATGGAAGATTTTGAGGAAATGCTGGCAGGAATGAAAAAACGAGGCATCAAATTTATCTTAGATGTCGTGGTAAATCATAGCAGCAATGAACACGAATGGTTCAAACAAGCAAGCAGTTCGAGGGCTAATAAATATTACAACTATTACCATTGGTGGCCAGAGGAAAAAGGAAAACCACCATATCGATACAGCATTTTTGATCCCGAAGGCGGATGGGATTACAACGAAGCCACAAATTCGTATTACTTACACACATTCGCCGAAGAACAACCTGACTTAAACTGGGAAAATCCAAAACTGCGTCAAGAAGTATATGATATCATGAAATTTTGGGCAGAAAAAGGCGTTGATGGCTTTCGTATGGATGCGTTTCAGTTTGCCAGCAAAGACACTACCTATCCTGAATTTCCAGAAGGTCATGAAAAAGACTTTATCAAATGGTATGGCTTGCGCCCACAAATCCATGACTATTTGAAGGAAATGTACAAAGAAGTTATTGAACCATACAATGTGTTCGCTGTAGCGGAAGGTGCCGGTAGTACATTACAAGACGCGCACGATTTAGTAGATGCGGATCGAAAGGAACTACAAACCGCTTATCACTTTGAAACGGTGGACATGGTGCGTGAACTCAATAGCTTTAAATTATTGGATCTCAAAAAACTATTTACAAAATGGGATACGTCCTTTGCGGAAGAAGGCTGGTTGGCGATTTTCTTATCAAATCATGACAATTCCCGAATGGTAGATCGTTTCGGCGATCCAAGTCCGGAATTCAGAACAGTATCTACTCAGATGCTAAATACTTTTATCTTAAGTATGCGAGGCACACCGTACACGTATTATGGTGACGAATTGGGCATGACCAACATTGACATGCCAACGATAGAAGAATACGTAGATGTATCTGCCATTGGCGATTATGAAAAGGCAAAGCAAAAAGGAGAGGATTTAGACAAATTCATGAAGCAACTCAACTTTTCTTCCAGAGAAAACGCCCGTACACCGATGCAATGGGACGCTTCTGAAAATGCAGGATTTACCTTAGGAACACCTTGGAAGCGTGTCAATGAAAATTACACAGAACTCAATGTAGAAGCACAAGACAAAGATCCAAACAGTGTATTGAATCATTTTCGAAAAATGGTCAAACTCAGAAATGGAAACAAAGTGCTGGTCTATGGAAAATATCAAATCATACAAGAAGCACACGAAGAAATTTACGCGTATACAAGAACGTTAGACGATGAAAAATGGCTAGTACTTCTAAACTTTACTGGGCAAAATTCAAGTATCACTTTACTCGAAAGTCATATCACAAAAGAAACACTCATAAATAATTACGACACTTTGGACATAACAAACAATACCATCACACTAAAACCGTATCAAGCAGTAATCTGTAAAATGAATTAACTAAAAAACACCAACCAAAACCACAACATGAAACGACGAACATTTGCCAAAAATATCGCACTATCCACAGGATTACTGGGTGTAGGAATCTTGGAAGCATGCAATACCAACAACACAACTGCGAAAGAAAAAACTGCTGAAAATTCAACTTCTGCAGAGGTTTCCGCAGAACTTTCTGAACGCATGTACAACAAAGCACTGGAGATTACGAAATCTAAAATTCGTGGTGGCGCATCGGAAGTGTTCTTTAAAAAACCATTCATTGATGCGGCTTTTAGCAAAAATATCTTCTTATGGGATACGAGTTTTATGTGTTGTTTTGCGAAATATCATTTGGACGAATTACCTGCCTATCAAGCGTTGGACAATTTCTATGATCGCATGGAAGCTGATGGCTATATCTGTAGGGAATACAGAGAAACAGGCGAAGCACTTTGGTCAAAAGAGCATCCAGTGTCGATAAATCCGCCGTTGCTCGCTTTCGCAGAATTGGAAATGTTTCAAGTATCTAAAGATGTGGATCGACTCAAAAAAGTATATCCAACACTCAAGAAAAACTTCGAATTCCATGTCAATACCTACATGATGGAAGATGATCTTTTCTATGGAGATACGTTAGGACTCGGAATGGACAATATTCCACGACAACCACGAGATTGGGAACCCACCGAAGGAAACGGTTGGACGCATCACGAATTAGGAGCAGAATTGGTAAAAATGCAAGTCTCTGATGAAGAAAAACTTAACTTCTTCATCAAAGAATATGTAAATACCAAACAAGGGCTGTGGAACAAACAAAGTAGACAAGTCGATTTTTCAGCACAAATGGCAATGTATGCGGTACAATTAAAAGAAATTGCCGAAATTATAAACAAAAAAGAAGATATCAAGGCGTTTGAAGACGTTCATGCAAAAATCAAAAAAGCACTCAATGACAAATGTTGGAGTGAAGCAGACGGATTCTATTACGATTTAGGATTTGACAAGCAAGTCATAAGACGTCACATCGGAATGTATTGGGCATTACTAGGAAAAGTAGTTCCCGAAAACCGTCTAGATCGTTTTATAAGTCATCTAAGCGATCCGAATGAATTTTACAGAAGAACACCATTACCAGCACTATCAGCCGCCGATCCAGACTATGTAGGTTGGGGCGATTATTGGCTAGGAGGCGTTTGGGCGCCAACAGTGTATATGGTGTTAAAAGGATTGTCTGGCTATGGAAAAGAGGCACTAGCAAAAGATTTAGCATCCAAAATATACAAAAGTGTAGCGGAAGTATTTGAAGCCACCGGAACCTTTTGGGAAAACTATGCACCGGATTTGGTCGCGTACGGAATGCCCGCTAAAAAAGACTTTTGCGGTTGGACAGCTCTCATTCCTATCAGCGTTTACAAAGAATACATAAAAGGGTAACACCTGAAAAATAAAATATAAGTGTCTAAACAACACTGCCGAGAACAAAAATCCCAAGAGGATGTGTCGTATTAAATTTGATAAAAACTAACCATTTACACTATGAGATATTATTATGTACTGCTCGTGAGTTTACTTTTAATGACTTCTTGTTCGCAAGAGGTAAAAGAAGCAACAACGAGTTCACCTGACAACAACATTCGTATTGATTTCAACATAACTGACAAAGGAGAGGCAAATTACAAGGTATCCTACAAAGACAAACCTGTAATAAATACTTCAGGAATGAGTTTCGATTTCAAAGAGCAAGCTTCTTTAAAAGGTAATTTCAAAATTATAAAAACCGAAACCAAAGCCGTAGATGAAACCTGGCAAATGCCTTGGGGCGAACAACTGGATGTTCAAAATAATTACAATGAACTCATTGTATATCTAGAAGAAACCTCAGAAGCAAAACGCCAATTAAATATTCACTTCAGAGCATTTAATGACGGAATTGGTTTTCGTTACGAATTCCCGAAACAAGGCGATACAGAAGCGATAATCATTACAGATGAAAACACAGAGTTCAACCTTACGGGAGATCACGATGTATGGTGGATTCCAGGCGATTGGGATATTTACGAACATCTATACACAGCATCAAAATTCTCAGAAATTGATGCGTTGTCAAAGCGCAATCATCCAAATTTAAGCGCTACGTACATTCCTGAAAATGCTGTAAATACGCCAGTTACTATGCGAAGCAAAGACGGAGTACACTTAAGTTTTCACGAAGCAGATTTGACAGATTATGCGGGAATGACCTTAAAAGTAGACAAAGAAAACCTAGGAATGGTGAGTGAATTGGTAGGCTCAGACATTCTTGGAGCAAAAGCAAAAGTGACATTGCCTTTTAAAACGCCATGGAGAACGATTCAAATTTCTGATGATGCAGGCGGATTGATAGAATCGAACTTAATCGTAAATCTCAACGATCCAAATGCTATTGGCGATGTAAGCTACTTTACGCCAATGAAATATGTGGGAATTTGGTGGGAAATGCACATTGGAAAATCTACTTGGGATTTAGAAGCGACACAAGACATGACGACGTATGTGGAAGGAAAAGCAAGTTCAAAAACACATGGAGCGACCACTGAAAATGCTAAACGTTACATCGATTTTGCAGCTGCAAATGGAATCAAAGGACTCTTGGTAGAAGGTTGGAATACAGGTTGGAATCAATGGCTGAGTGGAAATAGAGAAGGTATTTTTGACTTTATGACACCTTATTCAGATTACAATTTTGATGAGGTAATGGCGTATGCCAAAGAAAAAGGAGTGGAAGTCATCATGCATCACGAAACATCTGCAGCGCCACGTACGTACGAAAAGCAAATGGAGGAAGCCTATAATTTCATGAAAGCGAATGATATCAATTCTGTAAAAACTGGTTATGTAGGTACCATCATTCCGAAAGGAGAATACCATCACGGACAATGGATGGTAAATCACTATCACAAAGTACTAGAAGAAGCTGCAAAAAAGAAAATTGCCGTAAATGCGCACGAACCTATCAAAGCAACAGGAAAACGTCGTACCTATCCAAATGCGATTGCTCGTGAAGGATTGAGAGGACAAGAATTTAATGCGTGGGCTAGCGATGGAGGAAATCCGCCAAATCATTTGCCAACGGTAGCATTTACAAGAATGTTGAGCGGTCCAATTGACTTTACACCAGGCGCCTTCAATATCAAATTTGACGAATACAAAAAAGACAACCAAGTCAATACGACACTGGCGCATCAATTAGGATTATATGTAGTAATCAACAGTCCAATCCAAATGGCATGCGATCTTCCAG
Source organism: Bacteroidota bacterium (assembly GCA_039026955.1). Taxonomy (GTDB): domain Bacteria; phylum Bacteroidota; class Bacteroidia; order Flavobacteriales; family Flavobacteriaceae; genus Kordia. The sequence continues at coordinate 103,371 of JBCCLH010000007.1, forward strand.
AACACTATATGGAAGATGGTAAAGTACATCCAATGTTTAAATTTATCAGCGATGTAGGTGTCAATTGGCAACAAACCAAAGTATTGAATGGTGAAGTGGGCGATTTTGTAACGATTGCGCGAAAAGAACGTGAAACCAACAATTGGTTCGTGGGCGGTATTACCAACGAAACAGGACGTACTCACAAGTTAACATTCGATTTCTTAGACGAAGGTATTACATACAATGCTACAATCTACAAAGATGCAAAAGATGCACATTGGGATAACAATCCACAAGCATATGCCATAGAAACGGTGACATTGAAAAAAGGAGACATATTGGATGTTACCTTAGCTTCAGGAGGCGGATTTGCCATAAGCATCATGAAATAAAACAAAAAACCGTATCAAGTGGATAGAAGTTCTCAAATAAAAAAACTCAAACGAATAGCGGAGTTTGATATCGTCATTATTGGCGGAGGAGCTACAGGCTTAGGCATTGCTGTAGATTCTACTACCAGAGGATATAAGACCTTATTAGTCGAGGCAAACGACTTTGCAAAATGTACTTCCAGTCGTAGTACCAAATTAGCGCATGGAGGTGTTCGGTATTTGGCGCAAGGTGACATTGCAATGGTGTATGAAGCGTTGAATGAAAGAGGACTCATGGCTAAAAATGCAGCGCACTTGGTACGGAAGCAACCTTTTGTGATACCCAATTACAATACGGTAGATGGCTACTATTACAGTACAGGATTAAAAGTGTACAATTGGATGTCCAGAAGTTTGAGTCTTGGGAAGACGAAATTCTTAAACAAAGAAGAAACGGTTGAACGCTTATCCACATTAAAACAAGAAAAGCTAAAAAGTGGCGTCGTCTACTTTGACGGTCAATTTGATGATGCCCGATTTGCGATCAATCTGGCACAAACTGCGGTGGAAAACAATGCCGTATTGCTCAACTATTTTAAAGCTACAAAGCTTCTAAAAAAAGAAGATGGCAAAATAAATGGCGTCACTATTTTTGATCAATTCACGCAAGAAAAAATAAAAGTCAAATCTAAAGTAGTGGTGAATGCGACGGGTATATTTATAGATGATATCTTAAAGTTAGATGATAAAAACAGCGAGCAATCCATCGTACACAGTCAAGGTGTACACTTGGTCGTAGATAGCAAGCATCTTCCTGGAAAAAACGCGTTGATGATTCCAAAAACTTCAGATGGTCGTGTATTGTTCGCCGTTCCGTGGCACAAAAAAGTCATCATCGGAACTACAGATACACAAGTAGACGGCGCACGCGAAGAACCGATTGCTTTAGAAGAAGAAATAGAATTTATCATCACAACATTCAACAAATATATCAACGCAACCATCACACGAAAAGATGTATTGAGTGTTTTTGCAGGGTTGCGACCTTTAGCCAAACCAAAAGGCGATAAGGATAGCAAAGAAATATCACGAAGTCATAAAATCGCGATTTCAGCATCTGGTTTGGTAACTATCTCAGGTGGAAAATGGACCACCTATCGAAAAATGGCAGAAGATACGATTGATAAAATCATACGGGCACACAAATTACCTGATGCAGATTGTATCACAAAAGAATTGTCAATTCATGGAAATGTTGCCAAAAAAAGTCTCAACAAAAAGAATCCACTGCATTGGTACGGCGCCGATTTGCATGCCATTGAATCGCTGGAAAATCAAAATCCAGCCTATGCAGAAAAAATTCATCCCAACTATCCATTCACCATGGCGCAAGTAGTGTGGGCGGTAAAACAAGAATTTGCAGAAACGGTTGAAGATGTGCTGGCAAGACGCACTCGATTACTTTTTTTAGATGCCAAAGCAGCAATAGAAGCAGCACCCGCAGTCGCAACGTGTATGCAAACACTCAAAGGTAAAGACAACACATGGAAAGATGCGCAAATCAAAGCATTTTCCAAGGTAGCAAAACACTATTTAATCTCGTAAGCTTATGCAAAAATATATTCTTTCTTTAGATCAAGGAACAACTTCATCCAGAGCTATATTATTCAACCAAAACGCCGAAATCGTTGGAGTCAAACAAAAAGAATTTACACAAATATTTCCAAAACCAGGTTGGGTAGAGCATAATGCAAACGAAATTTGGGAATCGCAACGAAGCGTAATTCAAGAAGTATTAGAGGCGAACAATATCACCAACGACGATATTCATGCCATCGGAATTACGAATCAACGCGAAACGGTAGTAGCTTGGGATAAAAAAACAGGCGCGCCCATTTGCAATGCCATTGTGTGGCAAGACCGAAGAACCTCACAGTATTGTGATAGTTTAAAGGAGGAATATACAAGTATCATCAAAGAAAAAACGGGGTTGATTATTGACGCCTATTTTTCTGCCACAAAAATAAAATGGATTTTAGACAATGTTGAAAAAGCAAAAGTACTCGCAGACAAAGAACAATTATGTTGCGGTACAATCGATTCGTATTTAGTCTGGAAACTTTCCAAAGGTAACACATTCGTGACCGATGTGAGCAACGCTTCTAGAACCATGTTATTCAATATAAAAACACTTACTTGGGATGAAGACTTATTACAATTATTCTCCATTCCAAAACACGTACTGCCAACGGTCGCTTCTTCTTCCGAAGTCTATGACAGTGCAACGATAGAAACCTTAGACGGAGTTCCAATTTCTGGCATTGCGGGAGATCAGCAAGCGTCTTTATTTGGACATTTATGTACTGAAAAAGGAGCTGCCAAAAACACCTACGGAACAGGTTGTTTTATGTTGTTAAACACAGGAGAACAACCGATTGCCTCTGAGCACAATTTACTCACAACCATTGCGTGGCAAATTAATAACAAAACCTACTACGCGTTGGAAGGAAGTGTATTTAGCGGAGGTGCCACCGTACAATGGTTACGAGACGAATTACAAATGATCAATTCAGCTCCTGAAATTGAAGCCTTAGCGCAGCAAGTAGACGACAATGGAGGCGTGATGTTTGTGCCAGCCTTTACAGGACTTGGCGCTCCGTATTGGAATCAAGATGCGAGAGGAACAATCATCGGATTGACAAGAGGAACACAAAAAGCACATATCGCAAGAGCTGCCTTAGAAGGCATTGCTTTGCAAGTGTACGATTTAGCGATTGCGATGAAAAAAGATGCCAAAACAGAAAAGTTTGTACTAAAAGTAGATGGCGGTGCAGCGATGAACAATTTCTTAATGCAATTACAATCCGACTTACTAGAATGTGATGTAATTCGCCCAAAAGACCTAGAAACAACGGCATTAGGCGCCGCGTATTTAGCTGGATTGGCAACAAACTACTGGAATTCTTTAGAAGATTTAAAGCTGCACAACAATAAGAGCAAAGCCTTTACCCCAAATTCAACTACCAATGAAGCGCAACAAGAGCTCATTCGTAAATGGCATAAAGCAGTAAAAAGATCATTAGATTGGAACGATTAAAAAATAAAGTATGAGTGTTTTTATATCAGAATTCATAGGGACTTTCTTTTTAATAGTACTTGGAAACGGTGTGGTTGCCAATGTGGTATTAAAAGATACAAAATTTGGTGGACAAGACGCTTGGATTGTCATTACAACGGCTTGGGCTTTCGCAGTCTACATTGGCGTTGTAATTGCAGGACCTACGAGCGGCGCGCACTTAAATCCCGCAGTAACTGTGGCACTAGCAGCAGCAGACAAACTCGCGTGGAATATGGTGTACATCTACATTGCTGCACAAGTATTGGGTGCCATGTTAGGAGCGTTGACGGTATATGTGTTTTACTATCAGCATTACAAAATCACAGATGATATTGCTGGGAAGCGCGCCACGTTTTGTACAAGTCCAGCCATCAAAGACTATAAACATAACTTCTTTTCAGAATTTGTGGGAACCTTTGTGTTGGTATTTGCGATATTCTACATCACAGGCGCCAATTTTGAATGGCAAAACACAGAAATTCCTATCGGTTTGGGAAGTATCGGTGCATTGCCAGTGGCTATCTTAGTTTGGGTGATTGGACTCAGCTTAGGAGGCACTACAGGGTATGCCATCAATCCTGCGAGAGATTTTGGTCCACGAACCATCCACGCACTCATTTTCAAAAAAGATACAGAATGGGACTATGCTTGGGTACCAATAATCGCCCCAATTTTAGGCGGAGTTTTTGCCGCTGTAGTACACCAATTGATATCATAACAAAACCAGACTCAATTAACAACAAAAAATACACACATGAAACTAATCAAACCTAAATTATCCTTTTGGCAGATATTCAATATGAATGTTGGGTTCTTAGGAATTCAATATAGTTTTGGATTGCAACAAACTGCCATCAATCCTATCTTTTTATACTTAGGAGCTCCAGAAGAAATGTTGCCTATTTTAAACATTGCTGGACCAGTAACGGGATTGATTATTCAACCGATCATTGGAGCGATGTCAGATAAAACATGGTCTCCACGATGGGGAAGACGAAAACCGTATTTTTTAATAGGAGCATTGTTGGGAAGTTTATGTTTATTTGCGTTTCCAAACAGTCCTGTGTTGTGGTTTGCTGTAGGGCTTTTATGGATTTTAGATGTTGGAAATAATATGGCAATGGAACCATATCGTGCTTTTGTAGGTGATAAACTTCCTGAGAAACAATTGAGTTTAGGCTTTCAAATGCAGAGTTTATTTGTAGGGGCTGGAATTCTATTGGCAAACGGTTCTATTATTTTATTTCAAGAATGGTTTGGTGGCGATGCTGAAGTTGCTGGGGAGATTCCACAATGGTTGTATTATTCGTTTTACATCGGAGGTATTTTATCCATCAGTACCATTTTATGGTCTGTATTAAAAACACCTGAAATTCCACCAACGGATGAGGAGCTGGCAGAGATTAATTATAGTAAGAGTTTAGGCTTTGCACATCGGGTAAGAGAACCGTTTAATGAGATTGTAGAAGCTATCAAGGCAATGCCTAAATTTTTATGGAAAATTGCTGGAGTATACTTATTTCAATGGTATGCATTATTCATTTATTGGCAATTTGTTACACCATTATTTAAACAAACTTTAGATTTTTCAACTTCTGAAGCTGCTGCACAAGCAGCAAAGATGAATACAACCTATAATATCGTAACGATGCTTGTTGCGTTGGCATTAGTGCCTTTAACAATGAAGTTTGGAAACAAAAAAGTGTATGCCTTAAGTTTGGGAGGTACTGCAATCGCATTGTTTATGATACCTTACATACAAGATCCAAATCTGGTATTGATACCTATGTTATTATTCGGTGTTGGCTGGGCTGCCATGATGGGAATTCCATATACAATGGTATCGAAGGCTGTACCTCAAGACAGACGCGGTGTATATATGGGAATTCTCAATATGATGATCGTAATCCCTATGGGAATTCAAACATTAAGTTTTGGACCTATATACAAATATTTGTTAGGCGGAAAAGCAGTATATGCCATGCTTTTTGCAGGTGTATTTTTTGTGATTGCAGCAATTTTAGCCATGCGACTCAAAGAACCGAAGTCAATAGATGAAGATCAGGTAATAGAAACATCAGAGAACCAATAAAAACTTAGCATGAAGAATCTCGGTATCAAAATATCATTGTTTTTTAACTATTTCGTTTTTGCATTTTTGCTCAATAGCGTTGGAGCCGTCATTTTACAAGTGCAACGCGCTATGGAGATTTCAGAATCGGATGCGAGTGTTTTGGAAGGTTTTAAAGATATTCCAATTGCCATCGCATCTTTTGTCTTAGCTTCTTTTTTGCCAAAAATTGGATTGAAAAAGTCCATGCTCATTGGCTTATTGATCGTTACAGTTTTCTGTCTGATAACTCCATTTACAGGAGAATTTTGGTATTTTAAATTGCTATTTGTGACCATCGGTATCTCTTTTGCACTCATCAAAATTTCGGTATTTGCTACGATTGGTTTGGTCACGAACGACGAAAAAGAACACGGAAGCTTTATGGGAATTCTAGAAGCTATTTTTATGGCAGGAATCCTTATCGGGAATGTACTCTTTAGCCTTTTTATTGATGACGCAAACCCTAAATCTATGGAATGGTTGAATATGTATTGGATCATGGCTGGATTCTCAATCTTGGCATTTATAATTTTATTATTTTCTCCGTTGGACGAAAGTGAAGCCAAAATAGGAAAGCGTACGTTAAATGAAGATTTTAAAGAAATGCTATTGATGATTGCAAAACCGCTAATCTTAGTGTTTATTATCAGTGTATTTTTCTATGTATTGATTGAACAAAGTTTTCAAACTTGGTTTCCAACGTTCTATGAAGACATCCTAAATACGCCCGCAAGTATGGCAGTGCAAGCTGGAGCCGTCCTAGCAGGAGCTTCCATGATTGGACGCTTTTTAGCAGGAATTGCACTGCGAAAAATAAAATGGATTTATCTCTTAAGTATCTGTTTGGGAATCGTAGCAATTATCGTATTAATTGTATTGCCAATGGCACAAAATAGTCCAGCACTTTCGGATATCAGTTGGACGAATGCGCCGTTAGTGATTTATCTGATGCCGATCATGGGATTATTTCTAGCGCCAGTCTATCCAACGTTGAATTCAACTATTTTATCAGCTCTACCAAAACATATGCACAGTTCCATGTCGGGACTTATCGTTGTATTTTCTGCTTTAGGCGGAACGTTTGGTTCGATGATTACAGGGAATATTTTTGAACGATACGACGGTGCTACTGCCTTCTATTTTTCACTAATCCCGATTGCACTTATCTTTATCAGTATTTGGATTTTATATAGAATGATCACGAAACTTAATGTAGCAAGTAATGACTCTTAAATTACATATCGAAAACACTTTACAAGCGTTATTACGTCAGGAAGACACAGATGGTGATAAGAAAATCACGATTGAAGACAACGGACCCAAAGCCTTTGTGATTTCTTCTGATGATAATTCGTATACCGTAAAAGGCACGTATCATCTTTCTAATCTGCTGCAAGAATTAGTGATTGCCAAGAATGAAGGACAGACCGTAGCCGAAATCTCAATTGATAAAATAGAGGAATTGCCTGCGACTCGAGTTTCTCGAATGATTCGTGAGTATTATTGGAAAGGTTTGACTCGAACGATGGATGCTTCTGGCGTAGAACGGTTAATTTTAGATACGAAAAATGAATCGTTGACTGCGGAAAGACTTCCTGTGTATGTGCCGCATCAAGACGAATTGGCATTCAACTATTACAAAGAACTCGAACAAACACTCGCCATCAGAGCGATTAAATTACCAGAAGATATTTCACCCGAATATGTAAAATCGATCAATCAGCAACCTGGGATTTTAAGTCTAAAATTGGAAACTGTTCAAGGAAAAGTAAAAGGCGTTCCTTTTGTAGTACCTGGCGGACGTTTTAACGAAATGTACGGTTGGGATTCGTATTTTGAAGCGATAGGATTGTTATGCGATGGAAAAGTCGATCTGGCAAAAGCCATGGCAGATAATTTTCAATATCAGATAGAACATTACGGGAAAATCTTAAATGCCAATCGCAGCTACTATTTAACGCGAACACAACCACCGTTTTACACGAGCCTGATTTCCGAAATTTTTCAAGTCACAAAAGATATTGATTGGCTAGCGAGTCATTTAAAAACCGCGATCAAAGAATACGAAACGGTTTGGATGGTTGCAGGAAAGCGTCTCACAGCAAATGGACTCAATCGTTATTTTGCGGAAGGAATTGGTATTCCACCAGAAACGGAAGAGGGTCATTTTGACGCGCTCTTTTCAAAGTATGCACAAAAGCATGCGATATCCGAAGAAGAATTCATCCAAAAATACCAATCAGGCGAAATAAAAGAACCTACTTTAGATACCTATTTTGTACACGATAGAAGTCTCCGTGAAAGTGGACACGATACCTCATGGCGATTGGACGATTGTTGTGCGGACTTGAACACAGTCGATTTAAACAGTTTACTATACAAATACGAAACAGACTTTGGATATTTGATTGACACCTATTTTGCAGGTGTTTTTGAAGGATATCACGGAACGTATTGGTGGACAGTTGCGCAAGAGCGTATGGAACGTATGTATACTTTTATGTGGAATGAAGAAAAGGGACAATTCTTCGACTATAATTTCAAAACTGAGACGCAAACCCATTTTGAAAGCGCTTCGAATTATTTTCCGCTTTGGTCAGGTGTGAATGCTAAAAATGTAAAGTCAATCGTAAATGCATTGATGACGCAACTCAAAGAAAAAGGCGGCATTGCAGGAACTTCCCGACGTATGAACGATGCGTTGCCAACAAACGCGATACAACGTCAGTGGGATTATCCGAACGGTTGGGCGCCACATCAAATGCTCATTTGGGGCGGATTGCAACAACATGGTTGTCAAAAGGAATTGCAAGAGTTGTTGTATCGATGGTTGTATATGATTACCATAAACGCGGTGAATTATAATGGCACGATTCCTGAAAAATATGATGTTGTCGCAGCCACACACAAAGTATTTGCAGAATATGGAAATGTAGGTGTTGATTTTGAATACATCACCCAAGAAGGTTTTGGTTGGATGAATGCTTCCTATCAATATGGCTTGTCCTTATTGGATGAAAAGCTGCTGACACGACTTAATAATTTAGAAACGCCAGATAGTATTTTTACATAATATCAATTCGATTTCTATGACAAAAGCAAGTAACTTTGATGAAAAGTTTGATTCGTCATTACGAGCGATAGTGCGGTAATCTGTCTAAATCAAAGCAGCATTCCTCTTCGAAAGCAACAGATTGCCACTCTCCAATCAAGTTGGAGATCGCAATGATGTATTAGATAAAACCGTCATTTTGAGCTAAGTCGAGAACAGCTAAGAATTGGACTATTTTTTACTTTTGACTCCTATTATTCAGGTCTTACTAAAAACTTTTTATAAATAAAATAATTTATAATATCTCTAAAATTAGTTTCAATCACCTGTTGTTCTTCGGCAGTTTCGTAATTAAAAATATTTTTAAACGCTGATAAAGCTTCTTGAAATCCTAGCAGTTCTTTAAAAAGTTGCAAGATATAACATTCGTACTGCGTCAAAGGAAATTCGAGGATATTGCTCTGGTTCGGATCAAATAGATCAATTTGTTGGAAGACGTAATAATGCTCACTTTCGGGTTGCCCGATATTATCCTTAAGCATGAATTCATCTTTAGTAACGTCCCAGATGATTTTATAATCCGACATGTAGATGGTTACAAACGGATTCATGACAAAGTCTAGTTCTTTGAGAAGATCCTTTTGAGTAGTCAGCAGCACTTCTCTTTCTGTATTCCAAATGCGTTCTTTTTGCGCGATTTCAACAACTTTTTCAGAAGTATCTCGCAACATATATTTGTCAAATTCAATAGAAATAATCTCGCGTATCAAATCACTACTTTCATGGTGTAATATGATTTCATGCGTAGACAAAGATTCAGCAAAAAAGACAAAGGCATCATCATCTCTCGTAGCAGCAACAGCAGATAATTCCTCAAAAATCGAGATGAGTTTCAAGGCTTTTAGTATTTCTATGGTTCTAGGAAAATAAGCTTCAATCATGGATAATTCGCTGTATTAATTCTAAATGTTCAGGATAATCAACTTGCAACTGATTGCGTAATTCATAACCATACTGTGGACGTTTTTTTTGAAAACCAGCCATATGTGCATATTTGAATCGTTCTCTGTATTTATTATTGAAATCAGAAATATTGATGTGCAATTCTGACAATAAATTATCATCAATCAAACAAGTGACCTGTTTTTGATCTTGTCGCGCTAAAGCACTAAATAAAAACTGTTCGTACAATAAAGCATACGAGGTCGCTTTAAAATCAACATGATACTTATCAATATTTTCATCCATCACTTTAAAAGATGCGTGACAAAACTTTTGAAAGAATTCAAGATCGCTTCCGCCAATAATGCCCGCACTATGACCACTGAAATTCGAATCGTCTTTCACATACTCCTGAATCACCTCGGGAATATGAAAACCAAATTTTTCAGCTTCTTCCAAGGAATGTTTGTAGTGACCATTAGTAGCATCAAAATGTTGTGCAAGTAACGATGAATTTTCTAGAGTAGGTGTAAATTTTTCCCAGATAAATACATCGCCATCCGCATGCACAAAAGGTGTGTCTTGTAGTTGGTAGGCATACAATTTTCCCGCGGCCCATAATTTTTCAGGATAATGATTTATTGCATCCAAAACGACTTGGACATTCGTGTAGGGAAGTTTTAATTTTTCAATCAGCAATTCATACCCTGCTGCATCGGTGACCAATTCCACATTATCATAAAATTTTCGAAATTGCAGACAACTGAGTGCCCAACTCATATACAGAAAAGATTTTGAAGGCCAACCGCCATAGTTGGGTTGTTTTTCGTGTAACGCTTTCTTAAAAGGTTTGGTCCAAAGACTGTGAACTATTTTCATTTAGATAAAATTATAAAAGAGGCTGTCTAAAAAGTACAGATTTCGTCAAACCGAATCAAGTTCGGTTTCTCATAACATTTAATAATCAATATTATGAGATTCTGAAGCCTGTGCTGAATTTATTTCAGTATCAAGCTCAGAATGACGCCTACAAAGACTTTTTGGACAGCCTCATTTTTAAGACTGACAACTAGATTAACATCCGTTATTATTACATCTAGTATAGTTGTGTGCACATGACCAATAACAACCTGTTTTTTGGAAACTACCCCAAGCTCCTTTGATTTCATTTTGTTGTGCTACGCTCAAGCTACTGACATTTTCTTTCTTTAGATTGAACTTTACTTCTTTTCTTTTTTTCATGATTTGATAAGATTAAAATTAAAATATGTAAGAAAGTTACAAAAAGAGGACAGAAATTAGTTACGGGAATCCCGTAGTTCATAGATAGACAGTGGGTTATAAGTAAACTACAACGTTTTCGTAAATCAAATTTTAACAAAAAAATCAATTGTAAGTGCTTAGTAAGATGCGTCTCCACTATCTTTTTTATGAATCTCCTTTACATATTTAAAAGTTTACTACTAAATAGTTGCCTTTTTTAACGCTATTTTGGGTGTATTTATAGTTGATGGTTGAGAATTATTTCCCGATCACCACAAAACTTCAATTTTTCAACCGCTGCATTGTCACGTTTACCTGCTGTTTTTCCGTTTCACACAATTTCAATTGTATTTACAGGGCTTTCGAGCGTTTATTTGCATCAAACAATTTAATCGAACACAAAATCATTTTAATCTAAAAACCATTAAACGATGAAAAAATTTGTAATACTTTTAATCTTACCATTCTTATCAATGAGCTGCAGCAGCGACGACGATGCACAAGTAAACTATTCAGAAGAAAGTGCGAATGCAGTACAATTACGATCCGATGCTACTTTTGGAGAAATTTTAACTGATGAAGCAGGTAGAACACTTTATTTCTTTGCACTAGATCATACAGGAGAATCTATTTCTTGTGTGGGTGGTTGTGCGGACGCGTGGCCTATTTTCCACTCAAATGATCTTAGTATAGATGACGGTCTGCTTGCCGCTGATTTTGGAACAACGACACGTGAAGATGGTTCGTTACAAACAACTTACAAGGGTTGGCCTTTATATTACTTTGCTAATGATGGAGAACCTGGACAAATCAATGGAGACGGTGTTGGCGAAACATGGTTTGTCGCAAAACCAGATTACTCATTAATGGTTGTAAATGCACAGTTAATCGGTGCTAACGCAAATGGAGAGCAGACAAACTTAAACAGTAATTACGAGCCAGGAGACGGACGTACTTTCTATATCACGGACGATCGTGGAAATACCTTATATCGCTTTACACCTGATACAAACGGACAAAATAACTTTACGGCAAACGATTTTTCAAACAACGGCGTATGGCCAATCTTCAACGTGCAAGTGACCAATGTGCCAAGTACATTAACAATTGCTGATTTTGATACGATCGATGTTTTTGGTCAAACACAACTTACCTACAGAGGTTGGCCTTTATACAAATTCCAACAAGATACGCAAAGAGGAGACAACTTTGGCGTTGGATTTCCACAAGCGGGAATTTGGCCTATAGTAAACCAAGATACGCCTATTGCACCCCAAGAGTAGTATGTAGGTTTGCGAATTGCTATGATGTGAAGTCGCTAGTTTTTGAGCTAGCGGCTTTTGGTGTTTAGGAGTACTTTAATGGATTGTATTGTCAACGATACTGACATCTAAAAAAAAACAAACGCCCTAAAATCAATGCTTTAGAGCGTTAATTGTGGAGTCGCCGAGAATCGAACTCGGGTCCAAACAAGCAATTCAAATGCTTTCTACACGCTTAGTCTTTGTTTAATTGTCGACGAATAGCTGACCAAAAACCGCCCACTATTCGCTTAGCTTCTGAGTTGTAAAAACTGTGCCGAAGCTACACAATTTCGATGTTGACTTTTATGGTATCTCAAAATCGGTCGCCATCAACAAGGGCTATCGGGAGATATTCAGCTTTTCCATCTTATGGAAACGTGGCTTATCTTACTATAATTCAGATTAGGCAGCTAAAGCGTAGTTATTTTCGCCATTTAAAAAGTGTGAAATATGAGATTTACGAGCTGTGTCTCAGCGCTCGACGTGCTTACACTTCAATTCGACTTGCTGTCAAAACCAGTCGACCCCAATATGTTATAGAACTTTTACTTTTAAATCGTGAAAGGGCAGCAAAAATAACACAATTTTTAATAGTTTTGTGTTTTTCGTACTAAAATACGATCAAATAAGAGCAAAAAATATACCAAACGCTACGTGTCAGGTACTATAATTACTCACAATCTAAAGAAAAAGCCAATGAAATTCGCCATCATAAAAGAACGTAAAAATCCGCCAGACAGACGCGTGGTATTCTCACCTGAAAAATTAGCAGAAGCCAAAACCCAATTTCCAGAAGCAACGTTTAAAGTAGAAACTTCGGATATTCGTGTGTTTGCTGATACCGCTTACGCGAAAAAAGGATTTGAAGTAACTGATGATGTGACAGATTGCGACGTAATGATCGGCGTAAAAGAAGTGCCTTTAGACCATTTAATCCCAACAAAAAAGTACTTTTTCTTTTCACATACCATCAAAAAGCAACCGTATAATCGTAAGTTGTTACAAGAAATGTTAGCTAAAAACATTGAAATGTACGATCATGAAGTCATTACCAAAGATAACGGTGGACGTTTGATCGGTTTCGGGCGTTATGCAGGTTTGGTAGGTGCCTACAACGGTTTTCGTGCGTTGGGATTGCGTGACGGATTGTTCCATCTTCCAAAAGTAGAAACACTTGCCGATTTGGTGGAAGTAAAACAAGAATTAGACAAAATAACGGTTCCTAACATTAAAATTGTACTTTCAGGAAGTGGAAAAGTAGCCTACGGAGCCAAAGAAATTCTCGATCATTTAGGAATCAAACAAGTAACAGATACCGCTTATCTAACTTCTGAATTTACAGAGCCAGTCTACTGTATGATTGATGTGATGGAATACAACGTTCGTACTGATGGAAAAGCAGGCGATAAGTTCGAATTTTACAAAGATCCGAGCGGTTATAAAAGTAACTTTATACCATATGCGAAAGTGTCTAATTTCTTTATTGCAGGCCATTTTTACGGAGATGGAGCGCCGTTTTTATTTACCCGAGAAGATGCGAAACATCCAGATTTTAACATCAACTTAGTCGCTGATATTTCATGCGATATTGATGGTCCTGTGGCAAGTACCATTCGTCCTTCTACGATTGCCGATCCTTTCTACGGCTACGATCCGCAAAACGAAACAGAAGTTGCTTTTGATGCTGAAAATGCCATCACAGTAATGGCAGTAGACAATCTCCCTTGTGAATTACCAAAAGATGCGAGTGAAGGTTTTGGAGACATGTTTTTGCAGCATGTCATTCCTGCATTCTACAATGGTGATAAGGATGGAGTTTTAGCCAGAGCTAAGATGACAACAGCAAATGGAAAACTCACGGAACGCTACGCATATTTGCAAGATTATGTAGATGGAAAATAGTCCTTTCAGACACAATAAATAGCAAGAAATTTTTTTCTTTCGGTAGGAATAACTGTGATCGGGTTGTTACATTATTGAACAAACTAATCAAATACCGATGAATAAATTACGAATATCCCTAAGTTTTTTACTATTGTTATTGTGTACGTTTTCTTGTAAAAATGATGACAATGTAATCCCACAACAACCTACTGCTGAAGAAGAGCAACCTGTAATTCCTATAAACTTTGAAGAAAATTTTGGAACCTCTGTCACGGCACGTTTTTTAGGTCGCGTCGTAGATGAAGACAACAATCCAATTCAAGGTGCAACCATTCGTATTGGAACTACCGTAACGACTACCGATTTATTCGGACTCTTCTCAGCTTCAAGTTCGGAAGTGTTTGAAAGATTTGCGTACATCACTGCCGAAAAAGCAGGATACATAAATGGTTCAAGAGCGTTGGCGCCTTCCATTACAGATGTAAATCGTGTTGAAATTATGTTGCTAAAAGCAGATGTCATCGGAACTATTACGTCCGGAGAAGCAGCCACGGTAAACTTAAGTAACGGTACAGAAGTATCGTTTAGCGGAAATTATACACGTGAAGATGGTACACCGTATAATGGACAAGTTGAGGTCGTGTTAAAGCATTTAAGTCCTGATGATGACAATATGGACATGATGATGCCAGGAATGCTGTTTGCACAAGATGGAAGTGGCGATGCCGTAACCTTGGAAACCTACGGAATGCTTGCGGTAGAACTACTAAGCAACACAGGAGAAGCTCTGCAATTGGCAGAAGGAAGCACTTCACAAATTACCATGCCAATTCCAGCAAACACGCTCAATCCGCCAGCAACCATCCCTTTATGGCACTTTGATGAAGAAGCAGGATACTGGATAGAAGAAGGAGAAGCCACACTGCAAGGCAACAAGTATGTTGGAGAGGTAAGTCACTTTTCTTTTTGGAACTATGACTATCCATATCCATCAATATACCTCTGTATAACACTTGTAGATGATAACGGAAATCCTTTAGCATATAATGAATTAGATTTATATTCTTCTTTACTAAATACTACAGGAACCTACGGATTTACTAATGGCGCAGGTGTAGAATGTGGATTGGTTCCAGCAAATGAAGAACTAACCGTAACGGTTCCGAATCCTTTATGTCAGGGCGATCCTTTCTCAACAACAATCGGACCTTTTTCTGCAAGTGGAAACGTTACTATTACAGTACCACAAAATCAAAATACGACTACTTTTACAGGAACTTTTGCCAATTGTGACGGCAATGATGTTACGGATGGATATATTCAATTATTCATCAATGGAAATTCAGAAATTATTCCTGTAACGAATGGAACCATCAATTATACGATTTCGTACTGCGATATTTTAGACTATTCTTTAAAAGGTGTGGATATTATCAATAACCAAGTAACAGATGTTATTTCTGGAACCTTAGACGGAAATACCACAGTTGATTTAGGAATACTAAGTTCGTGTACTGGTTTTGAAGATACTGACGGTGACGGCGTTTTTGATACGTTTGAAGATGTCAACGGAAACAACGATCTTAACGATGATGATACAGACGATGATGGAATTCCAAACTATCAAGATGCAGATGATGATGGCGACGGAATCAATACTGCTGATGAAGATTATGACGGTGACGGCGATCCTACGAATGAAGACAGTGACGGCGATCAAATTCCAGATTATCTAGATGCTGAAGATGTCATGGCTTTCTTTGCAGAAGTAGCCGGAACAGGTTGCGATCCTGTAGAATTCGATTTAAATGCGATTGCCGATATGAACGGAAATGATTTACACACGTACGCGTTCTATCTGACGCAAGCCGATGCGGTAGCAGAATCAAATCCGTTAAGTTCTCCATTTGGTGTTTCTATTGCCGATCTAAACAACAATACACAACAAATATATGTAGTCGCTACGAATAATACTTCAGGTCAAACCGCAATTGGACAAGTATTTTTATACTGGAATTTTACAGATTCTGATGGTGACGGATTAACAGATTGTGAAGAAATCACAGGAGTTGACAATCCAAATACAGATTTAGTGCCAAACGGAACCAGCGATCCAAACGATCCAAATGATCCAAACCCACAACCGACATCAACATTGAGCATAGTAAATGTCTCAGTAAATGAAGGTGATGGCAGTGCAACAGTATCTGCAACGCTAGATGTACCAAGTGATACAGATACTGTATTAGACATTACTTTATCTAACAATTCAAGTGCTACACTAAACAGTGACTTTACATTAACAGTTCAGACTATAACCATTCCTGCGGGACAAGTAGCAGTTGACTTTACGATTCCTATCATAGATGATAATCTGGTAGAGCAAACAGAGGAAATCATCCTAGAAGTAACAGTCGCATCTGGGAATATAATAAATGCATCAACCTTATATATTGCCATCATATTTATCAACGATAATGATACCTCAAACTATCCAACAACGGGAGTGATAACCACGTGTACTGAGCCAAATAGTGATGGCGCTTTTGTAGATCTTACAAGTATGGATCAGTATTATGCTAATGGAGATCCTAGTGTATTTATAAGCTATCACGCAAGTCTTGCAGATGCACAAAGTCAGGTAAATGCCCTAACTTCACCATTTCTAGCATTCCCGAATTCAATAGTTTATGTAGCTATTACAGATGCTTCAGGATTTATAGTACAAGTATCTACACTAAATTTTGAAGTGAATTTTACGCCCATAGCGCCTACCAATTTATCAATCACAGAATGTGATGGTAATGCAGATGGTTTCGCTGTGTTTAATCTAGCTCAATTGGAACCTAATATTACACAAGGACTAGCGGGATTAACGGTTACTTATTACGTCACTGAAACTGGTGCACTAGTTGGTACAAACCCTATAGCAGGAAATAATTCGTTCACAAATGCAATTCCAAGCTTACAAGTTATATTTTTCCGTGTAGAAGACAATCAATCAGGTTGTTTTTCAGTAGGAACTATAGATTTAATAGTTGATCCGGGATGTTAACATCTGACAGTACAACAAAAACACACTATTTAAAAAAGCATCTCACTCACGAGATGCTTTTTTGATAGGCATACAGGCTTGTATTCCTAAAAACAATATCCAAAGAAACATTCCAAAGCCTAAAGTCATTCCCCAAGTTCGTGTTCGATACCAAGGATGTGTCAAGCTCACAAAACATTCTTTCACAAATAATAGTGGATCACTAAAAAATTCCCAAGAATTCCAACGTAAAAATCGTCCCAAATAAATTCCAAATCCACATAAAAAGACTACACAAAACAACATACGTTTTGCCGTAGTTTTATTCCATTTATCCGTTAAAACTTGAAAAATATGTTGCAAGGATAGTATGCCAAGGAGCAATCCGTTCAATGCAAAAGCAAACAGCATAAACGGATCAAGCCAATTCCAAGCAGATTCAGAATACGTCAAGTGTATCAAATCTGTGATGATGTACGGTGCATTCGGTAGAAATAACAACCAAATTCCCAAAACAATCAATAGTGGAAAATTGTGTTTTCGTATCCATTGCGTTCGTAGCAACCAAGATGAAATCACATACGGAACAATCGCCAAAAATAAATTCCAGACTAAAAAACTATAAAAAAAATGCGATGTGATCACTACTCGAGTAATCAATAGAAAAATACAGAATCCGCTGAATAGAATCAGGAAACGATTTAATTTGAATGTGTCTATATACATGTGAATATGTGTAATTAAGGAAGATGATACGATACAATAAAACCAAGATAACACAGCCCAATCGGGACGTTGAGAATCATCACAATCAAAGATTTCAAAATCTTCTTACGACTCGTATTGCTGTGTAAAAGTGTCACAAACAATGTGAAAAACAAAATACTATTGATCAACATTGCAAACAGCGCATAGTAAATTCCTAGATTCAAAATGGCAAGCGAACCTGCGTGATAGAAATAAGCAATCAACAAAAAAGTACCGCCTAAAAAGCTTAGAATTGCCGTGATTTTAGCAGCTTTTAATAAATTATATACAAAAGAAATATTCATGTTTTTGAAATTGAAATTGAAGTTGAACTTGAATTGGATTATGAAAACGAAACCTGAACTTTTTAGTCCCTCCAATTCCAAAAAGTCAGGAATCGTTTTCTCACCAAACTAACTAGCTTTTTTTGAGTTTATTTGTTTATTCGTGGATTCGTCTATTTGTGGATTCGTCATTACGAGCGATAGCGTGGTCATCTGTTTCAATCAGAGCAGATTGCTAAAAGTTTTTCCAAAACTACTTGAAGTGACGTTTATTTTAATGTAACAATTTGATAATTTGAAAATGTACCAATGGCGATTTTGCTTCTATCACAACTATTGTAATAATTTACACTTTCAGATTTCTAAACCAAAAATCAAAACTTTTCTGTAAAATCGCTTGCTTTTGTCATAGAAATCGAAGTGACGTTTGGAAATGCAAATCAACAAATCAACAGATTGACAAATCCACGAATCCACGAATCCACAAATCCACGAATAAACAAATCACCGAACAAACAAATCAACCAGCCAAAACAGTCGAATCCCCATCAAAATCCCAATCAATTTTCCGCGATACATACATCACAATTCCAAGGATGATAAACAAACCAATACTTCCCACAAGCAGCGCAAAATTTTCCAATTGAATAATCACATAAATAAAACTGTATAAAGCAGTAAGCGTAGTGCCAATCAATACAGGGAATTTCCAGTTTTTTAAGATCGATTTCGAATAGAGTGTAATCATCACAATGACGGCAATTCCAGCAATAATGTAGGCTCTAAAGAAGCTACTGTGTTCTGAAATAGAGAGCAGTAAGGTGTAAAACATAATCAACGCAATCCCAATCATTAAATACTGAAACGGATGTATCGAAATTTTACTTAAAGTTTGAATAAGGAAAAAGACCAAAAACGTCAATCCAATAACTAAAAAGCCATATTTGGCAGCGCGTTCACTTTGTTGATACTCGTCTACAGGAATGATAAAATCGGTTCCAAAAGCATACGATTCTAAATTTGGCAACATAGCAAAATACTGCTGAGAAAAGGAACGATTGGTATGTAATAATTTCCAATCTGCTACAAATCCGCCGCTCTCAGTTTCTTGTTCGCTTTGCGTGATAAAACTTCCCGTGTGTTTCGGATGTTTCCAATCGGACGTCATATGGACATTGGTCACTTTGCCAATCGGAACAAAACGAATGCCTCTGCTGCCATTATAGGTGAGTTTGAAATTGAAATTACGAGTAGCTTCTACAGGCAAATCGTCTAAGGAAATATACGAACTTTCCAGTGTATTCAAATTTGTATTATTTGCAGCGAGTGCTTCAAAATTGTAGTTTTTTCCATTTAGATTGAGCGATACTTCACTCTTCAAACCTTTCAGATTCGTGGTTTTAATCAATAGCGTTGCTTTTTCCCAAACAATATCTTCATCCGCAATGGATTTCATTGAAAAATCAGGCATTTCAAAACTACCAGAAGTTGTTAAAAAAGCTTTAAAAACGGTGGTGTCAAAATTATTTCGCTTTTTAGGAATCGTTTCTACATTGCTATCAATGTCTAGCGTCTTTGGAAAAAAATAAGCGTATTTTAGGTTAGTTTTTTGATATTTTTCACTTTGGTCTATGGTTTCATTGAATTTTACCGCTGTTTCATAGGTTTTATACGGAACTTTCAAAACTGGACCGTAGATAAGAATATCGTCTCCCCATTTGCTATTCAATTCTTGAACAACGCCAGCTTGCAAAAATTCTCGTTCTTCAATCAATTCTTGAATCAGCGTGAGCGGAATCATAAGTAAAAGTGTCAAGGCACCTGTAATAATCAATTTTGCTGTGATGGAGGATTTAAACCATTTCAACAGTCTTTTGTGGTTTGTGTTTGTTTGATGTGTTTCCATTTTTTAAGTTTTAAAAGTACTTTGAATTTCAAAGTAAATAGGTAAAAAAATAAGTTTTAATTTGCTAGGAGTGAAGCCTAACGTGTTTCTGTTTTGCTAAGTACGGAGTTACTGATGTCATAATTGTTATTCATTTAGTATCTGTATGCGTTGCGTTAGTATTTGTTTTTGGTGAATGATTATTCGCTTTTTCGAATCAATTGCTCCAAAGCTTCAATATGTTTCTTAAACTCAACTTTTCCGAGCGGTGTAGCACTGTAGCGTGTATTTGGCTTTCGCCCAATAAATTGCTTCTCTACTTTAATATATTCCACTTTTTCAAGCGCTTTTGTGTGACTTGCTAAGTTGCCATCTGTGACAGAAAGTAGTTCTTTCAAAGTTTTAAAATCGGCGTATTCATTCACCATCAGAATTGACATAATTCCCAGTCGAATGCGATGATCAAACGCTTTATTTATGTTATTTATAATGCTCACAATTATTTTGCTGTTCGTTCTAAAAGAATATACATTAATCCGCCATAAATAATGTGGAAAATGCCAAAACCAATCGCCCAAAAATACAAACCATATCCAACATATTGTGTCGCAATGAGCCCGAGAATAATATTGGCAAATCCTAAATACTTTACATGACCAACAGTAAATTTACTGGCATTGACACAGGCCAATCCATAAAAAATAAGTGTGGTAGATGCCACCAATCCTACTTGCCCTTTTTGTAATAAAATTAAGGTAAAAATACCGCCAGTGACAAGTGGAATTAGAAAGTTGATTAGTAATTTAAGCGCTGTTTTATCAAAAATTTTCTCCCCGTTTTTGCGTGCTTTGCGTTGTGTTAAGATGATGCCGGTAATAATTGCCAAGCACAATACAATTGCTGCAATGACTATTAAATTAAACGTAATCTCTTCAATAAAGGCTGATCGTCCGCCGTAAATATATTTGTCATTCAGAACAGCATATGCATTTCCAAGTTCTTGTCGTGCAAACCAAGCACCAACCAAGGCATAAATTCCCGCCATGATGCCTGAAAGTCCACTCAATGAAATAAATCGGGAGGATTTATTCATGAGATGTTTAATTTCTTTAATGTCTTTTAGATAGTCTGATGATGTCATTTTAAAAAGTACTTTGAAATACAAAGTAAAATAAAAATTACAAACCTTACAAGTAATAAAATAATTTTATGATATTTTAATTTGTCTCTTTATTTCTCAAGTCTCAGTCAGATAGCGTATCGAAAATCATTATTTTTCTGGACTATACGAATGATTTTTCGCCAAAATAACCACGTTTCTATATATTTTGCGCTGAATTATAATTATTTAAAATCATTTCCATAACTTTAAAATCTTAACCTATACCCGAATTAGTTGGCAAAAGTTTTAAAATATCTGAAAGATATTGGGCGCCTCGAACGTTTTGAAATCAAAAACAGCAGCAATACATTTCTCCTTGCTGGACCAAGCACTTACATTTATGTGTTGCTGATGCTGTATTACAATCCCGATCTTACGATTCCCTATCGTGGAGAAATTGTATTCTCGATATGGTTTGTATTGGTTGGATTGATTCCGTATCTCAAAAACGCATTCCTCGATGAAATTTACGGCTGGATTTCGTTCGCGAGTCTGATGATTTTCCAATACTATCTCACGTATACAACCGCGTTGAACGATTTCTCACTAGACTATTTATTGGTGACCTATGTGTTTATATTTGGTGCGGTTTTATTGTTGAGTAATCGCTTGTTGGTGATCATTTTTAGTGCTTCTCAATTAGCACATTTGGCGTATCGGGTATATTATTCGGATTTGGATGCGATATCCGAAAGTGCCATTTTGGTCTCTATGAGTACGATTTTTATCTTTTCTTTTTTGGTGATGAATGGATTGATTCGCTACAGAAAAAAACTAGAAGCAATCAATGTCGAACTCGAAGAACGCATTCAGCAACGTACAGAAGATTTGGAAACGAGAGCCAAAGAATTGCTTCGAAAAAATAAAGATTTAGAAGAATTTGCCTATGTAGTTTCACACGATTTAAAACGTCCACTGCGCAATATTTATACTTTGACAGATTGGCTTACGGATGATACCGAATACCAATTCAATCAAGAAACCAACCAAAGCTTACGATTGATCAAAGAGCAAGTCACACAAATGGATTTACTGGTAGAAGGTATTCTGAATTATTCCTTGCAAATGGACAAAGAACGTCCAGTAAGTAGCGTAGATGCGCAGTTGTTAGTCAACAGAATCATCGCAGTAAATTCTAGCGAAAGCGTCAACATATATCTTAAAGACACGCTGCCGAAAGTCATCTTTAACGAATCGCAATTGCTACAAGTTTTCCAAAATCTGATTCAAAATGCCATCAAACATAACGACAAAGAATTGGTGGAGATTCACATCAAATATCAGCAAACAGCGAAAGGACACGAATTTGCTATTCAAGACAACGGACCTGGAATTGCTGAAAAATATCACAAAAAAATATTTGAGTTGTTTCAAAAACTAGAAGTCAAATCGGAAATAGATTCCATCGGAATTGGATTGGCCTTGGTAAAGAAAATCATTGAACGCAACGGCGGCACCATCACCGTAGCTAGTGAATTGAGCAAAGGCACAACGTTCACATTTACCATTCCCATAGAAGTTACCTCATGATTTTTTACCTGAAGTGCAGCATTTTACCATGACAAAAAACGTATTCAACAAATTAGGTGCTTTAGAGCCATTTGAAATAAGGAATAGCTGCATTACGCTATGTCTGGGCGCGCCGAGTACGTATGTTTATCTGGAAATCATGAAGTATTACCATCCAGAAATTGTCTTGCCTTTTTATGGAAATATCATATTTTCATTGCTCTTTTTGGTCATTGGACTTTCAGCAAATCTACGCTCAAAACGCATCTTGCAAAACTATGGTTGGCTCGTATTTTTGTCTACGATGGCGTTTCAACATTACCTCACATACGCCACGTATCTAAACAGTTTTTCGCTGGATATTGTGTTGGTGACGTATGTATTTATGTTTGGTTCAGTATTATTGCTCAGCAATCGAGTTTTGGTGTTGATATACAGTACAACCCAAACATTACATTTGGCGTTTGGCGTATTTATTTCGCAATTAGATACCGTATCCGAAAGCGCTATTTTACTTTCTACGATGGCTATTTTTATTTGTTCTTTTTGGATGATGAATGGTTTTATTCGTTACCGGAAGAAGATGGAGCTTATGAACGTAACGCTTGAAGATACTGTGAAGCAACGCACACTCGATTTAGAAATTCGTGCGAAGGAATTGTTAGAGAAAAATAAGGATTTAGAAGAATTTGCTTATGTTGTTTCTCACGATTTAAAACGCCCATTGCGAAATATTTATACTTTGACCGATTGGCTTTCGGAAGAAGAAGACGAACAATTAAATACAAATGCCGTTAAAAGTTTACAGCAAATAAAAACACAGGTCACGCAAATGGATTTATTGGTGGAAGGTATTTTAAACTATTCCTTGCAAGCAGAACCGAATCAAGCAGTGAAGGAGATCAATCTGCATACCTTGGTAAAGCGCATCATAAGTAGTCTCTCTGCTGAAAACATCAATATTATACTAGAAAAAAAATTACCGCGAATTGTTTGCAATGAATCACAGATGCAGCAAGTATTTTTCAACTTATTGCAAAACGCCATCAAACATAATGACAAGGAAAAAATTGAAATTGCTATCAACTATGAAGTGAACAAAGTGCGCCATAAATTCTTTATCAAAGACAACGGACCAGGCATTGCGGAACGATATCATGGAAAAATCTTTGAGCTTTTTCAAAAACTCCAGTACGATACTGATGGAGAAGGTATCGGAATCGGACTCGCGTTAGTCAAAAAAATCATTGAACGCAACGATGGCGTAATTTATGTAGAAAGTACTGAAGGAAACGGAGCTACGTTCATCTTTAAATTTCCGAAAAATAACTAGCGTGCAGGAACAATTTGAAAGTTGAGCATGCCCATTTTTCCCACATATATAATCAATTCGTCCATGGTAGTATTGGAAAAAGGCACTTTGGCAATGTATTCATTCCCGACTTTAGTAATCGCTAATTTTGTAGAACGCGGCTCTTTGGAATACGCGTAATAGTAGTTTTGAGTCGTGTCTAATTGTGTAAATCGCAAGGTGACAAATGCATTATTTTTTGCCTTGATACGTCTGCGAATTTTGGTGTCTAACACATTATCCAACGCTAAATACGGCGCGTAGACAACTGGTTGTGTATAAAATTCCGTCTTTTGCATAGGCGTTTCTAGCAATTGCCATTTGGAATCTTTAGGAAGATGATTCAGAATCATTTTTTCTGGCGAAATGCAAAAATACGTATTGTGAAATTCTACATGCTTTCGCTTATCAGGTCTGTTTCCTGTTGACCAAGTGATATCGATCAAATTCCATTTATCATTAAAAAAGACAGCATTCCACTTGTGATTGGTATTGTTAGGAATCACTCCATACTGATGATTGGATTTCAGCGCATTTCCTTGAATCACTTTAGACGGAATCCCAAGATGCTCGCAGACATAAAAGAGCAATTGCGAATAGCCTTCACAAACCGCCACTTTATATTTCAAGGCATACGCTGCATATGCTTTTTTGTATTGATAGTGGAAATCGGCTTCATCTGTATAATTTCTAATGGTAATTTTAGGATAACCAGTACGTGAAGTGCCCAATATTTTATAATTATATTGAATGTGATGTGCTAACCAATAAAATGCTGCGCGGACTTTGTCAGCATCTTTGGTAAAATCTTTATCAATGCGTTCTGCAAAAGCTTCTATCGATTGAAATGATGCAGGATACGTTGCGACTACACTATCAACATGTGCGTAATTTTGTGCCACGGCAAAATGATGACAAACTAAAAATATGAAGATGGAAAAATACGTTTTCAAAGCAGTATAGGAGTTTAGCGGATTCTATAAATATGTATTATAACGACAAAAACCGTTACATAATTATAGCAATCAGTATACCATTATGCAATTAATTTTTATATTTTTGGGTATTCCCTAATATAATTTACAACACCAATTTATGTCTTTACCCTGTTTCCGAAAATGGAGCATCTACATTACTTGTAGTATTTTCTTTTGTTTTTTAACTACAGCATTTGCGCAAACGAATACAGCTACAAAACAATTAGAGATCAACGTTTTTAAACAATCACTCAAAGATCAATCCTTATACAGATTGATTAAAACTTTTAATAAAGAAAACGATCGGGATTCTCTGAAAGCCGAAATAGTGATCAATCATATCAAAGGGTTTTTAACTTCCAAAAATCCGAAAGAAGTGGCCAATGCATATATTACCATTCCAGATTGGGAAAATAAAAAGGGAAACTACAAAGAAGCCATACGTTTGGTGCGCAAAGGAATCGAAATTGCCAAAAAAATAGAAAATGACAGTATTTTGTATTTGGGACACTTGCGTGAAGGCGCGTATCATTATGAATATGCAGAAAATGAACTTGCATTAGCTTCCTATTACAAAGCACATGAAATTGCAAAAGCTCAAAAAAATGCGAAGCGAATACATTTTACGTCTACTAATATTGGGTTGGTTAAGATGCAAGCCTATGATATTGATGGTGCTATTGAGATTTTTTTAGAAAATATTGAAAAAATAAAAAAGAATCCTTTGTTAATAAGTGATTTCAGTAAATTAATTCTCTATGTAGACTTGTGTGGCGCGTACATTTATAAGGAAGATTATGAATCAGCCAAAATATATTGTGATGAAGGAGTTTTGTTGAACGCCGATATTAATGATCCAATAATTCAAGCACATTTATTATCAGCCTTTGCAGAGATTGCTAGAGATAACAAAGAGTTCGAAAAGAGTCATCAATTGTTAGACGAAGCAGAAGCAGTCATCGTCAATGCAAATGGTGAAGAAAGCATCAAAGCATTTCTAAAATTTTACAGAGCGAAATCCTATCACGATGAAAAAAAATATCAAGAAGTCGTAGATGAACTTTTGGAGCTAGAAAAAAATAAAGGACACTTTACTTTGAGAGTTCTCAGCATACAAGAAATGTATTATTATTTAGCGGAAGCGTATACAGCCTTAGGCAATAGTGAAGAAGCGTTAAAATATTATGAAAAAGGAAGGCAAATAGATGCCGAAAGCAATAAAAAACGAATTGCCTTAAATGCAAGTATTATCAAGAAGTTTGATCATGAAGAATTGAAACAAGAAATTGATGAGTTAGAAAAAATATCCAAACGCAATAAGTTGATTTATATATCTGGAATTGTATTGTTGCTTTTAACAATTACGGGATTATCGATATACTACAAACGCCAACAACGAAAAAATAAAGAACGTTTCAATGCTTTAATCCTACAATTAGAAGAAAAACGTCAGCAGGAAAAACTCAGAAAAGAACAAGCTACTGTACAAGAAGAGCAGGTAATTGCGACGACTAAAACTACTCCAGAAAAAGTAAAAAAGTCTGCCAAAGAAGAAATAGGAATAGATGCCAAAACTGCGGAAATTTTAAAGAATTTAGAAGAGTTTGAAACCAAAGAATTATTTCTAAGTCAGGAGAGTACCTTGGTAGAAGTTGCCAAAAAAATTCAAACCAATACAACGTATTTATCCAAAGTAATTAATACGTATAAAGAAAAATCATTTACGGCATACATTACGGATTTACGCGTAGATTATGCTATAGAAAGATTGTCCGTAGACCGAAAATTCAGATCCTTTACAATTGGAGCCATCGCACAAGAAATAGGTTTCAAAAGATCAGAATCATTCTCAAAAGCATTTAAAGTAAAAACGGGTTTGTATCCTTCGTATTTTATTAAAGAGCTTGAAAAACAGTAATTTATATTTTATAATCAGTCGTGATTTATAAATTACGACCAGCTAATTTGAAGCTCACTTTCATTTTCTAGTATCTTTGATTGAATATTAAACCATAAAACAAACATTATGAAAAAAGAAAGAAAACTCAAATTGACTATGAATAAAGTCAGTATCTCTAATTTAAATAATGTGTTTGGAGGCGGAAATGATATAATACCATCTGTTAATTATTTATGCGTCATTACTACCGAGCCTAAAACAGTACCCGGTGAAGATTGTAAAACAGGAAAAACCATAGTCTACAAAAGTCATGATGATGACTGTTAGAAGTATATGTCAAAAGATAAATGTAAGCTAACTACACATACATCGTATAAAAACTCTCTGAATATTCGGAGAGTTTTTTATTGCTAAAAAATTCGCAACACCTACGTTTATTAAATAATTCACAAACCATACAAAAATTGCAGGAAAACCGTTATTTTTGAAATACAACCTGCTCATGAGTATTTCAAGAAACCCAAACATACATTTCTGCATGTTGCCACAAAAACGTAGCATCTTCTTGGTATTATTTCTTTTTTTGTGTTTTAGTCACTTATCTTGTTCGAGGAAAACAAATCAAGATACTATTCCACAGTTTCCAACAGAAACATTTAAAGATTCTATACGAAAAATGAAATCTTCAGATTTTGCAACCCTTTTTGTTGGAGAATACCTAGAGGATTCAATAAAAGTGAAACATAGTCTGGATTATATTAGAAATTCAATGTTGTCATCACAAGACTTATCTACTCAATATTGGGGAAATTATGCATTGGCATATTGGTATAATTATAAACAAGATATAGAAGAAACTATAAATTATGCCAATAAACTATATGAAATAGCCCAAACATTAGGTAATGAAGAGTTAAAATTGTCAGCATTAATAAATAAAGGTATTTTCTTTTATGATCAAGGTAAATATAAGGAATCGATGGAGTGCTATTTGCAGGCAATACAAATTGCTAAGAAAGGCGAGGATATTGGAAGACAATTGGCGATATCTCACAATATTGCCCTATTAAAAATAGAAGTTAATGATTATCAGGGAGCGGTAGACTTATTGCAAGGAACGCTACATATTATTGAGCAAGACAGTCCTAAAAGATTCAATATACTGGAAGTAAGTATCTATATAGCACTTACAAAATCATATGTACGTTTAGAAAATTATGTAGAAGCAATTCATAATGCGAATGAAGGCATAAAGCTTAGTGATCAATACAATGACGAGGGTGCTAAAGCCTATTTGTATAACTTTTTAGGAGAAACGAATATTGCGCTTCAAAAATATGACAAGGCCACAATGTATTTGGAAAAAGCGCATAATTACGCAATAAAAATTAAAGCGGCACGCTCCCAAATTCCATTTATAAATTTAAATAAAGCCAAAGTATTGTACTATACTGAAGATTATGCTACTGCCATTCAATTACTAAAAAGTATAGAGAAGGGACAAGAACGTCAAAAAACTAATTTTTTTAGTTTAGAAGATATGTATGAATTTTTAGGAAAATCATACAAAGCTATTAAGAATACAGGAGAGAGTTTGCTCTATTTTGAGAAAACCAATGAAGTGTATACGCAGAATGATAAAGAACAAAATGAAATCGGTTTAGAAATCATCAAAAAATACGATTTGCAATCGCTAAAAGATGAGTTGAGTCGCGCGGAGAAAAAAACACAAAAAACACGAACGCTATTATATGTGAGCATCTTTTTAGCATTGGCGATTATTGCTGGAATTTTGTACTTCTATAAAAAACGAGAAAAAGAAAATCAGAAGAAGTTTACAGCATTATTACAAAGTTTAGAAGAAGAAAAAGAAAAAAGAAAAGTGGTGGTCGTTGATGAAATTCCCAAAGAAAAAATAACGAAAGCACCAAAACTTGCTGAAAAAACTACAAAAGTAACCACTTCAAAAGAAGTGGAAATCATTGATGAAACCAAAGCAAAACTCCTTAAAAAGCTAGAAAAATTTGAAGACAAAGAATTATTCCTCAGCAAAAATAGTAGTTTGAACGAAGTCGCAAAAAAACTCAAAACAAATACGTCCTATCTCTCAAAATTAATCAATGCGCATAAAGGAAAATCATTCACAGTATACATTACTGATTTACGTGTCGATTATGCAATTCGAAGACTCAAAGAAGATAAAAAATTTCGATCTTACACTATTGATTCCATAGCAAGAGAGATTGGTTTTAACCGTTCGGAGTCCTTTTCCAGAGCGTTTAAAAATAAGACAGGTTTGTATCCTTCATATTACATTAAAAAGCTTGATAGTCAGAATATTGAGTAATATAAATTATACTCGGGATTTATGAATTTCTAGATACTTTTTGGACAAATCGTCACTTCTGGATTTATATTTGAGTATAACTTATGAAACCTCAAGATTATGAAGAAAAAACAAATCACCTCCAAACTTCACTTCCAAAAAACGACTGTAGTATCCTTTAATACCATGAAAAATATCGTAGGCGGAACTATGGTTGATGTAAATACCGAACCCATTACTCAAAAAGGAGTTGCCTGTGTCACTGTAGTAAATGATTGTCAAACGCAAACGCTTGAAGGTGCACAAACATGCATCACCTGTACAGGTACTGACTGTGATCATCCTACTACCAGAACGGTCAATACAGATGGCTGCAATAATCCCGATGTAACGAAACGAAACTGTGTTGCAACTGGGCGTTGTTAATAGTAAAAAGTACATGCGCTTAGAAAGAGTCTTTAAAAAGGCTCTTTAGAAACCAGTTTAATTATGTGGAGCCTTTTTAAAGACTTAAAAATAGAACAGATGTACTTTAAATATAGCTAAATTAATATAAAATAACATAGAAGATTTGCAAAGAAAAAGTTGAAGTTCTAGGCAAAAAACGCAGGAATAGCTAGGCTACGTTGAGTATTTTTAACGAAGAAATTCAGCTTTTTATTCATAAGATTCATGTTATATTATGTTGATTTAGCTATATACGCTGTAAATAGCCAAAAGAGTACCGCATTGTGCAATGCAGATTGTTGCTTAGAATTCATGAGTTTCAAGCTGCTTTTTAGATAAATTTTATAGGTGGATTACTATTTTATGAAACCTCACAAACTTTACGATTATGAAGAAAAAACAAATGAATTCTAAACTCAATTTAAAAAAAACAACGATTGTGTCCTTTAAAGACATGAAAAATATCATCGGTGGAACTATAGTAAACACAGATACCACACCAATTTCCCAAAATGGTATTTCGTGTCAAAACTCAGCGAATTGCAACACTATAAACGATGAAGTAACCTGTACAACATATACGGGTGATGATTGCAATACTTCTAATACCACAAGAACTGTGAATACTGATAATACTTGCGTTGGTACTTTAAGTCAAAAAGGTTGTGTTGGACCTTAAAATTTTCATCAGCTTAAGAAAACTTAGTATTTAACGTAAGTTCGACATAAGAAATTACTATATAACTTGTAATTTGCTAAAAATCAATCAAATGTCAGTTCGAGCGCAGTCGAGAACACTATAAAAGTTAAAATTCTGATTGAATCTCGACTGCGCTCGATTTGACAACTCGTATAAGTTATTGACCACTATTTGTTTAACGGAATAGTTATATCTAACTCACGTTATTTACAAAAGAGCTTGCAGTATGTAAGCTCTTTTTTTGTGTAAAAAATAAAATATGTCTTATCTTAGAATCATTAGAATATTGAATGAATCCCGCAGAAACCTACATACTAGAACAACCGGAACCTTATAAATCCATCTTACTGGAATTACAAGTTTTAATTGAACATTTGCTGCCTACAGCAGAATTAAAATACAAATACAGAATTCCGTTTTATTACTACAAAGGCAAACCTTTTTGCTATCTCAATGCGAGTCACAAACGAAAATTTGTAGATGTAGGAATTGTAAAAGGTGGAGAAATTACGGTACACACTTCACACTTAGTCACGAAGGACAGAAAAAAAATGGCTTCGCTTCGCTATAAAAATATCAAACACATCAACAACAGAATTTTCTTTGATGTCATAAAAGAAGCCGCAAGTATGTACTAGCGGCTATATATTTTAAAAGACTTTAGAAATCAAAGCAAGTCTAAACTTGGACAGGCTCACTGTAAACAATCTATCAGTCTAACAATCTAAGTCAGTCTAACAAGTCTAAGCAAGTCTAGAACGAATTAATCGTCTTACGAATTTTAACCAAGTTGCTCAATAAATTTTCTAAATACTCTAAGTTTAGCATATTCGCGCCATCACTTTTAGCATTTGCTGGATCAAAATGTGTTTCGATAAACAATCCATCAACATTATTTACTACACCAGCTCGCGCTACAGTTTCAATCATTTCAGGTCTTCCACCAGTTACACCGCTTGATTGATTGGGTTGTTGCAATGAATGCGTTACATCCAACACGGTTGGCGCAAACTGTTTCATCGTTGGAATCCCACGAAAATCGACAACCATATCTTGATAGCCAAACATCGTTCCACGATCAGTAATCCACGCCTTTTCATTTCCTGAATCGTGTACTTTTTTAACTGCGTGTTGCATACTTTCAGGACTCATAAATTGTCCTTTTTTCAAGTTCACTACTTTTCCAGTTTTTGCAGCAGCTACGACCAAATCCGTTTGACGAACTAAAAAGGCAGGAATTTGCAACACATCTACATACGCAGCAGCTTTGGCAGCATCAGAAACTTCGTGAATGTCAGTAATTGTAGGCACATCAAAGGTCTCAGAAACCTTTTTAAGAATTTCTAACGCCTTTTCATCTCCAATACCAGTAAAGCTATCAATACGACTGCGATTGGCTTTCTTAAAGCTTCCTTTAAACACATACGGAATTTCTAATTTATCTGT
The DNA here is from genome assembly GCA_039026955.1 of Bacteroidota bacterium. Lineage (GTDB taxonomy): Bacteria > Bacteroidota > Bacteroidia > Flavobacteriales > Flavobacteriaceae > Kordia. The sequence goes on from JBCCLH010000007.1 coordinate 135,168, forward strand.
AATAGAAACTACTTTTTCCGCAATGCGCAAAGCCATATCTTCGCCTTCAATAGCGCATGGACCTGCCAATAGAAAGAAATTATCAGACGCAGTATGTTTGATCTTTGGAATAGAACTCAGTTGCATAAATTGTAAATTTTTTGCAAAGATACACTAAATTTCAGTAGTAAGTAAGCTTGTGTTGACCGCAGTCATTTGCTTGATTTTTTTGTTGGTGTGTTTGGTGTAATAAAGCGCCAAAATAAAGAATAAAATCACAGCAGCAATTAAGACATATACGATTGAAAACGCAGACGATTTTACTTCTAAATTCTCCAAAAATGGCACAAAAGCAAACTTACAAATAATGGTAAGCACCAACGCAATACCGATGGAAACAGCTAAAATTTTATAAGATAAATTGTGATATACTTTCGCAATTTGTTGTTGCGAAAAACCTAAAAAGTACAGCTGACTAATGGTTTGTTTGTTCTTTAAAATAAGCAAATTGATATTGGTAATCACTAAGGTGATCGATAAGATAGTGATCAAAATTCCAATACCTAATACAATACTGAGGACCAATTGTAAAAAATAACTAATGCGCGAACTCAGCAATTCATTCTGAAAGTATTGATAGTTGTTTTTGGCTAAAAATTCAAGCAGCGAAGGATCAGAAGGATTGGTGACTTCTAGAATGACACGTGAAATTTTTATTTCTTTCTCTGGACTCAACAATTGGTTGGTGTGTTGTAAAAAAGTTTGCGGTACAATGATCGAATTAATTTTCTCAGAAGCAGCTAAAATATAAGCATTGTATAGTCGTCTATTTGAAGAACCAATCAAATCGAGTTGGATAGGAATTTGACGAATCAATTCTTCATTAATCTGTGGCAAACCTGCGCTTGGCGCGAATCCGTAATTGTATAAATCAATGTAATTCTTTGGAATGATAATCGGTACTTCTCGCGAACTCGGTGTCCATTTCCAATCCTTATCCTGAATATCAATAAAACTATCAGGAATTGCTTCTAGAAACATATCGGTAGTAATTCCACTAATTCCTGCCAGTGAGACACTTCCACGAACTCTATACGTTCCGTTGGTAAAACCACCCACTTTTTTGACAAATGGTTGTTGTGTCAGAATTTCAATTTCTTCGTCTGTAAAAGCATTATCGATTCCCAGTTCTTTAGAAACAATCACATTTTGATTGCCCATCAAATCATTCGAAGAACTAAAAAGCGATTGCGTATCAATAAACAGTTGCAACACGACGAGCAAGATTCCCAATCCTAGACTCGAAGTCAGCGCAAAAAATAACAATTGCGAAAAATGAATTTGTTTATGTAACAAGTTTTTAATCACAATAGCAATGTTTTTGTATAATCAATATTGTAGGAATCTCCCAAACTAGCAATAAGCAGTGTGGCATTTCGTTGTGCGATTTCTTCTAAAATGAGTTGCGTAGCATTGTCAATTTGTACTTCGTCAATATGACTAAAAGGTTCATCGAGCAGTAATAATTCAAAAGGTTGACAAAGCGCACGTACAATTGCTACACGTTGTTGTTGTCCGTACGATAAGGTTTCCGCTTTCTTATCCACCAAATGATCCACATCCAAACGTTTTAAAGCTGCTAAAATTTCTGCTTCTGTTTTGTGATTTGTCAATTGATTTTTAAGCTGAATATTTTCCATCGCGGTCAACTCTGGAAACAAACGCAGTCCTTGAAAAACTAGCGAAATCTTTTCACGGCGCAACTGTGTCCATTGCGTTTCAGAAAAACTGGCAATATCATCTTCATCATAAAGAATGCTTCCAGTAAACTTATTATTTAAACCGTATAAAAAATTAAAGAAAGAACTCTTTCCACTACCAGAAGCAGCTTTGATCAAGTACTTTTGACCAGCTTCCAAATAAAAAACTTTACTCCAAACTTCAGAAGAAGCTGGAGTAAAGTATGTAGGATGTATGTTTTGAATTTGTATAGTCACGCTAAGAACTTGGGACTATCTAAATTGTGCCATCATTTTCATCATCTCTTCAATGTTTGCATTCATGTACATAATCATGCGCTCTAAAGAGTTTCCTTCTCCTTTCATGTATGTAAATGATTCCATTCCGTCAGTTCCAATAGTCAAGTGACTTTCACCAAAATAGTCACTCATCAACTCGTAAGAACTTTTCGTATCTCCAGTTTTGTATAAATTTTCATAAGGATTCATGCTAGATAAAAAATCTCCCATAACACTTGATGCATTTGGCGAAGAGTAGATGTATATAGAACTGTCAAGCTTAGACTTGTGCTTAAAGTTTGAAAGGTTTGCCGCTAGCTTTCCGTTGTTGGCAACTTCGTCAGCTTTGCTTTCATCGTTTGTGAAGTATAACATATTGTCTTTTAAGATCATAAAGTTATCTCCATACATTTGATAATAATTTTTACCTTTTTCTTCAGGTCTTAAAAACATCATGCCAAGTCCCATAAGCTTTTCAAACTTTTCCATGTCTTTAATAGCAACCGCAGCGTATACATTAGGTACTTTTGATTCAAATACGCGGTATTCAACATCATCGCTGTAATAATCGCGAATACTATCTTTGACAACTTTACCTTCCGTTACGCCCATCACCATAGAACCGCCAAAAATTCCAAAAACTTCTTCTGGTGTCATTCCGGCAGCACCTTTTGACTGTCCGTCAGCTCTTTCAATACCTCGTTTTAATTCTTTTCGAATCTTTTCTGGCAACGCTTCATTATCTGGCAAACTTTTAAAGTGTTCATATAACGCAGGAAAGTCAAAAGACATTTTCATTACCATGGCAGAATTTTCAGGAATCACATTCAATAAATTGGCATCATAATCTGTAGCCAACCAAGAATCGTATCCAATCACTGATTTGATAACAGGATTCAAGTTCATTTTCATTTGCGCATGCATGTAATCATCCTCAAAACTACCGTAATACGTAAAGTTATTATTCTTTGAATCGATATCTAACCCTAGCATTCCTGTGGCAAAAGAGTCTGCAATCGTACTCATAGGAGTCGAAGAAATGTGCATTCCCATGTCTTTACTAGCATCGAAGAAATCTTTAAAATAATTGGTAGCATTGATATTTTCAGAAGCTTCTAAATTTGTCATATCAATCAAATCTTGATCTGCATATTCTCGTGCTACTACAACCAAAGCAGTTTCATTGTTCCAACCAATAGCCATTTCTCTATTTGAATACACAGTGAAAGCTTCTCCTTTTCCTACTTTTTCTTGCTTTTTAATACCTGGCGCTTTTTCTATCATCGGCGTTATCATGTTTTCAAAAGCAGCTCCATCTTTAATAGGAATCACTAATCCTCCACTTGGCAACATACGATCAAGCGTCATAAAACCTAAAATAAAATCTTTGCGGAATGCTGCATTCATGTTTTCAGCAGTCAGCGTCTCATTCATGAGCTTTTTCACCTCACGAGGCGCATTCTGTTCAAACATTTTACCAATGCTCAGATTTTTAAAATCAATATTACTACTTTTTTCAGCTAACGAACCGAGGTTCATGTACATTACTCCGACAGCATCTTTTGGAATATAAGCTGATTCAGGGTTTTTCTTTCCACAACTAACAACCATGATGGCGATTGCGAACAGACATAAAATTTTTTTCATACTAAATGAAGTCTTTAAGGTTTACTATATTTAATTATTAATCTGTGGAGGAGTACAAATGTAATAATATCTAAATTTTTAGAAATAAAAACACGATAAAAATATAGATATTTACGACACTTATATATAGTATGTGCTTAATAGACTACAAATGTTACGCATTTCTATAAAAAATCTAAAAAACGCCTTTCATTTTAAGGACTTCATAAAAAAGAGGTTGTCTAAAAAGTACAGATTTCGTCAAAACGAACTTGATTCAGTATCAAGCTCAGAATGACGCCTGTAAAGACTTTTAGACAGCCTCTAGTTTTTTCTAGTAGAATTGATTACCAAAAATCATTAAGACAATCAAAACCGACCAAAACACACATTTGAAAATTTGCAGGCAACGCTTGAAACTCTTCGCAAGTCCCACAACCCGAAAGTCCCACTCCAAAACAAAATGGTCCCGAATAATTCGCGCAGGGATTTCCTCCAACAATGCGTTTCTGTGTTGATTTGTCTAAAGACGAAACACCGTCAATTTTTAAAATTTTTTGTAACATGTAGGCTTGTTTATGGTTAATAATTCTAAAGGTAAAACATTTCACTATCAAACAATTATGGGAATGCAGTACAGTTAGTAACAGGAAAACATAAGAAGAAATTATAGCCTTTTTCTTCCGTCTAAAAAAACTATAAAAAAGGATGCTAAAATGTTAATTGATAGTAATTTAACCTAAAAAGTCACCAAAATTCTTTTCTCTAGTAAATAAACAGTACATTTGCACGCTTAAAAATCAGCGTTAACATGGCTTCAATAAAAAACATTGCAATAATTGCGCACGTAGACCACGGGAAAACGACTTTGGTAGACAAAATTATGTATCACTGTCAGTTGTTTCGTGAAAATGAAAATACTGGAGATTTAATTTTAGATAACAACGATTTAGAACGTGAACGTGGAATTACGATTACGTCTAAAAATGTATCTGTGAATTACAAAGGCACAAAAATCAACATCATTGATACGCCTGGTCACGCCGATTTTGGTGGAGAAGTAGAGCGTGTATTAAACATGGCAGATGGTGTATTATTGCTAGTAGATGCTTTTGAAGGTCCGATGCCGCAAACGCGCTTTGTATTGCAAAAAGCCATCGATTTAGGATTGAAACCTTGTGTGGTTGTGAATAAAGTAGACAAGGAAAACTGTACGCCAGATGAAGTATATGAGAAGGTATTTGACTTAATGTTTGAATTAGGTGCGGAAGAATGGCAGTTAGATTTTCCTGTAGTGTACGGTTCGGCAAAGCAAAACTGGATGTCGGACGATTGGCAAAAACCAACAGATTCTATTGAACCTTTATTGGACATGGTGATGGAACACATTCCTTCACCAGAATTTGAAGCAGGAAGCACACAAATGTTAATTACTTCGCTAGATTATTCTTCGTTTACAGGACGAATTGCGATTGGACGTTTGCAACGAGGAACGCTGAAAGAAGGCATGCAAGTTTCATTAGTAAAGCGCGATAAAACAACTATAAAATCGAGAATCAAAGAATTGCACACGTTTGAAGGTTTAGGTAGAAAAAAAGTGTCTGAAATTCAAGTGGGTGATATCTGTGCGATTGTAGGTTTGGAAGGTTTTGAAATTGGTGATACGATTGCCGATTTGGAAAACCCAGAAGGATTAAAAACCATTGCCATTGATGAGCCAACAATGAGCATGTTGTTTACGATCAATGATTCGCCATTCTTTGGAAAAGATGGAAAATATGTAACCTCGCGTCACATCAAAGATCGTTTGATGAAAGAATTAGAAAAGAATTTAGCCTTACGCGTACAAGAAACGGATAGCGCTGATAAATTTTTAGTCTTTGGTCGTGGAGTCTTACACTTATCTGTCTTGATTGAAACCATGCGTAGAGAAGGCTATGAGTTGCAAATTGGTCAGCCACAGGTAATCATCAAAGAAATTGACGGTGCCAAATGTGAACCAATTGAAGAATTAACCATCGACTTACCAGAGCACGTATCTGGAAAAGCAGTAGAAATGGTGACACTCCGTAAAGGTGATTTACTAAGCATGGAAGCCAAAGGCGATCGTATGATTTGCGAATTCTTAATTCCGTCCAGAGGCATCATCGGATTGCGTAATCAATTACTAACCGCAACGGCTGGAGAAGCGATTATGGCACATAGATTCAAAGAATACCAACCAGTTCGTGGTGGAATTCCTGAGCGTCAAAATGGTTCGTTAGTATCGATGGAAAAAGGAACGGCAATTCCATATTCGATTGATAAATTACAAGAACGTGGAAAGTTCTTCATTGATCCAGGAGAAAATATCTATGAAGGTCAAGTAATCGGGGAAAACTCTCGTGGAGACGATATGACGGTAAATGTTACAAAAACGAAAAAACTATCCAACGTACGTTCTGCTGGAGCAGATGATAAGGCAAAAATTGTTCCTGCCATCAAGTTTTCACTAGAAGAAGCTTTAGAATACATTCAAAAAGACGAATACGTAGAAGTCACTCCAAATTATCTACGTCTAAGAAAAATTCATCTCACGGAAGTAGAAAGAAAGCGTAATAAAACAATTTAAAAAGATAACATTCAATTCAAACAAAAGGTTTCATTACGCAATGTAGTGAAACCTTTTTTTGTTAGTTATCGGTTTTCAGTTTTCAGTTAATAGCCGAGACTTAACCAGAAAATATTCGTGGTTGAAGAAGTTTAGGAGTTTATAAGTTTAAGAGTTTAAGTTTCTCAAGAAAAAAGCCAAAAGCCAACGGCAAAAAAACAAATCCACAAATCCACAAATCCACAAAAAACAAAAAAACAAATCCACAAAAAACAAAAATGACCATACTACAAATCACAGGAACAGAACTAGTCGGCTACTTAGCATCACTCGCAGTATTAATTTCCTTTACGATGAAAGATTTAAAAAATCTGAGAATGATCAACGGAATTGGCTGTTTACTTTTCGTGCTGTACGGTTGCTTAATGCCAACTTTGCGTGTCGGTTTGCCAATTATTATTACGAATGTGGCGATTTTCGGAATTAATGTCTATCATTTGACAAGAAAAAAAGCATCCTAAATCGCAGTTCAATCTTAAATATCAAAGCTACTTGTAAAATAAAGCTTGGGAAAACCACTTTAAAAACAGAAGTGGATCGTAACAATTAAAACCGTGCTCAACTCATTAAGATGTAATTTATGTTATGCGATAGCTGCTAAAAAGTAAATTTTTTTATCTTTACTGAAATATCAATTTATGCAGTTTCTATACTTTGATGCTGGCTTAGGAGCCATGATAGCGCAAGCGTTGGTGGCAATAGTAGCTGGTGTAGCTCTTTTTTACAAAAGCATCACTCACAAAATAAAAACCATCTTCGGATTACACAAAAATACCGCGGATACCGAAGTATTTGATAGTATTGATATTGACGATTCTACGATAGAAAATGCATCGAAAGATGACTAATAATACCAGACACACTTCTTCTTATCGCGATCCTAGTGGACACATATACGTTGAAAATGAGATCATTAAGCGCATCATATTTCCAAGTTATTTTCCACAATACGAAGCACTGAAATCAGCTAATTTTTTTCAAAAAGCATTTCAACACAAACTGCTGATTCCGCATGAAGAAATTGAAAATTCAAAAACACACATTTGCATTCAACCCGAACAAATTCCTTTCATTACGTATCCGTATGAGTGGAGTTTTCAGCAGTACAAAGAAGCGGCTTTACACACCTTAAAACTACAAAAATACGCACTGCAACATAACTTTTCACTGAAAGATGCAACGGCGTATAATATTGCTTTTTATAAAGGAAGTACAATTTTTATAGACACGCTTTCGCTAGATTTTTACAAAGAAAACACACCGTGGCGCGCCTATAAGCAGTTTATTACACACTTTTTAGGACCGTTGCTCATTGCCAAATATCACGGAGTGGAATTTCTCAAAACCATGTCAAACTTCATTGATGGAGTGCCATTGAAATTAATCGCTTCGTTGTTGCCGGCAAAGACAAAACTGAATCCGTTTTTATATGCGAACATTCACTTGTTGGCAAAATATGAAAACAAGCATCAAGAAGCGGATGTAGTGCAGACAAAGCAAGCGAAGTTATCAAAAAAAGGCTTGTTCAATATCATTGATAGTTTGTATAATTTTATCAAAAAGTTGCAACTCAAAGAGCAATCAGAATGGGGAAATTACTATCAGAAAACGAATTATTCGGATACTGCTTTTCAGCAGAAATCTACCATTATCAACGATTGGATTCAGCAACTACAAGCTAAAACAGTCATTGATGTCGGTGGAAATGACGGAACCTTTGTGCGACAAATTACAAGCAAAATTGACTATGCGTTGGTAGGCGATATCGACAACAATGCTATAGATCAGAATCATTATATAGTCAAGAAAAATAAAGAACAACATCTATTGCCTTTTGTGATCGATTTGCTCAATCCATCTGCCGCGATTGGTTTCCAAAATACCGAACGTTTTTCGTTTCTACAGCGTATTCTGGAGTTTCAACCCGAAGTTACGTTGGCATTGGCGTTGATTCATCATCTATCCTTGACAGGAAATGTGCCTTTTGAAAACTCAGCAGCATTTTTTGCATCGTTTTCTAAAAATCTTATCATTGAATTTCCAAAACGAGCGGATTCCTACGCAACACGTTTGCTCAATTCAAAAGCGGAATTCAAAGCACAATTTGGACATTACAATGTAGAGAACTTCGAAAAAATCTATTCTGAACATTTCGAAATGATCGCCAAAAAGGAAATCGCAGATTCTGAACGCATTTTATACCTATTCAAGAACAAAACCACGTGAATTCACTCAAAAAAAACATAGAAAAGTTCGTCAATAGCACCAAAGATGATCCCATCATTTTTGCGATTGCCGCAGGTTTGTATGCGTTTGTCTATGTATTTGCGTCCAACTTTATGCTGGTGAATTCCTGGTTTCAATTGGCAGTCGTTTTCTGCGCATATCTCGTAATTCCTGTAGTAGTTTTTATCATTTTTTGGGAATTGACAAAGCGAATCAAGTTGCTGAGTAAAATCCAATCCTATCTATTGCCTGTGTTGAATGCGATGTTTTTTGGATTTTTCTTTGTGGGAAGAATTTACAGTTTTGAGCATGCAAGAATGATAGTAGCTGCTATAGTTGTGGCGGCACTTTTCGCGATTTTACTCAGAAAGCAATACAAAAAAATCATTGTTTTACAGTTTATCATGGCTGTGGTAGCATTTTTGACGATGATTCCGACGTTGTACAGAGCGCTATTTGATAGTGATGAATGGCGAGCATATCCAGAAGAAGTTGTGCAAACCAAATTCACGCAATTCCCGAATATCTATGTCATTCAGCCAGACGGCTATGCGAATTTTAGAGAATTGGCTAAAGCTCCGTACAACTTTCAGAATGCTGCTTTTGAGTCGTATTTACAAAACAGCGGATTCAAATTGTACGATGGTTTTCGAAGCAATTATACGTCTACGGTATTATCAAACGGTTCCATGTTTGCGATGAAACATCATTACAAAGGCGAACAATTATTTGGTGCGCGAGAAGTCATTGTGGGCGATAATCCTGTGATCGAAACGTTGAAAAATAATGATTACAAGACGTTTCTGTTCATGCAAAATCCATATTTACTGTTGAATCGTCCTGAAATTAAGTACGATTTCTGCAATTACACAATGGATGAAGTTCCGTGGTTTGGGATTGGTGCGTTTGGTGAGACAAAAGAAATCATTCAACCATTAGAAAAAACCATCCAAAAACAAGGAGGAAAGCGTAGTTTTTATTTCATTGAGCAAATTCTTCCGGGACATATTTCTACGTTTGGAAGTACTTCTAAAGGAAAAGAAATCGAACGCGAAAACTATCTCACGCAAGTGGAATTAGCCAACAAATGGCTTAAGGAGCTTACACAAACCATCATCAAAAACGATCCGAACAGTCTCATCATCATCGCAGCCGATCACGGTGGTTACGTAGGATTCAACTACACCAAAGAAATCTTTCAACAACAAACAGATGAGAAATTGGTTTACTCTGCATTTTCAGCGGCTTTAGCGATCAAATGGCCCAACAAACGTGCACCAAGTTACGATGGGCAACTCAAAACACCTGTCAATCTATTTCGAACAATTTTTGCGTATTTAGGCGACAATGAAGCTTTGCTAGAAAATAGGCAAGAGGACACGAGTCATTCCATGATTACCAATGGATTTTTACATGATGTGTACGAGTATATTGATAGCGAAGGGAATGTGGTTTTTGAGAAGGTGAATTAATTATGTTTCTGATAGTATCAGTTCTTTGAATATATTCTGAATCTCCTCTGCTGTTCCGCTTTGTAATTTTGTACCATCATAATAACCAATTGAAAAAATTGAAATGTCCTTTTCTCGTGATGAAAACCAAATACAAGGAAAATTTCCTGTATTAAATCTTCTATCTAGCGTAAAACACAAACGATCTATACTTCTGTAAGGATTTAGTTTTTTCACTTTTGCAATTGACTCAATTGTTTTTGCAAATTCTACAACGATTAACCATTTTTTTGAATCATACATATCATATTTTGAAGGTTGGAGAAAGTAGAACCAATAAAGTTCAAGTAAAATGTCATCATCGCTTGCTAGATTTGATATGTCTATGGGTGATTTACAATACGTATTTAAAAAATCTCTAACACTAATTTTTAGCGCTAAAAACTCAAAAATAATATTGGCAACTTCTGTTATGTCTGAAAAATCAGCACTTGGTAGAAAAACACTATCACAATAAAAAGAAACCCAAATTTCTTTCTCTTCACGAACACGAATAATTTCGACAAATCGGTCTTCAACTCCTAAAGACGCTATTTGCTCACCAATATCATTGGATTCTTGAAGAATATCTAACGTAGAACCAAGCTGCCGTAACTTTGTATTTAGTATATCAGCTATGTGTGTTTCTTGTTTCATGTGTTTAAATTAGAATTGAAATACGCCTAGAATTATAAATAATCTTTTAACCTGTCAGGGTTTCTATAGGTATCAAAAATTTTCAAAAATAAAAATGGAAGTTTCATCTTTAGGGACATACACGATTTTAAAATGTCTAACAATCATTCTCCTGTAAGGTTCACCTAAAAATTCATCTATTTGATATTGTTCTATAAATTTAATTTGTTTGCTTGCTGTAATGATATCTCTTCTTACATTTTTAGAATTTGTAAGTGATTTTGTTTTATGAAGTATGCGCTCGTATATGAATTTTAAGTCTGCTTTAGCTTGGTCAGACCAGAGTATGGCAATTTTAGAATCAGTCATTTACCACTTTTCGGCTTCTTTTTCTAAATCTTCAACAGATGTAAAATTTCCAGCTTTCACAGATGCTTCTGCCTCCTTAATTTTATTAATGTATTCGGATTCAGTAAGTGCTTCTCCTTGAACTGTGTAGGCAATAATAGTCTTATCATCCGTATTTAATTTCTGTTTTTCTGCAAATTCAAATACTGTCTTCAAATAATTAATATTATCTGTTTCTAAAAGCTGTATGATTTTATTTCTTAATTCTTTTGCACCCATTTCGATGAAGTGTTGTCATAACAAATATACTGAATTTTAAAAATAGATTTTTTACGCTCATGAAAAGCTTTGTCATATTTTTATTTGATATTAATTATTAATATTTTCATGAAAAGAAAATTACAACTGAAAAATAAGTCCTAGGAGTGTTAGATAAAAACAAATTACGTAAAATTTCAAAGTTGCAAAATGCTATTCAAGAAGGTATGAATAGTCCAATAGTCGAAGATTTTGATTTCAACCAACATCTGATAAAGCTAAAATCTAATACGAAAATTAAGTAAATTTCATTTTTCCACACTACAACTACCAAACTCACGTTAAAATTAGTAAATTCACTTTTTCTAAACCCGACCTAAATTTATACACTAACCAAATACACAAGTGAATCCAAAATGCTTTGGGACAATTTCGTCTCAGAAGCAAAGAATAGTACATTTTTGTTCTATCGGGACTTTATGGACTATCACCAAGATCGTTTCAAAGATCATTCCCTGATGCTCTACAAAAAGGAGAAGTTAGTAGCACTGTTTCCTGCAAATCAACACGCAACTCATCTGTATTCACATCAAGGGTTGACCTATGGCGGTTTGCTTATCAATGAAAATCTAAAGTTGGATGATGTGATAGCATGTTTGCAGCAAATTTTGGAGTATTTGAAAGAACAAAACATTCAAAAACTACACCTCAAATTGTTGCCGTCGATGTACAATCCGATGCCATATGACGAATTGCAGTATTTGCTGTTTATTTTGGAAGCGAAACTGACACGCAGAGATGCATTATCAGTAGTGAATATGAAACACCGACCGAAATTGTCGAGAGACAGAATTGCAGGGAATAAAAGAGCGTTAAAACACAATTTAGTCATCAAAGAAGTGGAAACATTTGACGAATTTTGGAACTCAATTTTAATTCCAAATTTAAATAAAAAACACAGTGTAAAACCTGTACATTCACTAGCTGAAATTCAACAACTCAAAGTGGCTTTTCCTGAAAATATTCGACAATTCAATGTATACAAAGAAGATATCATTGTGGCTGGAACAACTATCTTTGAAACTCAATATGTGGCGCATTCACAGTATATTTCAGGAAATGAAGACAAGAACACGTTAGGAAGCTTGGATTTTTTACATATGTATTTGCTAGATGAAGTATTTCAACACAAAATGTACTTTGATTTTGGCATTTCGAATGAAAACCAAGGCAAAAACATCAATCAAGGATTGCACTATTGGAAAGAAGGTTTTGGCGCACGCACCATTACCCAAGATTTTTACGAAATTGACGTACAAAACAGTCACAAACTCGATACCATTTTTATATGATTAAATTTCTCGATCTACATAAAGTCAATGCGCGTTTTGAAATTGAATTTCGAGCGAGTTTCAAGAAATTTTTAGATTCTGGGTATTATGTATTGGGAAAAAGTGTCACACAGTTTGAACAATCGTTTGCAAATTATTGTGGAACGCAACATTGCATCGGCGTTAGTAATGGTTTAGATGCTTTAATGTTGATTCTAGAAGCCTACAAAATCTTAGGAAAACTCAAAGAAGGTGACGAAATTATTGTGCCTGCGAATACGTATATCGCAAGTATTTTGGGAATCACAAAGTCAGGATTGAAACCTGTTTTGGTAGAACCAGATATTACAACTTACAATCTCGATCCCACAAAAGTGGAAGCGGCAATTACGTCAAAAACAAAAGCGATTTTGGTAGTGCATTTATATGGGCAATTGATGGAAATGATGCAGATTAATTCCATCGCCAAAAAACACAATTTGCTCGTCATGGAAGATGCTGCACAAGCACATGGCGCTACGAATGCAGCAGGAAAAAAAGCAGGGAATTTAAGTGATGCTGCGGGATTCAGTTTCTATCCAACCAAAAACTTAGGCGCTTTAGGCGAAGCTGGAGCGGTAACCACTAACGATTCAGAATTGGCAGAAATCATCAGCAAATTGCGCAACTACGGAACTTCCTCAAAATATGTCAACCAATACAAAGGTGTCAACAATCGTTTGGACGAAATTCAAGCAGCGTTTCTCAATATCAAATTACCGCATTTAGATGCTGACAATGAAGAGCGACGCGATGTAGCCTTACGTTATAGTTTTGGAATTGACAATCCTGAAATTATTTTGCCGCATCATCCTAGAAATGAATCGCATGTGTTTCATCAATTTGTGATTCGGACGGAAAACAGAGCAAAATTGCAGCAATATCTTGCAGAAAGTGAAGTCGGAACGCTGATTCATTACGAAATTCCGCCACACAAGCAAGGAGCTTACAAAGAATGGAATCACTTGCAATTTCCAATCACGGAGAAGATTCATAACGAATGTTTGAGTTTACCAATAAGTCCAGTTATGGATGAATTTGACGTCAACCTAATCATTTCCTTGCTCAACTCATACAGTAATCAGACGTAATTCCTCTAGAATTAATGGCAGACAAGCAGCAGTTTTCATATACGCACATCTTAAAAGCAACCTCGCTATTCGGCGGAGTACAGGTTTTTAAGATTCTGATTTCGGTCATACGTGTCAAAATTGTCGCGATTCTACTAGGCGGTGTCGGAATGGGAATTATTGGCTTATTCAACACAACACTTCAAGTGGTGAGTGAAATTGCCAAACTTGGATTGGATACAAGTGCTGTAAAAGAATTGGCGCATGTCCATGCTTCTGAAGATGAAAAAGCAGTAGTGCAAACGGTGAGCATTCTGCAAAAATTTATTACTGTTACAGCGATTATTGGTGCAATTTTCACAATAGTATTTTCGGCAGTATTAAGTGAATTGACGTTTGGAAATACCAACTATACATTCGAATTTATTTGGTTGGCAATCGCGATCTTTTTTATGCAACTCACCAATGGAAAAACAGCTATTTTACAAGGAACACAATCGCTTAAAAAACTAGCGGTTGCCAATGTTTTGGGAAGTACGGTAGGATTGATTGTCTCCATTCCGTTATATTATATCTATGAGTTGGATGCCATTGTCCCAACCATTATCATCACGGCAATCGTGATCTTTTTATTCTTTTGGTATTTTGAAAATACACTCAAAATTCAGCGGATTTCGTTAGGGATTAAAGAAGCGTATCACAAAGGAAAAGATATGTTGCACTTAGGTTTTGTATTAAGTATCACGGGAATTGTGATTTTGACTACAACATATCTGTTACAGATTTATATCAGATTTATGGGCGGATTGGAAGAAGTTGGGTATTATTCCGCAGGATTTCTAATCATAAACTCGTATGTAGGAATGGTCTTTAACGCGATGGGAACCGATTATTTTCCACGATTATCTTCAATTCACAAAGACAATGTACAAGTACAAATTGCCGTTCGAAATCAAGCTACAATTGCAATTTTGCTGATTACACCGATCATCACGACCTTTTTTATAGCAGCGCCATTAATCGTGAAAATTTTATACTCAAAAGAATTTTTAGTGATTGTCGGATTGATTTCTTGGGGTGTTTTGGGAATGGCGTTCAAAGCAGTTTCTTGGTCAGTTGGCTATGTGATTTTGGCAAAAGGCGATTCTAAAATCTTTGTGAAAACCTCTATTGGATTTAGCTTGTTGATGCTGGTAATGAATTGTGCTGGCTATTATTTTGGCGGATTGACAGGTTTGGGAATTAGTGTCTTAGCGTATTATATCATTCACTTCACAGGATTGCTGATCATTACGAAACTAAGTTACGGTTTGCAATTCCAACCTCCGTTTTACAAGCTTTTCGTGCAATGTGTGCTTTTATGCGGATGTGCCTTTGCGTGTACGTTTTTAGAAACTACTTATTTGAAATATGGCGGAATGATTGTCATAATGCTACTTTCTTATATCTTTACATATTCGCAATTGCAGCAAAAAATGAATATCAAACAGTTGATAAAAAACAAACTTTCCAAACGATCATGAGACGGATTTTCAATAAAATACGAAGCATCTGGAAGTTTTATTTTGCTGTGAATTGGATTAAAACAATCTATTTCAACTACAAAAAGTTCCCGTTTCACATCGCAAAAAAGCTACCGATCATGTTTTATGGTTCGGTAAAATTCGCGGATATCAGTGGCGAAATTATCTTAGATGTTCCCGAAATTAAAAGAGGAATGATTGGTTTTGGGCAAAAATTCGAATTGCCTTCACGCTCCAAAAGAATTGCAGAACTATCCGTTCAAGGAAGGCTAGTGTTTAAAGGACACGCACATATCGGAATTGATTGTTTTGTACATGTGGGAGAAGGCGCGTATTGCGAATTTGGATATATGGCATGTTTAGGATCAAATGTAAAACTGATTTGCAAAGAAGAAGTCATTCTCAGTGATTGGTGTGGAATTGGCTACGAATCTCAGATTACGGACTCCAATTTTCATCCCATGATGAATACTGAAACAGGCGAATACTATCCGATGACAAGTCCCGTGCATTTGGCGAAGTACAATGCGTTTTCCAACAGAATTTCCATCATGCCAGGCACCAAAACTCCTGAAAATTGTGTCATTGCGTCCAATTCAGTCGTCAACAAAGATTACAGAGATTTGGGAAGCAATATTCTTATCGGAGGCGTTCCTGCCAAGCTCATCAAGAAAAACTACAATCGCGATTGGGAAGGCGAGAAGGAAATGCTTTTAAAGTATAAGATTATTTGGTAGGCTTTGAAGTTTATGGGTTTATGAGTTTATAAGTTTAGTTCCTTCAAACGTCAGTTCGATATCTATAACAAAAGCAGAGGTTTTGATAATATCTATGATTCGTCATTGCGAACAAAGTGAAGCGATCTGTTTCTGATAAAGTATATCATTTTCTTTGAAAGACATTGATACATTTTCAAATTTTCAAATTGACACATTAAAACCGACAGTTTGATTTTCATAAAACTACGAACCGTCATTACGAGCGACAGCGCGGTAATCTGTTTAAATCAAAGCAGAATTGGTATTCGAAAGAAACAGATTGCCACAAGTTTTTCCAAAATTCGTAATGACGTTTCAAATGGATTCTTAGACACGCTTCGCTTTAGACCGCTTACGCTATTAGATTTAGTTTTGAAGTTCATGAGTTGAAGAATTTAGTTTGAACTAATTCAAAATTCAACA